>NZ_JACSRD010000275.1 GCF_014879935.1 Prosthecobacter sp.
CCCTCCGTGGCTTCGAGGGCTCCCTCCGTGGCTTCGAGGGCTCCCTCCGTGGCTTCGAGGGCTCCCTCCATGGCTTCGAGGGCTCCCTCCGTGGCTTCGAGGGCTCCCTCCGTGGCTCCGAGGGCTCCCTCCATGGCTTCGAGGGCTCCCTCCGTGGCTCCAGGGGACGCCCAGATCAGTGACGCGCCGGCTGCTTTTGCAGCAGCGCCACCAGGCGCAGCAGGTCTTCCTCGCTCACATCGACGAACGAATCCAGCGACCGCACTGCCGCCAGCACCCGCGCATGTTCCTCCGGGCTGACGGCTTTTTCCACCGGAGCGGCAGGAGAGGCGGGCGGTTTCAGCGCGGCGGGATAGCGCCGCCAGTGGAAGGCGAAGTTGATGCCCACGGCCAGCAGCACCATGCCCAGCGCGTTCAGCAGCACCGGCACCAGGACAAACGCGTAACCGAGCTGATGGATGGCCGTTCCGCCCATCACCGCCATGAAGGCCGTGGCCCCGCCGGGTGGATGGATGCACTTCGCCTGCTGCATCACGACGATCGACAGCCCCACAGCGCAGGCCGCCGCCAGCACTGGATGCGGCACCCACCGGGCGCACAAAACACCGATGAAGGCGGAGAAACCATGCCCCGCGATGACCGGCCACGGCTGGGAGAGCGGCCCATGCGGCACTGCAAAGAGCAGCACGGCGCTGGCCCCCATGGAGGCGATCACCGCCAGCGCCCCCAAGGCCGGCAGCGCCCAGAATGAGATCCCCGTCAGCAGAAGCATCGCCAGCGTGGCGCCCGCTCCTGAGACGACCCGTTCGGCGAGGCTGACTTCAACGATTTCAATGCCGAGCCAGCGGTGCAGAACCTGGAAGAACATGGTGTGGGGAAGGAAGCGGGATACAGCGGCACGAAACGTCGGCGCAGGATGGTTCGGTCTGGTTGAATTGGAAGTTGCATCAACGGTGCAACAATTCGGCTTCTAGCAGGCTGGAACTGGTGTTTTGCCCGCCACATTTTCAGCATGCACTGGCATGGATCCACGTTAACCAACGCCGCCGATGTCACACCGCCCCTCGAGCCGCCCAAAACGCTGGAAACAAGCCTTCGCCGCAGGCGCAGGCGGCGCGGTGGTGGTCGGCCTGCTGGCAGCCACAAAATCCACGGCATGGCCGCTGCTGATGGGCTCGTTCGGCTCGTCGGCGGTGATCGTTTTTGGCTTTCCAGAATCTGGTTTCAGCAAACCGGGGCGCGTGATCGGCGCGCATGTGCTGTGCACGGCGATCGGGCTGCTCTGCCTGCATGTCTTGGGAGATCACGCCTGGTCCCTGGGCCTGAGCGTGGGCCTCAGCATCCTGGTGATGCTGGGCTCGCGAACCGTGCACCCGCCGGCAGGCTCGAATCCGCTGCTGGTCTTCGCCCTGTGCCCGGACTGGACGTTTCTGCTGTGGCCTGCGCTGCTGGGCAGCACCGCGCTGGTGCTGGGAGCGGCGCTATGGCGGCATGTGTCCGCAGAGTCGTCAAAGCCCGGCCCCTGAGACGGGGCCTTCATCCCGTGTGCGTCCAACTGCGGTGTCTTGACAGCCATTTTACCAACAACCGTGCCGGCAGTGGAACTGTCGGCAGCAGCCATCATCCTTCGAATCCCGACACTTTCCGCCGCTCATGAATCCGACACCCTTTCTCCTCCTGCTTTCCTTTGCCTCGGCATGTCTCCTGAACGCGGCAGACCCAATCCCGCCCACGAAGACCAAGCAGCCCCGGCCGCTGCGCACGTATCGCGACTTCCTGGCGGCGATCCCGAAGGAACTGGAGCCCGAAAACGCCCGAAACTGGACGGATGCGGAGAAGGAGGTGGCGAACGGCCTTCTCAAGAAGAAGCTCGTCGATGCAATGCGGCCCGCGAAGATGCGCCTGAAGGTGCGCGGGGTCGATTTCTGGGGGCGCTTCGTCGTGTGGGGCGATCTGCCGGCCGATGAGGGCTACCACATCCGCCTTTTCGCCAGCCAGTGGATGGCCGGCGACATGCTGCCGAAGCTGGCGACGCTGCGGGAGGGTGATCTGATCGAACTGACCGGCGTGTGCGATCTGGCGAAGTTTGAAAACCTCTGGAACACGAAGTCACTCTCCCTCGGCATCGGCGGGGCGTCATTCATCAAGCTGCTGCCCAATGGCAAGCCAGCGCCGCAGCCGGACCGCATGCCTGTGAAACTAGTCTCCGCCGTCTATGGCTCCGGCACGGCCTTTACGGAGGTGACGGACCGAGTGAAGTCGTTGCTCGCCGAACCGGGTGCCCGCTTTTACGCGAACCCGCCGTGGCTGGGCGCTGATCCCACCCCTGGTTGGAACAAGGTCCTCATCATCGTTCATGAAGCCGGTCGCGAACGCCGCACCTTCACTGCTGGTGAGAATGGCGAGGTCAGCGCCGCTTTGCTGCTGAAGTGAGACTGATCCAAACAACCGCATCTCGCAGATCCGTTTCGTCTGTTCCCGATTCCCGGTCTGCCAGATCCACGACGCTTTGCTTGAAGGCGGTGCGAACTCGTGAACCATGAGGGCATGAGCTCACCGCTTTCCATCGCTGAACAAATGCAGGTGCTGCAATCGGACGCTGATGTGGCCGCGTTTGCTCTCCAGCACCTCGGTCTTCCCTCCGACTGGCGTGACACCAATGAACCAGGCAACACGGAACGCTGCCAGGAGGCGGTGGACCGGGTCTTCACTCTGAGTCGTGCCGACATCGAGGCCAGCCTGGCCACGCAAGGCCTGCAGCCGGAACAACTCCCGGGCTACCGGACAGAGCCCGGCTCGCGCGACGGCACCTATTTCATCACCCTGGGCAAAACCTGGGAAATGTATTTCCAGGAACGGGAAGGCAAGTGGGCCAGCGCGGTCTTTGATGACCTGAATGAGGCGCGGAAGCTCCTGATCAACGTCTGGCTGCCCATCTGGCTGGACCACCTCCGAGTCCCCTGCCGCACGAAGAACGGCAGGGTGATTGAGCAACTCTAAGTCCTCAAATCGCGGAACCGGCGTCCTCGAAATCGTCGGGGTTTCCAAGGGACTTCATGATCATGCCGGCGGCGACGGTGTTGTTCGTCTGTTCATCGACGAGTACGAAGCTGCCAGTCGTGCGATTCTGCGAATAGGCGTCGAAGAAAATCGGCGTGGCGCAACGCACGCGAATGCAGCCGATGTCGTTGAGGGCGAACTCCTTGCTCTCGGCGCTCTTTTCGAGGGTGCTGATGTTCACCTTGTAATGCACCTCGGTGACGACGGCGCGGACGTCGTTCGTGGTGTGGCGGAGATGGAAGCGGCCGCGGGGCTTGAGGGTCTTTTTGTCGGCGAACCAGCAGATCATGGCGTCGAACTCCTGCGCGGTCTGCACGGGTTCATTGGACTTCACGATCATGCCGCCGCGGGAGGTGTCGATCTCATCAGCGACGGTGATGCTGTAGCTGAGCTGCGGGATGGCCTCGGGCTGCGGGCCTTCGAAGGTGTGGATGCCGGTGATCTTCGTCTTCATCTCGGACGGATAGACGAGCACGTCATCGCCCACGCGGAAGGTGCCGCTGGCCATGCGGCCGGCGAAGCCGCGGTAGTCGTGCAGATTGCCGAGTTTGGCGTCGTTGCGGTCGGAGATGGGGCGGATGACCCACTGCACGGGGAAACGGGCCGCATCAGCGGCGGTCTCGGTGTGCACTTGGACGGTTTCGAGGTGCTGGAGCAAAGACGGGCCGGTGTACCAAGGTGTGGCGTCGGATTTCTCGACCACGTTGTCGCCATTCAGGGCGCTCATCGGGATCGGCGTGACGTTGGGCAGGTTTTCGAGGCCGCTGGCGAACTTCATGTAGTCAGCGACGATCTTGTCATAGACGGCCTGGTCGAAGTTCACGAGGTCCATCTTGTTCACGGCGAGCACGATGTGTCCGATGCGCAGCAAGCTGGCGAGGTAGGTGTGACGCATCGTCTGCTCGATGACGCCGAGACGGGCGTCGATCAAGATGATCGCCAGATCGGCCGTGGACGCGCCAGTGACCATGTTGCGCGTGTATTGAATGTGCCCCGGCGTGTCGGCAATGATGAATTTGCGCTTCGGCGTGGCGAAGTAGCGATACGCGACGTCGATGGTGATGCCCTGCTCACGTTCGGCGCGAAGACCGTCGGTGAGCAACGCGAGATTCACGTGCGCATCGCCGCGTCGCTTCGAGGATTCTTCGACAGCGAGGAGCTGGTCTTCGAAGATGGATTTGGAATCATACAGCAAGCGTCCGATGAGCGTGCTCTTGCCGTCATCGACGGAGCCTGCGGTCGTGAAGCGAAGAAGAGAGGATTCGGTGGGATTGACGAGGAGGTCCATGAAGTTATTTGCGCCGACGACTAGCGGGTTTGGTGGTTGATTCTAGAGAAGATGGTTGCTGAGCGGAGGCCTCGATTGCCAGAGCTCTCCAATCGCTCAGCGGCAAGAGCCTCAACTGATCAAAATGGAGTGAAATACCATCCACAGATTTTTTGAAAACATCAGCATCCTCACGTCCCTCGTGAATGACCTGGCTCAGATCCGAATAGATTGTTTTGAAGCTGCAGAGAGAGCGCGGGAACTCTGAGTGCAGCACTTTGGAGTACTCATCTGCCAGCTCATCTCCCGTTGGCTTGTTCGGCAACCGAGCAACATCCACAGAAGCTCTCATATGATGCTCGATTACCAGTCTGAGGTATAGGCAAGCTGGAAGAAACTTACCAGCCATTGATGCTACAAGCGCTTCCGAAAAAAGACTTCGTAATGCCTCCGGCACAAACTTTGGAACACTAATCTTTTCAAAAATGCTTCGGCCAACCAAGGTCAATTTTGCGCCTTGTCGGCGAACCAGAAAGACATTCGGTTCTTCCCGACAGACTTGGCATTGATAAGAAAACGAGAATACCTGAATCCGGTTTTTAGACGAAGTCATCCCCAGATCTAATGCAATTAGAGGCTCAGTGATGGATGCACCGAAGTATCCGGGGAGATGGGCAGTAACGCTATCGCACTTAACACAAGACCTAACGATTCTTGGGAGAAAACAGATTGGTTCCTTATCGGACTCGATGGGATATTGAGGACGCTGTGGCTTGGTCGGGGCAGGTTGTTCAACCACAAGAACCCAACTCGAATCCAGTATTTTCTTCACAACCCGCGTTGGTGCTTTCCGTTCGGTCTCGTTCAAATACCGGGCTCTCACAATCGGACCCGCTGGACTCATGAGCTCAACAACACTGTCGTTTTGTGCTAAAACTGGTTCTGCCAAATCAGCTGTGTGAACCGTGACAGATTGATACAACTGCTTGCTCTCAAGCAGTTCCTTGAGCGCAGCTTCGATACGAGAACGCAACTCTTGTATAACTTTAATGACGCGGAGTGGAGTATCCATATCCAAGATTCTAGAAGTACCCTTCCTTCTTGCGGTCCTCCATGGCCGTTTCGCTGCGTTTGTCGTCGGCGCGGGTGCCGCGCTCGGTCTGGCGGGCGGCGGCGACTTCGGCGACGATGTCGTCGATGGTGCTGGCGGTGGATTCGACGGCGCCAGTGCAGGAGGCGTCGCCGACGGTGCGGAAGCGGATGACCATCTCTTTCACGCGGGGCTTTTCCTCGTCGAGCAGGGGAATGATCGGGTTGCCGCGCTCGTCATTGAGCCCGACGGCGAGGAGCTGGCCGTGACGCTCGATGATCTGGCGCTTGTGGCTGAAGTAGAGGCTGGGGAGCGGGATGTTTTCCTGGCGGATGTACTGCCAGATGTCCATCTCAGTCCAATTCGAGAGCGGGAAGACGCGGAAGTGCTCGCCGAAGTGTTTGCGGCCGTTGAAGATGTTCCAGAGCTCGGGGCGCTGGTTCTTCGGGTCCCACTGGCCGAATTCGTTGCGGTGGGAGAAGAAGCGCTCTTTCGCGCGGGCCTTCTCTTCATCGCGGCGACCGCCGCCGAGGCAGGCGTCGAATTGATGCTCCTCGATGGTGTCGAGCAGCGTGACGGTTTGCAGCTTGTTGCGGGAAGCGTTGTGGCCTTTTTCTTCCTGCACGCGGCCGTCGTCGATGGACTTCTGCACGCTGCCGACGACGAGATCCGCGCCGATTTCCTGCACGAACCAGTCGCGGTAGGTCATGGCCTCGGGGAAGTTGTGGCCGGTATCGACGTGCAGCAGCTTGAAGGGCAAACGAGACGGATAAAACGCCTTCCGAGCGAGCCAGGCCATCACGATGCTGTCTTTGCCGCCGGAGAACAGCAGCGCGGGCTTTTCAAACTGCGCGGCGGTTTCGCGGAGGATGTAGATGGCCTCGCTTTCGAGGAACTGGAGATGCGTGATGGCGGACATAAGGCGGAGATCGGAGAGTCAGAAGTCAGATGTGAGAAGTCAGAGGTCAGATGACGGAGAAGGCTTTGAGGAGGTTGCGGGCGCTGACGACGGTGACGAGGACACCGACGAGGATCATGAAAGGCTTGTGCGGGATGCGTTTGGCGGCCCAGGCACCGAGCGGGGCGGCGATGACACCGCCGAGCGCGAGGCCGAGGATGATGCTCCAATGCGTGAGACCGATGGTGAGCAGGAAGGTGATGCTGGCGGCGAGCGTGACGAAAAACTCGACCGCATTCACGCTGCCGACGGTGATGCGCACGTCGTTGCCACGCACAATGAGGTTTGAGGCGACAATTGGTCCCCAACCGCCACCACCCATCGCATCGACCAGCGCGCCGAAGAAGCCGAGCGGCGTGAGATGCGTGGTCACATTCTTCGGCGGCACGCGGAAGAAGGCCTTCGCGATGATGACGAGGCCCATGATGATCAAATAACCGCTGACATACGGCTTCAGCACATCGCCATCGAAGGCGGAAAGCGCATACGCGCCGATGATCGCGCCCAAAACGGCCGGGATGAGCAGCCGGCGAAACAGAAAGCGGTCCACATTGCCAAACGCGTGATGCGAGATGGCCGAGGCACCGGTCGTGAAACACTCCGCGGCATGCACGGTAGCACTCGTGGCCGCTGGCGGCACGCCGAAGGCCATGAGCAGCGACGACGCGCTGACGCCGTAGGCCATGCCGAGCGCTCCATCGATCAATTGAGCGACGAAACCGGCGGCGACGTAAAGGCCGAACTCTGGAGTGAGGAAATCCATGGGCGCTTACGCTTTGTCGGTGACGAGCTTCGCGTGCAGGCCGCACTCGTGTTTTTCATCGCCCTTGGCCGGATCGTAGTAGGTGCGCTCGTTCGGCAGCGCGTGCTCGAGGAGGTAGGCGTCCATTTCGACAGGCGTCCAGTCGAGGATGGGGTTCACCTTGAGGCAGTTGAACTTCGCGTCCCACATGAACGGCGCGAGCGTGGCGGCACGCTGCGGGTTTTGTTCACGACGCAGCGCGGTGATCCACACTTTCGGGGCGAGCTCGCGCATGCCGCGCTCGAAGGGCTCCAGCTTCATGATGCGGCTGAAGGACTCCACGCGCTCCACTTCGTCCGGCATCGGCACCTGGCCGCCATTCAACGCCAGCCAGTGGGCGGCGGTCATGAGCGGCAAGTAGGGCTTCAAATTCAGCGTGAGCTGGGCGCGGCACTTTTCGGCAAAACGGTAGGTCTCTGGCAGATTCGTGCCGTGATCGATCCAGAGCACCGGCGTGTCCGCGGCGGCCTGCGTGACCAGATGCAGGATCACCGCCTCGTAAGGGCGAAAATTCGTGGTCACGACCGCCTGACCATCGGCATGCGCGAGGGCGATTTCGATGATTTCCGAGGGCGATTTGCCTTTGGCGTCATCATTGAGGGCGGCGATTTGATCAGGGTTCATGGGCAGGGCGCGATTTATTCACCCGATTCTCGATGTGTAAAGTAGGAAATATGTTGGGAGACAAAAAAGGCGCGGAGGTTATCCGCGCCTTTCTCGAAAAACTTGTCAGTGAATCAGGCCTGCAGGGCAGGGGCTGCGTCCACATTCACACGACGACCGTCCTTGTCGAAACGAACATTGCCGTCCACGAGAGCGAAAATGGTGTGATCCTTGCCGATGCCGACGTTGCGACCGGTGATCCACTTCGTGCCGCGCTGGCGGAGGATGATGTTGCCGGCGATCACCGCTTCACCACCAAATTTCTTCACGCCGAGACGCTTGCTCTGGCTGTCGCGACCGTTTTTGACGGAACCTTGTCCTTTTTTATGGGCCATAAGGGTAGGAAGTGAGTGATTAGGCGTTGATTGCGGTGATTTGCACGAGGGTCAGCGGCTGACGATGACCGCGTGTCTTGTGGAAGCCCTTGCGCTTGCGGAACTTGAAGGTGGTGGCTTTGTCGGCCTTGTGCTGCTTGAGCACCTTGGCGGTGACACTGGCTCCAGCGACGGTCGGCGCACCGACTTTGAGGCTGTTGCCTTCGCCGGCGGCGAGAACTTCGTCGAAAGTGGCGGTATCGCCCTCGGCGACCACGAGCTTCTCCACGTCGAGCTTGTCGCCGACGGAGACTTTGTATTGTTTGCCACCAGTCTTGATGATTGCGTATGCCATAACCTGAAAAGTGAGGAGTTTGTCCCTGGTCCGGGACGAGGGGCGCGGAGATTTCCACAGACACCCCGCTTCGGCAAGGAAAACTTCGCGAATTCAGGTCGCAACAGGCCGGGAACCGCCAAAATAGTGCGTCAGGGCCTCCATCATGCCCTCGCTGGCGAAGCGGGTGGCGATGAATCCGCCCCTTGAATGGACGATCTGCTTGATCGGATCGAGCGCATTGCCCGGACAGGCGATCATATGGGCATGACGGGGGTCGAGCATGCTGAGGTCGTTATAATTGTCCCCTGCGGCAAAACAGGCTGCCGCGTCGAGGCCGAGGAGACGGGCCAGTTCGCTCAGGGCCGTGCCCTTGCTGTAGCCGCTGTGCGAAAAACGCAGGTAGATGCTGTTGCGATGGTAGCCGATGTCCGGGAACTGCTGTGTGTGCGCATCAATGTGGGCGCAAATCAGGTCCATCTCCGCATCGCTGGTGCCGACGATGCCGTACTCGCTGGAATCACCCTGGATGAAGGAGGCGTTGGTGTTTTCCTCCACAAACTGGCGGATCGCCTGCAAGGATGCCTGGTGATCCTTGACGAATCGCTCCTGGGCTTTGCGGGCCAGGCGGTTCCACTTTCCGAAATCGGTCCAGCGGCTGAAAAAGCCGGGTTTATAGATGTCGCACTCCTGGGCGATGATGAAATCAGGTTCGCTGAAAATGCCGTGCTGGGCGAGGCCCTGGACTGTCTGGCCCAGACTGCGGCCGGTGTTGATCACCCACGCGGCCCCCTGGTTCCGCAACTCGCGGATCATCTGCCCGAATCCTGGATGATAGACGGGATCGCTCTCCGGATGAATGAGCGTGCCATCGAAGTCGAAACAGAGGATGAAGCGGTATTTGGGGGCGGCCATGAGGCGGGCGCGCATTCAAGCCGTGGAAGAGGTCGGCTGCAAGAACGCGATCAGCCACCATGCGGCCGCTGCACAAAGCAGCCACAACGTCAGTTCATAGAGGAACAGAACGGGCAGCCGCATCTGACGGCGGCGCACGCGGTGAATCAGCGCCTCGCAGGCCCAGACGAGGCTGAGAATGAACGGACCATAGATCGCCAGCGGCCGGCTGCCAGAGTCCAGCACGGGCATGTCCCAGCCAAAGTCAAACGTGCACACGACGAGTGCCAGGACGGTAAACAGCACGATCGGCGCGGTCTCCGGATGCAATGCCTGACCAGCATGATGGGCACGCGGAGCCATGAACAACAGCACCAACACGAGCAAGACTAAAAGTCCTCCAAATGCCGCAGCAAAGCTGCCGCGTGAGCAGCCCCGGCTCCAGTCGAAGCCAAGAACCTCCTTCACCAAGGCGAAAGCCCCGCTTTTCAGCCGTCCGCGGATCTCCTCAGTGGTGTGGGTGGCACGATAGTTCTCGATCGACGGCACCTTTTCTTCAGGAACGGCCCGCAGCACGTCCGGAGTCTGATGAGTTCTCGTCCAGGCGCGCATCTCGTCGGAATTTTCAAACCAGCGCCAGTGAAATGGCGTCGCGTCCCCCAGCTTTTGCTGCGCGAAGGACATCATCGGTCCCACGGTGATCACATGGCAGACACCCAGAAGAAGCAGCCCCAGCCAGTGATTGCGACGCACCCACAGCGTGGTTCCGCCTCCAGGGGCGAAATGCCCGACGATCCATCCCCACATCCAACGCAAGGTGCTCACTCCGACGAAGACGAGCATCAAGGGAGTGGCCGTCGGCGCGGTCAGATTCGCCAAGGCCGCCAGAAAACCGATCGCGCCATGCAACCAGAGCGAATTGCGTTTCAAGGCCGCGATGCACGTGATCCAGGTGAGCAGAAACAACACGCTGAACAGCAGATCGGGCAGGAAAAACCGGCTCGACGGCAGCCAGACGCCAAAACCCACCAAAAACACCGTCAATGCCGCCGCTGGAACGGAAAACGCCCGGGCACACGCGAGGCCGAGCAACACCAGCACGCTGAGTGAAAATGAGAGCTTCAGCAGATGCACCTGGCGGGCAAAGCGTGGCGAAAGGACGGCCGACTGACCCTGGCTGGCATCCACCAACCAGGCCGCCAGCCATGGCCATAATGGGCGCACCACACCATCCGTGCGGTGCGGGAGCCAGTTGTTCAGCGGCTCGGACACGCCACGGCTGAAATCGAGCGCCAGATCCTTCCGCGTCTCCGTCGTCATCGCCAGATGACGCAGCTCCATCTCGTGGGGCTGGCGGATTTCCACCGTGGAGGGAAACTCTCGCAGAAACGTCTGCGCATACGCCCAGGCCAGGGCGACCGTCAATGCCAGCGCCACGACGCCACGTCCACCGTTCAACCATAGTCTCGTCAGAGGCAGAAACACAGACTTCACCGGCATGCGTGAGGCGAGGTTGATCTTGCGCGGGGTTTACTTTTTCGGGCGCACCTTGATTTCCACGCGGCGGTTGAGCCCCTGCTCCTCCACCGTTCCCGTGACCGGCACGATCGGCTTTCCCTTCCCCATGCCGACCGCCTGGATGCGATCACTGCCGAGGCCGAGCGAGTCCCGCAGCCAGCTCACCACGGCGTTCGCACGGCGGATGCTGAGCTGGAGGTTGAAGTCCTCCCCGCCGAAGCTGTCGGTGTGCCCTTCGATGACGAAGAGCGAGTCAGGGTTCTTCTGGATGAGAAATCCGAGCTTCATCAGGCTGAGCCGGGCCGCTTCGGCGAGCTGGTCACTGCCGTATTCGAACAGCAGATCCGTGGGCATGAGGATCGGCGCGGTGCTGCCCCCCATCTTGCCGCCGCCGCCGAGCAGGTCATCCAGATTGCTGAAGCCCTTCACCCGCGCCCCCGCCGCAGTCTCGGTGCCCTGGCTCTTCACCGCATCGAGCAGTCCGGTGTCCATCTTTCCACCCTCGCCGGGATCGAGAGCACCCGCGTCGAGCAGCATCTGCTTTTCCGAAACCGGCTTCGAGAGCACCTCGCGTCGCACACTGGCCATCTCGGCGGCGATGTCCGGCCCGGCGGCCAGGGCCTCAGGCGCGAGCAGCTTCGCCATGTCGCTGCCCTTGGACGTCCCCGGAGCACCGTCGCCAGGATCATTCGCGCGGATGAAGTTCGTGATCTCCTTCACGTTCGGCGTGAGGTCGATCTCCTGGTTCTTCGGCAGCTCCTGCAGCTTGTCGAAGTCATCCAGCTTCGGCTCGAAGGCCTTCATGTCCGGCACGTTGCCCGGGGCGATGGTTTCCGGGATCTGCTGGATCGCCTGCTGGTCCTTCATCACCTGCTCGCTGATGCGGATGCGCTCCGGCACCGGACGCGGCTGCACCGGCGTCATCGCCGAAATGCCCAGGGAATTGAAACCCACCACCAGCAGCATGTGAAACACCATCGACAGGATCAGGGCGAACATGACCCACCACTTCAGGCTCCAGTCATCGCGGGAACGGAAGGAGGCACGGGTGTTCGTGCTCCATTCGGGGGGAAGTGTGACGGCAGCCATGACATGGCAGGCTAACATGCTCCGCCGGAGTTTGCACGCGTCACTTTAGCCGTGACATCCCAGCCGCGCCCTTCGTATTGTCGTTTCACCCACTCAACCTACCCTCACCATGAACCGCCGCACCTTCCTCAACACCAGCGCCGCCGCACTCGCCGGCTCCCTCATCG
>NZ_JACSRD010000166.1 GCF_014879935.1 Prosthecobacter sp.
GCGCTGGGCTGGTGGGCGCCGATTGAGAATGGGGCGATGTTCAACGGGCTCTACATGGATGCGGCGATCCTGCGCTGGAAGCGCACGCAGGCGGCTGACGACGCGGCGAAGGCGCGCAAGCTGATGGAGGGGCTGCTTTTGCTCAATTCGATCAGCGATGTGAAGGGCTTCGTCGGGCGCGGCGTGAGCACCGATGGCAGATCGCACTACGCGATGGGCTCGAACGACCAGACGATGCCGTGGTATCTCGGACTGTGGCGCTACTGGGAGTCCGGACTCGCGACAGAGGCGGAAAAGACGCGCATCGTGGGCCATCTTGTCGAAACCACGGACGAGATCATGCGTCTCGGCTGGAAAATGCCTGCGGAGCAGCCCTTTGGCACCCGCGGCAGCTTTGAAGGCTTTCATTTCGAGGAGGCGGCCCGCAAGCTCTTCGTCATGAAGATGCTTCACATCGTCACGGGCGATGCGAAGTGGCAGACGATGTATCTGGCGGAGCTGGACGCGCGTGGTGGCGAGAAGAACGAGAGCAAGCGCGAGCTATGCGCAGGCGGCATGAAGTTCTGGTATTCACGCACGCACAACTGGACCTCATGCGCCGCCGTGGGAGGGTTGCGCGGCCTGTGGGAGTTGGAGACGGATGCGGCGCTGAAGTCGGATTATGCGAAGGGACTCGTCGCGAGCGCGAAGCTGGCCGCCGAGAGCCTGCCGGTGGCGCAACAGTGGGACAACGCGGACACGAGCTACTTCGAGATGAACTGGCGCGTGATGAACGCGGATTGGAAGCCGCAGACCACCGAAAAAGAGGCGCAGGAGCTGGCCCAGGCGCAGATGAAGAAGTTCAGCAAGCTGGCTCCGCGTCGCGGCAAGGAGACTGCCTTCATCCGCGAGCCATCCGCCGCCGCGTGGAATGTCATGCTGTGTCCCGATGCGGAGGTTTTGAAGCAACACGCACCGGAGATCGAGAAGCTGATCGCCCACTACGACTACACAAAGCTCTACTATTCGCAGTTCTTCTGGGTCGAGGCGGCATGGGAGCGGCTGCTACAGTTCAAACACAATTGATCATGAACGAGGCCGTGATTGTCCGGGTGCTGGGTCGTGACGAAGCACGTCTGCTCGATCACGTGCTGCCGGATGTTTTTGATCACGACATTGATGCACGTTGGTGCACGGAGTTCTTCGCCGATCCACGGCATCACCTCGCCGTTGCCTTGCTCGCTGGGGCGATCATCGGCATGGCCTCGGCGGTACACTACGTGCATCCCGACAAGCCGCCGGAGCTTTGGATCAACGAAGTCGGCGTTGCGCCAACTTATCAGGGACAGGGAGTGGGTTCGAGGCTCATGCAGGCGTTGTTTGTCCATGCTCGGGCGCTCGGGTGTGACCATGCTTGGGTCCTCACGGAGGAGTCCAACGCCGCGGGGTTGGCGCTGGCTTGCAAAGCTATATCGGCACCCACTTCCTCACCGTCAGGTGGCAAAGTGAGGGCTGAGGCTGAGGAAGAGAGCAGCAGGAACAAAAGGGGTTTCATCAGGGGCTTCTTTGCCTTGTTTTGGCCCCGCTGACAAATGGCAACAAGTTGGCTTCGTATAGAAGCCATGCGCTTCATCGCTTTTTCATTTCTTCTCGCCACCAGCCTTGTCGCGGAAAACCCGCTTTCGCTGACGCTGCAATCTCGCAACGCCACGAACCGGCCGTCCTTGGTCAAAGAGCAATGGCTACCGTCCCGCACGGCGATCATCGTCTGCGACATGTGGGACCTGCATCACTGCAAGAACGCCGTGATTCGCGAGAGCGAGATGGCGCCTCGCTTCAATGAAGTGCTCGAAAAGGCGCGCAAGGAAGGCGTGCTCATCATTCATGCGCCCAGCTCCTGCATGAAGCCCTACGAGGGCACTCCGGCACGCGAGCGGGCGAAGTCCGCACCGGTTGCGGCTCGTCTGCCGGACAAGATCGGCGAGTGGTGCAAGCAGATCCCCAACGAGGAGCTGAACGTCTATCCTCTGGATCAAAGCGACGGCGGCGAGGATGACGATCCGCAGGAACATGCGAAGTGGGCCGCTGAACTGTCCGCGAAAGGCCTCAATCCGAAAGCTCCGTGGACAAAACAGATCGACACGCTACGGATCGACCAGGAGAAGGACGCGATCAGCGACAGTGGCGTGGAGATTTGGAACCTTCTGGAGTCGCGGAACATCGACAACGTCATCCACATGGGCGTGCACCTCAACATGTGCGTCTCCGGCCGCCCCTTCGGCCTGCGGCAGATGGCGAAGAACGGCAAGCACGTCGTGCTCATGCGCGACATGACCGACACGATGTACAATCCCGCCCGCTGGCCCTTCTTGAGTCACGTGCAGGGCACTGCGCGCTTCATCGAGCATGTGGAGCGTCTCATCTGCCCCTCGATCACCTCCGACCAGTTCATCGGCGGCCAGCCCTTCGCGTTCAGCGATGCCACCGCAGGTAAAAAGCGCCTGCAAATCATCCTGCTGGGCGACAGCACCACTGAGGCGAGCATCCCGAAGAAAATGGCCCCTTCCGAGCCGCAACTTGAAGACACCGTGCGCATCCAGCTCGCACGCCAGGGCGGCCTGCCGCCGTGCGACGTTTACAACGAGGGCGTGAGCGGCGAGTTCATCCGCCGCCTGCTCGACACGCGCTACGACAAGGCGGTGAAGACCAAGCCGCAGGCCGACTACATCTTCATCCGCTACGGCCTCAATGACGCAGCGAAGGTGAAGGACTTCAAAACCCAGTTCCCGAAGGATTTTCATGAGCTGCTGGAGCGCCTGCGCAAAGATCACCCGAAGGCCATGCTCATCCCGATGACAGTCATCCCTTACGCGCTGAACAACCTGCACGAGGACATCAACGCTTCGATCGGAGAGATCGCCGCGAATGAGAAGCTCACGCTGTTCGACATCGCGCCACGCTACCTGGAGGAGCTGAAGAAGAACCCGGACGGACTTAACTATCGCCGCTTGCCACTCTCTAAGATCCCCGAGGACCTGCGTCCCTTTGCCACGCCCTACATCGTGCCGGAGGCCAACGACCCGAAGGTCGTCGTGCTCGACAATCGTCTCGACGGTATTTTCGGCCACATCCCCGGCTGGACTGGCGACCGCCATCCGAATCTCGCCGGCTACAACGTCATCGGCGACGAAACAGCCAAGTGGCTCGCACCGGTGATCCGTCAGGGGAAGTAGATTCGACAGGGCAGGCGGATGCTTTGGAGAATCCGGCTCCAATAACAGGTCGCAGCTACGTTTGCTGATTGACCGCCGTTCACTGGACCGAAGATGAACACATTTCCAAGCCTCTCGCGCAGGTCCGTTCTCAAATCGGGCCTCGGCGGCATCCTCGCTGCGGGTCTCGCGCCGCAGTTCATTCCAGCACGCTTGCTCGGAGCAGACGCGCCTTCGAAGAAGATCACGCTTGGTTGCATCGGCGTGGGCAAGCATGGCTTCGGCGTGAACCTGCAATCCTTTCTGCAGGAGGACGGCTGCCGCGTCATCGCCGTCTGTGACGCATTCAAAAGTCGCCGTGCAAATGCCGTTGAGGCGGTGAACAAGAAAAACGGCGGCACAGGCTGCGCCGACATCGCGGATTTCCGTGAGTTGCTGGCGCGGAAGGACATCGATGCTGCGGTCATCTCCACCCCCGACCACTGGCACATTCCGATGGCCACGATGGCAGTCGAAGCGGGAAAGCATGTCTTTTGCGAAAAGCCCACGCTCACCATCGCTGAAGGGCGTGCCTTTGCCGATCTCGTGGCGCGGAACAAGGCGGTCTTCGCCACCGGGCTCGAGGATCGCTCGCTGATCAAGTATCACAAGCTCTGCGAGGTCGTGCGCAACGGAGGCATCGGCAAGGTGCGGCGCATTCGCATCACGCTGCCAAAGAAACCCGTATTTCCGAAGGAGGCGGCCGCGCCCGTGCCGGAGGATCTCAACTTCAACCTCTGGCTCGGTCCGGCACCGCAGCGCGATTACTTTCCCAGCCTCACGAACGACCAGGTGTGGCGCCAGATGCGTGATTTTTCCGGCGGTTCACTCACAGACTGGGGTGCCCATCTCATCGACAGCGCACAGGTGGCCATCGGCGCGGAGAACAGCAGCCCGGTGAAGGTGGAAGGGAAGGGTGAGATTCCGCCGGACTCGATCAACACCGTGCCGCAGACCTACCAACTGACCTACACGTATGGAAACGGCGTTGTCATGGAAGTCAGCGCCGACAAGCCCGCGATCCGCATCGAAGGCAGCGATGGCTGGGTCGGTGTCGATGGCTGGGACGGCGTGCTGAAGGCCAGTGACATGGAAATCTTCAGGCGGCCGATCGATCCGGCGACGAACAAACTCTGGCCGTTGCCGAAGCGCGAGCATCCCAACTTCCTCGAAGCCATTCGCAACGGCAAAGCACCGACTTACACCGCCGAGGCCTTGCATCGTCTCAGCACCACCATGCATCTTGGCCTCATCGCCATGGAACTGGGCCGTCCGCTGCGCTGGGATCCGAAGACCGAGTCTTTTGACGACGAGCAAGCCAATGCGCTGCGCAGCCGTGTGAGCCGGGAGGATTGGCGGCACGATTGACGATCACTTCGCCCGCGTTTCGAACCTTCGCGTGGGATTCTGGGAGGACACCCGATCAAGTAGCTTTTGGAATCCACGTCCACTATGCAGCGGATGTGATTCGCGGCACCGCCGTCGGCGAGGTCGCCGTGGTTGGTGATCATCGTCTTTTCGTCAACGTCGATCCGTCAGAGTCGATCCAGCAGATGTCGCGTGTCCCGTCACGCGCCGTGGTGGCGAGTGAGAGGACGAGAAGGGCGAAGATAGTTCGGATCGTGGCGGTTGTTCACACTCCGGCACGGTGGGTTCTCTCATAAACGCACCACCGATTTCTGCGCCCCAAATGAGATCGCGGCAGGCAACCCGCTTCGTTTTGAACGAGTGCTGAAAAACGGCCAGAACATGTCCAAAACGGCGTTTCAGCGGCCTTTCCAGGCTCTCCACCCACCATGCCCACGCGCCGATATTTCATCTCCGCTGTCACCGCCACGCTCGGCGGCTCTGTTTTTGCCGCCGATGGCAAACCGAAGACCGTTCTGCTGCAATCCGCGTGGGACACGATCAACATCGGCGACATCGGCCACACCCCAGGCACTTTGCGCGTCCTTGAGCAGCATTTGCCGGAGGTGAAGATCATCGTCTGGGCGATGAAAGTGGACGAGCGCATCCTCGCAATGCTGAAGCGGCGCTTTCCAAAGGTCGAGTTCCTGCAAGGCAGGCTCGATGGCAAAGGCGAGAAGGACCTGAAGCTTCAAGACGCGATCAAGAACTGCGATCTCTTCATCCGCAACTCCGGCATGGGCCAGGACCTCAGCTACATGAAGTTCTGCCGCCAGCACGGCCGGCCTTACGGCCTGTTTGGCCAGTCCTTCTTCCCCACGATGGTGCAGGGGGAGGGGGCGGCGGAACGCATCGAGCTGCTGAGAGCGGCCTCTTTCATCTACACGCGGGAGACGAAGACGCTGAGCATCCTGCAAAACGCCGGTGTGAAGGCGGAGTTCGGACCGGATGGCTGCTTCGGCATCGACGTGCGTGACGACGAGCGCGGGCTCGCCACGATGAAGAAGCTCGGTTTGGAGGAGAAGAAGTTCATCACGGTGCAAATCCGCACCAACACGCCGAAATACCCCGGCGTGGACGACCCTCGGCCGGAAAAGCTCAACCCGCTGCATCCCACGCCGCAGCAGATCGCCGACGACGAACGCCGTGCGGCGAAGTTCCGCGAACTCGTCACGCTTTGGGTGAAAAAGACCGGCCACAAGGTGCTCATCGCACCCGAGACGATCAAAGAGATGGGTCATAACAAGCGCCTCATCCACGATCCGCTGCCTGAGGAGATCAGGAAGCACGTGGTGAACCTGGAGTACTTCTGGAACGCCGACGAGGCCGCCTCAGTCTTCGCCCGGGCGCACACCGTCGTCTGCCATGAGCCGCACTCGCCCATCATCGCCCTGGCGAACGGCACGCCGATCATCCACACCTACTCCGAGTTCCATTCGCCGAAGTGCTGGATGTTCAAGGACATCGGCCTGCCCGAGTGGCTGCTCGAAATGGATGAGACGCCTGTCGAAAAAATCGCCGAGACGCTCTTTGCCATCGAAGCGGACTATCCAGGAGCTCATGCGAAGGTAAAGAAGTCCATGGCCTACGTGCATGAGTGCTTTGCGGGATCGACGAAGCGAATGGCGGCTGTGATCTAGCGTGATGTTCCAACTCCAGGCCACCCCATGCCACGCCTGATTTTTGCGTTCCTGCTTCTGAGCAGCTTCTCGTGGGCGGATGTCGCCCTCGTGCGGGATGGAAGAGCGCAGGCAGTCGTCGTCACGCCGGAGAAGCCGACTCGCGTCGTGAGCTATGCCGCTCAGGAGCTGATGCGGCATGTGGAGAAGGCATGTGGAGTGAAGTTGGACGTCGTCACCGAAGGAATGGCGAAATCTGGCCCGCGCATTTTCATCGGGCCATGCCACGAGAGTGGCGTGGAGGCGGAAAAGCTCGCGCCCGAGGCCTGTGTGCTGCGGGTGACAGATGCGGCGATTTTCATCGCGGGGAATGATGACGGTGGTGATCCGCTCGACACGGACACGCGGGCGGGCACGCTTTGGGGCGTGTATGAATGGCTGGAGCGCGATCTCGGCGTGCGCTGGCTGTGGCCGGGCGAGTTGGGCACGTTTGTGGCGAAGAGGACGACGATCATCGCCAAAACCGCCGATGAAACCATCGCACCGCACTTCTTCCGACGACACATCCGGCCGGGACTCGGCTTTGAGAGCGAGCATCCGGCGCTGGGCTTCACGAAGGAGGCGGCGAAGCAGTTCAGCGATGAACAAACGGTGTTTCTGCGCCGGCATCGCATGGGGCGGAGCCAATCCATCAGCTACGGCCATGCCTTCACCGATTGGTGGGAGGAGGACGGCAAGACGCATCCCGAGTGGTTCCAGCTTCTCGATGGTGGCAAACGCGGGCCGAAGAAAAAGGGCGGACGTTTCTCCCTGTGCGTGTCGAATCCCGATCTCGCCCGCGAGGTCGTGGCGCGATGGAGCGCGAAACGTCCGCCAGATGCGACCACGTCCGGCTTCATCAATGCGGTGGAGAACGACATCCCAGGTCTCTGCACCTGTGAAAACTGCCTCGCGCTCGATGGTCCCGCACCAGCCGATCACCTCACGTTTTATCCGCCGGACTCGAAGGTGGCGGGCACGCGCTTCGTCTCGGATCGCTACGCGCATTTTTGGCTGGATGTGCAGAAACAGGCACCGGCGGGCTGCACGGTCATCGGCTACGCTTACTTCAACTACTTCTCTGCGCCCACGAGCGGCATCCGGCTCAACAAAAACATCCTCGTCGGCTTCTGTCCGTCCGCAGGCTGGTTCCCCCGCAGCGACGCAGAGCACGCGTGGATGAAGCAGCAATGGACCGGCTGGCACGAAACGGACGCGCGGCTTTTCATGCGCACGAATCATCTGCTGGATGGTTACTGCATGCCCTTCATCTTTGCGCGGCAGTTTGCGGATGAGTTTCATCATGCGGTGAAGCACGGCATGGTCGCCACGGATTACGATTCGCTCACCGGCCATTGGGCCACGCAGGGGCCGAATCTCTATGTCGCCGCGCGATTGCACACGCGGCCTGAGGCTTCGGCGGACGAGTTGCTCGCCGAATACTACGCCGCTTTCGGCCCCGCATCGACGCAGGTGAAAAACTACTTCGACCAATGGGAGGATTACACCACCGACAGCCGCGAAAAGATCGCGCAGACCATGCAGACGACACAAACCTCCCGCTGGCGAAACTGGGCGAAGGCCGCGCACGTGATCTATCCGCCGGAATGCTTCCAGCAGCCCGAAACGATGCTCGAAGCTGCCGCGAAAGCCGTGGCCGATGATGCAGAAGCCGCCGCACGCGTGAAATTTCTCCGGCTCGGCCTCCAACACGCGAAACTCTGTGCCCGAGTCTCCGCGAAGCTCACGCTGGCCGGTTCCACGGCAACCAAGGATGAGATCAAACAAGTCCTCGAAGAGCTGCTGGCCTTCCGCCGCGCTTACGAGCGCAGCGGCATCAGCAACTTCAACCACCTCGCGTGGGTGGAGGACCTGAGCTGGAAACTTTCGGAGGAAACCAGGCAGACGCCCGATTTGTATCCCTGATGACCACCCACAGCGCCTTTTTTTAAAACACGCGGTCCTGACATGGATGCGATCCAGTTCCCGCAAGGACCAACATCGCCGCCAGGGAGGCAGGGCTGAGATCGGGCGGTGCAGGAGCAGCCGGGGATCAGTGCTGCTTGAGCAGGTGCGGGGCGATGACCTTTGTCCAGATCGCGTAGCCTTTCGCATTCATGTGAAGCTGGTCGGAGACGAAGATGTCCGGCAGCGGCTTGCCATCAGCGCCGAGCATGGCGTCGTGGGTGTTGATGTATTCGAGCCGTGGATCGGTCTTGCAGAAGTCCGCCACGAGGCGGTTTACCTCCCGCATGTGGTCCACGAGCTTCCAGCGGCTCGGGTTCGGTGCGTTCGAGATGTAGCTGATGCGGCAGTCCGGCAGCGCGGCATGCACCTTTGCCACGAAGGCCTGGATGTCGGCCAGCACGCGCTGTGGTGTCTTGCCTGCGGCAATGTCGTTGCTGCCGGCATACATCACGACCTGCCGCGGTTTGTAGCGGATCACCGTCAGATCGGCGTAGTTGAAGGAATCAAACGCCTCGGAGCCACCGAAACCGCGATTCATGACCGGAAGGCCGGGAAAGTCGTCCGCCAGCGAGGACCAGCGCCGGATGCTGGAGCTGCCGGTGAAGATGATCGGGTTCGCAGGCGGTGCCTCCTCCGCATCCTGCTCCGTGAAGGCGAAGATGTCCTTCTGCCAGCGGATCGCGGACGTGACGACGTCATAACCGGCCTCGCTGAAGTGCAGCTTGTCCTCGACATAGAGTTCCGGCCGCGGTTTGCCGTCGCTGCCGAGCAGAAGTGGGAAGATGTTGATGAATTCGACGCCGTTTTCAGCGCAGTAGGCCGAAATGAGGCTGTTGGTCTTTTTGACCTGCTCCACCTCCTCCCAACGCGAAGGCGCGGTGGGGATGGAGATGAAAGCGAGCTTCGTTCTCGGCAGTTCCTCGCGCACTTTGGTCGCGAAGGCCTCAAACGAGGCGAGAACCTCCTCCGGCGTGCGTCCGGAGTGCAGATCATTGCCACCCGCATTGAGGTAGATCTGCTTCGGCCGGTATTTGATGACGATGCGGTCGGCGAAGTGGGCCACATCGCTGATGTGCGAGCCGCCGAAGCCGCGATTGAGGACCGGTGACTTCTTGAAACGCTGCGCCAGCGACTGCCAGCGACGAATGTTCGAGGCACCGACGAAGAGCGTGACATCCTTCGGTGGCGTGTTGGTGGCGTCCTCCGCCTCAAACGCGGCGATGGCTTTGTCAAAGCGTGCCGGATCGGCCGGAGCGAGCGCCAGCGCATGTGCGGTGACGATCAAAAACAGCAGGGCGAAAATGGGGCGATAAATCATGGCGGCGTGGCAAACGTCCTGCGATATAGAACTCATTCATGCAACCACTGCTCCGAAGCTGGAAACGTCGATTCGCCCCTGATCCCACGCCTCCCACGAAGCCGCGTGTGATTCCGGACGGCATCGCTCCGGTTTCCTTCGACACCGGCGGGCAGCCGTTGGTTCCTGGCGTCACGTTGCTCAATGACGGCACGCGCTTTGTCGTGCACTCGCGACATGCCGTGGCCATGGATCTGTGCCTCTACGATGCCGCTGATGCCTCCCGCGAGACGGCCCGCGTGCGGATGAGACGGGGCGAGCGCGATTTGTGGCACGTCACCGTGCGCACGGCGGGCCCCGGCACGCTTTATGGCTACCGGGCCCACGGCCCGTGGCTGCCGCCCAATGCGATGCGCTTCAACGCGAAAAAACTCCTGCTCGATCCTTACGCGCGTGCCATCCACGGCCTGCCGGACGCCGCGGAATCGATGCGCACGGTGCCGGACCCGATGCATGCCCCCGGATGCATCGACAACGGCACCGCCATGCTCAAAAGCGTGGTGGTGGACGAACCCTTCGACTGGACGGGCGACACACCGCCGCGCATCCCGTGGCGGGACACGGTGATCTGCGAGATGCACGTCAAAGGCTTCACGCAGACGCATCCGGACGTGCCTGCGGAGAAGCGCGGCACCTACGCCGGCCTCGCCCATCCATCGGTCACGGGTTACCTGCGCCAACTTGGGGTCACCAGCGTGCAGCTTCTGCCGGTGCACCAGCATCTGGACGACGGCTTTTTGCTCGGGCGCGGCCTGACCAATTACTGGGGCTACAACACGATCGGCTTTTTCGCGCCGCACAACACCTACGCCGCCGCACGCGATCCGCAGGAGCAGGTGCGCGAGTTCAAGGCCATGGTGAAGGCGCTGCATGCCGCCGGGATCGAGGTCATCCTGGATGTCGTTTACAATCACACCGCTGAAGGCAACGAACAGGGCCCGACGCTGATGTTTCGTGGCCTCGATGACCACAGCTATTACCGCCACCACTATGGCGAGCACGGCGCCAGCTACGTCAACGTGACCGGCTGCGGCAATTCGGTCGATTCCGCCGCCACACCAGCGCTGCGTCTCGTCCTCGACAGCCTGCGCTACTGGGTGACGGAGATGCACGTGGACGGCTTCCGTTTTGACCTCGCGGTGACGGTGGCACGTGATCAAACCGACGGCTTTCACGCCGGCTCGCAGTTCCTCAGCGCCGTGGCGCAGGACCCGGTGCTGTCGCGGGTGAAACTCATCGCCGAGGCCTGGGACATCTCGCGTGAGGACAGCTATCAGGTGGGCCAGTTTCCAGAGCCGTGGCGTGAGCTGAACGGCAAGTATCGCGATACGGTTCGCGCCTGGTGGCGTGGTGCCAGCGGTGTCACGGCCGAGTTCGCGAAACGTTTCTGCGGCAGCCAGGACATCTACGGCTGGAACCTGCGTCCGCCGCTGGCCAGCATCAATTTCATCACCTCGCATGACGGATTCACGCTGCTGGACCTGGTGAGCCATGAAAGGAAGCACAACGAGGCCAATCGCGAGGACAACCGCGATGGCGACGACCACAACCACAGCACCAACTGCGGTGTCGAAGGGCCGACGCATGACGCGAAGGTGCTCCAATTGCGCGGCAAGTTGCGTCGCGGCATGATCGGCACGATGATGTGCTCGCAGGGTGTGCCGTTTCTCACCGCCGGTGATGAACGTGGCCGCACGCAGCGCGGCAACAACAACGCCTACTGCCACGACAACGCCCTGACGTGGCTCGACTGGGCCGCGTGTGACGAGGAGATGCTCGAATTCACCCGGCAGATGGCCGCGTTCCGCCGCAGTCATCCTGCCGTGCGTCGCGAGAGCTACTTTGACGGCAAACGGAATCCCGTCACAGGCATGCGGGACGTCGTCTGGCTGGAAGGTGATGGCAGCCTGCTCTGCCATGAGGAATGGCACAACGACCAGCGCCGCCACTTTGGCGCCCTGCTGGATGCGCCGGATCGTTCATCGAAGCCCCTGCTCCTGCTTTTCAACAACGGCCCCGCCCCGCATCCGTTCCTGCTTCCAGGCCCACGGGAGGCGCAGTGGTCGCTGGCCTTCGACACGGCGCTCAGTCCTTCGTTTCCGCGAGGAAAAGCACCGGTGCACACCGGCACCAGCGCGTATGTGCTGCAGGATCACAGCCTCGTCTGTCTCAGTCTGACGGCCGGTTCTTTGCAGGACCTGGAGCCGAAAAGCTGCTGACCAAGCGCTGCTAGAAACGCACGCGGATGCCCACGCCCCACCCATAGTCGGAGTGCCACTGGCCGATGACGGACGTGCTGCGGCTGAGCGTGTAGGCGAGGTTCACGCGGCCTTCCCAGCGGTCGTGCGTGTCGTATTCCACCTCACCTCCCAGCGCCAGCCGTGGCGTGAGCATCAGACTGCGGCCGATCTTGAAACGAGCGCCGCCATCGGTGTCCGCCCAGGCGGTGAGCCAGAGATTCAACGGCAGGCGATACATGAGGCCGAAAACACCACGGTTGGAGTGCACATCGACATCGAACGAGTCTCCCGTGATGTCTCCTTCGGTGTTGAGACCGGCGATGGCGCGGAAGAAGCGGTTGAAGTAGCGTTGATAGAGAGCCGTGGTCTCCCACTCGGTGCCGGGCACCTGCGCCCAGCCGGCTTCCCACTCGAAATTGAAGATGTTCCGCGTGTTCGAGAGTTGCAGGTAGCCCTGCGTCATGTTGCTGAGACCGTCGGCGGTGCCCCAGAAGAAGAACGGATCATCGTAAAGTTGGTGCCGCAGCGGAGCGGTGTCCGGGGCTGGATAAAAGCCCTGGTAGTGCACCACGCGGGCCATGCCGCCCTCCAGGTGATAAAGGAGGTGGCAGTGGAAGAACCAGTCCCCGAATTCCTCGGCGGCGAACTCGATGACCGTGGTCTGCATGGGCGGGACGTCCACGGTGTGTTTGAGCGGCGAGAAATCACCCTGGCCGTTGATCACGCGGAAGAAGTGGCCGTGCAGATGCATCGGGTGGTGCATCATCGTGCGGTTGATCATGATGAAGCGCACCGTTTCGCCGCGATGGATCTTGATCGAGTCGCTGGAGAAGAGCGGCTTGTTGTTCAAGGCCCACACATAGCGCTCCATGTCGCCATCCAGCGTCAGCCGCACCTCCCGCAACGGTCGCGAGGGCGGGAGCGCCGTTTTCGTGGTGGAGCGCAGCTTTTCATACGGCGGCCAGGGCCGCGGCCCCATGCCATCCATGGCCAGCGGCTGCCGGGAGGCCACATCCGGCCCCAGAGGGATGAAATTCCACGTGTAACCCTTCCCCGAGTGAACGCTGCCATCTCGCTCGTCGGTCGCGGGCATGCCGCCCTGCCCGGACATGCCGTGATTCATCGGCATGTCGTGTTTCATTTTGCCGCCACTGCCCCCCATCATCTCCGCCATGGTCATGGTGCCTCCCATCATGCCGGGATGATCCAGCTTCCCCGCGTTCACCTTCCGGTCCGACATTCCCATGGTGCCGCCGGGCGTGAGGGCGAAGACGTTGCTCAGCTTGAGCTTGCCCATGGCGTTGTAAAGGTTCGAACGGGGCACCTTTGGCGCGTGATGACGCTCTCCCTGGCCGATCCAGATGGAAGCCCACGCCGAGCCATCGTGGGCGGTGGCCCGCATTTCGTAGGCGCCTGGTCCGGGCGGCGTCACCCGCACGTCGTAGGTCTCCGCCACGGTGATGAGCAGGCGGTCTTGCTTCAACGGACGCACCTCCTTGCCATCCGCGGCGATGACCGTCATGGGACCGCCGGCGAACTGGAGGTGATAGAAGGTGGAAGCCGAACCATCGACGATGCGCAGCCGCAGCGTCTCGCCCGGCCGTGCGGAGATGTGATGCTCGGGTTCGCCATTGGCCAGAAACCGGTCGTAGGCCACATCGGCCAGATCCATCGGCGGCATGCGCAGTAGCTCCCGCTTCCAAAACGAACCCAGTTTCCCCGCTTTGAGAGCACCGAGCACCGACTGCGCATTCCCGCGCTGGAGCGCCGGCCACTCGCTGCCGCGTTTCAACCAGCGCAGGACATCATGCGCACTCTGATCCGTCCAGTCTGACAGCACCACCGTCCGCCCCCGTGTGCCGCCCTGACGCGGCAGGATGACCAGCGCGCCGTAAATGCCCTTCTGCAACTGCAGCGCCGTGTGGGAGTGATACCAGAACGTGCCATGCTGCCGCAGCCGGAATTCGTAGTGAAACGTCTCCCCCGGCTTGATCGGCGGAAAGGTGATGAAAGGCACCCCGTCCATGCGATTCGGCAGCAGCATGCCATGCCAGTGGATGGAGGTGTCCGTCTTCAGTGTGTTGGTCACGTGGATGCGTGCCAGATCGCCTTCTCGGAACGTCAAAGTGGGGGCTGGAATGCTGCCATTCACCGCCAAAGCGGTGCGCGGCCGGCCGGTGAAGTTCACCTGCTTTTCGCCAATCGAGAGATGGTAATCCACCACCTCGGCAGAGGCAGACGTCCATGCGAGCGCGGCGAGAAAGCCCCAACGGACCAGCGGAATGCGATTGGAGAACATGGAGGATTTCGGGGACGGCAGATGATTTCCCGGTTCGGAAAGAGCGAGCGCCCCTGGCTCCCGCCGCTTCCCACGTCGGAACCGGCTCAAGAAGGGACAACATCTGGTCCGTTCGCGCTTCCCTGGTGTCCTGGCCGTGTCTGCGACGGCCGGCTGCGGTGCCATCCCAAAACCACCACAACAGGGTTTGCTGAACTATATTATGGTGTTTATAGTTTATGGAAATGCCTGCAATCCTTGCCGCCTTGCCAGCCCCGCTGCGCTCCCTGCTCTCTCGTGGGGCGGGCTCGGCCATGGTCTCGGGCTTCCTCATGGTGGCTTTGCTGACCATGGTGGGAAAAATCGTCGCCTTCGCCAAGGACGCGGTCGTGGCGGCCCGGCTCGGCACTTCCGATGACCTCGATGCCTTCATGCTGGTGTTCGGATTCTTTGCCTTCATCGCCACGGTGCTGGCAGGCGGCCTGCCGGAGTCCTTTGTGCCCGCCTACGCCGAGCTGCGGGAGCGCCGTGGCCGCGCCCGGGCGGACCGCCTGGGCCTGCAATGCGCTGTCTGGCACTTCAGCGCCCTGCTGCTCTGCGGCATTCTCCTTGCCCTCGCCGCACCCAGCCTCGTCGCCATCGCGTCCCAAGGTTTCGCGCCGCAGAAGCAGGCGCTGGCGGTCCAGTTGATGCGCGGTCTGCTGCCCTTCCTGCTGTGTTTTGGCCTGGCGCAGCATCTCGGGGCCTGGTTGCGAGCGGGAAAGCAGTTCGTGCTCGCCGCATCGACGCCGATGCTCATCCCGGCCGGCATTGTGATCGCCCTGCTGCTGGCGGGCGATCAGGTGAGCGGCTGGACGCTCGTCCACGGCACGATCTGGGGCGCTGTGGCCCATGTCGGCGTCCTGGCAGCCGCCCTGGCCCATCGTCTTCCGCGTTCCCGCCGCTGGTGGCGCTGCGCTCTGGGTCACTGGGAGCCGGGATTGCGCGTGGTGCTGCGAAACGCAGTCCCATTCCTCGTCGGCGGCGTCGCCTTCGGCAGCGCGGCCGTTGTCGATCAAACCATGGCCGCATGGCTCACCGCTGGCTCCGTCGCCGTGCTGAGCTACTCCGACAAAGTGTGCACCATCGTGCTGGCGGTCACTGCGGGGCCTGCATCCGACGTGCTGTTTCCCCATTTTGCCGAACTCGTCGCGCGTCGTGACTGGAATGGCCTGCGCAAACGCCTCTTCGCCAGCGCTGGCATCATCATCAGTGCCGCCCTGCCGATGACGCTGTTCCTGTACCTGTGCGCCTCGTGGGTGATCAGCACGCTGTTCGAACGCGGTGCCTTCGGCCCGCAGGACACACAGCGTGTGTCCGAGGTGCTGCGCTTTGCCGCCTTCCAGATCCCTTTCTACATCCTCGGCACCGTGGCGGCCCGCGTCGCCGTGGCATTGCAGGCCTCGCGTTTCATGCTGTGCATCGCGTTCAGCGCCCTGGTGCTGAATGCCGCCTTCAACTGGCTGCTCATGCGTCATCTCGGCGCGGCCGGGATCGCCCTTTCGACCGTGCTGGTGCATTTCATCTGCTCCATCGCCACCTGTGGTGCCTGTTTGCTGCTGATCCGCCGGAGGGAGGCCGCATGAGGATCACCTTCATCATTCGCGACCTCGGACACGGCGGAGCACAGCGTCAGCTCTCGCTGCTGGCTCCTGGGCTGGCCAAAGACGGCCATGAAATCACCGTGCTGCATTTCTACGGCGGAGCGTTCGAGCAAACGCTGCGCGAATCCGGCGTGCGCACGGTTTGTGTGGGCAAAAAGGGCCGCCGGGACCTGATCGGCTTCTTTCTCCGCCTCGTGAAAGCCGCACGCGACAGCCACCCCGAAGTGCTGCACGGCTATCTGGCCGAATCGAACCTCATGGCGCTCTTCTTGAAGCCGTTCTGCGGCTTTCCACGCGTGTTCTGGGGCGTGCGTGATTCACAGACCGACGCGCATTTGTGGGGCCTGCTTGGACGGCTGAGCTTCCGCCTGAACTGCCTGCTCGCCCGCTTTGCGAACGTCATCATCTGCAATTCGCAGGCTGGACGCGATTACTATGCCGCCCGTGGCTATCCACGGCGCAAAATGCATGTCGTGCCGAATGGCATCGACGTGGATCACTTCCAGCCCCGGCCGCGACAGGCATCGAAAACGCTCACCTTCGGCCTCGTCGGCCGCATGAGCCCGATGAAGGACATCGCCACCTTCCTGCACGCAGCCGCGCTCGATCCGCATGCGCAGTACCTCATCGTCGGCGGTGGTGACAAGGCCTACGAGCAGGAGATGCGCGACCTCGCAGGCACACTCGGCCTGAGCAACCGCGTCACCTGGCTGCCGCCGCAAAGCGACATGCCGGCCGTTTATGCTCGAATCGACTGCCTGGTGAACTCCAGCGCCTTCGGAGAAGGATTTTCCAACGTCATCGCCGAAGCCATGGCCTGCGGCGTGCCCTGCATCGCCAGCGATGTCGGCGACAGCGCCTGGATCATCGGCGACCGCTCCCAAATCTTCCGCGCAGGCGAGCATGAGGAGCTCGCGCAATGCATGCTGGCCTTCCAGCCGCACAATCCCCGCCAGCGCATCGTCGATGAATTCAGCGTGCCACGTTTGATCGAGCGCACCAGCCGCTTGCTGGGCCGGAAAGTCTTCTGGATCACCACCGGACTCGGATCAGGCGGTGCGGAGATGATGCTTTCCCAGATCATCACCGGACTGCCGAAGACACAGCACGTCGTCATCTCGCTCACCCGAGGCGGCAAGCATGCCGATGCGCTGCGCAAAGCCGGAGTCGAAGTCCACAGCCTCGACATGCCCGCGGGGAAACCGACGCTGTCCGCGCTATGGAAGCTCTTCCGCCTCGTCCGTCGTGAGAAGCCGGACATGCTCATGGGCTGGATGTACCATGGCTGCTTCGTCGCCAGCATCGCCAAGTTCATGCGCTTCAAGCAGGTGCCGATGATCTGGAACATCCGCCAGAGCCTCTACGACCTAAAACTCGAAAAACGCGGCTCCGCCATGGTCATCCGCGCTCTCGCGTGGCTTTCCTGGCTGCCGAAACGCATCACCTACAACTCCCAGCTCAGCTCGCAGCAGCACGAGGCCATTGGTTATGCCAAATCGAAGACGCAGCTCATCGCGAATGGGTTTGATCTCGCGAAGTGGAAGCCTGACGTAAAACGAGCTTCCAAGCTCGTTTCGAACGAACTTGGAAGTTCGTTCTACATCGGCCGATTCGGCCGCAACGCCCTAATGAAGGACTACCCAACCTTCATTGAAGCGGCGAAGCTGATCCATGCGAAGCGGCCGGACACGCGCTTCATCATCGTCGGTGCCGAAACCGAGTCCCTCGATGTCGCGCCCTACATCCAAGTCCTCGGCGAGCGTCACGACTTACCCGAACTCACCGCCTCGCTGACCATCGCCGTGTCCTCGTCGGCCTTCGGCGAAGGGTTTCCCAATGTCGTCGGCGAGGCGATGGCCTGCGCAGTGCCCGTGGTGGCCACCGACATCGGCGACACCCGCTGGGTCATGGGCGAAACCGGTCACCTCGTGCCGCCGCGTGATCCGCAGGCCCTCGCGAACGCCTGCCTCGAAATCCTCGACAGCGGTCTCACGCAGGACCTCGCCGCGCGTGAGCGCATTGAGCGGCATTTTTCGCTGACGAGCGTGCTGGTGCAGTTCGAGAGTCTCATCACCGAAGAAGGGACTGAAAAGACAAAAGCGACTGAAGGGATGCCTCTCACGTCTCACATCTCACCTCTTACTTCTCACTGACCATGTGCGGCATCGCCGGCTTTTTCTCCCCTGCCAAGTCTCGTGCCGCGCACGAGATGCAACGCATCGTCAGCGCCATGACGGATGCCATCGTGCTGCGTGGACCGGATGATGCGGGTGCTTGGGCGGATGCGGATGTCGGGCTTGCGCTCGGTCATCGGCGCCTTTCCATCCTCGATCTCTCGCCGCTCGGTCACCAGCCGATGGCGAGCGCGGATGGACGCTTCGGCATCGTCTTCAATGGCGAGATCTACAACTTCCAGGACCTCCGCGCCGAGCTCGAAAAGCACGGTCACACCTGGCGAGGCCATTCAGACACGGAAATCATGCTCGCCGCCTTCTGCCAATGGGGCGTGGTCGAGGCCACGAAGCGCTTCAACGGCATGTTTGCTTTCGCGGTTTGGGATAAACAGGACCGCGTGCTGCATCTCGGGCGCGACCGCCTCGGCGAAAAACCGCTCTACTACGGCTGGTTGGGCGACACGTTCGTCTTTGCGTCCGAACTGAAGGCCATTCAGCGTTTCCCCGGATTCAACGCGTCGGTGGACCGCGAGGCGCTCACGTCGCTGCTCCGGTTCAATTACATTCCCGACCCGCTGTGCATCTACCAGGGCTTCAAGAAGCTCCCGCCCGCCGCCATGATCTCGCTGCGCTCACCGGCGGAGCGGCCACAGCCGGGCTGGTATTGGAGTTTGCCTCAAGTCGTCGAGCGTGGCCTCGACAAGCCGTTCACGGGCACCGATTCGGAAGCCATCGACGAGTTCGAGAGCCTGCTGAAAAAAGCCGTCGGCATGCGCATGATCGCCGATGTGCCTCTCGGCGCGTTTTTGAGCGGTGGCGTCGATTCCTCGCTCATCGTGGCGATGATGCAGAAGCAAAGCACGCGGCCGGTGCGCACCTTCACCATCGGTTTTCACGAAAAGGAGCACAACGAGGCCGAATTTGCCAAAGATGTGGCCAAACATCTCGGCACCGATCACACCGAGATGTATGTCAGCGGCGAGGACGCGCTCAATGTCATCCCGATGCTGCCCTCGCTCTACGACGAGCCGTTTTCCGACTACTCGCAGATCCCGACCTACCTCGTGTGCAAAATGGCCCGCCAGCACGTCACCGTGGCGCTGAGCGGGGATGCGGGTGACGAGCTTTTCGGCGGCTATGAACGCTATTCGGTGGGTCGCAAGCTGTGGAGCAAGTTCTCGTGGATGCCGCCGGTGATGAAGAAAATGACCGTCGACATGCTCACCGCGCTGCCGCCGAAGGTTTTGAATGGTCTCGGTGCCAAACTGCTGCCGAAACGCCTCCGTCACATCCCGGTGGGCGACAAACTGCACAAGCTGGCGGAGGTCGTGGCCGCGCCCGGGCAGGAGACGCTCTATTTGAACCTCATGTCCCACTGGAAGAAGCCGGATGAGATCGTGATCAACGGCAGGGACCCGCTCACGGCCATCACCCACACCGCCTCGTGGCCGCGTGTGAGTGATTTCACCCATCGCATGATGCATCTGGACATGGAGACCTACCTGCCGGGTGACATCCTGGTGAAAGTGGACCGCGCTGCGATGGGCGTGAGCCTCGAAGGCCGCATCCCGCTGCTCGACACCGACATCGTCGAGTTCGCCTGGCGGGTTCCCTTCCACATGAAGGTGCGGAATGGCCGTGGGAAGTGGCTCATGCGTGAGACGCTGTATAAACATGTGCCGAAGCACCTCATCGACCGTCCGAAGCGTGGCTTTGGCATTCCACTCGATGTCTGGCTCCGCGGACCTCTGCGCGAGTGGGCGGAGGATCTGCTCAGCGAGACCCGCCTGAAGCGCGAAGGCTTCTTCCATGCCGCTCCCATCCGCCAAAAATGGGCCGAGCATCTCAGCGGCACCCGGAACTGGCACTTCTACCTCTGGGACGTGCTCATGTTCCAGGCCTGGCATGCGCACACGAAGCCATGAACTACGCCGCCCCAATGCACCGCTCCTCCGGTTGGACCCGTTTTCGTGAATGGGTCCTCGTGTGGGTTTGTGGCGGCATGCTGGGAGCGCTGGCGGCGGATGCGGTGATTGGCGGCTACGATGCGGGCCTGCATCCGATCAAACCGGCCCTGTTCACGCTGGGCGCGGTGTTTCTATGCATCGCCATGTCGCTGATGAGCCGCCCCCGCCTCTGTCTGGCGACGCTGGGCATCGCGCTGCTGCCGGCGGTGCGATTGTTTGACGCGGCGGTGCTGCGTCGGTTCGATTCGTCGTTCCAGGACCAGATCACCATGGACCTCACGCGCATGATGCTGGTGCTGATCGCGATGATCGCGGTGCTTTCGACCGACAAGTGGGAAAAGACCGCGCTGTGGGCCGCGATTTCGGCGATGCTGCTCACGACCGGCTCGGAGATCTACGAGATGCTTGGCTTTGCAAAGTTCAGCAGCATTCCGGGACGCTACGCGGGCTTCAACAGCCACCCGAACTTCCCCCCCGTGCTGCTGTGCGAGATGCTGGGCATCGTCTTTGCGCTGTCGAAGAACTTCCGCTTCAACTGTGTCATGATCGCCGTGGCGGTGCCGGGCGTGGCACTGACCTACGGCCGCAGCGGCATGATCGTGCTGGCGCTGCTGTGCGGCGCTTACGTGCTGCTGAACGCACGGCGCAACATGGGCTTCTTGATCGTCATCGCCGGCATCTCGCTTCCGCTTCTGGGCATCGGTGTCGCCGTGCTGGAAAACGGCACGCAACATGGCGTGATGAAGGACAAGAACACCGCCGACCGGCTGGAGGCGATCTACAACCTGGACTTTGAGAAGCTGAAATCCCCCGAACGTGTGAAGGACCTCAACGACGCGTGGGAGGCGGTGATGCAAAAGCCAGTCTTCGGCCATGGCACGGGCATTTCAGGGACCGTTTATGCCCCTCATAATGAGTACGTCTCCCTCTGGCTCGAAATGGGCATCCCTGGAATCGTGTTGTTCGTCGGCACATGGATCTGCCTGGTTCTGCGCAGCATCATGACCGGCGGACGCGCGGGCTACCTGCTGTTTGCGCTCATCGCTTACACACCGGTGGGCCAGGGCCGCATCGAAGTGCCACACTTCAGCCTCGCGATGGTCGCCGCGGCCTGCATTTTGTGGCCAAAGCGTTATCAGATCACCCTGCGGTCACTCAAAACCGCTCCGGCCACGGCCGCGACGTTCACTCCTCCTCATCCGCAGCCGATTTCCCGCCAGGGATGATGCCGCGCTTCGTGGCGGCGACGAAATCGACAAAGGCAGCCGCCTCCGGGCTCAATTCGCCCGCGCGGAGCTCCTCGACGGCCTGCGCGTTGTTGAGACCACTGCGGTAGATTTTGCGGAAGGCGTTGCGCAGCGCGCGGATCTGATCGCGGCTGAAACCAGCACGCTGGAGGCCGACGATGTTCAATCCACGCGCACGGGCTGGATTGCCATCCGCAGTGCAAAACGGCGGGATGTCCTGCGTGACCTTCGAGCAGCCGCCGGTGATGGAACGCGTGCCGATGCGGCAGAACTGATGCACCGCCGTCAGGCCGCCGATGATGACATGATCCTCGACAACGACGTGCCCGGCGAGCGTGCCGTTGTTTGAGAAGATGACGTGATCTCCCACGATGCAGTCGTGCGCGATGTGGACGTAGCTGAGGAAATTGTTGTGGGAGCCGATGATCGTCTTGTCGTCGGGCGATGTGGCACGATGCACGGAGCAGAACTCGCGGAAGGTGTTGTTGTCTCCCACTTCGAGCCAGGTCGGTTCGGCCTTGTATTTCAGATCCTGCGTTTGCTGGCCGATGGAGCCGTAGGCGTAGAATTTGTTTCCCTTCCCGATCTTCGACGGGCCCATGATCGTGACATGGTGCTGCAGCCAGCAGCCATCGCCGATCACGACATCCGGGCCGATGATGCAATACGGGCCGATGTGCACATCAGAGCCGATTTGGGCGCTGGAATCGATGATGGCGGTGGGATGGATCACGGAGAATGACGAATGTGGGATGACAGATGACGAACGGAGCCGTGATGCTCAACGGTCCACAACGCTGAACATGAGATCCGCCTCGGAGACGACCTGGCCGTTGACGATGCAGCGGCCGATGCCGGTGGCGATGCTGCGCTTCGCCTTGAGGATCTCCGTTTCAATGATGAGCGTGTCGCCGGGGAGCACGGGTTTGCGCCACTTGACGTTGTTGGCGCTCATGAAGTAGCCGATCTTGCCCTGGTTGTCCGGCATGCGCAGCAAAACGACGCACGCGACCTGCGCCATGGCCTCTAGCTGCAAAACGCCGGGCATGATCGGGTGGCCCGGGAAGTGCCCCTGGAAGAACGGCTCGTTGATGGTGACGTTCTTCATGCCCGTGCACTTCGTCTCCCCCTCGAAGCCGATGATGCGGTCCACCAGCAGGAACGGATAGCGGTGCGGGAGGATCTTCATCAGCTCGTTGATGTCGAGCACGGCATCCCCGATCGGGATGTTCACCACGGCAGGCACCATGCTGCGCATCGTCTCGTATTGCTTCACCACCGCACGGGCCAGCTCGGTGTTCGGACCGTGGCCCGGACGCACGGCGATGACGTGGCCCAGGATGCGCTTTCCGGAAAGCATCAGGTCGCCGACGATGTCGAGGATCTTGTGCCGCACGAACTCGTCCGCATAGCGCAGAGGCTGCTTCGAGAGCAGGGATTCGCCACGGATCACGATCGCGGCCTCCAGCGTGCCGCCTTTGATCAGCCCCTTCTCCATCAGCGGGGCGATGTCCTCGTAATAGACAAAGGTGCGGGCGGCGGCGATCTCCTTCTCATAGGTCTCAGGAGTGATCTCAGTGGAGAAATACTGCGTGTGGCGGCCTCCCGGGCCGACATTGGTGCATGAGATGCGGAACCTCTTGTCCGGAACGATGGTGAGGATCGTGCCGTCGCGCGTCTCCTGGTAGATCGGCTCGCGGATCTCGAAAATCTTCCGCGCTTCCTTCTGCTCGGTGAGTCCGGCGGACTTGATCAGCTCGACGTAGGGCATCGCGCTGCCGTCGGCGATGGGCGGCTCGTTCGCATCCATCTCGATGATGCAGTTGTCCACCCCCATGCCGGTGAGGGCGGAGATCACATGCTCCACCGTGTGCACATTCACCCCGCCTTCGGAGATGGTGGTGGCGCGCTCGACTTTCTGCACCTTCTCCGCCAGCGCCGGGATGAACGGTTTGTCCTCCAGGTCGATGCGGCGGAATTTGAAACCGAAATTCTCCGGCGCCGGCTGCAGTGTGAGGGTGACCTGCTCGCCGGTATGAAGTGAGGTGCCCGTCATGGAGACGGCTTTGGCGAGGGTGTGCTGACGGTCGGATTGGGCCATGGTGCGGGGAAAGTGGACGCGTTTGTTAGCGTCCGGCCCCGCTGGCGGCAAGGGAAAAACAGGGGGGAGAAACCGGGGCTTACGGCATGAACGGCCAGGCGTCAGTCCAGACCCCATGACGGTCACTAATGGCGTCCTGCCCCTTGAGGTCGTTTGTGGTGCCGTTCGGCAACGGTCCGCTGCGAAGTGGATCCAGGAAGGAACGGGCCTTCTTGAGACGAGAAGCCGCAGAGTCCAAGTCAAACCTGCCTCAGTTAAGATCAAGCCCCGTGAGATGTTGCCGCAGGATGCGGCGCATTTCCTCGATGGCCTCCGGCCGCTCATGCACGCTGTGATCGGACCGCACGACCAGCTCCGATCGCACACCTTCGAGATGTGAGCTGCTGTAGGGCACAAAGCCGTCGGAGCATTCGGGATCCGTCAGGCTTCGGCCATCCTTGTTTCCAATGATGGAGTGGAGCTGGACACCGCGGCGGAAGGGCAAGCTGGTGGCCACTTTCACGTAAGGCGACTCCGGCGAGAGGTTGTCCACGCTGGTTGGCATGCCGCGGGCGAACAACTCGCCGAGCTTGGGATCCCGCTTGGCAATGCCCTCCAGGATGTCAAAAGCGTTGCCAAAGGTCTCCCCGGGCAGCTTGACGAGCCGGCGGCCGATGTGGGCGAGAGTGCTGTCGGCCAAATAGCTGCCGCGATGGGGAGTCGCGGCGAAAATGACGCGGCTGACACTGGGATTTGGATCAAACTCCATGTAGCCACGCAAGGCGTCGTATTCGGAGCGGGTCAGACCGAGTTTGTCCGGTGTTCCCCCGAGCAGACTCACCCAAAGGCGGTCACCGCTGTCCTGTACCTGTCCCTTGCTGACAAGGCCGCCCATGCTGTGGCCAATGAGCACCATGTGGTGGCAAAGCCTGCCCGTCCCCTGCTGCTCCAGGATCTTGTGCAGGCTGGCCAGGTTTTCACGCAGCTTGGCGGCGCTATAGACAATGGGCACGCCCGAAGGATAGCGGAACGTGTAAACTTGGTAGTGTTTTTGAAGCACGATGTCACTGCTCAGTTCGTTGATGACGTTTTCCCATGTCGCCGGTCGTGACATGAGACCGTGCACAAACACCACCGGGATGCGTTCCGCAGATGGGCGCTCCAGGGCGATGAGACCGAGCTTGCTCATGTAGTCGCTGCTGCGCAGAAGCGCCTTGATCCCGCCCATTTGAATCTCCTTGTGGGAGAGGAGCAGCTCTCCGTAGGCGGAGAGATCGGCAGCCAGAGGCTGGCGTCGCCCTGCGAGCGTGACCTTCTCCAGCCCGCGTGAATCGTGCAGCACCAACGAGGCGACACGCGGCCCCTTCCCAGAGCGTCGGAATTCAATCGTCGCAGTGACGGAGGAGAAATAGCCACCTTCGGTCATGAACGGCTCAGCGCCTTTGCGCTCAGCAGAGTAGCTCCAGTGAGCCACAAGGGGCACTCCGACACCTTCACGCACCACCCGGCTTCTGAGACGTTTGCTCTTGATGACACGGGCAGGAACCAGCTCGTCGAAACGCAGGTTGGCCGGCCACGAAGGCTGAAGACGATAGGAATTGCCCGCCAACATGCTGCTGGAGCGGTTCTTTTCATCGCTGCGTTCGAACCAAAGGGCGACAGCCCTCTCGACCGCCTCGTTGTAGTCGTGCCTGGCCTCCCTGGTCGCGAGACCGCCAGTGCTGGCCTTTTCAGCATCGGCCAGCGCCAGTTCGAGCGCGGCGGCACCTGTGCCGCCAGAAGAACGACGGCCTGTGCTTGTGGTCGTGCATGCGTCCAGGCAAAGCGCTATGCACAGGACGAGGAGGTGGATCCAGGCGCGTGTCATGGTGATCTGGAATGCTGGGGTGAACCGTGCCTTAATTCAGCGGCCCTTTGAGCAGCTTGTCCTGCACCCGGAAGCCGCGGGCCTCGAGTTCCTGACGCAAGCCGGGTGACATCACCCCGGTGAGAACGACGATGAGCGATGACGGCTTGGCACCGTCCACCCTCATCGCCTGCACAGCCTCGGCAAAGCGCTTCGAACGCGGCGACCACATGGCGTAATCCCAGTGCAAGGCGACGACAAGGCCGCCATCTGCCCCGATGCAGACCGGCATGCCGTTCACCAGCGCAATGCGGTCCACCGGGATGCCGTGGATGTGAGCATGGGAGATGAGAAGCGTCGTCTGTTGATAGAAGACAGCGTCCGCCTCATTCTCACACATGCTTGTGGCGTCACGGAGCAGGATCTCGCGCCCTTTGACGCCAGTCATTTTCTCGAGCGAGCTGACGAAATGCGTCTGATGCCAGGGGGAAAACGCCTTGGTGGCGAGAAAGGCCTTCGCGGCATCCTCGCTGATGCCCAGATTGCGCAGGCGGGAAAGATTCAGCGCCTGGAGATCGGAGGGGCTTTGATCATAAACCATCTGGGTGGTGGTATCGACGGTGTTGAGAGCGCTCAGGGCAGCTCCGGCTGCGCCACTGATGGGCATGGTGGCCGCTTTGACGGTCATGCGACCGGCAAACATCACCCAGGCCACGCGGTCGAGCTCATCCTGAAGAAGCTCGTTCGTGCTGTAAGGGCTCACGCCGAGTTCGGCGCAGAGCTGGCGTTTCGTGCTCGAAACACCGGCCGCGGCCTTCAACATGCCGTCCTGGCCGTTCGCCCTTTCTTCACCAGTAACCACCTGCTTCGCGCCGCGACCGACACGGCCGAGAAACTTGCCGACGCCCTGCATGGTGGAGGTGAGAGTTTCCGCCGGATCGCTGATCAGATGATCCGCCGCCTGCAACGGAGCCATGGCAGCCTGTTTCACGCCTTCCGCAAACTCCTGGGTGTTGGACATTTCACGCAGTCTGACGAGGGCGAAGATCTCCTTGACGCGGTCGTGCAGCATCTGATTTCCATGGGCGATGAAGAGCCCAAAGTCCGAGTCGATCACAAAATGATTCGATCCCTGGTCCGGAATGACATCCTCCCTGACGCGATGGAAGGGACTGGAGAGATAAACGGGCTGAAGGATCTCGGAAGCTTTCAGCACCGGCGGCTTTTCATACCCGGAAGCGGCGGCAGATGCTGTTTGAGCCAGGAGACCGTCCGCAGTGCAAAAGACTGCGGCGACAAGAGGGAGAAAGAGGGAGGTACGCATGACAGGCCGCATGGTGAAGATTCCCGCGAGCCTCTGCTATTGGCCTTTGGTCCTACAGGATGGTTCAAAAGGCAAAACTGGCACGCACGCCGCCGATGATGATCCAGTCGGCATGACCGCCGACGCCATCACCGGCGACGAACTGAACATCCGGAGTGATGTGAAGCGTCTTGCTGATTTGACGACGGTAGAAAACCTCAACCACGCTCTCCCAGCCGTTCGAATCAGCGGACGAACTGCCTGCGGCGATGGAAAGCCCGAGGCGATCGGACTTGCGCAGGTCGAACGCCACGCCAGCCACAGCGAAGTGATCCGTCACCGCAGCCTCGCCATCAGCCCAGGCATAGCGAAAGAAACTGTGGGTGCGACCCGCCAGTTGTTGCTCAAGGGTCAGGCTCACACCCCGGCCAGGCTGGAGGTTGAACTCCGGCATCGCATCCGAATTCCAAGCCAGCAACTGGACCCGGGCGGGCCGGCATTCCCAGCCTTTGAAATTGTAGCCGAGCTGAGCCGCGGTGAACAACGCGCCCCCTCGAAACTTCCATTCGGCAGATTCGCTCAGATTGGTGGAGTCGAGGTGTGAGGCCGCCAGCGTGACATCCCAGCCCGCGCGGCTCTCCCATCGAACAACGGCACCGAGATCCGAACCTGGAAAACCCACCGCCGGACTGGATGAGAAGGCTTGATTCATGAACGAGCGCTTGGCGCTGCGCATTTGATGCCCGTCGAGCAGGTCATCGATGGTCATCTGGCCATAACGGAGCGTCAGCCGTTGATCGAAAAACTTGTCCTCCAAAAAAATTTCCGGCACTTGGAATCCTGCATTCGTGAAACCATCGACATGACCCCAGAGCGCGCCAGTCTCTTTGCGGAGCTGGGAGGGCGCAAGATCGCTGTAGGCATGACGATGCCGCACCCGCAGGTTGAGGGACAGGGGCGCCTTGCTGGCATCCGGATTGATCTGCCACCGCAGGTTCAACGTGCCATCTCCTGATGACGCGCCCCAGCCGTCGTTGCGTCCCACGGCGCCAATCGCCAGCGAGTCGTAGCTGAGCGCGATGTCCAGACGCAGCGCCTCCATCCAGGCAGTGCGTCGTTGCTGCCACTGCTCCCTTGAATGACTCCAATCGTGATCACGAATGGCGATGGTGGCGGCGATGCCGTCCTCATTGCGTTTCACGCCGCCCGAAACTGCCTGCTCGGCCGGCGCCGGGGACGCAAGGCAGGCGAATGCTGTGAGCAGGCATGAGGAAAGCCGTTTCATGCTTCAGAGATTGTGCGCTGCGAATTTTCGCCCGTTTCCTCACGGCCGTTCCAATAGCTTTCGTGCCTGGCGAGGAGCCTGGCCGAGCCCACCCCCCACTGCTGCAGCGCGTTGGCGACAGATGAGATGCGGACATGCAATGGGCTGACCAGTTCCCTCGGGACGATCTTCACCGAGCCGGAGCCTGGATTGGGGGTGCCGGGCATGAAAATGGTGAGTCTGCCATCGCCATGATCCTCGGTGATGAAGACAAACGATTCGACGCCGTCGCGCGTCTTCAACATGCCAGGTCTGACCACGCTTTCGCTCTCCACGCAGGCCAGCCCCCCGATGACGGCTCTCAAGGCGGAATAGCCGGGAACACGAAACAGCAGCGTTCGCTCGACCCAGGTGCCAACCACCCTTCCGCGGCGTGAGATCATGATCAAACCGAGCACAAATGACAGCCCCACCATGATCAGCACGGCGTAGATCATCGGGAACTCCGCCACCACCGAATCGTGGCCGGCGAATGTCTCCATGAGAGCCTGCGCTCCAGAGCGCACGGAGACCGCGATCTTCGTCACAAGGACGAACAGCACCACCACCGGCAGCAAGACAAACAACCCGCCGAGGGTGGTGGCTTTGAGAAAGGCGGCGATTCGTTTCATGGAGGCGGCCGGCGTCGCAGCCCGTTCAGCTCATGGAGACCAGGTGTCCCGCCGAATGGACCGCCGGCAGCCACGCGAGCACGAAGATCAGCATGTCGGGAATGAAGAGGGTTTTCATGGCTGGTGGACCGAATGTGAAACTTAGCGGCGGCCGCCACGTGAACGTGTCGCACCACCACCAGAGCGTGAAGCACCGGATGTCGAACGCGAGGCAGCGCTGGAGCGGGAGCGGGAGTAGGCGTCCCGATTGAGCTGCGAGGGCGTGGACTGGCGGTTCTGGTAACTGCCGCGGTTGAGATTCCCCGCTCCAGATCGGCCCGCAGGCTGTGTCGTCGGGCGTGTGGACGGCCGCGTTGAAGGCTGAACCGGCCGTGTGCTGGGTTGTGTGGGTCGGGTCGTTGGTGGTGCAGGACGAGTGCTCGGCTGAGCAGGACGCGTCACGGGTTGTTCGGGCTTGGTCGGACGCGTGCCTGGCTGCTGCACAGGCAGCGTGGTGGGACGCTCGGGGCGGGAGGAGGATGGAGGCGTGCGCGGGGGGTTAGGGGGATTGTTTGCCGGCACATTGGGCGCATTGTGCCAGCCGCCATCGGAGCGTGAGTGCCAACCGTTCTCGTCCTTCTTGTAGATGTTGCCGTCCTTGCCGACATAGACGTCTCCACCCGCTGTTTTGGTGATGAAGGCGTCGGAGCCGTATTTGCGGTTCACGCCGACCGCCACGCCGCCGCGGGATGTTTGCACGCCGCCCACTGTGCCCCGGGCGTTCGAGTGATGACCGGCACGCACCCACTCGTCATCACGCACGACTGCCGAGCGGCCCCAGGAGCCGTAGGGTGTCTGAACGGACACACGACCTGCGGCAGTGTTCGTCCATGGATTGTAAGCGGTGCGGGCGGTCACGGCACCGCGGGGTCCATACGCATAGGCGCCGCGAGAATAAATGACGGTGACTGGATTGTAGGCCGCTCCAAAGCCCGCGCCGCCGTACGGACCGTAGTAGCGGGCGCCGCAGCGGTAGTAGCCATGGCCGTGATGGTAAACCGCGCCACAACCGTAGCCATACCAATACGGGCTCGGATAATAGTGATGGTGCCAGTGATCATCGTCGTCCGCCAGCGCATGACCGAGCCACATGCCAAGTCCGAAGACCACGAGACCACGGGCGACATAAGCGCCGGAGTAACCGGAGGTCGCTCCGACTTGCACGGTCGTCGGCGTGGAATTGTACACATGGACATGTGTCACATTGTACTTCGGACTCTGCGGCGGAATGCTGTAGATGGGCGCAGGCACGTTGTCACAAACGATCCATGCGCCGCCGGCGGCTGGTGCCTGGAACCACACGCCTTGATGGCAGCAATAATACATGCCGTTCACCAGGAACACGTCATAGGACGTGTTTGTGGCATACTGCACACCGGTGGCACCTGGGATGGCTTTGAACTTTGGCTGGCCCTCGTAGGCGACCTGTACGGTCGTGCTGGAGCGGTCCACAGTGGCCGTCTGCGGGATGGAGGCGAGGATCACCGCCTCGTCTGCCTCGGGCGTCCCGGGCACGGAGGCCAGGACGTGCGCCTTCGGGTGTGCTTCGGGAATGCGGGCAAAGTCTGCCGGCAGCGTGTCCATGGCGGAAGCCCAGGGCCCTTCAAGGTTCGAGGCGCTGAACCAGCGACCTGCTGTGAGCAGGAAGTAGTTTTTGCCGGCAGGATGCAGGAACAGGTCGCTCTCTGTGTTCGCCACATACATCAGAGAGGTGCCTGAAATCGGCACCAACTGCGGTTTGCCAGTCGTGACGATGATCTCCGAGGGACGGTTTGCGGCAAAAACACGCGGTGCAGGCGTGCTGTCAGCCGGAAGATCGATCTTCGCCTTCACTTCGGACCAGTTGGCATCGTCGGGCAGCTTTTTAAAGGATGCGGGCACGGCCTTGGCAGTCTTCCACGGGCCTTGGATGACATCCTGGGTCACGAGCCACTGGTTCTCCGTCAGCAGGTAGTATTGTCCCTCGTTGAAGAGCACGTCCCAGTTTGTATTCACAGCAAACATGAGGGACGGATCATCTTCGTTCACCGCCTCCAGCTTCGGCTCGCCGATGAAGGTCACAAGCACGGCTGGCGAGTCGCTGTAGAAGATGGGCGGCGGCTCGAAACTCACCGCAGTGTCCGCCGTGGTGACGTCATCACGGTTCAACGCGGCTGTCACAGCGGCCAGTGGCATTTCCAAGGGTGTCTCAGGCTTCAATACGGAGCGCACCAACGCCTCGGCTTTGGCGGTGCCGGCGGCATCGAGCTCGGGAAAACGAAACTGGGTGAACTCCCGCTTGCCGACACGCACCGTGTCGTGATCCAGGTCTGTCACAGTTTCCGCATCAATGGCGACGGCACCGAAAGTGGCCTCCTTGCTGCCCTCCAGCTTCACCCCGATGGCAGACGTACCCTTCAAATGGCGGAAATCCTGCCATTCAAGGATCTGCGGCATGTAGATGGCCACCTCCGCACCACCGATTTGATAAACACGCGGCCAGGACTCGGGATCGAGGACGCCTGTGTCCTCCGCCACGGCCATGGACATGGACAAGCTGCCCACAACCGCGAAGAACGCGGTGCGAAGCACACGGATGCTGGAATTGATCTTCATGATGCTCAGAGAGAAGGGAGAAGTGGGGAGGGAGGTGCCAGGCCGCGTCTTACCAAGGTTTCAGCGTGACCGGCTTGGCGCGCTTCACGACATGGCTGGGCGGTGTGTTGATGAATTCAGCAAACTCCGAGGCCCAGTCCGCGATGTTTGTTTCCGCCCCGTGATACCAGGAATAGTTGCCCAGATTGACTGGAGCCGTCTTGTCCGCACGCCTGTCTTTGAATGTGGCGACGAGGCTGTTGCTGGCACCATCCCGCGCGCGGCCTTCGATGGCGATGCTGCCGCGTCCAGCCACAGAGAGAAAGCCCGCCCCCGGAACGGCAAAGCCGGCGGCAGTCGCCGCAGCATTCCAATAGGCCTTGGACGGCACCAGTTCGACCAGTGCCAGCTCGATGACCAGCACTCCGGGCCCGGGAGAAGTGGCGAGTCGCATCTTGTGGGATGGATGATTGCTGGCGGCAGCCATGAACTGCTGCCGCATGCGCGTGGCGATGGCCCGGGCATCTTCCGATAGAGACTGCTGGCGCATCGGCGTCTGCTGCTGCCACCAGCTCTGCTCGGCCATGAAACGGGTGTTCACTGGAGCAAAGTACACGGCATTGAATTGCTCACTGACCGGCTTGCCACGATGGGAGTCTGCCACCCAGGCCTGCTGAAGAAACGCGGCACGCGTGGGGGCCGATCCAGTGGTTTTCGGATTGAAGCCGGAATCGGCCGCAGGCGCGGGCTCAAGCAACTGGCAGGATGTCATGGCAGTCGCCATCAAAGCGGCGGACAAACAAGGAAAAAGACGGATTGGGATCATGGTGGTGATGAAATCAGGGATGAGTTCGGTGTGAGGAGGCACTTATGTCATGCGATGGATGCTCCGCCTATTGGACCTAAGGCCAACACGTGCTGCGGCATGCCATCCGGGGGGCTCAGGTTCATCGCGGGCCGTTTTCAAAACCCGGCCGTCCCGCACGAATGAGACGAGAGAACTCGGGGGAGGTGCCCGCCGCCTTCGCGGCTGAATTGATGAGCGCTTTTTCACGCAGCGCGGCAAAAGGCAGGCCGCCGGTCTCGATGTGGCCGCGCTCGTAGAGCAGGCTGTCCGCCTTGCCATTGACAAGGATGCGCCAGTCCCACGGGAGACGTTTCCCGGCAGGGTGCTGGCCGCGAATGGCCGTGGTGCAGTTGGTGGTGACCGCGTTGTACCAGCGTGGCTGCTCACGCAACTGGTTCAACGTCCTCAGATATTCGATGAAACGCTCGCGGGCACGCTCGGGCGTGAGGCGTGTGCGATAGAGGTACGATTCCTCCCCCGGACGAATGCTGGTGCGCAGGCGGATGACATCCCGCTCGTCCGCGGCGACAACATACAGCTCGAACTGCCGGTAAATGCCGCCGATGGCGGAATACTTTTCTCCGACCTCCTTGCGGGTCTCGATGGAAAAACACAGGGGTGGCGCATCAGCGAATTGAAAGCTGACGATGGGATGTGCCATCCAGGGCGAGCCCCAGTAGTTGATGAACATGTCCACGCCGGTGATCTGCGAGAGGCGGATCGTGCGTGTCTCCCAGCGCGGCGTGAAATCCGTCGCAGTGCGGTATTCGAACTGCCGGACATTGTAAACCGTGACTTCATCGCCAAGGATTGCGGCCCAAGGCATCTCCGCCACGTCCGGCTGCCAGTCACGGTCGGCACGCGGGGTCAGTGTGAGCCACCAGGCAAGCACCACGCCGCACAATGCAAAAGCCCAGGCGGTCTGTTTGCAGAAGCCCCGTGGCAGAAACAAGGCCATCACCACACCCACGACGAAGGATCCTGCGATGACATCGCGAAACACCGGGAAATCAAAGTGCAGCGCGCCAAAAGCCCATGCGGCGGCGAGCAACAGCAAAAGCCAGACAAGGCACCTTCCCAGTTTCTTCCCAACTCGAACGACGAGCTTCATGGATCGTGTGGTGTGAAAACAACGAAGGAAACGGAGACCCGGCCTCGCGGCCAGATGTCCCCGTTTCCTCTGGTGAATGGTTTACTTCTGTTCGGCGTGAATGTCCTTCTCGCCAACGCCTTCGTCGGTGATGGAGTGGCCGTGAACCGGCTCGGCGGCGGGCTTTTTGCCATCGGGAGAGGCCATGTTCGGCTTGCCGTGGGCCAGACCGACGCTGGCGACGTACATCAGCGCGAGCGGTTTGGCGGACTCCTTGCCGAGTTCGTTCAGGCGGGCCTGCATGGAGTGGATTCTGAGCGGATGCTTCGAAGCCACGTTATTTTGCTCATAGGGATCGTCAGCGAGGTTGTAGAGATCGACGCTGGTGGGGATCAAGGTGCGCCAGATCATCTTCCAGTCACCCTGGCGCACGGCGCCGCGGAAGGGCTCGACGTTATAGACGAGCTCGGTGCGGGGAGAGTTCCTGCCCTTGGCGATGGTGTCCCAGACGTTGACGCCATCGAGCGGCTTGCACTTGGCGGTGGAGGCACCGGCGAGCGAGGCGAGCGTCGGATAGAGGTCCACAGCGTGGATGATGCCGTCCACCGTCTGCGGCTTGATGTGGCCGGGCCAGTTGGCGCAGGCTGCGACACGGCTGCCGCCTTCAAAGAGGGAGCCTTTGCCATCGCGATACGGACCGTTGTCGCAGGGCAGCTTGAGCTTGGAAAGATCAGTCATCTGGCCGGCGAACATGGCGTTCTTGGTTCCGCCGTTGTCGCTGTGGAAGATGATGAGGGTGTTTTCACGCATGCCTTTCTTTTCGAGGGTGGCGACGACGCGGCCGATCTCGTCATCCATGCAGGTGACCATGCCTGCGTAGATGCGGCGGGTGGGCTCCTCGATGTCCTTGTAGCGGTCGATGTAATCCTGTGGGGCCTGGTAGGGCGTGTGCGGCGCGTTGAAGGTGAGGTAGAGGTAGAAGGGCTTGTCGGCGCTCTGCTCGTTGAGGTACTTCACCGCGTCGTTGCCGATGAGCTGCGTGGTGTAGCCTTCCTCTTTCACAGGCTGGTTGTTGCGGAACCAGTCGAGCACGCCGGCATCGCTGTGCGTGTAGTAGTCCAGCTCGCCGATCATGGCACCGTATTGGTAGTCAAAGCCGCGCTGTTTCGGCCAGTATTTGATGTCGGCGTGGCCGAGGTGCCATTTGCCGATGATGGCGGTGGAGTAACCGGCGTCCTTGAGGCACTGAGGCAGCAAGTACTCGCTGGTGTCGAGGCCGTAGCCGGCTGGTCCGGGAATGACGATGGTCTGCAGGCCATAGCGGAAGGGATAACGGCCGGTCATCAAAGCGGCCCGTGTGGGAGTACACATGGACTGGGTGTAGAACTGGGTGAACTTGGCTCCTCCGGCGGCCAGCGCGTCGATGTGAGGCGTCTTGATGTCAGTGGCGCCGTTGAATCCGACGTCCTTCCACCCAAGATCATCCGAGACGATGTGTACGATGTTGGGTTTGGACGCGGCCTGCGTTGTCGAGAGGGCGGTGAGCGCCATGCCAACGGCGAGCACCAGGAGTTTGACGGTGTGTTTCATGATGGTGTGTGTTTAGTGAAGTGAGTGCGGTGATGTCCGGCGCCCCTTGTTTCAGACATCAGGGGTTGGGGTGGATGCGGGTGATCTTGGAGCCTTGAAGGCCGAGCCCGCCCATGAGGCCCTGCTGGTTGAAAAAGACGGCGTAGATGCCCTTGTTGATCGTGGTGGTGCTCAGCGATCCCGCCATGCCCTGATCGAGCACCACGAGGCTCGGAGCGCTGCCGATCTCCCAACCGTCCCTCTGGTCGATGGAGCGGAGGGCGGCCTCATCCATGAAGAAGAGCGCATAACCGTAGCTTTGGATGCCCGCTTGCATGCCATAGGAGAGCCCCGCGGTCTGGTAGAACGCGCTTGTCGATCCGCCACGGATGAGCGCCCCGTTTCCGGCCATGCCGCCCACCATGAAGCCGCCTTTGATGATCTTGGGGAAGACCATGACGGCCCTGGCCTGCGAGCCCAGCGCTCGCGCCTTGGGATTGGTGCCATAGAGCCAGCGCAGGGCGGCGTGCGACTCATGCGAGATCTCGCGTCCGCTGCTGCTCAACGCACTGGGCCTCTGATTGCTGGCGCAACCGCTGGTCAACAAGCTGGCAGCGATGGCAAAAGCGGTGAACGCGATGGTTTGAAAAGAATGTTTCATGGAGTCGGTCCTCTGGATGGTTCGGGTTAAAACTTCTTGGCAATGTTCAAACCGAACGAGTGTCCCTGGAACCGGTCGCGTGAGGCATACTCGTACATGCCGCGGAAGTTGATCGACAGCATCCAAGGCACGTAGGTCAGGCCCAACTGGCCGCCGACGGCATGAACTGAATCATGCACATTCGGGTTCTTGGCGTGGCTGCCTTTGTCATCCGACACCTGCCAGCTGCTGTAGCCGGTGGGACCGATTTCCATGAGAAGCTTTTGGTCAGACGTCAGCGGCAGGAACTGGCTGACGCCCCAGTTAAAGGTGAGGTTGCTGCCAGGCGTGTAGTCGAAGTCCCGCTTCTTGCCGTGGAGCTCATAGGTCAACGCCACAGCCACGGCCATGCGTTTGTCTTCCCAAGGATACCAGGTGGCCGCCGTCTGGAGCTGATTGGTCCAGAAACCGTAGCCAAGGTTGTCCGCAGCCTCCGTCTGGAACGAGCCAACGACGGGCAGGGTCACCGTTTCAGTGTCATAGCGACCGATGGGCGCGTAGAACCCATAGCCGAAGGCAAAATCGAAATGCTTCCTGGTCCAGCCAAGCCAAAGCGGCTGTACAAACAAGTCACCCAGGCCGAAATCTGAGCGGCCGCTCACTGAGGCGCCGCGCTCACGCAAAGTGGTCAGCGAGGCGGAAATGGTGGATGTGGCAAACGATGGCGCGATGTAAGCGGCATACTTTGCGCCGAAGATCTTGTAGTCCGAGACCCAGATGAACATGGGGGAGAGGGCATAGATGTCCACTTTGATGTCAGGCGTGAGTGTCAGTCCGGGTCCAGGTCCGGGGCTGATGGTCAGAGTGGTCACTTTGTTCCCACCGCTGTCATTCAGGCGGTCGGCGGAGTACCAGTAGTTCAGCATCGCACCATAGAACCCCGGTTCAGGCACCGCAAAGTCACGGATGTTCGGAAGCGCTGGCGCAAAGTGGCCGATCTCAGCCTGTGCAGGATGAGTGCCAAAGGCCAGCATGCCAAGCAGCAGGCTGGCGAGGAGGTTTTGTTTCCGGAGTGTCTTCATGGGATCGGGATGTCGGCTATTTGAGTTTGTGGTTTGATGGAGGAAAGCGGACTGGAGTCCTGCGGTTCGTTGAGCGCCCAATGGATGGCGTCCAGCAGCGCCTGTGTGTCCACAGGCTTGCGGAAATAGGCCTCGGCACCTGCCTCGTGTGCCGCGCTGCGTGATTCAGTCGTGTCGTGCGCGGTGAGAAAAATGAGCGGCAGCTTCGAATGACGCGCATTAAGCGCGTGCTTGAGATCCAGGCCGCTGAGACCTGGCAGGGTCATGTCCGCAACGATGCAGCCGGACTTCACAACGGTTTTGCAGGCAAGAAACTCATCCGCAGACTCAAAGGCCAGATAATCCAGCCCGGCGGACGTCATCACACGCCCCAGCGCCCGGCGAACGCTCGCGTCGTCATCGATCAAAAAAATGGTGGGCCGTTTGGTGGGCATTTGCAGCGCCACTCTGCCCGGAACGAAAAAGCGCCGCTATTGGACCTTGGGCCAACAAAGGCCCGGGATCACGCCTTCCGCTCCGCCGCCTTTGCCGGGGCGAAGTTCACCACCGCGCAGACGCGGACGAGCTCGGCCACGGAGGAGACCTGCATCTTTTCCAGCACCCGGGCGCGATGCACCTTCACCGTCTTCTCCACAATGTTGAGCTCGGCGGCAATCTGCTTGTTCAACGCACCGGTGATGATCCAGGCCATGACTTCGATCTCCCGCTCGGTGAGATCGTTCACGCGGGCGAGGATCGCGCTCGCACGGTGATCAGCCACCATCGATGCGCGATGCTTGCGCAGCGCCTCTTCGATGGCATGCAGCAGCTCGGTCGTGTCAAAAGGCTTGGTCAGGAAGGTCACCGCGCCCTGCCGCATGGCCTGCACTGTGGAGGGAATGTCCCCGTTTCCACTGATGAAGATGACCGGACAGGCAGCCGGGCTGTCGCAAAGACGCTTTTGCAGTTCGATGCCGCTGAGACCGGGCATGTGCAGGTCCACTACGGCGCAGGCAGGCCTTGTCAGCGGATCGGTCTGCAAACGCAGAAACTCCTCCGCGGATCCGAACGTCTCCGCGCGCAATCCCGCCTGACGCACCAGACGTGCCAGACTGCGGCAGACGGAAAAGTCGTCATCCACGATGAAGACGGTGGCGGGTTCAGGACTCATCGGCAGGATGGCACTCTTTGGCGGCACCCGTTTTGCTCGCAAGCGGCATTTTCGCCAGATGTCATCGGTGAACCAGCTCACTCTCGAATGGCCGGCAGCGAGATGTGAAACGCCGCGCCGCCTCCAGGCAGGTTTCCGCCCGTAAGGTCTCCCTCAAAGTTCTTGATGATACCCATGCTGATGGCGAGTCCGAGGCCCAATCCTCCCGGCTTTGACGTTGCGAAGGCCTCGAAAAGGCGGGTCAGCATTTCCGGAGCGATTCCAGGCCCGTTGTCTGAAACGCTGATGATGACGCGGCCATCCCGGTGCTCCGTGCTGATGCGGACCTGGCCCAGGCTGTTACCTGCCGCCTTGATCGCATCGAGGCTGTTGAGGACAAGATTGATGAGGACCTGCTGGATCTCCACGCGCCCCGCCATCACATCCGGAAGCGATTCCGCCAGCACGAGCGTGACCTTGGCTTTTCTAACGACGATTTCACTATGCAAAAGGCTGCACACCTGGTTGACCGCCTCATGGATGTTCACGGGCTGCATCTCGACGAGCGACTCTTTTTTAAACATGGCACGCATGCCGTGGATGATGCTGCCGGCCCGTTTGGCGTCCGAAGTGATGTCCTCCAGGATGGACGCCAGTTCGTTCAAGTCAGGATCCGGCGAGTCGAACATGCCGCGTCCGACCTGGGAGTTGCTCAACATCGCGGCCAAGGGTTGGTTCAGTTCATGAGCGATGGTACCGGCGAGCTCGCCCAGCATGCTGACGCGGGAAAGATGCGTGAGATCCTGACGCTTCTGCATGAGCTCCTGTTCGGAACGTTTTTTCTCGCTGATGTCCATCGAAACACCGCGCAACAGCAGTGCACGGCCTTTGGCATCCCGTTCGAGCCGCCCTGAGGCTGCAACCCAGCGCTCTTTCCCATCTGGCACCACGACGCGGTATTCGGCGGAAAACAGGCCTGCTCCAGACATCGTCTTGTCCACCTCCACAGCCACCATGTCACGATCCTCTGGATGCAGCGTGGCCACAAAACGTTGGAAGTCGATTTCCTCGTCCTGGCCGACGCCATAGATCCGGCGGCCTTCATTCGACACCCAGATCAAATTGGTCCGCAGGTCCCATTCCCACAGTGCCAGTTGTGCGGCGGTGGCGGCCAGTGCCAAACGCTTTTCGCTTTCGGCAAGACTGTGGGACAACTGCGCCGCCCGAAGCACGTCCCGGCTCAGTTCAAAGCCCATGGCGAGCATCAATACCGTGAAAAACGGCGTCACCATCACTGGGACGGAGATGACCTGCCGGACCACCAGCGAGGCCTGCACAAGCCCTGGGACAAAGATCAGCAAAATGCCACCACCAATCATCGCCACCCGCCGCCGTCCCTCCGCGTCGCCTTTTCGCCAAAGTCTGACCGAAGCATCTGCCACGTAACCCATCCAGATGACAGCTCCGAGATGCTCCACCCACATCCAGCGGCCCGGCACCCCCACCGGCAGTGAAACGGCTTCTCCAAGCAGCGTCACGGTCCTCAATCCTTCGATTGAGTCGAAGAACAATCCCTGCGGGCAGGCCAGATTCACCACGATGGCACCCAACCGGCTGGTCAGTGCAAGAATCAGAAGCCAGCGCCTGCCGGTGCCCATGTGTGAATGCACCAGCATCAACATGGCTGCCGTCATGAGTGCGATCGGCAGCAGGGCCCAACGCGCAGCCTCGCCATAGGCGGCAGCCGTTGAGGCACGCATCATCGCCATGTCGAAAAATGGATAGGTGCACATGCACACGGCGGCCACAGCGAACCAAAGCTCCGCGCGCACCTTCCGGTCCGAGAACCAGACCGTCCCATGGATCCCCCCCAAGGACAGCGAAATCGCTGCCGCCATGGACCAAAGTATGGTGATCAGATTCACGACGGCTCTTCAAGCATCAACGGTTGGACGAAACAATCAGATTCTTGTCTTCGGGCGCGTTCACTCGAAGAGCTTGAACTGCATGCCGAGCTGGATGCGGTGTGCGCCACCCTCGCTGCCATCACGCGTCCTCTTCGATCCATGGAGATACGCCAGGCCGACGTGAAACCGTTTTGAAGGCGCCCAGATCAGATTCACCTCGGAGTACAACGTTCGGTCATAGGCTTTCGGCCCCTGTTCGCCCGCCGTTTCCATGTCGATGCAGCCAAGACTGAATTCGGAGCGCCAGCGTTCGCTCCAGAAGTGGCGATAGCCGACATGACCACCCCATCCGGACAGCGTGTTGAGGTGTCCTGCAGCATCCACCACAGCGCCACTGCCGGCGGGCAGATCCTGCATGTAGCGACCGATGCCGTCTCCAAACGTCAATCCCGCCACCACGCTGTCCCTCTTCGTTGTGTGAAGGACGCCGGAGATGTTCGCTCCCCAGGCAAACGCGGAGTCACCCGTGCCTGTCGATCCCTCCCAGGCCAGGGAACGCGCCACACCACCCACCTGCACATGCCCCGCAGCGCCTTCCAGACGCCAGTGACCGGTGAAGTCCGGCATCGGGGTGCGCGTCGTGGCTCCGGCGGGAAGCGCTCCAATGTCGCTCTTCGGCTGCTCCACAGCCAGAGCCACATGCATGTGACCGGCAACCGGGGAAAAAGTGTGGCGCACCTGCGGCTGACGCAGGATGGACTGCACACCCGGACCAGCGAAATCGAGCGTGTCCGGAATGGTGTCCGGATCGAAGAAAGTCGTCCATGTCTGGCCGACGGTGACGTTTGCCACCTGTCCGTAGAAGTGACGCAGATTGCATTCCATGTCCGGGCTGGCGCTGTTCGCGAAGAAATCGTTTTCGTAGAAGTAGCGCACGGCGCCAAACGGCGAAGGCGTGCGTAATTCCACGTTGAACCGGCTCTGCTTCGCATGAAGAGCATACTCCTGCCCCTTGCCATAGTTCGCCTCGCCTTCGACAGGAATGCCGCTGGTGGTGAACTTGTTTGGATTGCCCATCTTGGTGGAGTCCAAGATCGAGTCCACCTTGGCGTAACCACCCAGCTTGATCCATGTGCGGGTCTCTGGGATCTGCATGAAACCTTTGTAACTGGGATCGATCGGCGCATTGCCAGGCCGCGGCGCGGAGACATTGTCGCCCGTGACTGTGTCCCGGTGCCGCATCTTCGACTCCGAATCGCTCAATCGTGGAGCTTCAGATGCCGGGCTGCTGCTCTGGACGAGGCCGGAAGGGGGCCTGGCGTGCCCTGACGCTGCTTGGGTCTGGCCAACGGGATTGGCGACACCGTTCTGGTTCTGGAGTTGGGCAATCTGCCGCTGCATCTGCTGCATCATCACCTCCATCCGCGCCACCGTGGTGCGAAGATGTTCCAATTCAGCGGCCTGGCTTTCAGCGCGGACCCCGGTTGCACTGCCAGCACTCATGAGGGCGATGCACAGCACCTGGATGCGATGGTGACCGCGTTTCATGGCAGGAAACGGACCGTGCGTTCAACGAGAAACCTTGTTCACCGTGGTGCGGCTGCCGATGACACGTCCGTGGAGCGGCTGCACCGGCCGGTTGCTCGGGCTGAGACGGCTTGCAAAGGCTTCCAACTGGGCTGTGCTCGCGGGGACCGGATCACGAAACACCAGCCACTCCACGGACTCCGTGCAAGGCGGCGTCGTCAGTGATCCCATGTAGGTATAGGCCGCCTTGCTGTCCGGCAGGTGGAAGGACAACTCCAGCCGCACTTCGGGAAGGTCTGCCTTCGCCCCTTTCGCAGCAGGCAGGTGCGGGATGATTTTGGCAAGGTTCACGTTTTCTTCGCCTTCCTGGAACAGCGCGGCCACCACGGCGAACCTCCCGTCGGCGCTCTGATGCACGAAATGCATCTCCATCGGAAAGTGACTGCCGTCGATCGTGTGCTCGCTGGGCGTGTGGAAATGAAACTGCTTCAGCGTGTAAACCCCGCGCTCCGTCGTCAGCGTGCTGCCGCCATCCACGCTCACCTGGATCGTATGTCCATTGTCCACGATGTCTGTGACATGCTCGTGATGCGCGATTTTGAGCGACGTGGTCTTGTAGTCGAACTTCCACGACTTCGCATCCCCTGCGGCGCTCTGGGTGATGTTGATGGGGGACTGGTTTTTCCCCTGACCACAGGCCGCATACGCCGGGTTCAAGGTCGGCCAGTATTCCGGGCCGTCCTTGCCTTCATACCCCCAGTGAGCAGGCCGCGCAGCACCGCCGTGAGGGGTGGAGCTTCCCACGGGCTTGTTGCAGGCTGCAAGGATGCCAAGAAGGAAAAGAGCAGGGAGGACAGGGAAGAACGCTTTCACAAGCGCACAGTCTCCGGCCGCCTTGCGGAGCTCAATTGGACCTTAGACCAATGCCTCTGGAAAGCTCAAGTTGCCTGTGGGTGCCAGGTAACCACCGAAACGGGTCACTTCCTCCCGATGCACCACAGGTTCTTGTAACCCCGGATGTACAGACGGCCGTCGCTCACCGCAACGGAGCCGATGATCAGCTCGCCCAGCGAGTTCGTGGAGATCAGTTCGAAAGTCGGACCGGCCTTGAAGACAAAGCAGTCGCCTCCCTGGTTCGCGGCATAGCATTTGCCATCAGCACTGAGAACCAAGGAGGACCAGTTTTTCGCCGTGGGTCCGGGGCCTTTGAGGCGCTCGTTGTAAACCAGCTTCCCCGTCTTCACGTCCCGGCATTCGACGATGCCGCCGTCTGTCAGGATGTAATGACGCCCTTCATGAATCACGCCGCTGCCAATGCGCTGCTGCACGCGGGGTTCATGCCAGACGCGGTTTTTCTCCGTCACATCACCACTGCCGCCCAGTTTCACGGCCATCGCTGCTCCACCGTAGCCACACATGAAAATGCCCATGTCATCCGCGTAGAGCGGCGAATTGTACACCAGCGGCGTCAGTCCGCCGCACGTCCACAGCTCCTTGCCGCTCATCGGGTCAAAGGCGCAGGCACGGCCGGGATACGACATCAGCAGCTCATAGCGCGAACCGACTTTCCGCAGCAGCGGATCACTCCAGGAGCCGAGCCAGGTCTTGTTTCCCGCCTCGCCGCTCGCACCACCGGGCTCCTTGTGCTGCCAGATCGATTTCCCCGTCTTTTTGTCGAAGCAATGCATCACCGTGTTCTCACCGGGGCCGAAATTCAGGAACACACGGTCTCCGGCGATCACCGGCGAGGTCCCGTTGCCCCAAATGTGGTGCTGTTTGCCCAGATCCGTGCGTTTCCACAGCTCCTTGCCGTTCATGTCGTAGCAAAACACGCCCGCCGAGGCGAAGAACACGATCACACGCTCGCCATTCGTGGCTGGCGACGCGGCGCAATACGGGTTCGTCGCATGCGTCAGCTCCTTCTCCTTGTAGATCGTGCCCGCGTCCCAGAGCTGCTTGCCAGTGTTCTTGTCAAAGCACAGCAGCAGGCGCTTTCCCTCATTCTCGATGGCCTGGGTCAGGAACAGTTTGTCCCCCCACACCACCGGCGTGGAATTCCCCCGGTCCGGCAGCGCCACCTTCCACACCACATTCTCCGTCTGGCTCCACTTCTCCGGCAGATTCGACTCCGAACACGTGCCATCCCCGTTTGCCCCGCGCCACATGGGCCAGTTGTCGGCGAGAGCGGGGAACGGTGCGCAAAGGGCGGAGAGCAGGAGCAGCGGCAGAGTACGTTTCATGGTGTGGTTGGATTGATCGGAAATAGAACGCAGCATTCCGCCCTGAGATGTCACCGCATTACGGCGTCACCGGAGGTGACGGCGCCCCGAATGGATCATCCCTGCTCGCGGGCACTGGGAGCGGTGATTCTGTCTTCACCGGCCAGAGATAATGTGACGCGACATTCAAACGCTGCGAGCGGCGCTCCGCGATGCGTTCGCGCAGGCGCTCGACGAGCGGCGGAGGCGGGCGTGAAGACGAGGGCGTAATAGCGTGAGAGTGGTCTTCATCGCGGGATGAAATGCACGAAGCGGGCGGTTGGTTACGCGAAATTTTCCGCTGAATCACTTCGCCGGCACTTCCAGCACCTGCTTGTCCGCGAGAAGGTGTTCGCGTAGTACCGAATAGTCCACGCTTTGCACCGGTGTGTCCGCATTCATCGCCATCACGGCGGCGGTGGCGGCGGATTGGGCGGCGACCATGAAGGTGAACTCGACGCGATACGCGCCGTAGGCCACGTAGCTTGATGACGGGCATGTCGGGCTGAGGAGATTGGTGCATTCGGCGGCTTTCGGCACGAGGCAGCGATACGGGATGCCGCAGGGGATCCAGTCGGGCTCTTTCGACACGTTGAAGACCGCGCCTTCATTCCACACGCGGCCGTCTTTGACGAGGCAGCGGGCGCTGTGGAAGTCCGGCGGCCACCAGATGAGGCCCACGCTGTCGTTCACGGGCTCGGGGTTCGCTTTGCGGAGCTGCGCCTCGGTCAAAACGAAGTCGCCGACCATGCGGCGGCC
>NZ_JACSRD010000062.1 GCF_014879935.1 Prosthecobacter sp.
TCCGTCGTCGGCAGCGTCAGATGTGTATAAGAGACAGGCGTCGAGCATGGCGCGGTATTGGGCGGGGGTGGCGACGGGCATTGGGTGGGTGTGTTAGGGAGTTGAGCGCCGGAAGGGAGCAAGATTCAGGCCGGGTGCAAGGATACGGTTCACGGGTGCGGGACGGATCACTTCAGGCCTTCGGTGAGTGGGGCGTGGGCAGATTCCCCGGTTGACGCCAGACCTTTAAGGTCGATTAACTACCGCAACCTTTCCCTCGTCAATGCCGCCCATCGAAACCCTCCTCTCGCCTGGTTTGCTGTATGGCCTCAAAAACAGCAATCTGACCTGCTGGATCATCTGCGGCATCCTGGCGCTGCTGTCCGTCACGGCCTGGGCGGTGATCCTGAGCAAGCATTTCCTGCTCTCCCGCGTCCACCGTTCGAATCTGTCGTTCCTGCGCGAGTACCGGGAAAGCAACCATCCGCTGGAGCTCTTCCAACGGCGGGAGCATCACGAGTACTCCTCCTATTACCACATCTACCACGCTGCGTGCCGTGAGATGGCGTGGTATCTCGTGGGTGAGGATGAACCGGGGGACACCTTTGCCGCACGGCTGCAAGGCGCGGGCCGCATCACTCCCTCCCAAATGAGCGCCGTGCAGGTGGCGATGGAGCGCAGCGTCGGGGAGGCAGCCCTGCGGCTGGAAGCCCGAATGAACTGGGTGGCCACCGTTCTGAGCGGCGCTCCTTTCCTGGGCCTGCTGGGCACGGTGTGGGGCATTCTGGACGCCTTCGGCCTGATGTCACAAAACGGCGCCGCAGCGGACCTCAACACACTGGCCCCCGGCATCACCACGGCGCTGGTCACCACGGTGCTGGGACTGCTGGTGGCGATTCCGAGCATGATCTGCTACAACGGCATCGTGAACCGCATCCGTGGCATGGTGGTGCGCCTGGACAACTTCGCCAGCGAGCTGAGCGCGGGTCTTGACCGCACCTTTGTCGATCATCGTTTCACCAACGAGACGCTGCCCAGCATGAGCGCCCTGGGCAGCCCGTCGATGCCCGCCTTCACCGGCTCCAGCGCCTCGCCGCTGCCCGCGGCCATGCATGCCCTCCACGCCCGCGCATGAAACGCCACTCCAACCGGCACCAGCTCCGCCTGATCAGCGAGGTGAGCATCACACCGATGCTCGACTTGGTGCTGGTGCTGCTGTTTGTCATCCTGCTGGCCGCTCCGCTGTTGAAGGCGGACAGGCTGCTGCTGCCAAAAGCGGCCGCACCAGCTCCCTCGGTGCCGCTGGTCGCCGCACCGGCTGAAACGATGACGCTCTCCGTTCATCGTGATCTTTCGGTGACCCTGAATGGAGCGATGCTCGCGCGGGCCGATCTCCCGGCCTCGCTGAAACATGCGGCGCAACGCCGCCCGGATCTCGGCATCGAGGTGCGGATCCACCGCGATCTGCCGGTGCAGCACCTCGTGGACACGATGCAGGTGCTGGACAAGGCCGGCATCCGCAAGACCGCCGTCGTCACCCATGCGGACGAATTCTGACCGCTGATGAAACGTAGCCGCCCCAAAACCCTGGAGCCTATTTCAGGATCGATTTTCCTGATCGTCTTCCTGCACCTGGCCGCGGCTGCGGGAGCCTGGTGGTGGTGGCGGGACGGCCGCCTTCAGGCGTTCAAGGCCGAGGAATCACGCCTCGCCTGGATGTATCCCGGTGACTTCAAATCCGGGCTGCCTCCGGCGATCTCCACCGTCTCGCCCGAGCAGGGCACAAAAGCCGTCGCGGACACGAAATCCACCGCCAGCGCCCGGACGAAAAGCGATGAACCGCCGGTGCAGAAGGCCATGCTGGTCGCGCCACCGCCCGAACATCTCACGCTGGAACCGGTGCCCAACGCGAACAGCACGCCGCTGTTCGCGCCCGCCATCACCGCTCCGAAACCTTCCGCCAACCGCAGCATCACCTTGAGACGCGTTCATGAAAAGCCGCCGCCTGGCTCCACGCGGATCCGGTCCCCTGCCCCTCCGAT
>NZ_JACSRD010000006.1 GCF_014879935.1 Prosthecobacter sp.
CCAAGAGGGGGGTCAAAATTACACGCCGATCCCCCTCACAACGGGGTCAATCTTCCATGCCGAAACACACCTATCGCTGCAATGGATGCGAGTATAGCGAGGATGATCATAGTGGTGGCCTCCGTGCCAAAGGTCTGACGGTTGCGCCTGCCACCACCACCACGGCGCGAACGCACTATAGCTGAAGATCGAGTGCGCCGGGAGCGGAAATCGGGGCGGATTTACGCCTGGGCGAGCCCGGTTGCCCCGATTAGGGGGCAAAAGGATCGATCTCATGGACGATCGCCGCGCACGCTGCCATATTTAAAAGGTGAACTTCGTGATTCACATTGCGGTTGCGATCAGCAAACGAATTAAGCGCCCGGCCTGATGCGTCGGGTCGGGCTTTTCCGAATGTGAATGTCATGACGTTAATCACGTCCTCGAAAGTTTATGCTCATGTCCTCGAATGAACCTACGTTGCATATCGTGTGCGGCAAGATAGCGGCTGGAAAGTCGACGCTTACAAGTGCTCTGGGAAGAAGGCCAAACACGATCGTTATGAGGGAGGATTATTGGCTCTCTCGACTTTACCCTGGTGAACAGAATAGCTTGGCCGAATACGTTCGAAATTCGACCAGGTTGCGCGATGCTATGACCGCGCACGTGATTGACCTCTTACGGAGTGGAATTTCGGTCGCGCTCGATTTCCCCGCTAATACACCCGCCAGTCGAGCGTGGATGCGTACTCTGTTCAAAGAAGCAGGATGCGCGCATCAGCTGCATTATCTCGATGTTGCGGATGAGGTATGCAAAGCCCGACTTCGCGAACGGAATCAGAGAGGAGAGCACGAATTCATTGTCAGCGATGAAGACTTCGACCTCTTCACCAGTTACTTTGTGCCGCCCTCGGTTGACGAAGGGTTCAAGGTGGTGCTGCATCATTTGTAGAGTTTCGATTGGCCGTAGCTTTGCAGCGCGTTAGCGGCGTAGGCGGCGGCGCTTACGCGCCGCCGAACTTCCAGACGGGGATACCGAGCTTCTTGGCCTTGTCGGCGAGATTGTCCTGGATGCCCGTGCCGGGGAAGATGATGACCCCGATGGGCATGACCGACAGCATCTGATCGTTGCGCTTGAAGGGTGCAGCCTTGGCGTGGCGCGTCCAATCGGGCTTGAACGCCACCTGCGGCACCTTTCGGGCATCGGCCCAGCAGGCGGCGATCCGCTCGGCGCCCTTGGGCGAGCCGCCGTGGAGCAGCACCATATCGGGGTGCTTGGCGTGCACCTGGTCGAGCTTGGCCCAGATGAGCTTGTGATCGGCGGTGTCGCCGCCGGAGAAGGCGATCTTCGGACCTGCGGGCATCAGCACGTCGCTCTCAGCCCGCCTGCGGGCGGCGAGGAAGTCGCGGCTGTCGATGAGGGCGGCAGTCAGATTGCGATGGTTCACCATGGATCCGGTGCGTGGGCGCCATGCTGACCCGGTTTGACGCTCAAAGGCCTCGGCCGCCTCGTCCCGCATCTGTTCAAAGGCGTCGCGGCGCTCAGTGAGGCTCTGCCCCTCAGTGATCAGGCGTTCCAGTTCCACCGCGCGCACCTCGCTGCCGTCCTGCTCCTGCTGGCTGCGGCGCTGGCCCTGCTCGTTGTCGTCGAGGGAGCCCGAGATGCGGCCGGCGGCACGGTGGAAGAGATAGACCGTCGACCACAGGAGATCGGGGAGGTCCGGGTCGAGACGGGTGTCCTGGAGCGTCGCGATGAGCGCATCGAAGATGTCGGCGATGGCACCGGTGATGCGGTCGGCCTCGGGCAGCGGCCGGGGATCAGTTTCGTCGTCTGCGGGACGGTAGCCGTAGAGCTGGAGTTCCTGCAGCAGGTGATCAGTTGGAGAGGAAGCATGGCGGGGGTCGTCGTGCTCTGTGCTCATGGGAGGCTCCGTCGGTTGGACCGCAGCCTTGCGGCCTTCATGGCGACGAAACCGGCGGGCCTGACGGCCCTGCACCCCGCGGGAAGCGCGGGGCCGGAGCGTGAGCGGAGGATGGCGAAGGCCGGGGATTTTGCTTC
>NZ_JACSRD010000193.1 GCF_014879935.1 Prosthecobacter sp.
CACCCGCATCCTCTCCCGGCCTTCAAAGGCCGGGCTACGAGACGGCTGCCGCTCTGCGGCAGAGGTTTTCAAACACGGGCCAGGCGAGGAAGCGAGGTCAAACCGTCAACACCCCGGCGAAACCGGCCTCGCAGCCATCCGGAACCACCGCACAATCCCCTTGCGCCTCGGCTGCCGCCGAATGACCTCCGTGCGGCATGAAGCTGACCCACCTAGGCATCAGTCACTTTCGCAGCATCGGCGAAACCCCGGTCATGATCGACCTCACCAAAAAGATCACCGTCCTCGTCGGCCAGAACGACTGCGGGAAGTCGAATGTGCTGAGAGGGATTTCGTCAGCCGCCTCCATTTCAAGATCCAAAACGCGTCCCAAAGAAATCGACTTCCATCAGCGATCACCCGAGAACCATCCACAAATCCACCTCCGGGCCGAAGACTTGGAGGTTAAGGGGAGAAAAATCGCCGACTTTGAAACTGCGACTCTCAAAGGAAACCTGACCTCGCGATTCGAAAACGCTCAATGGCATGAAATCGCCAATGCGAGTCCCACTCAACTGGTCGAACTGTTGGGTGCTCTCAAGATCGATTGGCCGGTCACATCAGGGCCAAACGAAGACGGGACTGGCGTCGAGGTTGAATGCGAAACCGAGTCGGGCAGGATCGAAAAGTTTATCCTGCCACCGACCACAAAGAGCCATATCGCCGAGTGGATGATGTTTTTTTTAACACGTGACGCCGTCCCCCCATATCGGCCAATACCCGAGTCGAGGCGCATTCAAGAGGGGGAAGAATATTCGGTTGATGGAAAAGGCGTGATCAAGCTTTTGGCCAAATGGCAAAATCCCGACGACGGCGAGTTCCATCTTCGCAATAGGTTTGACCGCATCCAAACACTGATCCGGCAGTTGCTAGACCGCGAAACCCTCCAATTAGACGTTCCCCGAGGTGAAAAGAAGGTAGTTATTCATGAGGGCAACAGACACCTGCCCATCGAATCTCACGGCACCGGTATTCACCAGCTTCTTGTTCTAGCCATAGCAGCGCTCTCTGAACAAGACGCCCTCTTCGGCATCGAGGAGCCGGAGATTCATCTGCATCCGGTGTTGCAGCGGCGCTTTTTGAAGTTCCTGCGCGAGGAGACGGGCGACAACCGCTACATCATCACCACGCATTCACAGACCATGATCGCGCCGGCGGAGGATGTGGATGTGATCCATCTGAAGATGGTGGACGGAGTCACGATCCCGACGCGCATCACCACCGACAAGCATACGCTGGAGGCGCTGGATGACCTCGGCATGCGGGCGAGCGACCTGCTGCAGGCGAACGCGGTGATCTGGGTCGAGGGTCCGAGCGACCGGCTTTACCTGAAACGCTGGATGGAGCTGGTGAATCAGCAGCTCGGCGGCCCGGAACTGATCGAGGGCATCGACTACGCGATCATGTTCTACGGCGGCCGGTTGCTTTCGCATCTGAAGCTGGAACGCGATGGCGAGCCGGACGACGGCTTCATCCAACTGCTGCGCATCAACCAGCGCTCCGCCATCGTGATGGACAGCGACCGCAAGAAGGGCCTGAACGATCCGCTGAACGCGACGAAACAACGCGTCATCGCCGAATGCGAGGCGAACGGCCTGCACGCGTGGGTGACGGATGGACGTGAGATCGAAAACTACCTCACGCAGCGCACGGTGGAGGCGGCGGTGGCCGAGGCAGGGCTCAGGAAAGACGGCCAGTTCGAGATCCGGGCCATCGGCAGCTTCAGCGACTCATTTGAGCGTGTGGTGGGCCCGACAGCGCCCGCCTGGTGCGACTACGCCGCCAACAAAGTGCCCTGGGCACATCGTTTTGTGAAGCACATCGAAGCTCAGGACATCAGCACCAGCCTGAAAACGAAGGTGGAAAGCCTCATCGACTTCATCCGCCACCGACCTGCCGCTTCGTCGGCACCAGCCGCCTGAGAATCACTTCCCACAGCCGCAACCGCCACCACAGCCGGGCTTTTTCCGGCGTTTCGCGGCACGCGCGACAAACAGCGCCACGGTGACGATGATGACCGCGATGGCGGCGAGGGATTGCCAGTTTTCGTTCATGGTGCGTTGTGATCAATACCCCATCGCGGTGCCGACTTGGAAGATCAGCAGGCTGAGCAGGTAGGCGGTGCCGGTCATGTAGCCCAATTGAATCAACGCCCACTTCCACGAGCCGGTTTCACGTTTCACGATGGCGATGGTGCTGACGCACTGCATGGCGAAGACGTAGAAGACGAGCAGGCTGAGGCAGACGAGCGGGGAATAGACGGGTTTGCCATCGGCACGACGTTCGGAGGCGAGCTTTTCACGCAGCGGGTCGAGGTTCTCGTCATCCTCGCTCTCCACGGCATAGACGACGCCCATGGTGGTGTTGAAGACCTCGCGCGCGGCGAAGCTGCCGATGAGGCCGATGCCGATCTTCCAGTCATAGCCGAGCGGCTTGATCGCAGGCTCGATCAAATGACCGGCCTGCCCGGCGAAGCTGTTGGCGAGCTGGAGTGACTTGTCCTCCGTGTCGGTTTTCGGATAGGTCGAGGCGGCCCAGATGAGGATGGAGATGCCGAGGATGATGCTGCCGGCGCGGACAAGGAAGGCCTTCGCCCGCTGCCAGACGAGCAGCAGGATGGAGCGCAGCGCCGGGCGCTTGTAGGGCGGCATTTCCAGGATCATCGGGCTGCTGTCGCCCTTCATGATGCCTTTGCTGAAGATCCAGGCGAAGACGAACGCCCCGCCGGTGCCCAGCGCATACAGGCCCATCATCAGCAGCCCCTGCGTGAGCGGCTGTGAGGGGAACAGCAGACCGATGAGCAGGGTGTAAACCGGCAGACGCGCCGAACATGAGGCGAGCGGCGCGATGAGGATGGTGACGAGGCGGTCCTTCGGGCTGTCGATGGTGCGCGCGGCCATGACACCGGGCACGGCACAGGCGTACGAGCTGAGGAAAGGCAGGAACGACTTCCCATTCAGCCCCACCTTGCTCATGAGCCAGTCCATGATGAAGGCGAGACGGGCCATGTAGCCCGTGTCCTCCATGAGGCCGATGAAGAAGAACAGGATGACGATCTGCGGCAGGAAGATGACCACGCCGCCGACGCCGGAGACGACGCCATTGACCATGAGATCCCGCAAATCACCGGGCGGCATCTGCGACTCCACCCACGCGCCGATCTGACCGAACAGGCCGTCGATCCACTCCATGGGCACCGAGGCGACGCTGAAGATGAGGTAGCCCAGCAGCACGAACACGAAGGCCAGGTTCACAAAGCCCAGCACGGGATGCAGGAAGATGCGGTCGAGCTTGGTGGTGATGGTCTCGATCTCCTGATCCGGCCGACGCAGGACCTCGGCGCAGAGTTTTTCGATGCTCTGATAGCGCTCGGCGACGAGATCGTCCTCCCAGCCGGGAAAGGCCTGGTCGATGCTCTTTCGCAGCTCATGCACGCGCCCCATCTGCGAATCGGCGATGCCGTAGTGCGTGGGATCGTGGTCGGAGAGCAGGTAGAGCGGCTCCAGCAGCGATGCCTTCGCATGGATCGCACCCGTTTCACACAGCGGCCCCCGGCTTTGCTCCAAAGCGGCACGCACGCCTTCGGGAATGACCGCGCTCTGCCATTTCGTGGCGGGAAGGTCATCGCGGCTGAGCGCGAGCTTCAGCTCGATCATCCCCTGCCCTGTCACCGCCTGCGTTTTGATGACGGGAATGCCGAGAATCTCGCCCAGCTTCGCCGCATCAATGCGCCACTGCCGTTGCTCGGCCACATCGACCATGTTCAGCACCAGAATCGTCGGCAGGCCGAGTTCGAGCACCTGGGAGACGAGGTAGAGATTCCGCTCGATGTTGGCGGAATCGATCACGCACACCACGCGGTCCGGCCGCGGCGTCTCAGGGCGCCTGCCCAGCAGCACATCCCGCAGCACCGCCTCGTCCGGCGAACGCGCATTCAGGCTGTAAGCCCCGGGCAGATCGATGAGGCGCAGCTTCTTGCCATGCTGGCTGTAGCACTCGCCGATCTTCTTTTCGACGGTGACACCGGGGTAGTTCGCGACCTTTTGCTTCAGGCCCGTGAGCAGGTTGAAAAGCGTGGTCTTGCCCGAGTTCGGGTTCCCCACGATGGCGATGAGCGGTGTCTCGCTGGAAACGGTGCTCATGCCGGGGAGATGCCAATGAAGGCCGCCTCGTGATTGCGCATCGAGAGCTGGGAACCACGCACGCTGATCTCAATCGGCTCGCCCAACGGGGCCCGGCGGGTCACACGGACGCGGGTGCCGGGGACGATGCCCATTTCCCGCAGTCGGGTGAGGCAGGACCGGCCGGTAGGCATGGCCAGCACGATGGCATCAGTGCCGATGGGAAGTTCAGCAAGGGTGGAAGGCATGGTTGGGAAACGCTTTGCAAATGAGACTCTGTCGCAGACTTGCGCCCGAGAATAACAATTCCCCCGCCAATGGCAAATGCGGACTTGCAGCGGATTTTGCGGTCCCCGCAGGAACCCGGAGGTTCAGCCCCCTGCGCCAGAGCGGTTGCGCCCGTCGTGAAAGCCGCTAGTCTCCGCGCCCCTCGAATTTTATGTGGAAAGGTCGATTTGCCCAGGAAACCAGCGCTCTGGTGCAGCGCTATGGAGAGTCCGTGTCGTTTGACTGGCGGCTCTACCCGCACGACATCGCCGGATCGATCGCGCACTCGAAAGGCCTGCTGAAGGCGGGCATTTTGACCGCCGGGGAGCAGCAGCAGATCGAAGCCGGGCTGCTGGAGATCCGCCACGAGATCGAAAAGGGGCAGTTTGAGTTCAAGGAGTCCCTGGAGGACGTGCACATGAACATCGAGGCCGAGCTGACACGGCGCATCGGCCCGGCGGGCGCGAAACTGCACACCGCCCGCAGCCGGAACGACCAGGTGGCCACGGATGTGCGTCTGTACTGCCGGGCTAACATCGATACCGTGCTTAAACACGTCCGCGCCATGCAGGCGGCGCTGGTGGAGTGCGCCGAGCGTGGTGGCGACACCGTGATGCCGGGCTACACCCACCTGCAACGCGGCCAGCCGGTGCTGTTCGCCCATCACCTGCTGGCCTACGTCGAGATGCTGGACCGCGACGCGGCCCGTCTCGCCGATTGCCGGAAGCGCGTGAATGTGATGCCGCTCGGTTCGGGGGCGCTCGCTGGCAGCACGATCATCCTGGACCGCGAATACGTGGCACAGGAGCTGGGGTTCGATGGCGTGACGCAGAACTCGATGGATGCCGTCAGCGACCGCGACTTCGTGGCGGAGCTGCTTTTCGACCTGTCGCTGCTCGGGGTGCATCTTTCGCGCCTGAGCGAGGATGTGATCCTCTGGGCCAGCGCGGAGTTCGGGTTTGTGACCTTGAGCGATGCACACACGACGGGCTCGTCTTTGATGCCGCAGAAGAAAAACCCCGACGTGGCGGAGCTCACTCGCGGCAAGTCAGCGCGCTTGATCGGGAACCTGATGAGCATCCTCACGCTCATCAAAGGCCTGCCGATGACCTACAACCGCGACCTGCAGGAGGACAAGGAGCCGCTGTTCGACTCCATCGACACCGTGGTGCTCGCTTTGGAAGTCTTCACCGAGATGATCAGCGGCATGGACGTGAACGCGGCCAGAACCACCGCCGCGGCGGGCGATCCGATGCTGCTGGCGACCGATCTGGCCGACTACCTGGTCAATCACGGCGTGCCGTTCCGGCAGGCGCATGAAGTCATCGGCAAACTCGTGGCCTACTCGATCCAGGAGAAGCGTGGCTTTGGCGACATGGAGCTGGCGGAGTTCCAGCGCTTCTCGCCGGTGTTCCAGGCGGATGTGGCGGCTTGTTTGAACCTCGAAACCGCCATGCACGCCCGCAAAGGCATCGGTGCACCGTCACCGGACAATGTGAAGGCGCAACTGGCCCGCTGGCGCAAGGCTTTGACCGCATGACCGGCATGCAGATCCCGGATTTCGAGCTTTACACCCCCGGTTTGGAGGCCGGCTGGCGCAAGACGCGCAGCGAGATGGCCCTGGACAATCCACACGTGAAGGTCGAGCGCGCCCACTTCATCACGCCGAACCGCAGTGCGGAGGTGCCCTGGATGGTGGTGCAGCGGAAGGCCGCCGTGGCCGTGGCCCCGGTGCTGGAGGACGGACGTTTCGTCATGGTACATCAGGAGCGCCTGCCGGTGATGCAGACGATGTGGGAATTCCCCGCCGGGCAGATCGACACCGAGGTGACCCGGGAGTCGATCATCCACACGGTGGTCAATGAACTGCGGGAGGAGTGCGGCTGCGTCATCGACCCGGACGGCGGCACGCTGCAGCCACTGGGCTGGTATTTTCCCTCGCAAGGTTTCACCGACGAGATCGTTTATCTTTTCACGGCGAAGCCCGTGTGTGTCGTCAGCCGTCCCCAGCCGGATGGAAGCGAGCACATCAGCGACGTGCGGTTTGTCAGCGCGGGAGAACTGCGTGGGATGATTGCTGCCAATGCGATCACCAACGCCCTGACGCTGGCTCTCTACGCGCGGATCGCGGCCCAAGGACTTGCCGCCGCAGGCGGAATGGCCGAATGACGAATCCCGAATGACGAACGCATGCCCATGCACCACGACCGCAATTGATCCGCGAATAACGGATTTTCCGGCCCATTCGTCATTCCACATTCGTCATTCGTCATTTTCTGCCGCCTGATCCTCCTCCACCCCCCATCTCCCCTCCCCCATGTGGTCCGGCATTCTTCAAAAAGTCTTCAAAGTCCGCGATAAGGTCGCGCTGAACCTCAGCGGCAACACAGACGAGGAAAAACCCTTCCTCGAACACCTCGAGGACCTGCGCACGATGATCGTGCGCATCGTCATGACTCTGGTCATCTCGACAATTGGCACCTTCATCTTCTACAAGGAGCTGTTCCGTGCGATCCAGTTTCCGCTGATCTTCGCCGGCCTGGCAAAGGACGAGGCCGGAGCCAGTCTGCTATTACAGAACATCGATGTCGCAGGTCCGTTTATGATGGCGATCAATGTCTCGCTCATCTCGGCGGTGATCATCTCGTTCCCAGTCCTGCTGGTGTTTTTGCTGCAGTTCATCCTTCCAGGATTGAAGCCCAACGAAAAGAAGCTGCTGTTCCCAGGCATCGCGATTGGAACCGGCCTGTTCCTGGCAGGAGCGGCCTTTGCCTACTGGGTCGTTTTGCCGAAGGCGCTTTCATTCTTTGACGAGTTCGCCAAATCGGTGGGTTCACGTCAGGACTGGACGCTGTCTAATTACGTCACGTTCTCCACACGCTTCATCCTCGTGTTCGGCATTTCCTTCGAACTGCCCGTGATCGTGATGGCCCTGGTGAAGCTGGACTTCCTGAACTTCAAGATCATGAAGTCCACCTGGAGGCATGCCTTGGTGGGCATCACTCTCTTCGCCGCCATCATCACGCCGACGCCGGACGTGCTGACTTTGATGCTGATGTCGGGCCCTCTTTACTTCCTGTATGCCATCTGTGTGTGGCTGGCCTATTTCATGGAGAAGAAGGATCGTGCGGCCTACCCTGAATACTACGCCCAGATCGAAAAGGACGAGAAGGAGCTCGAACAGGGCGGTGGAACCGACGACTGGGACAACGAGAACTACAATCCGTGGTCATCCACCGATGACGATGAGGACAAGGAAGATTACCAGTCGCCGGCCGCCAAGCCTTCCGCTCCTCCGGCGGAGGTGGAAAAGCCCGCGACGGAGTACGATGAGTACCAGGGCGAGGATCAAAGCTCCCAGGTGCCAGACGAAGAACCCGCTGCATCCCCCTCCCAGGAGAAGACGCTCGAAGAATTGTCTCGCGAGGACGAAAAGCGGTCGAACGGGACGCAGGATTGAACTCGGCCCGCCCCGGGGCTGATTGAAGGCTCCGCTCGAGACTGAGACAGGCGCAAGGGCCTGTCTCAGAAGTTGCCGGGCCTTCTGCGAACTGCCGCCGAATGCTCCATTTCCTCACAGCGGGTTGTCCGGAGGTCGTGCGGTAAAATCCGCCGCGAATCAACGCTCCGGAGCCCCTTCGCAATCCACGACGAGCATGCAGGAGGCCTCGGATTTGATGTCCAGATGCCGCACCAGCAGCCGGGACACATAGACCTTCCCCCACTCCGATTCACGGTCCAAAAAACGGCCCAGTGGTGTGTCGCGTTCGACGCAGGCGACGAAATGCGGATCACTCGTGGCGGAGGTCTGCGCGTCGAAGGTGAGGTATTTGGCCCTCATGTCCGCAGGAATGTCCAGCCCGTGACTGGGCCGCATCGCCACATGAAACCAGGCCGCCACATCTCCGCCCTGCTTCAAAAAAGCGCCCAACATGCCGTGGTGCGTCTCGATCAGCAGCGGCCAGTGGATGCGCCGCTTCCCATCAACGCCCATCACCAGACGGACGAGGGCGCCATTCGGGCAGCGGGATGTCGCCAGCTTGAACAGCGGCGCCGGTTCGCCTCCGGGCAGGGTCAGCGGAATGCCCGGAATGCGCGCGAGCATCCGCAGCTCGATCTTGGCCTGCGCTGCGGGACCGAGGGTCGCCTCGATTTCCGCCGCGTGTTTGGCCGCGTCATGAATGCAGGCCGCACGACGTTCCGGCGTGTCAGCGGCGAAAAGCTCGGTGACCAGCGCTTTCGCATCCGCGGCAATGGCGTCCATGTCCGGTGGCGGAAATTTCGGGGCGGCATCTGCGGCTTTCGGGAGCGGAGGAGCGGCCCGGATTTCCACCACGGACGGCTGTGGCACGGCCGCCGTGGTCTGACGCGCCAGAACCGCCCCAGGTGCGTTCGCATGGTCCCACCACACCCACACCGCGGCTCCGCAGACAACGCAAAACGCCAGCATGATGAACGCGTGACGCCAGCCTGAACCTCCTGAAGGCTGCGGAATGGTGAAATCGCCCGGTGGCGGCGGTTCTCCCACCGGCATGAGCGCCTGGGAAGGCTGCAAAGTCGCCCGTGCGACCGATGGCGGCGGCATGGCGGCAGCCACCTGGGGCACACCCGGCCATACGGTCGGCTGCGCAGGCTGCATCGCCATCGGCGGCGGAACTGCCTGGCCGGGAACCGGGAAATCCGCAGCCTGCTGCGATTGCGCCACACGCCGCCGCACCGGCATCAGGCCCGCTGTTTGTCCATGCGTGCCAAACTGGGAGCGCGGACCGCTGTGCGCACAATGCGGGCACTGCGCCACACCCTCCATCGCATGCTGCATGGAGAGAAACGCCTGCCCGCAGGCCGGACAGATCAGGCTGGCGGTCATGCCGTGGCTCATCTGGCGGAAACCTAACGCCGGAGCGGAGCTTCACGCGAGAGGATTGTTGCCCGCATCGCCAGTGGTGACAGCACCGCGAAGATTTCTGGCGCGGATCGCGTGGCTCGCGTAGATTCCGCCTCCCGCATGTCCCGACCCGATGATGACCTGAAGCCCGTCCCCCGCCATATCGCCATGATCATGGATGGGAACGGCCGTTGGGCCAAGGAACGCGGCCTGCCCCGGACCGAGGGGCACCGTGCGGGCGCAGAAACCGTCCGCCGGGTCGTCGAAGGCTGCGGTGAGATCGGCGTGGAGTTCCTCACGCTGTACGCTTTTTCCTCCGAGAACTGGAAACGGCCGAAACGGGAGGTCGAGGCGCTCATGAAGCTGCTGGAGATCTTTCTGCGCGGCGAACTGGAGCTGATGATGCGGCAAAATGTCCGCCTGCAGGCCATCGGCCGCCTGCACGACCTTCCCCAGTCCTGCCAGGAGGAGCTGCATCGCTGCATCGAGACGACCGCCCAGAATTCCGGCCTCACGCTCGTCCTCGCCCTCAGCTACGGCGGGCGGGAGGAGATCGTGGATGGCGTGAAAAGCCTGCTGCAAAGCGTGAAGAGCGGCCACCTCGACGAGGCGATGATTGATGGCGAGGTCTTCAGCAAGCATCTCTACACGCGCTATTATCCAGACCCGGACCTGATGATCCGCACCAGCGGGGAGATGCGCCTCTCGAACTTCCTCCTTTGGCAGCTTAGCTACACCGAATTCTACGTTACCGAAAAATACTGGCCGGATTTCTCCAAAGAGGATCTCAAGACAGCGATCCGCGCCTTCCACCAGCGCCACCGCCGTTTTGGAGCTGTTTGACGAAAGTTTTGACGTCCCGGAAAATTGCTGCGATAAGCCCCCCTCATTAACCCAACGCCCAAGATGCCAGAAGTTCCGGACAGCCACCTCGTCATCGTGGATCCAGATGCCGATTTTCTAGCATGGGCCGCAGCACATCTGAAAGCGCCTGGCGTCACGATCAACACCTTCGAACGCGCGGAGGAAGCCCTCGCGGCCTATCAGAAGAAGCGTGCCGATCTCGTCCTGACCGAGGTGCGCCTCAATGGCACGACGGGCATCGAGCTGCTCAAACGCCTCCGCCAGACCGATCCGCAGGCCATGGTGATCCTTTTCAGCGGCACCGCCACCACCAGCCACGTCATCGAAGCCATGCGCCTCGGTGCCTATGACGTGCTGGGCAAGGAACGCCTGCCTTACGAGCTGCGCAGCGTCGTCGAAAGCGCCCTCTCCGCCATCGATGCCCGCCGCATCACCCGTTCCCAGACCGCCGAGGTGCCCACGGAGACCATCCAGGAGACCATCATCGGCCGTTCCGCTGCCATGCAGGACGTTTTCAAGCTCATCGGCCGTGTCTCACGCTCCGACGCCCCGGTCATGATCACGGGCGAAAGCGGCTGCGGCAAGGAACTCGTCGCCGGAGCCATCCACAAATTCAGCCCGCGTGCGCAGAAGGAATTCGTGGCCATCAACATCACGGCGATCCCCGACAACCTGCTCGAAAGCGAGATCTTCGGCCACGAAAAGGGCTCCTTCACCGGTGCCGTGAACCAGCGCGTCGGTCGCTTCGAGCAGTGCGATGGCGGCACCCTTTTCCTCGATGAAATCGGTGACATGCCGCTGGCCGTGCAGAGCAAGCTGCTCCGCGTTCTTCAGGAAGGCCAGTACAGCCGCGTGGGCAGCAACCAGACACTGAAAACCGATGTCCGGGTGCTCGCCGCCACCAACAAGAACCTCGAAGACGAGGTCGCGAAGGGCAATTTCCGCGAGGATCTGTTCTACCGCCTCAACGTGGTCCGCATCCACATCCCGCCGCTGCGTGAACGCCGCGAAGACGTGCGGCTGCTGGCCGAGTTCTTCCTTCACCGCCTCTCCACCCGCCGCCGCGGCCCGCAGATGCGCTTCACCGATGACGCGCTCGACATCCTGGAAGCCTACGACTGGCCCGGAAACGTGCGCGAGCTGGAAAACACCATCCAGCGCGCCTGCGCCCTGTGCAATTCGGACGTCCTGCTGCCCTCCGACATCCCGCTCGGCAGCAAAGGCTCGCGTTATCATTCGTCCACCACCACCGTCACCCGCATGCGCGATGCCCTCACCATGCTGGTCAACATGGCGGAGAAGTCGCCGGACATCGAATTGCTGCCGTGGATCGAGCGCGAGCTCTCCCGCATGGCCTACCGTCACTTTGACGAGGACGCCGACCGCACCGCCAAATTCCTCGGCGTGAACAACGCCGCGCTGCAGGGCCATTTGAACACCCCCGCCGTCAAAAAGGCAAAGAAAGTCAGTTGACCCGCCATTCTCGGACCGACAGGCAGAGACCCGAGCCAGCAGCCCTTTTTTCTGTCCCCTTTGTCTCTGACAGTCTCTGCGTCTGGTGATGACGAGTGTGAGGGAAGTTCCGGCCAAGCCCCTCCGCAAGGCGCTGGACAGTCCGGGAGCCGCGCTGTAAATCAGCCGCCCTATGTTCAAACTCACAACCCTTTCCGCGCTCGCGGGACTGATGTTGTCCGCCGCCACCTTCGCCGCGGACGAAAAAGACGGCTGGATCTCCCTGTTCAATGGCAAGGACCTCTCCGGCTGGAAATCCAACGAGGAAGTGCCCGGAGTCTTCACCGTCGAAAACGGCGAGCTGAAAGTCAGCGGCGGCCGCGCCCACCTTTTCTATGTCGGCCCGAACGGCGAAGCCAAATTCCAGAGCTTCGAGCTCAAGATGAAGGTGAAGACCACTCCCGGCTCGAACAGCGGCGTGTACATTCACACCAAGTATCAGGACAAAGGCTGGCCGGACGCCGGTTACGAATGCCAGGTCAACAGCACCCACACCGACCCGAAAAAAACCGGCAGCCTTTACGGCGTGATCAACATCCTGGCCCTCCTCGAAGGCCAGAAGGAGCCTGAAGGCGGCAAGCACATCAAAGTGCCGCTCGCCCCCAGCAAGGACGACGAATGGTTCGACTACGACATCAAGGTCGAGGGCAAGCACATCACGCTCAAGGTCAATGGCGAAGTCACCGTCGATTTCATCGAACCAGACGGTTGGGATCCGGCCAAGGAGCTCAAGAACATGCCCGGCCGCAAGCTCAGCGAAGGCACCATCGCCATCCAGGGCCACGACCCGAAGAGTGTCGTCTATTACAAGGACCTCTTCATCAAGCCGATGCCGTGATTTAGCGTATCACGACCTTTGGAACTTCAGCGGACGCCCAGATCGGGCGTCCGCTTTTTTGTCCCTTCATGGCTGGGTGTAGCCTTGATGCCGCCGCCTGAACTCCTTCGGCGTCATGCCGGTGCGTTTGCGGAATTGCTGGGTGAAGGCGCTTTGATCGCAGAAGGCCGAGCTCGCCATGGCGGAGTTGATCATCAGGCGCGGTGATGAGGGCTGAGAAGGTGGATGCGAGCTGGAGGTCGCCAGAAGCCTTCACGAAGTGCGGGATGACCTCATCGAGCCCGCCGGTGAAGGCGGGGCCAGCGGCGTCTTCGGTGAGCTGTGCCTCGACGCGGAGCACGAGGCTGGAGAGGGGCACCATGCTCTCGGCGAGCGCGGCGATGAAGTCGGGTGATGGCTTGCCCCAGTTTAATGGCTCCGGGATGACGATGACGGCGTTTTCCGCGTCGCGCAGGCCTTTGAGGATCATCTGCCAGTCGATGGGTTGCGCAGGCCAGCCGGCGTATTCGTCACGCTCGGCGGGATCAAGGCGGACGAGCAAAACCTCGTCCTTCTTTGCGGACGGATCAGGCGTGGTGAGCTTTTCACGCGAGTTCGCCACGAGGAAGTCGAGGAACAACTCGTCCACCTTCTGAACGCGGCCGGCGCTTTGCTCACGATCCAGTCACCACGCGAGCGGGGCGAGGGCGATGAGCCAGATGAGGATACGGAGAAGCATGCGCCGGGTTTAGCGGCGGCGGCGCTGCGCAAGATCAGTTGTCGGTCACGCGGAGGCGGATGAAACCAGGCGTGGTGGAGTCTTCCATCGAGGGATGCACACGGAAGGTCACGACCTCGGTGATGCCATCGCCGGTGGGCGCGGGCGGGCCGATCTGCTCCAGGCTGACGCCGGGAATATCCTCCCAACTGGCGAGGGTGGTAGAACGCTGGAGCTGGTAGGTGAGCGTGCCTGGAATCATGCGACGGCGGTAGCTGATGGTGAGGTAGTGCTCGCCGTCCGAGGGATTGGTGGCGCTGGTGGTGGCAGGGAGGAGGGAGTTCGTGGCGGTGGTGGGGCTGGCTCCGAGGGCATATTCGAGGAGGTTCGAGATGCCGTCGCCGTCATAGTCGTCGGTGGGGCCGGTGTTGCCGCCGGTCATGCCGGATCCAGAGCTCCATTCACCGAAGGGTGCGTAACGGCTGACCGCGATGGTGTAGGCCTGCGTGGTGGTGCCATCACCTGCGGTGACGAGGAGATTCACGGTGGCGGTGGCTCCAGGGAAGGCGATCGGATCACTGGCGGCACCCGATGCAACTGGCGTGCCATTGACCATGACGCTGGCCGTGGGATGCGAGGTGACCGGCGTGACCGTGAAGGAGGTGGCGGCATTCGGCACGCCGGCAGTGATATTGAACGTGGTGCTGGCGAAGGCTGGATAGACCGCGCCGGGACTGACGGAAAGCCCCGAGAGCGTGGCATCCGTGCTGATGGTGCTAAAGGTGAGGCTGGCACCATTTGTATCACCGCCAGGATTGGTTCCGGTGAGGCGGAAATGGTAGGTGGTGCCGGGAAGGAGCCCGGTGAGCGTGACGCTGACGTTTTGCGCCGTGCTGCCATAGGCGGGGGCAAGGGTTACCGCGGTTGTGGTGCCGTAGGCATTGGTGACCCCATGCTGGAAGCTCGCGCTGGTCAGCGTGCCGTTGGGATTCACGATGCCGTTGAGCGTGGCGGTGGTGGTCCCGATGGCGGTGGCAGCGAGGGTGGTGACCACGGGCGCGGGGGCATTGAGGTAACGGACCACCATCTGCGAGGACTGATGGTAGTCATCGCCAGGCTGCCAGGCATACAGGGTGATCACCCCAGGTCCTGTGACAGTGACGCGGCTGCCATTGAGCGTGGCCGGTCCATCGACGATGTAGCTGACAGGAAGTCCGCTGCTGGAGGTGGCTCCGAGGACGACGGCATCTCCCACAGGCGTATCCCCCGGACCCGGGAAATCGACCGTCTGCACCGGGGCGAGGCCGGGAAGCACGAGGCCAGGAGTGAAGGCATCCCGCCAGGCAAGGCCGATGCCGCCACGCGGGCCAAACCCACAGCTCCAGAGAGAGCCATCCGATGAGGAAACGAGGGTGCTGTAGTTGCTGGCGAAAGCGCGGCCCCAGCCATCGGCCGTGCCGAGCTGGAAGGGCGTGTTGCGGCTGCTGGTGCCCCCGTCGCCGAGCTGGCCGTAGAAATTGTAGCCCCAGCTCCAGAGGGTGCGGTCCGCGCGGATGGCGACGGTGTGAAGCAGACCTGCGTTCACCTCCTGCCAGTAGGTGCCTGGGGCGAGTTGCACCGGAGCGGTCCGGTTGGTGAACGAGCCATCGCCGAGCTGGCCGGATGAGTTGCGGCCCCAGACCCAGAGCGTGCCATCAGTCCGGGTTGCGATGTTATGGTAGCCACCAGCGGAAACCTTGGCCCATGTGGTGGTGGTGCCAATTTGGACCGGGGTGAACCGGCTGGTGGTGGTACCATCACCGAGCTGGCCGTAGAAATTGTATCCCCAGGCCCAAAGGGTGCCATCCTGCTTGCGGGCAAGGATGTGATAGGCCCCACTGACGACATCAGCCCAGTCGGCGGCGGTACCGACCTGTGCAGGGAGGAGCTGATTCGCGGAACTGGCCACGCCATTGCCCATTTGGCCGTCGAAATTATAACCCCAGGCCCACAAGGTGCCATCCGCACGCATTGCAATCGTATGGTAGCGCCCGGTGGAGACTTTCAGCCAGGTCGTCCCATTGCCCACCTGTACCGGCGCGTTTCGCTGGTCTGTGGTGCCATCGCCCAACTGGCCGTAAAAGTTGTAGCCCCAGGTCCATAGCGTGCCATCCGTTCGAACGGCGGCGGTGTGGAATCCACCTGCGGCCATGCTGAGCCATTGGGTGCCAGGCTGGGGCTGGAAGGGAACCGGGCGCTGGGCTGAATCACTCAAACCATTTCCAAGCTGGCCGTTGCCATTGTTACCAAAGGTCCACAGGGTGCCGTCTGGTCGCATGATGACACCATGACCATCCCCGACCGCCGCATCGGCCACCGGGCCGAACTGCACCGCCACCGGTTTGAGAAGATGCCCGCGGTAGCCGAGCTGGCCGCTCGAATTATCTCCCCAGCTCCAGAGCGTGCCATCAGCCTTCATAGCGACATTGGCGGACTGCCCGGGAGCGATGATCTGCCAGCCATCCGCGGCACCGACCTGCACGGGCACATTGCCTGCGATGGTTGTCTGATTGTAACCCTGGCCGAGCTGGCCGTTGAGATTACGTCCCCAAGCCCAGAGGGTGCCGCCGGTGCGCACGGCCAGCACATGATCGGCACCGGCACGCACCTGCTGCCAGTTCGTGGCGGAGCCCACTTGGACGGGGGAGGTGCGGTTGAGCAGCGTGCCGTCTCCGATCTGGCCGTAAGCGTTGCTTCCCCAGGCCCAAAGAGTGCCGTCAGCACGGATGGCGGCAGAGAAATAGTAGCCAGCGGTAAAGTTGGTGCAGTTGGCCATGGCCGTGATCTGCACCGGGGAGGTGGCATCGGTGGTGCTGCCATTGCCGATCTGGCCAGAGCCATTGTCTCCAAAGGCCCAGAAGGTGCCGTCCTGTCTGCGAGCGAGGCTATGGTAGGCACCAGCGGCGACGGCAGACCAAGTGTTCAAGGTCCCGACCTGGAGCGGGGAGCTGTTGGCCGTGGTGCCTGTGGTTCCCTGGCCCAGCTGGCCGTCACCGTTGCGTCCCCAGGCCCACAGAGTTCCGTCTGTTTTGATGGCGAGGCTATGGTAAAGCCCCGCCACGGCCATCTGCCAGTCCGTGGCGGTGCCGATCTGGACGAACGAGGTGCGGTCCGTCGTGGTTCCGTCACCGATCTGACCATAAAAGTTGTCACCAGCAGCCCAGAGGGTGCCATTGCTGCGCACCGCCACGCTGTGGTAGCCGCCGTTGCTGACTTGGACCCAATCTGTGGCGGTTCCGACCTGCACCGGCACCCACTGGGTGGATGTGTTGCCAAGACCGAGCTGACCGTCAATGTTTTCACCCCAGGCCCAGAGGGTGCCATCCGCCCGAAGGGCGATGACCGAGCTGGGGCCTTTGCTGCTGCTGATCTGCGTGTAGGCAGGGGTAGAGAGCGCCACAAATGTCTGCGTGACCGGTTTGGCAGGTCCGTAGGCACTTCCATCGCCAGTTTGCGAGGCTCGAATCGTTACCGTGCCGGGCGTGCCGGTCAACGTAACCGTGTTTCCTGACAAAGTGGCCGAGGCAGCACCTGCGGTGATCTCGTAACTGACCGGCAGACCGCTGCTGGCCGTGGCATTGAGGGCAAAGGGAGCGTCTGTGGTGCGTTTCGCCGGGATGGGTGGGAAGATGATTGACTGGGTGACGAGCTCGAGAGTGATGTCATTGCCGTCCCCGCCCGCGTAAGTGATCTGGAAAAGATACGACTGGCCACCAAAGCTGACGCTGACGGTGCCCCCCTCCGGCAGACCGCCAAAGGCACCCCGGACGGGCGTGAAGCCCGTGTTGTTCACCAAGGTGAGAACGGCCCCCTGTGTGGGTGCAAAGCCAAGCGTGAGGCTGAGGGGCCGGCCGGAGGCGTCAAAGCCATCGCTGACCACAGGGACATCGTCCGGGGTGTCAAACGTGGCATTGGAAGAAGTCGTGAAAGTCCGGTTCGGGCTGGCAAACACCCCGGCGGCTGTCGTGGCGACGAGGCGGTAGTGGTAGGTCTGATAAGGCTGAAGGTCCACCAAGGGTGCGAAGACCGTTTCGGCCGCTGTGCCAGAGCTGAAGTTCACCGCCGGGGTGCTGTTCCCATAGGCAGACGTTTCTCCATACTCGAACTGCACCGTGCCACTGTGCGTTTCCCCGGTGATCGAGCCGTTCAAGGTGGCTGTGGATTCCGTGATCAGGCCGGCCGGTGAGGCGAGCACCACCGGCGGCTGGCGCAGGCGGAAGAAGGTGGTGCCATTGCCACCGTAGAGATAACCATCGGCTCCCAAAGCGAGGCCCTGCGCCGGAGAGACCCCGTCCTGACGGCCGCTGAAGGCGTACGACGAGGTCACCGAGCCATCGGGAGCGACGCGGAACACGGTGCCCAGACCGTAGGCACCTCCAGCCGAGGTCACACCATAGAAACAGCCATCCGGTGCAGCCTGCAAACCACCCACCGGGCCGGAGCCGGGCTGATCGCCCGTATTGCCCGTAAAGCTGGCAAGCGTCGTGAGCCCCCCTGCGGTGGTGATCCGAAACACGGTGCCGACGCTCGAAAGTCCTCCCGCGTTCGTGGTGCCGTAGATCGCCCCATCCGCCCCCTGAACCAGGAGGCCGGACGGGCTGCTGCCGAGCGTGGTGCCAAGCGTGCCGGAGAAGGTCGCCAGCGTGGTCAATCCGCCTGCCGGGGTGAGGCGGAAGAACGTGCCGAACCCCGTGGAGCCGCCTGCGGTGGTCGTGCCGTAATAGTTGCCATCCGATGCGAGCAGCAGCGGTGCCTGCGGGCTGGAGCCCAAATTGGCCCCGGTCGTGCCGGTGAAGTTGATCAGCGTGGTTTGCACTCCGGCAGGAGTCATCCGGAAAACGGTTCCCAAACCTCCTGTGCCCCCTGTACTGGTCGTGCCGAGGTAATTTCCATCAGCTCCCAAGATGAGCGGTGCCTGCGGACCAGAGCCGGGATTGGCCCCGGAGTTCCCCGTGAAGCTGATGAGGGTCGTCAGGACACCCGCAGGAGTGAGCTTGAAGACAGACCCGAGGTTGATCGCACCACCTGCGGCGGTGGTGCCGTAGAAGTTGCCGTCAGGTCCGGCGAGAAGGCCGGCACGGGCATTCAGAGCCGTGGTGCCGGAAACGGGACTCAGCGTGGCGAGGCGGGCAGGTGCCTCACCAGGCAGTCCGGCCTGCAAAGTGCCGACTCCCAATGCACCACCACCACCCACCATGGCACCAAAGAACCTGCCATCGCCACCCTGGGCCAGGCGGCCGAGATTGGGCGCGGCACTGAGATTGACGAGGGTGGTGAAAAGTCCCTGCGGAGTGATTTTGAAGATCGTGCCGTTGTTGTTCAGGCCCCCGCCATTGGTGGTGCCATACAAGGCACCGTCGGTTCCTTCGACCAGTTCACCCTGAGGACTCGATCCCAAAAGCGTGCCGGTGCTGCCGGTGAAGCTGATTAAGGTCGTCAGCAGGCCTTCGGGGGTGATGGAGAAGACGGTGCCGAGGTTGTTTGCTCCTCCCGTTTGTGTGGTGCCGTAGAGCGTGCCATCCGCGAGCTGTAGGAGCGCCCCTTTCGGGCTGCTGCCCAAGGCAGAACCCGTCGTGCCGCTGAAGGAAACCAGCGAGGTAAAGCCCGCGCCCAAAGTGACACGGAACACCGTTCCGAGATTGTTCGCCCCACCCGTGGCGGTGGTGCCGTAAAGATGGCCGTCAGCGCCTTGAACCAGGCTTCCGGTGGGCGTCGTGCCCGGGAAGGTTCCCGTGGTGCCCGTGAACTGTACCAAGGTGGTGAGGGCTCCGGCAGGGGTGAGCCGGAAAATGGTGCCAAAGCCTCCAGCACCTCCTGTGGCCGTGGTTCCATAGAAGTTCCCGTCATTGGCGAGCACGAGACTGGCCCGTGGGCTGGAGCCCAAAGCCGTGCCGGTCGTCCCGGTGAAGTTGACCAGGGTGGTGAGCACGCCGGAGGTCGTCACCTTGAACACCGTGCCGGAGGAACTGCTGCCTCCACCCTGCGTCACCCCATACAAACTGCCATCCGGGCCCAGCGTGAGACCACAGGAAGGGTCTGCCCCGCGTGGGATGCCGGTATTGTTAAACCTCACAACCACCGTCACCTGGCCATCAGGCGTCAAGCGGAAGACCGTGCCGTAATTGGAAGTGGTGCCGCCGTCGTTGGTGGCGCCGTAGAAGTTGCCGTCTCCAGCCTGCACCAGCCTGCACTGCGGCAGACTGCCGCCGCCGAACCCGTTTCCAATGCTGTAAAGGTTTGCCAGAGTGGTTAGTGAACCACCCTGCGAGACACGGAAAATGGTTCCTGCGCTGCCGTAAGTGCCACCTGAGTTCGTGGTGCCATAGAGCTGACCATCTGGTGCTTTGTAGAGCCCGGCCAGCGGCGCGGTGCCGGTGTTGATGAACTGGGCCTGGGGCTGGAGCACCGTCGTGGACACCGGAAGCGTGGTGATGACCTGGGCATCTCCCTGCGTGGTGCCCGTGGCATTCGTGGCCACCAGCCGCACATGGTAGGTGGTGCCAGGCAGCAGGCCGGTGATCGTCGAGTTCACCGCCACATTGGTGACGCCACCGCCTGCATTCTGCGTGGCCGTCTGCGAGCCGTAAGCCGTGGTGGTGCCGTATTCAAAATACCAATCCGCGCTGCTTCCTAGCGGATTGACCGTGCCATCGAGCGTGATGCTCGTCTGGCCTGCGTTCACCCACGAACCGGTGATCGCCAGCGGAGCCCCTGGCGTGGCAAAGGACTGCACCGCCGAGTAGAAGGCGCCCTGCGACGTCACCGTGACCATGCGCCAATAGTAAACCGCCCCTGATTGGAGACCGGTCAGGCCCGCATTGACGGCCACCGGCACCGAACCTGCGGCAATGTTCTGCGGTGCCGTCTGCGATCCAAACGACGACGAGAGGCCGTACTGGAAGTACACACTGGCGGCATCCTGGTTTGGCAGCACGGTCCCGTTCAGCGTGGCCGAGGTGGCGGCCAATCCACTGACTGAGACGGCCTGGATGGCAGGCTGCTGATGCACGCGGAAGATCGTCGAGCCATTGCCACCGTACAAGTAGCCATCCGCTCCGATAAGCAGCCGGAGCGCATCTGAGAAGGAACTGCTGCCATTCAGATTGGGCGATCCACCGTCATTGTTCGTGCCAAAGGCATACAGACTCTGGAAGGAGCCGGAGGCGTTTACGCGGAATACCGTGCCAAGGCCGAAGAAGCCTCCAGAACTGGTCGTGCCGTAAAAATAGCCGTCTGGCGCTTCCCGGAGAGTCGCATGCGGGGTGGCTCCTGGAGAAGCCCCCGCGTTTCCAGTGAACTGCACGAGCGAGGTGAAGGTGCCCGATGGCAAGGCCACCCGGTAAACCGTGCCCGACCCGGTGCCGCCTCCTGTCGTGGTCCCGTAAAGATGCCCATCACTACCCTGCACCAGACTCGTGCTCGGCGTAGAGCCGGGGAAGGCTCCGCCACTGCCGGTGAAGGTCACCAGCGAGGTAAAGGTGCCATCGGGTGCCACGCGGTAAACGGTGCCAGAACCGGTACCACCCCCCGTGGTGGTGCCGTAGAAATTCCCGTCGCTGGCGAGCAACAGGTTTGAGTTCGGACTGCTGCCGAGATAAGCACCCGTCGTGCCGGTAAATTGAACCAGATTGGTGAATGTGCCGCTCTTTGAAATTTTGAACACCGTTCCAAAACCGCCCGTGCCACCGTTTTGGGTCGTGCCCCAGAGATCACCACTGCCATCCTCGACAAGCCGCGTCTGCGGTGAGGCCCCCGGCACCGCCCCGGTGGTGCCAGTGAAGGACACGAGGGAGGTGAAAATCCCTCCTGTGGTGATTTTGAAGACCGTACCATTCCCCCCGCCCGTTCCGCCGCTGGAAGTGACCCCGAAGAGGTCTGAATCGCTGGCCTGGATCATGCCGTGAATGATGGTCGATCCCGGGAACAAGCCTGTGGTGCTCGTGAGCGTGGCAAGCACCGTCTTGGTGCCGGAGGGGTCGATCTGGAAGATTTGCCCGAAAGAGGTCTCCGTCGGCATGGAGCCATAGAGATTGCCATCGCTGCCCTGGAGGAGGTAAGGCCCTGCAAAGTGGTTTGAGGTGAAACTGGTCAACTGGCTGAGCGTGCCCGCTGGCGTCATCTTGACCAGGGCACCCAGTCCCGCGGCACCGAAAGACTGACCCGCATAAAAGTTATCATCGCTGCCGAGGATCGTATTGCGGAACATCGGCGGGCTGATGAAGAAGCTGTAAATGCGGCTGAAGACAGGCGTGCCAGTGGAAGGAGTAAGCTTGATCACCGAGCCGCGGACCTGTGAACTGCCCCCGCCGTTGCAGGTCGCATAAAAGCTGCCGTCACTGTGCAGCGTGAACGCCCCGAACGGACTCGCTCCATCAGCCGTGGAGGAGAGACTGCGGATCGTGGTGAGCACCCCGGCGGTCGTCACCTTGAAAAGCGTGCCGACGTTGTTCGTGCCGCCCGTGTTGGTCATGCCGTAGAGCGCCCCGTCCGTGGCCCACTGCACGAGAGCGCTTTGAGGATTGGTGCCCAGATTGGCCCCGGTGGTCCCGGTGAAGCTGAGCAGGCTCGTGAAGGTGCCGGCGGTGGTGACTTTGAAGACGGTCCCGAAATTGCCAGCCCCGCCCACATTGGTCGTTCCATAAAGCGCACCATCCGATGCCTGCACGAGCGCGGCGAGCGGCGCTGAACCCAGCGTGGCCCCGGTGGTGCCCGTGAAGCTTTTCAAGGAGGTGAATGTGCCGCTCGTGGTCACCTTGAAGATGGTGCCGAAGCCGCCGCCATTGCCACCGGTGGATGTCACGCCGTAGAGGTTGCCATCAGCGGCCTGGATGAGCCCGGCCTGGCAGGAGGAACCCAGGAAGGAACCCGAGGTGCCGGAAAAATTCACCAGCACAGTGATCACGCCGGAGGATGTCATGCGGAAGATCGTTCCGCTGCCGGTTCCGTTCGCTGACGTGGTGCCGTAGAAATGCCCGTCGAGCGCCTGGATTAACGGTGCCCGCGGAGCAGTGCCCGTCGCCGTGGTGAGATGAGCCAGCGTGGTCAGCGTGCCTGATGGCGTCATGCGGAACACGGTCCCAAGATTGTTTGCGCCGCCGGAGGTCGTGGTGCCGTAGAAATTGCCGTCACTGGCCAGGATGAGCCCGGCATTCGGTGCCATGCCGTTGTAGCCATAGAAGTTTGCCAGCGTCGTCACCACGCCTGCGGTGGTGATCTTGAAGATGGCCCCCTGATTGCTGGCCCCGCCGGAAACCGTCGTGCCATACAAAGCTCCGTCCGGCCCCACCACGAGTTGCGCACGCGGACTCTGCCCGGGCTGCAAAGTCTGCGGTGTCATCGGTTCGACGACGGTCAGCACGCTGGTGGGATTCACCACATCAAAGGCGGCGCTGTCCCCCGCATGCCCCACGCCGTCATTCACGGAGAGCACCACGCTGGTGTCTGTGTTGAAAGCTGTCACCTGGCCTGACCAGACTCCGTTGATGAAGCCGTTCACATTCGTGGGAGAGATCACCACGCCGCCGCCAGTGCCCGCCGCCGTCACGGCTGGCGCAGCGCTATAGCTGGTCAGCACATTGTTTGCCAGATCGTAGGCCGTGACCGACACATTGAACGGCACACCTTTCGTCTGGGGGGACGAAATCGCCGCGAAGCCGAAGTGATGCACATCATTGTCGCTGACCGAGACCGTCGTGCCAGCCCCCGCATACCCCGCTGCACTGGCCGAGACCGAGACTGAGGCCGAACCATCGGAAAGCGAATTCTCCACCGCCACCGCGTTAAACGTCGTCGAAGAAGTGCCGCTGGCGATGGTCACCGTGGCGGGCACGGTGAGGCGGGAGACGGTGTCGGAGTTGAGCGTCACCACCAGGTCCGCAGCCACGGCACCCGAGGCGGATACGGTGCCCGTGACGGTCGATCCCTCAGTGATGGTTCCGGGCAAAAACAATGCCAGCGAGAGTGTCTCGTTGTCGAGCACGCTGAGGCTGCCAGTGGCATTCACCCATCCGGGAAGCTGCGCGGTGATCGTGGTCACCTGGCTGCCATCAATCGCGGCATCATCCACGACCGTCACAGGAAAGGTCACGCTCGTCCCGCCGGCGGGCAGTGTGACCGTCGCAGGCACCGTCGCCGCCGTGGGATCGCTGCTGGACAGGGTAAAGACCAGTAGCCCGGCAGGCGGATGCGAGACCGAAAGTGTGGCCGTGACCGGCGCATCCCCCTCCGCCGCGCTCGGTGGCAGCGTCAGGTTCATCGTGCCGGTCACATCAAACGGATTGCTGACACCCGACGAAGTCCCGCTTTCGGCCCGAAAACGCATCTGGGAGGCCGTCTGTAGCACCGTCATGCTGCCAGACCAGACGCCCGCCGCGAAGCTGCCGGACGCGGTCGGCGTGATGCTGACGGGGAACACCGCTGCCGGGAAAGGCAACACGAGGCCGCTGTTCACCGTGCCGATGCTGTTGTTGTTTTTCGTCCAATCTGCCGCAGTTTGGCTGTCCACACCACCCGTTCGCAGATAGGTGTGCAGGCTGCTGCTCGGCGGGGTGATGGAGGCACCCGTCCAATGCTCCGCCGGGATTGTCACCGGTGAAGTAATCGCAGAAGCCAGCAATGCGTCAGCAGACATGAAATCCACCAGATTGCCCGAGGCATCCCGCACCAGCACGGCGATGGGCGAGCCCGGCCCGGTCGTCCAGTTCAGATTCACCCCAGCGTTGAAGTTCGGGAAAGTGCCTGGTGCCGTCCCGTACTCCGTCACACGAAAAATCTGTCCTGGTGCGCAACTGGCACCCGCAGGAATCGTCATGCTTTTTGAACTCGTCCCCCCGGTGTCATAATCATAAAAATGCAGCGTCCAGCCGCCGATGTTCACCGTGCTGCCGCCGATGTTGGTGAACTCCACCGCATCGGGCGTGTCCGGGTTCACCTCGGTGATCACAATGCCCGGATGGGCCGCATTCGCCACATAACCGCTCAAATTGGCTGTCCCGCTATAGCTTGTCACCGTGTTACCGCCCGCATCACGAGCGGTCACGGTGGCATCGACATTCGCTCCTCGGCTGCGGCTTGCCTGCGTGTCCCAGGCAAAGCTGGCAAGCGAGCCTGTCGTGACATTGAACGCATTGCTCGCGCCGGTTTTCCCGGCATTCGTCGCTGTCAGCACCGCGGCAGGGTCAAAGGTGTTCACCGTGACATTCCCCGTCCATACACCGGACGTAAACGCTCCGGTCGTGGTGGGCGTGATCGTCAATGCACCGCCGGTGCCTGCGGCGGAAAGCGTCGCCGGTGAGGTGTAGCTGGCGATGGTGACCTCATTCACGTCCTTCGCCGTGATGGTCACGCTGAAGGGAACACCACGCGTCTGAGTCGTGCCGATGGCATTCCAGACAAAATGATGCAGATCATTGTCCAGCACGATCGTGTTCGCATTGGCACCCGTGAACCCGGATGCGCCCACGGCCACATTCACGATGGCACTGCCATCCGTGAGGGTGTTGTTCGGCGCGGTGAGCGTGAAGGTGGCGGAGGTCGATCCGGCGGGGATGGTCACCGTGGCCGGCACGGTAAGACGTGCGGTGGTATCTGACACGGGTGTCACGACCAGCGGCGCGGGCAGGGTTCCTGAAATGGAGACTGTCGCCGTGCCGGAACCGCCCTCCGTGACCGTGGCAGGCAGGCTGATGGCGAGATTGGTGTTCTCATTGTCGAGCACATCCATGTCCGCCGTGTCCCCCGTCCAGCCAGCCACGCTGGCGCTGATGGTGGCGCTTTGCAGGCCGTCGATTTTCGTGTCATTGACGATCTGGATCGCAAACGTCGCGGAGGATTGCCCGGCGGGGATCACCACACCACCCGGCACCATCACGGCCGTGGGTTCACTGCTGGAAAGCCCCACTGTCACAGCAACCGTTGGCGTGATGCTGAGAGACACGGTGCCCTGGACCGAGCCGACTCCCTCGGCGGCACTGGCAGGCGTGGTGAGAGTGATCACCGCCGTGCCGTCGTTATCCTGCACCGCCATGGCTCCCCCTGCACTGGCGTATCCTGCGCTGCTCGCTGAGATCACCGCCACGCGAGTTCCGTCCTGCACCGCGTCATCGATCACGGTGACGTCAAAGATCGCGCTCGTCTGCCCTGACAGCACCGTCACGGAGGCTGGCACCGTTGCCTCGCCGGGGTTTGACGAACTCAAGCTGACCACCGTGTCTGCCACGGCCGCAGCAGGCAGGGTCACAGTCCCCTGCCCTGCGAGCACGCCCGCGCCTTCTGTCACTGAGCCTGGCACCGTCATACGAAGCACCGGAGGTGGCGGCGTGGTCGGATAGCTGTTGAAATCACTGGTCACAAAGCCTCCCGGCACCCCCAGACCACGCGAGAGGCCGATCAAGCCGTCCGTGGCCGCAATGCCAAGGCAGGTGATGCGGATTCTTCCGTCCGTGAAAAGCTCGATCTGGAAATTGTTCGAGTCGGTCCCGGCAGCCTGCGGAATGCCCTGGTAGGTCACCGCCACACGATCACCGAGCTGCCGCCAGGAGACCGTGCCACCTCCACTGGCTGGATTGAGATCATCAAAAAGCGCCGAGACCCGTGGCCGGGCAAAGTGATTTACCAGCGACTCGGCGGAAAGCGTGTCGCTCGTGCCAAACATCAGGTTTCCATTGCTGCCGACGAAGAATGACGAATACGGCGTGCCATACAGGCTCACCGTCTGCCCCCCCGAAGGCGTGACCGTGGCGAGGTCATTGTCAAACAGCGTCAAATTCGTGCCACCCGTCGGATCTGTCGGAAATGTGGTCACGCCGGTGCTGCGCAGAACGGAGTAAAAGCTGTCGGAGCCATCCGGCGTGAAGAGCCAGCTCTGATTGTCCGTGTCATTGTTGGAGGTAAACAGCTCCGTGAAGTGATCCACCTGCCCCACCGCCAGGCTCACGCCGCGGGTGAAAGAAACGCCGCTGGTCGTGTTCGTGAAAACGGCCGAGCCCGCATGCACCGCCGCCGGGAGAGCATTCACCGTGTCATTGAAGGTGAGCGAGACCGTCGTCGAGGCTCCAGCCGCCAGCGAGCCCTCCGCAGGGGAGACACTGATCCAGGAGGCCCCCGGCGCCGCCGTCCAGCTCAGCGGCGTGGTCGCATCCGTGTTGGTGAGCGTGTAGGTTTGCAGGGTGGGAGTGAAAGGACCGCCAGCAGGGCCTTTTGCCGCCATGATCACGCTGGGAGAGACAGTCAGATCATCCAGCATCAAAAGCGCCTTGTGTACGTTCAGCCTGCCGCCGGTCACGGTGATGCCGGTCATCGCGGGCGTCACATCCACCGAGGCCATGATGACGTCCTTGATCTCAAGGTGGGTGAGGGAAGGTTTGAACGCCTTGAGCAGCGCACAAGCCCCCGAGACATGCGGCGTGGCCATTGAGGTGCCGCTCAGATTCTGGTATAATCCGGCGGGCTGCGCACTGTAGATCTCGCTGCCCGGCGCCCCGAGGTCCACCGTGGTAAGGCCATAACTGGAAAAGGATGATTTGTCGTCCGTACGCGTCGTGGATGCCACCGCGACAACGCACGGCGAATCGTAATTCGAAGGGTAAAAGCCACCCAGATCGTTGTTCGAGTTACTGTTCCCCGCCGCCGCCACAAACAGGATGCCCGCCGCGTGAGACGCATCCAAAGCATCTTTGAATGCCTGGTTGTAGCCACCGCCTCCCCAGGAGTTCGAGGTCAAATGCACCCCGATGCTCGTCCCATAGGCCACCGCCTCCGCCGCGTCCGAGATGGCCCCGCTGCCACCCGAGTTCAGGAACTTCAGCGGAATCAGGGAAACCGTCCAGCACACCCCTGCCACCCCCTGGCCGTTGTTCCCCGCGCCACCGATCGTGCCCGCGCAATGCGTGCCGTGATACTGGTCGTCCATCGCATTGTTGTCATTGTTCACAAAATCCCAGCCAAGGGTGTCATCAATGAACCCGTTGCCGTCGTCATCGATCCCGTTTCCGGCGATTTCATTCGGGTTGGTCCACATGTTGGCCGCCAGGTCGGGATGCGTGTGGTCAATGCCAGTGTCTATCACCCCCACCTTCACCGTGGCACTGCCCGTGTGCATGTCCCAGGCCTCCGGCGCGTCGATGTCCGCGTCCACCGTGCCGCCCGCCTGTCCCGTGTTGTGCATGCCCCACAGGTTGCCAAAGCTGGTGTCGTTTGGCACCACCGAAGCGTGGGCGATGAAGTCCATATCTGTATATCGAATCAGCCCCTCGAGCCGGCCCAAGGCCTCCCGCGCCCTCGTCACCGTGTCCAGGTCGGGGTCAGGATACGCCACCAGCCACACCCCGGAGGCAGGCATCTTCCGGCGCACCGTCGCCCCCAGGGCCTTCAACTGCTCCTCCAGGGCGGCACCGTTCGTTTTAGCATCCTTCACCGTCACCATCACATGATCAGCCACCATCGCCGTCTGGTTCACCAGTTCGCGCACGCCGCCCTCCTCGATGAAGTCATCCTCCACCCTCAGCAGCGGGTACTTGAACGTGTCATCCCGCACGAGGCGCAGGCGGCGGATCACCGGCCTGCCTCCAAACTCCGCCTTCTCCTCCCGCTCCGCCAGCACCGGGGCTTTGGCGTAGCGGTCGTCCATCTTGGCTGCGACGGGATGAGCACCTCCCCGTGAGTTGTGCTGGCCATCGTTCTGGCCTGCCTCCAATGCTTCGGAAGGCTTTCCGCCGCCTCCGGAGCCTGAAAGGGAGGCAGGTGGTGCCACCGCCGCTTTTTCGGCACCTGCAACGGCCTCCGCTGGCGGCTTGACCCCCAGATCCTGCGGTTTTTGCCCGCGAATGAGCACAAAGAACAGCAAGAGCAGCATCAGCCCACCAAGGGCAATGGCGGATTTGGAGATAACAGAGGCACTTCGTTTCATGGTCGGAGGAGGTTGAAAGGATCTCAGGGCAGGAAATTCCGGTGGATTCGTTCTCGAAGACTTGTCGGGGCATCATGCAGCCATGTTGTCATGGTCGGCTGGAGAATGTATAGCAAAATACCCACTCTAACGCGTGGTTGTTACCAAAATACCTTCCTGGTTCGCAATAAGATTTTAAGTCGTTTGCTAGATTCAATGCCGTTGCCGCCATCCTGCAGGCTTTTCGCAACGTGTCACCCACTGCCAATAATCATCCCAAGCTCCCGCCCAACCTCTCCTTCCGTCTGTTCCGTGTCTTCCGTAGGCCCATCTTCATCGCTTCCCCGCATCGGCCTCGGCTGTGTCACCTTCGGTCGTGAGATCGACGATGCGGCATCCTTTGCGCTGCTCGATCACGCCTTCACACGCGGTGTCACGCACTTCGACACCGCCGCCGCTTATGGTGGTGGAGCTTCGGAAACGATCCTCGGCAAGTGGCTGGCTTCGCGAAAGCCGGAAGGCATCACCATCGCCACGAAGATGCTGCCGCCGTATGACCGCATCGACATCACGGACAGTTTGCGACGTCTCGGTGTCGAGCAAATCGACCTGCTTTACCTGCATCAGTGGCATGAATCGGTCCCACAGGGCATCCCAGCACTCCAATCACTCCTCCACTCCAGCCGGATCAAGTCCCTCGGAGCCAGCAACGTCACGCTGGAGCAACTCCGCGCCCTCGGCCCACGCTTCCGCGTGATCCAAAACAACCACAACCTCGCTGTCCGCGATGTCACCGAGGCTTTGCGCGACTACTGCGCCTCGAACAACATCGCCATCGTGACTTACAGTCCGCTCGGAGCCGGTTTTTTGACCGGGAAGCATCAGAACGGCGTTCAGGCCGGTTCACGCTTCGAAATCATCCCAGGCCATCAGCAGGTCTATTTCCATGACACGGCCTATCAGCGCCTCGCTCGGCTCGAAGCCGTCGCGAAGCGCACCGGGCACTCGCAGGCGCATCTCGCGCTGACGTGGGCTTTGCATCAGCCGGGCATCGACACCGTGCTCGTCGGTGGTCGGACGCCCGCGCATCTCGATCAAGCCTTCGCGGCGCTGGAGTTCGATGATCCGGCATTGCTGGCCGAGCTCACCCTTGATGCCTTCTCCTGAACTCCTTCGGGGTCATGCCGGTGCGTTTGCGGAATTGCTGGGTGAACGCGCTTTGATCGCAGAAGGCATGATCAAGGGCGATCTGGATGATGGGCAGCGTGGTTTTGGCCAGGGCCTCGGCGGCGGACTGGATGCGGGAGCGCAGCAGGAGCTCGTAGGGGCTGATGTCGAGGGCGATGCGGAGCTTGCGATGCAGGTGGCGCTCAGAGACGCCGGCGGCGCGGGCGAGCTCAGCGGTGGTGACGACTTCGTGGCAGTGCTCGCGGGCGTATTGCACAGCGACGGTGACTTCGCGCACGTCGTGCTGGCGCATGCGGTCCTCATCGCGGCGGGTGATGCCCATGACGCCGATGACCTTGCCGCGTTTGTCGTGCACGGGCAGCTTCGTGCAGAGGAACCAGCTCAGGTTCCGCTGCTCGTCATACCAGACTTCGAGCCGGTTGATGAGCGGTTTGCCGCTGCGGATGACTTTCTGGTCGTCGTCGCGATACGCCTTCGCCACATCGGGCGGGAAGAATTTCTCGTCCATCGCGCCGACGAGCTCGCGCTCGCTCTTGATGCCGAATCGCTCAAAGGTGGCGCTGTTCGCCGCGATGTGCCGCCCCTGGTCGTCCTTCATGAAAAAGAACACACCAGGCATGTGCTCGAAAATCGCCCGCACGCCCTGCGGATCGGCGATCCGGGCGAAAAAGTCAGCTTGGAGGCGTAGCAGCGGCATGGCCGGATAGTGATGCAGAAAATTCGCGTGTCGCAGGGAAAGCACAGGCTTCATGACCCACCCGTAACGGCCAAAGTGCAGGCGGGGAGAGCCGCCGGAAACGGGAGAGGGATGCCGGTTGAGCATCACCGCTCCGGCGAATCGCCTCACGGCCTATCCGATGGGCGCTTGGTCCGAGGTGAAGCTGCCTTGGGGCGATTCTCCACGTCATGAATCTTTGGGAAACAGAGTCCAGAATGATCTCCCGCAGATTCAGGGAGGCCCATTTCTTTTTCAGTGAATCCTAAAGCCGGGAATGGAGAGCCTACGGAACACGCGGAACAAACGGAAAAAGTCGATGAAATGGCGATCACTCAAAAGGTGATTGGGGCATGAGGCTGCTTGGCTTGAGTTTCCGTGCATTCCGCGTGTTCCGCAGGCCGTCATTTGCGCTTCTGGGTTAATCTGTGGGCCTCTCTGAATCTGTGGGAAGTCACCAATCAGGATGACGCACGGTGTAGGCCGCCCTTTGCCCACATGACAGCAAACGCAGCGACGGCTCGCAAGGCCCACCCGGCGAAATCAGCCAAGCCCAACTCGACAGCGCCATCAGCGGCACGAGCGCGAACACGCTGAACCAAAGCGGCGATGGCAGCTATAACCCGAGCCAAATGCAGGACGCCTCCAACAAGATGGATGAGTCGATCAATGCGTTGCAGAGGTAAGCAATCTCGTGAATCTGCGCCTGCACTATGAATACCGACCCCAAAAGCAAAAACGTCCCGCTTTATGCGCAAGGCGGTTATGACCGTGAACTCAATTACAAATTGTGGTCCACCTACAAAAGCCGATTTAATGCGGCGGCACGCTTGCAGAAGAAGCACAACCTGTCGTCACGTGCCGTTGCCTTGCTGTCTGCCTATGTGGTGATCTTCTCACTCATTACGACGATGCTGCCGCAGTTCTCACAGGGTGCCACGGGACAAGCGATCTTGTTTATCAGCTCGGCGTTGTCGATCATCATCCTTGTGGTCAGCCAGCTTGAGGCCTCACAGAACTACAGCGTGCGGTCCTACACTTACCATCAGAGCGGATTGGACGTGGCTGAACTTTACAAAAAGCTCCGAGCTCTCAAGACGCGTCACAAAGACAAGAACGCACCTGAATTCCTTGATGCTGTGGAAAAGTTATCTCAAGACTACGACGACATTTTGCAACGGTCCGACAACCACGAGGACATCGACTTTGATGTCTTTCGTGCATCCAAGCCCGACTATGAAGATCACAAGCTGACGAAATCGCAGGTTCGCTGGATCAAAGTCTCGCTCGTTGTTCGGCAATACTCATTCTATTACCTATGCATGATGCTGCCGCCGGTTGTATTCGGATTGTTTGCTTGGCTGACTTGGCCTGACGCAGCGGCTACACAGCCGACGCCATAACCCTAGGTCGTGTTTGAAAACCCTCAACAGCCATAGCGAAGCCAGTCGATGACGGACGCAAATTGAATGAGAGCAAGGAAGTGGGAGGCAAGTTTATCGCGGCGCGTGCTTGCTAAGGCCCAGCGCTTCAGGCGGCAGAAGTAGTTCTCCACCTTGTAGCGCTGACGGTAGAGCTTCTTGTTGAGCCTGCGCTTCTTGCTCCGGTTCGACTTGCCGGGAATGCAATGAGAGGCCCCCAACTGCTCAAGTTGTTGGCGGAGAGGATCGCTGTCGAAGCCCTTGTCACCCACTATCAGCAGTCCCTCAGGCGCTTCGAGCAGCGGGATGACGTGTCTGCCCTCGTAAGCCTGGCCTTCGATGAGCAACAGCTTCACTGGCAGACCACGACCGTCGGTGAGCGCCATGATCTTGGTGTTGCGGCCGCCACGCGTGCGGCCCATCGCCTGCTTCTGCGCTCCTCCGGCGGGATTGGCGGCGCATTGGTGCACCACCACATGCGTGCCGTCGACCAGTCGGATCCTGCTTTTGGCACCAGCCGCCAATCGGCGCAGCAGCCGCTCCCAGATGCCTTGCCGGGCCAGCCGCTGATACCAGCCATAGATCGTGCGCCAGGGGCCGAAGACATCAGGAAGGTCTCGCCAAGGTCCTGCATTCCTCAGCCGGAAGAACAGCGCATCAAGCACCATGTCCAACCCTGCTGGTGGTCTGCCGCCCAGGTTCATGGCACCATTTTTTTGAGCCGCTCTTTGAGCGGCCCCCACCATGCAAAGCGTTGTGTTTTCATCGACCCCACTCCTTACCACATCACCGCCGTTTTGCCCATTGGCACGTTTTCAAACACGACCTAGCTCACCGGCACGGTTTGCCCAGCAAGCTGTCGGTTACTACGGTGTGCAGCGTCAGCAGGTCCGATGTTGGCACTCCCTTCACCGTTCCAGGTATGAAAGCCATGCGCCAGAAGCTCAATGAGATGATCCTGAATGGGTGGAGGTAGGGGGAGACGTGAGCCTTTCTCGTATCTTGACTTCCGTTGTCATCCTCGGACACTCGCAACGCTCTTCCTGCCTTCGCTTGGCTGGATGAGCATTTGAAACCACTGTGGGCGAATTTGACTTGCCCACAATTTATTGTGACTAAACAATGCTCGGCTAACTAAAGAACGTCATCCATCATGGGCAAAGTCATTGCAACGTTCTCAGAGAAGGCGAATCGGTTTTTCCCGCTCTACACGAAAGTAGAGCTAACGTTGCAGGAGCGTCGGAGGCTTCTTGGTAGCCCGCTTCGTTACTGTGTCGGGGGAAACTATATTTACTATCCCGCCAAGCATCCCGATTTGGACTCCGTGAGCCAGTTATGCTGGGCTCGCATCTATCCGGACGCTGCCTATGCACTACCTGCAGAGCTGTTCGATCCCCAGCCACCAGACTTCAATATTTTCGAGTTCTGCGCCAGCGAGGACTGTTCCGTGGGAGATCGTTACCTCAAGCGCCAGAAAGAAACCCCCAATGGAATGGTGGATGTCAGTCAGTTTTGCGGTCAGGAGTTATTTGACGCTGTTTCACAAAATCAGGAGGTGTTGTATGACCTGAAGAAGGACGATTTCGAGGCGCTATGCGCCGAGATTTTTGCCCGACGAGGTTTCAAGGTGGATTTGTTTCGGAGCACCAAAGATGACGGTATTGATTTCCTTGCTGTAGAGGATGGCGATGGTGATCCAACTGTCTTGGCCGTTCAGTGTAAGTTGCCGGATAGCCCACCTGATGGTGGCAGACTACGGACTACCGGCGTTCCAGTGGTGCGTGAGATTTTTGGTGTTGCATGTGCCTTTGGCTATTCTGGTGCCGTCGCTATTTCAGCGAGCACTTTCAGCAGAGAGGCTCGCCAGTTCGCTAATTTACAGCCTGATCGCATCCAGCTTAGCGACATCACGACGTTGCAGAGTTGGATTCACCAGTATAGATGGAACCCTGACGAAGCTCCATGAGAGAGTCATCAACGATGAACAGGGTCGAAAAAACGGATGGAGGCAAGGGCTCGCCGTCGCCTAATCCGAGGCGTTCTCCAACCGCGAGATGGATCGATGAGTGTGTCTTCGCCGGTTTGCTGATCCCAATCTGGAACAGCTGAGCCAGAAGCTCCATGAGATGATCCTGAATGGGCGGCGTTCGTAGAACGCGTGCGATTGCCCACTGCCCGCCCGCACCCGCAATGGCCGGATTTTAACAAAGATTGGCAGCCTGTCACCAAAGGAGCGGCGGGCGGCGAAAGTATTGATCAGGATCTTTTTCAGCCCCCGTCATGAAACTCCGCCCCCTTGCTCTCGTCACTGCCCTCTCGCTCGGTCGCCTGCTGGCCGATGATGCCACCGACTTCCCGCCGAAGCCGCCGGTGAAGGCGCTGACGGCGGCGGAGGAGCAAAAGACCTTCCAATTGCCGCCGGGGTATCGCATGGAGCTGATCCTGAGCGAGCCGGACATCACGGAGCCGGTTTGCATCGCCTTTGATGGCAATGGCAGGCTCTATGTCGCGGAGATGAGCAGCTACATGCGCGACATCGACGGCACGGACGAGCTGGTGAGCACGAGTCGCGTGTCCGTGCATTGGTCGAGCAAGGGTGATGGCCAATACGACATGCATCGCGTCTTTGCGGACAAGCTGAAGCTGCCGCGTCTGCTGCTGCCGCTGGCGGATGGCGTGCTGATCGGCGAGACTGACACGAACGACATCCATCTTTATAAAGACACGAACGGCGACGGCGTGAGCGATGAAAAGAAGCCGGTGTATCAAGGCGGGCCTCGCGGTGGCAATCTGGAGCATCAACCGAGCGGCATGACGTGGGCGCTGGACAACTGGATCTACACAGCGGTGAACAATTACCGTCTGCGCTGGAAGGACGGCCAGCTCATCAAGCAGGACATTCCCGGCAACGGCGGCCAGTGGGGCGCGACGCAGGATGATGAGGGCAAGTTTTGGGTGGTGAACGCGGGCGGCGAGAAAGGCCCGCTCAATTTCCAAAACCACATCCTCTATGGTCAATCACTCGCTCGCGGGCAGTTCGAGCCCGGCTTTGAGGTCGTGTGGCCGGCGATGGGTCTGCGTGATTACCAGGGCGGCCCCGGCAAGTCGCGCGAAGACGACACGCTGAACCATTTCACCGCGACCTGCGGTGGCGAGATCTTCCGAGGCGATCAATTGCCCGCCGAGCTGCGCGGCAATCTCTTCTTTGGCGAGCCCGTGGGCCGTCTCGTGCGCCGCACGAGCATCGAGGTGAAGGACGGCATCACCATTCTGCACAATCCGCATCCGCAGAGCGAGTTCCTCCGCAGCACGGACGCGTGCTTCCGCCCCGTCGATATGAAAACGGCGCCCGACGGCACGCTCTTCATCTGCGACATGTATCGCGGCATCATCCAGGAGGGCAATTGGACGAAGGAAGGCAGCTACCTGCGCAAAGTGATCCTGCAGCACAGCATGGACAAGATCATCAATCGCGGCCGCGTGTGGCGTCTCGTGCATGACACGACGAAGCCCGTGCCCGCGCCGAAACTGCTCGACGCCACGCCCGCGCAACTCGTCGAGGCGCTCGCGCATCCGAACGGCTGGCATCGCGACACAGCGCAGAAGCTGCTCGTTTTGAAGCAGGACAAAAACGTCGCGCCCGCGCTCATCGCAATGCTTCAGAAAAACAGCAGCGACCTCGCCCGCATTCACGCGCTGTGGACGCTCGAAGGTCTCGGTGCCCTCACCAGCGATCTCGCGCGTGCCGCTTTGAAGGACGCATCGCCCGTGCTGCGCCGTGCCGCCATCCGCGCCAGCGAATCGCTCGCCGATGAGACGCTCGTGGCTGACGTCACCGCTTTGACGAAGGACAGCGATCCCACCATCGTCATCCAGGCGCTGCTCACTGCGAAGCAGATGAAGTGGAAGGACCACGCGAAGCTCATCAATCTCACAGCACTCAGCACGCCGTCGAAAGGCGTCAAAGAAATGGCCGGGCAGATGCTCAACAGCCAGATCAGCTTCCCACGCGAGTTCAGTAACGCGCAGAAGGATCAGATGCGTCGCGGTCAGGCCATTTACCAGGAGCTGTGCTTCACCTGCCACGGTCTCGATGGCAAAGGCACCGCCATTGATGGACTCGCACCCGGCATGACGCTCGCCCCGGCGCTCGCCGCCTCAAAGACCGTCGTGCAGGGCGATCAAGTCCTCCGCGTGCTCCTGCATGGCCTCAGCGGTCCCGTGAACGGCAAAACGTATCAGGCGCAGATGATCCCGATGGCGAACAACCCCGACGAATGGCTCGCCGACATCGCCAGCTACGTGCGCAAGAGCTTTGGCAACAACGGTCGCTTCATCACGAAGGAGGATGTCGCCAAACTGCGCCAAGAACTCGCCACGCGCACCACGCCGTGGACCATCGAAGAACTCAAGCGCACTGGGCCGCAGCTCCCGCTGGAAAATCGCAGCGCGTGGAAGCTCACCGCCAGCCACAACGCCAAGGATCTCGCCCGTGCCATCGACGGCAATCCCGAGACCCGCTGGGACACGCATACCTCGCAAACGCCCGGCATGTGGGTGCAGATTGAACTGCCACAGCCCACCAACATCGCCGGACTCACCCTCGACACCGCCACCTCGCGCAATGACTGGCCCCGCGGCTGGAAGATCGAACTCTCCCCAGACGGCCAAACCTGGGACAAACCCATCCTCGAAGGCCAGAGCGAAAAAGTCAGCACCACCGACTTCCTCTTCCCCAAGCCCGCCAAAGCCAAATTCATCCGCATCACCGACACCGGCAGCACCAAAGGCACCTTCTGGTCCATCCATGAGCTTGATGTGCTGGAGCCTGCGCCGAAGGTGGCGGGGAAGTGATCTTGCCTCACCTCGGTCCTGCGTTTAAATGCGACCGCATTTCAACAAACATTGGCAGATCATTACCAGACTTTCGCCACTCCAGAAGTGTATAAAAGCGATTCATCCCACTCCAACCCAACCACGAACACCATGAGCCAGGAATACTTCCCGAAGATCAAGCCCGTCGCCTATGAAGGGCCGAAGACGAAGAACCGTCTCGCCTTCCGTCACTACAATCCCGACGAAGTCGTGGGCAAGAAGACCATGCGCGAGCACCTGCGCTTCTCGCTGGCCTACTGGCATGCGTTGAAGGGTGGCTCCAGCGATCCCTTCGGCGGCCCGACGCGTCAGCGCCCATGGGACGATGGCAGCACCAGCATCGACAACGCGAAGCGTGTGGCCGATGCGGGCTTTGAGATGATGCAGAAGCTCGGCCTCGGCTTCTACTGCTTCCACGATCGCGATGTCGCGCCAGAGTTGGACGATCTCCAGGCCAGCAGCGACGCGCTCGACGCCGTGGCGGATCATTTGAAGAAGCTGCAAAAGCAAACCGGCATCAAGCTGCTGTGGGGCACCGCCTGCCTCTTCGCCCATCCGCGCTACGTGCAGGGCGCGGCCACCAGCCCGAACGCCGACGTCTATGCCATCGCCGCCGCGCAGGTGAAGAAGGCCATGGAGGTCACGCATCGCCTCAACGGCCTCGGTTACACCTTCTGGGGCGGTCGCGAAGGCTACGCCACGCTGCTGAACACCGACATGAAGCGCGAAGTGGCCAACCTCGCCCACTTCCTGCACATGGCCGTCGATTATAAGAAGAAGATCGGCTTCAAAGGCCAGTTCTACATCGAGCCGAAGCCGCGCGAGCCCTCGACACACCAGTACGACAGCGATGCCGCCGCCTGCCTGAACTTTCTGCGCGAGTTCGGCCTGCTGGAGCACTTCAAACTCAACATCGAGACCAACCACGCCACGCTCGCGCTGCACCGGGTCGAGCATGAACTGGCCGTCTCGGCGAACGCAGGCGCTCTCGGCAGCATCGACGCCAACACCGGCGACGAACTCATCGGCTGGGACACCGACCAGTTCCCAACGAATGTTTACATGACCACGCAGATGATGCTGCAACTGCTCCGCGCCGGCGGCTTCAAGACCGGCGGCCTCAACTTCGACGCCAAGGTGCGCCGCGAGAGCCACGAGGTGGTGGACATCTTCCATGCCCACATCGGCGGCATGGACGCCTTTGCACGCGGCCTGAAAATCGCCCACCGCATCATCGAGGACGGCGATCTCGACCGCTTCGTGAAAGCCCGCTACGCCACCTTCGAAAGCGGCATCGGCAAAACCGTCACCACCGGCAAAGCCACCTTCGAGTCTCTTGAGAAGCACGCCCTCAAACTCGGCAGCGTCATCCCCGCCAGCGGCCGCCAGGAGATGCTGGAGAACCTGATCAACGACTACATGGATTGATCCGGCCGGTCACGGCTTGAACTCGGCGACAACCTTCGCGCTGGCCACATCCCATGCGCGAAGGACGCCGTCCTGGTCACCACCGAGGACGAGATCGCCGAGACGTGTCGTGGCCAACGATTGCATGAAGCCGGTGGCACCCGGGAGTTGTTTCACCTCACCGCCATCGCTGGTGATGAGCCGCAGTTTGTTGTCACCAGCGCTGGTGGCGATCTGATCCGCCGCACCGAGGTAACGGATGCCCGTGACCTCCTTGTCCCAACCATCGACATTCTTGCGGCGGTCACCTGTGGTCCAATCCCACACTTTGACGACGTTGTCAGCACCCGAACTCGCCAGCAGGCGGCCATCGGCACGCCAGGTGACGCCGAGCACGTGATGCGTGTGGCCTTCGAAGACCTTCACCACCTTGCCACTGCTCAAATCGGTGATGCGCACGGCCTTGTCAGCGCCACCGGAGGCCAGGAGCTTGCCATCGGGCGAGAAGTCGAGCGCGAAGACGCTGTCGAGATGACGCTCGGCGAGGTCCTTCGCCAGTTTGCCCGTGGTGATGTCCCACAGCGTGATGTCCCCACTGCGGGAAGGCTCACCGCTGCCGATGGCGAGCGTTTTGCCATCGGGCGAAAAGGCGAGGCTGTTCGCACGATCGGTGATCTGTGATCTGGCATCACCTGTGCCGAGCGTGCGCTCCAGCACCCAGGCAGTGCTCGTGCTGCCCGGCGTGATGGGTTTTCCAGTCACCGTGCTCCAGGCCAAAGGCTCGCCTGAGTCGAAGGTGGCGACGAGTTCCAGGCCATTCGGGCTGAATTGCAGCGCCTTCGCTTTCTTCATGCCGGTGGCAAGAGCCTTCGTGGCGAGGTCACGCTCCGTGTTGGCTTTGTCAGCTTCCTTCTTCACGACATCGAGACGCGTCTTGGCGTCCACCACGGTCTGCTTCGCCTTCTTCTCGTTTTCAGTGACGAGCTTGATCTCATTCGCCGTGTCGGTGATGGCAGCCTCGCCACGAGTGACGGCCTCCTGGGCCAGCTTGAGGTCGGTGGCGGCTTTTTCGGCCTTCTCCTTCGCCTCGGTCTGCTTTTTGAGCATCGCCTCATCCACCTTCATTTTCGGCGCGGCTGCGATCTGATCGGCGATGGTCTTCAAAGACTTGTCCGCGGTGGCTTTGGCATCCTCCTTCGGCTTCACGATTTTCCTCTTCTCTTCGAGGCCCGCTTTGGCGAGATCGAGCAGTTCAGGCGCCGTCTTTGGATCTGCCGCAGCGATGGCCGCCTCGCCTTTTTTGAGGGCCGCCTGGATCTCGGCAAGTTCCGCAGCAGCCTTGCTGGCCACGGATTGAGCTTCCGCCTGCTTCTTGGCAAGGGCTTCATCCGGCTTGCCCGCAGAAGCCTGTGCCACTTGAGTATCGATCTCCTTCGCGGCCTTGTCCGCGGCTGCATGAGCGTCCTGCTTGGCCTTCAAATCCTTCTTTTTGTCCTCCAGGCTCTTCTTCGCGAGTTCGGCCAGTTCGTTGGCCTTCTTCAAACGATTCCCCTGTTCCGTGGCGTCGGTCTCCGCACGTTTGATGGCCTCGTTTTGGAACGTGACCTCCAAAGCAGCCCGTGTGGCAGCCAAGGTGCGTTGAGCCAATGTCTGCTCGGCCAGGAGATCGCTCTTGATGTGCGCGATCAGCTTTCCGCCTGCGGTCTCCGTGAGCTTGATCGAATGGTCCGCCTCCTGCGTGGCGGTGAATTTCGGGTGTGTGGGCACTGGCGCGGCCAGTTTCATCTCGCGCCTCCACAGCTTCACCTCACGGAAGCTGCCCGTCGCCAGACGAGCGCCATCGGGGCTGAAGGCAAGCGACTGCACCAGGTCGCGATGGGCCACGCCCGGCTGCTTGTAGAGGCCGGATTTGAGCAAGGTGTCATCTGTGAGCTTTGTCGAAAGGCTGTGGGTGGGCAGGTGATAGAGGCTGATCTGGTTGGCACGGGCAGCGGCCACGAAGTCACCCTGTGCCGTGGTGTCGAGCGCATAAATCGGCTGCACGCCCGCAGGCAGCGGCTCCCAGGCGATCACCTTGTCCCGTTTCGGCGACGGACGTGCGCCTTGATCGATCCAATCTTTGAGCATCGCGAGCTGCTGCGTCGTGAGATTCACAGCGCCGACCTTGTTGCCCTTCGGCGGCATCTCGCTGTCCCAGGTGTGTGCCGCAGCCTGGAAAATGATGCTGTCGGCCCCTTTGCCAGGAACGAGGCCCTTGTCGGATTCGCCGCCCTTCGCCATCAGCTCGGGCGTCTCCATGTTCAGACCGCCCTTCGTCGTGGTCTTGTTGTGACAGGCGATGCAGTTGTCTTTGAGGAAGGGATGGACCTGCGTGTCGTAGTCAATGGGCGCGGCGTTCGCAGACTTGGCGAATGACGAAATCACAAGGACGAATGGAAGGCTGCGGCGGAACATGCAGACCCATACGGAGCCAACCAGCGGCGTTTTGGCCGAAGATCATTTTTCTGTCCGGTTTCCCGCCGACACGTGAGATAGTCAGTCCCGCATGAACATCGCCGAAACTCACGCTGCGCAGGTTTTCCTCGCCCATCACGACTTTGTGAAGGGCGTGGCGCTGAAGTATGCTCCCTGGCCGGGGCTGATGGAGGACATCACGCAGCAGGTCTTCCTCGAATTCATGGCGAAGGAGTCGAAATGGGACCTCAGCAGCGATGCGCGGCCGCTTTTGGCCACGATGACGCGTCACATCGCCATGCGGCTGTGGCGGGAGCGCACGCGGCAGCAGCCGGACGTGGTGCAAAAGCTCGCCGATCACATCCGCCTGCTCGCGGAGGAGCGCGAGACGCCGCCGCGCTATGAGGACGAGGTGCGCGTGCTGCGCACCTGCCTGCAAAAGCTGCCGCAGAAGAGCCGCGAGCTCGTGGAGCTCTATTATTACGACGATGTCGGCACGCCGCAGATCGCCGAGCAGATCCAGATGAAGGCCGACACCGTCTGCCGCGCCCTCTCCCGTGTGCGGGAAAAGCTGCGCGAGTGCATCGAACAAAACCTCAACCAAGGAGGCCACGCCCATGCCTGACGCCGACACGCTCATCCAGCACTACCTCGAAGGCACGCTCACCGATTCCGAGGCGGAGGAACTTCACACGCTGTTGCAAAACGAGCCGCAGCTCGGCTCCAAACTGCTCCAGCACTTCGAGATGGACGCGATGCTCCGCGCCACGAAGCCGCTCGCCGTGCCGGGCAAGGTCATCCAGCCCGCTTTGGTGCCGCGACGCCGTTTCACCTTTGCCACCGTCACCACCGTCGCGGCGATGGCAGCCTGCCTTGCGCTCGCAGGCACCTGGCTGGTGCTTTCACTGCCAAGACCGGCCACCGAGGACACCACGGCCTCCGTCGCCGTGCTCACACGCGGCGTGAATCTCGAATGGGAATCCGCCGCCATCGCGCCGGGCACGCCGCTTTCGCCTGGACTGCTCAAACTGAAGTCTGGCATCGCGCAGATCGAGTTTTATCAAGGTGCCCGCGTCTTGATCGAAGGCCCCGCCGAGCTCCAGCTCATCTCCAGCGGCGAGGCCACCTGCACGCGTGGCAAGCTCAGCGCCAACGTGCCGCCGCAGGCGAAAGGTTTCCGCATCAACACGCCCAAAGGCACCATCGTCGATCTCGGCACCGAGTTCGGCCTCGATGTGAGCGATGCGAGCGCCGAGGTCCACGTCTTCAAAGGCGAGGTGGAGCTGCATCAGGCCGCCGAGTCGATGAAGTCGCTCAAAGAAGGCCAGGCCATGGCCTTCGCCGCCAAAGCGCAACCGCTGGCTGCGAACGCCTCAAGCTTTGCCTCGCTGAACGAGATCAACGCCCGCACCGCTTTGTCTGATCGCTCGCAATTCGAACGCTGGCAGGCTCAAAGCGCCCTTTTGAAGAACGATCCCGCTTTGAAGCTCCATTTCGACTTCCAAGACGACGAGTCCGCCCGCTCGCTGAGCAATCGCGCCGCTCAAGGCGAGGACGGCAGCATCGTCGGTGCCTCGTGGACCACCGGCCGCTGGCAGGAAAAGCGTGCGCTCGACTTCCGCAACGTCAGCGACCGCGTGCGCCTCAGCGCTCCCACCGAGGCGAAGGCGCTCACCATGGCCATGTGGGTGCGCATCAACGGCCTCGACCGCTACTTCAACTCTCTCTTCATGTCCGAGGGCTGGAACGACCGCAAAATCCACTGGCAGATCGTCCGCGATGGGAAGATCCGCTTTGGCATTGCGGGTGCAGCAGGCCATGGGCATCAAGATTGCGATACCGAGCTGTTTTTCACGCCGGAGCGCTTCGGCCGCTGGATGCACCTCGCGGTCGTTTTCGATCCGCAGGCCAAGGAAGTGCGTCATTACGCGAATGGCACCCTACTCGCTAAAATCCGCCTCAAAGACCCCTCGCCGCTCAAACCCGGCATCGCCGAACTCGGCAACTGGAACGACCGCCGCACCACCAACGTCGCCATCCGCCACCTCAGCGGCACGATGGACGAGTTCGCGCTGTGGGACCGCGTGCTCAGCGAGGCGGAGATTGAGGCGATGAGCCGGTGATGTGGCCCGTGTCGTCTTGATTGATGATTTCCAGCAGATTCAAGGAGGCCAGCAGATTGGTTTCTGAGATAATCTGCTGGCCTCCCTGAATCTCTTGGAGAAACCTTTTGGGCCTACAATAACACTAGTGCCATGAAAGCGCCCAAACCTCCTCGGACTTGCTACGATTGCGGCGTAGAGCTTACGAAAGCTCGCAAGGGCCCATCACCACTCCGTTCAACAGATCGAAGCGACGACCATATCCCGCCAAACTGCCTGTTCAAAGGCGAGGATAGAAATACGAATCTAATAACCGTCGAATGCTGTTTCGCCTGCAACCAAGCTCATGGAAAAGATGATGAAGCGCTGATGTGGTTGATTTTTGATGTTCGAAATCAAAAACGAATCCCTCTTGAGCTTCTGAAAAGCACAATGCGCACTCTCACAAAGGGCAGGCATCAAGCATACCGCAAGGAGTTGGAGGAACTTGTGGAACGGTCGGGTGACGCACCGGTCGCCCCGCAAAGACTGCCCGTGAAAATCCATGACGTCCTTGCGCGCATGGTAAAGGGATTGCTTCATAAATTCTATGGAGTGCGTGGGTTTCAAGGATATGGCTTCACGATTGTTGAGGTTGACCCGGCAATGCGAAACGCAGTTCTTTCTGAATTCCCGAAGGAAGCGGGAATCAAAACTTTCGAGACAGGAAATGGCATTTTCCGAGCAGATTGTCTTGTAGATCAATTGAATCCCCTCTCGGGATTGGTCTGGTTACAATTCTTCCAAAGCCATCCGTTTTGCATCTTCTATGAGTCTCCTGGCAAACGCGATGGCCATGCGAGTGGCTTCGCTAAACTTTATGAGAGTATGTTTCCGGGCGCGCTTCGGTCCATATGAACCACTAGTGGCTCATGTCATTAAAGTTGAAGGGTAAAGCCGCTTGAGCTTGATGCGTGCGTCCTGGGTGGTG
>NZ_JACSRD010000160.1 GCF_014879935.1 Prosthecobacter sp.
TGGCTGATTTCGCCGGGTGGGCCTTGGGAGCCGTCGCTTCCATTGCTGCCATCGTTGCCGCGTGGGATGCGGAAGGTGAAGCGCACGTTTGATCCGTCGAAGATCACGCCCACCGTCGCAGGTTGACCGGGATCGAGCGTGTTCACAGCATCCACCACGGCTTGAGCAAAAGGCGGACCCTGCGCACCGTCGTTTCCGGGTGGGCCTTGTCCGTGGTGCCGCAGGCATAGCACATGCCTCCCGAGGCCAAAAAGCCGAAAAGGCAGCGGCAAACGGGCGGCGTCCAGCCCCGCCGACGCGTCGGCAGGACCAAACGGGAGGCGTGCGGGGCTGCCGAGAGCACTGTGCGCTCCTTTAGGATGGTAAAAGTGGAGACAGCGCCGGAGATATGCGTCAATGTCACCGCTGCACCTGAACGAAAGAGAACCGCTCCTACGACCTGAACCGAAAACATTCGCCCCCACAAACGGGCAAGCTAGACGTGCGCGAAGCCGCCGCCAAACTGCCCGAGCCCCCTACCGAACCCGTCGCTGAGGAGGCACTCGACGAAGCAGAAATCCTGAAGGAAAGTGAATCCGAAGAATCTTGAGCCATGCCTGACAATTCCAACCCGATCCTGATCCGCCATCTGGCACCGAAGAACTTTCTCTCCTTCGGCCCGGAGAATGTGGGCATTGATCTCCAATCGCTGAACCTATTCATCGGGCCGAATGGCAGCGGGAAATCGAATCTGATCGAAGCCATCAGCCTCATGCGGGCAGCCCCGAAGGAATGGAGAGATGTAACCCGGCGTGGTGGAGGTGTGGCTGAATGGATTTGGAAGGGAAATCCAAAGCAACCTGCTTCGGTCGAGTGGGTGGTGACTAAATTGCCCTGGGGGGAAATGCACTTGCGCCATGCGATGGCATTCGAGGTGGACATGCAATCCTTCGATCTGGAGGATGAACGAATCGAAAATGAGCATTCCAAGCAAGGGGAAGCCAAACCTTATTTCTTTTATCGCTACCAGAACGGTGATCCGGTCATCAATCGCAAGGATGCCACTGGCCCGCGAGGGCTGGCTCGTGAAACCATCGAACCAGATCGCTCGATTTTAGCCCAAAGACGCGACCCCGAGAGCTATCCCGAACTGGCATGGCTGGCGATAAACTACGAAAAGGTCCGGATTTACCGCGAGTGGGCCTTTGGTCGGAGTGCAGTCTTCCGCGAACCTCAAAAAGCGGACATGAGAAATGACATTTTGGAGGAAGATTTCTCCAACTTGGGTCTCTTCCTCAACCGGTTGAAAACGAGGTTTCCTGTGGCGAAGAGAGCCATCCTCGCGGGTTTGAAGGATCTTTATGATGGGATCACCGATTTCGATGTTTTCATTGAGGGCGGCACCGTGCAGGTCTTCTTTACCGAAGGGGACTTCGTGATCCCTGCCACTCGTCTCTCCGACGGCACGCTGCGCTACCTTTGCCTGCTGGCGATCCTTTGCGATCCCGAGCCGCCACCACTTATCTGCATTGAGGAGCCTGAGCTTGGCCTGCATCCCGACATTTTACCAGGGCTGGCGGATCTTCTGAAAGCCGCCTCTGAGCGGACCCAGATCATCGTTACTACACACTCTGACATTCTGGTAGATGCGATGACGGAGACGCCGGAATGCGTGGTGGTATGCGAGAAGCATGAGGGAAGGACCGAAATGAAGCGTCTCTCCGCCCCGGATTTGGCCGACTGGCTGAAGGACTACCGTCTGGGCCAACTGTGGACGAAAGGACACCTGGGAGGGACACGCTGGTGAGTGCGGCCATCTTCATCGAAGGCAGCAAGCTGGGCGAGGACTCCAAGGAAATGGATGTCCGCTGCCGGAAGGCTTTCCATGCCTTGCTGGACCCGATCTGTCCCAAAAGAAAGCCCAGCCTTCACCCCTGCGGTGGGCGGGACCGAGCCTTCAAAGACTTCCGAACGGCTCTCAAGCAGGGGCGCGCCACGTTTGTCGCCCTTTTGGTGGACAGCGAAGACCGCGTCGAGGACCTGAACAAGCCATGGGATCATCTCAAAGGACGTGACAACTGGGACCGCCCCAAAGGTGCGGAGGATGATCAGGTGCTTTTCATGACGACATGCATGGAAACTTGGATTGTCGCGGACCGTGAGGCTCTGAAGAGCCATTTCAAACACAAGCTCCATGAAAATGCCCTGCCGCCCCTAAACGATCTAGAGCAACGCGAACGCCATGATGTCCTGGCCAAACTGGAACACGCCACCCGCGACTGCCCGAATGCTTTCAAGAAAGGAAACCGCTCCTTCGAAATCCTGGGGAAGCTCAGTCCTGCGGTGTTGAGGCAGCATTTACGGAGCTTCAAAAGGCTGGAGGGTATCCTGAAAGGCAAGCTGTGAAAGCCTGCATGTCCCGCCCTGTCTCTCAGGCACTGGAAGATAGTGCGCAACGGATGGAATGGCGAGACCGTGACCGCAGAGAAAATCGCCGAGTATCTGCTGAATTGTATCCCCCACTTTGATCGTATGAAGCTGCAACTCCAACCCCTCCTATGAACAAGCAACCCTACACCTATACCGTGCTGCGCTACGTGCATGACATCGGCACGGGCGAGTTTGCGAACATCGGGGTGGTGCTGGTGTCTCCAAGCGCCCGTTTTGTGGATGCCATCCTGCGCCCGACGCATGGACGTCTGTCCAAAATGTTCCCCGGCATGGACGGGGATCACTTCCGCCGGGTAGTGAAGCACCTGCAAGCGCGTTTCGATGAGATCTCGACCCGCGTCCGTGAGGAAATGGATCTGTGCGAAATGCCCGACTCCGCGCTCGAACTGGCGCATAGGGTGATCGCCGCCGATGACAGCGCCTTTCAATGGTCGCCCATGGGCAGCGGCCTGTCTGCCGACTTGTCCGCGACGCTCGAAACCATCTATCAACGAATGGTGGAGTGCTACAGCGAGAAAACGAAGGTGGAAAGCCGGAGTGACGAGGTGGTCTGGCGGACCTTCAAGAAAGGCTTTGAGGAGAAGAAAGTGCTGTCACGCCTGCACCCGAAGACCATCGCGGTGGCGGACGATGAGGTGGCCTTTTCCCATGCCTGGAAGAACCATCAATGGCATTGCCTGGAGACGGTGTCCTTTGACCTGATGCAACCGCAGAGCATCAAGGACAAAGCGTATTCGTGGCTGGGACGCATGACGAACATCCAGTCAGCGCAGGAGAAATTCCGCCTCTACTATCTGGTGGGCGAGCCTCATCATGAATCCAGCCAGCGTGCCTTTGAGCAAGCCCTGAACGTGCTGCACAAGACGCCCGTCCCGCATGAAATCGTGCGGGAGCACGAGGCAGCGAGCTTTGCCGAGGACATGGCCGGGCAGATCGCCGCCCACGATGAGGAAGTGAAAACATCAACCTGAGCCGCTCATCTGATGCCGAGCGACACCAGCGAAAAAGGCCTCGAAACGCTGATCATGCGTCATATGGCCGGGGTGGATGAGGTCAAGCACCGCCCTTTCCACGCGAAACGGGTTCAAGCTTCAACCCCTCTGACAAACCGGAGACGTGGCATGCGGGCCGGAGTCCAGCCTGTTCAGGCGTCCCTTCTTTGGCTTTTCTTCCTCGCGCCCGGGGGAATCACCGGCGGGGCGATGCGGCGGAAGGGCGGCAAACTGACGTTTGCCTCTACGATGGGAGCGCTGGCGCGTAGCGTAAGTTGTCTAACTTCCCCTGTTCCGGGAACGAGACGGCACGCGGAGGGCAAACTGACGTTTGCCTCTACGATGACGATGGGGAGAGCGTGATGGCCTCATCAATTCTTATCCAGGCCCGCAGCGTCTCTGAGCATCTTCTTGCTGATCGGGGCGTCCGGGTGCAGGCCAGCGGCTCGCTCGGTGCTGTCCATGCGTTTGAAGAAAACGGCCCATTCGGGGAAGGTGGAGACGGTTTGGCGGAGTTCGGCCCATTGGGTGCGGATGCGCTGCTCTAGCTCCTTGTCTTTAGACTTTCCGGCCTCCCAGCGTGCCATGAGGCTGCGCTGCTCCACAAGTGCTCGGGCGTAGATGAAGCCGCAGCGGGTGAAGTGAACGCGGGCGGCGTGCTTGGCATCGGCTGCGGCGAGTTTTTCGGCTTCGACGAACATGGACTCGGCCTGGGCGAGCACTTCATCAGTGTAGTGCTCGTGAATGTGGGTGACGCGAAAACGGGACTCGATGCTGTCCACGAAGTGCTGGCGGGTTTTCTCCAGTAGCGTCCAGTAGCGCTTCATGGCGGGTGCGGCGGGTCCGTAGCTGCGCTGGTAAAAATCCTCCAGGATGGCATTTCCATCCGCCTGCGGATTCCAGGCGAGCTGGCCGACGAGATAGTAGTAGGGGGAGAGGTTTGCCCAGTTCTCATAATACATGTCGAAGAACAGACCGATGGTGCCGCGGTCGGCGACGAAGCGGAAGTCCTGCATCGTCTGCTGCAGCGGCACGTCGGGGAATCCCCAGGCGAGTCCGGCTTGATTGCCGAGATTCGGCCGCCAGACGATTTGTTTGGCCCGTTTCGCCCATTCGTCGAACTGCTGCATCTTCGGCTCGCGCTCGGCGGGGTGCCGCATGTGAAAGTTGTGCACGGCCATTACTAGCACGTCATCGCGGAGCGTCGTCTTCAGCGGGGCGGGATTGCCGACATCGCCATAGGCATTCATCACCACGAAGTAGTCGCGGTCGGGAAAGCGTGCCTTTGCCAGCTCGGAGAGCTTGTTGGCAAAGTTCGCGTAACGATCCGAAAGCGGAGGCCACTGTTCCGTGTGACCATTGGCCCAACTCATATTGATCAAGACTTTGCTCTCGGCGGGATCAGGGTCCCAGGCGCGTGAGCGGGGATCGGTGCAGTGGCCGCTGAAGTAGCCGTCATTCGCCATGGTGGGGAGCGTCTGCCAGTGCGGGTAGTCGGTGAAGCGCTGCTGCATTTCATCTAGCCAAGTCTGCCACAGGGCGGGCTCGCCCTCGCAGAGCTTTTTGCTCTCGGGATCGGCGGGAAAGGTGCCGCGTGTGCCGTCGGGCTGGAGGGCGAAGATTTCGGGCTTGGTTTGATGATATTTCTCCCACCAATCCTTCAAAGGATGGCCGCCCTCCAGATACAGCGAGTCGAGCAGGAGCCGCTGGTGCTTCACCCAAATCTGGCCGTCGGTTTCCTTCCGGCTGCCAAGGCCCAACTGAGCAAACACACCGGCCCGTGCACGGAACTGCGGATGATACCGGTAGGTGAATGGGGCGATGCGCAGACTCTCCGCGCCCGGATAATCCGTGCCCAGCTTGCCCGGATACAGCCAACGCACGCCGATGCGCTCCTGCAAGAAGGTGAACACCGCGTTGGCCGTGCCATACTCCAGTTGTTTGCCTTTGATGGTCTTGGGGCCGTCTGTGAACTCCGGGTGCTTCGGGTCCCAGCGATCCCGCCCGGTGATGGCGACGTGGTTTTCATTCGCCGCGAGGATGATTTCCTCGGGATGCGTGAAGGTGAAGTCCGTGCCGGGAAAAAGGCCATCGAGAGCCGGCTGATAGCCCACCCAGATCGCCTGCTTCGGCAAAGGCTCCGGCGCTCCCTCGATGATCGCCGGCCGCTTCCCGCCGATGACCTCCAAATGCTCCGCCAAGTCCGTAGCCGCAGCCCGCGTGTGCAGCGCGGCATCCTTGGCGAGGATGATCGGCAGCGGTATCGTGTCTTTGGACGCGAGGACGAGGTCAGCGGCACGAATTGAACCGCTGAGGACGCAGAGGAGAAGCAGGATCGGTTTCATAAATAAGCAGTGGCCGTTCAGCGTTGGCGTTTTCCTTCGCGGGCTTTGGTGATCTGGTCGCGGGTGGTCTTGTCGAGATTGAAGCTGAGCGCGGCGGTGAAATCGGCTTCTGACTTCGCCTTATCACCCGTTTCGGCATAAGCACGGCCGCGTGTGGCATAAGCCTCGCCTGCGGCCCAGAACGGCCAGCGCGTGAGGTCTTCACTGGCGAATTGCTCGATGAGCAATGCGTGTTTTCGCTGCGCGAGGAGGTTTTGCATCATCGCGGTCTTCTGGATCGCCTCGACGGGGATGCGGGCGGTGAGCGCATCGGCCTGCGCGGTGTCCTTCAGCTTCCCGCGGGCGATGGCGGCGGCTTGAGCGAGGGCGAAGGATTTTTGCAGGTCAGTGACCTTGCCATCCGCGAGCGCGACGAAGGCGGCGATGGCTTCGGCGTTCTTTTTGTCGTCTGCGAGCTTCTGCGCGGCCTCGGACGCGATGAGGAAGTCGGTGAAGTCGCGATCAAAGTCGAAGTCGTTGTGCCGTCCCTCGAAGAAGTGTGCGAACTTCGCGGGCTCCTGGAATGTCGCTGTGCCAGTGGGCGAGATCGCGGACAGCTCGCTGCCATTCGCCCGCACGCGCTGGCGGCAGATGTTGATGTGCCACGGCAGGCTCGGGATGGGTTGGCGGCCGATGACCTGATGCAGCGGATCATTGTCCTCGCGCGAGGCCGGGATGCGCATCTCGACGATCCAATGATCATTGGCGACAGAGGTGGCCACCTCGGCCTGCGAAGTCCACGCGGCCCAGCCCTTCTCCTCCACGCCGCGATCGTAGTCGAGCAGCGCACCGGCGGGATTCACCACGAGCTGGTAGTAGCTGTGCGCATCGGTGCTGATCAGCACCTCGATGCAGTCGCCCTGCCAGATGGCGGTGTCATCGGGCTTCGTGGTGCCGATGGTCGGCTTGTCGCCAGAACGCTCGTCGCAGCGAATGGCGAGATACAAATCCTCGCCACGCCAGCCTGCCGTCACCGTGGTGCCAAAGGCCGGCAGACGCCCCGTCTGCGTCTCGCGGAAGCGGAGCGAGCCCGTGCGCGCATTCTCCTGCCAGAAGGCGTCATCGAGTTTGCCATCCACTTTCACGACCGCGGGCTTCTTGCTGAAGCGCAACTGCGGAACCGGGCCGCGTTTCTGCGCGAGCTGCTCGGTCTTGCGGCGCAAGGCATTCAGAAAGTCGTCAATGAGTGCGATGCGCCGCCCATGCAGCGATGCCGGCTCGACTGTGGCCTTCGCCTTGTCGAACAACGCGAGTGCCTCATCGGCCTTCGCTTTGTCTTTGCTCATGTCCTGCCAGTTCGGCTCGCAGTAGTCAAAGAAGGCCTGCATCTCCTTCGCTGCGGGGCCGTAGAAGAGGCGGCAGTATTCCTCCAGCATCGTTCCGGCATCGAGCTGGCCGCCCCAATACGAGCGTGCGGTGAAATAGACTTGGTGATGATTGAAACCGAGCGCCTTGGTCTGGAAGCGTTCGCCAAAGGACAGCCACACATCCTCGCCGATGGAATGGCCCTTCGTTTCATTGATGCTTCCCACGATCGTGCGAGCCATGAAGGTGGGCAGATAGTAGCCCTCGTTCGTGAAGGGATAGTTCTCAAACATGGCGATGGGACGATTCGTCTTCGCCTGCCACGCCTCGCGAAATGCCCGCAACTCCGCCTGCGCGGCGACGCCTGATTTCGGTCTGCGTCCGCCCACGAGTGACACCAGCACGTTCGGCTCCAGCTTGTCGATGTTGGTCGGCGGATCGTAGTTCGCCCCGTAGGCGCTGCAGGTCACAAACTTGTCCGGATGCGTCTTGCCCACCTCCTTTGCCACACGGTTGACGAAATCCCACACATGATTCGACAGCGACCCACGCGAACCGCGTTCCGGCTGGTCCTTGCCTTGGCAAAGCGGGCACTGGCAGATGGACGTGAAACCATCCGGTGGCATCACTGACGCCACATTGTAGTGATAGTGGTCAAAGACGCGGCGCACATAATCTACCGTGGTCTGGAAAAGCGCCTCGTTGGAGAGGCAGAGCTTGTTCTTCGTGCTGCCGGGCTCGTAATCCCGCTTTCCGCCATAGAGCGCGAAGAACTCCGGGTGCTGCGCATACAACTCGTCACGCATGCACATGTAGGACAGGCCGTGAACCATCAGTGCTTCATACGGATCGCGCACGCCGAGCCGCATCATCCAGCGCGTCGTTTCCGTTGAATCGACGCCGCCGCGCGCTGAGAAACGCCGCATTTCAAAATCAGGTCGCACTGTCTCGTCGATCTTCGGCAGCGAGATCGACTTCATCTGCGGCACCACCTCCCCCAATTTGCCCGGCAGATACCAGCGCACCCCCAGCCGCATCAGAAAGCCGCACACCGCGTTCAGTGAGCCGCGCTCATCGTAATCCCAATGCTCCGCCGTCTGTCCTTTCAACGCCGCCTTCGTCGCATCCGGCGCACCGATGTCCGCCGGGAGCGTGAACACATGATTCGCCAGCCGCGCCTGCGGATGCCCGAGCGTGTTGCCCGTGACCTTGTCCCACGCCGCACGGAACTTCTCCGAAGTGATCTCCTTCCGCGACTTCGCCCACGGCTCGATCGGCGTGAACTCCGAGTCCTCGCCGATGAATGCCATCCAGTCCGGCCCGGACGCCAGACGATACGCGCCAAAGTTCAATCCGTCCGCCGTGACGCCGAGCTTCTCCGTGTGCGCACTGCGCCCCACAAACAGCTTCACCGCCTTCCCGCTCGGCTCCGTTACAATCGGCAGCCGTGCTCCGCTTATCTTCTGCACAAATGTCTGCAAATCATCCGCCGCGAGCCGCACCGAACGCAATGGCTTCTCCGCGATGACGATCTCGGCCCGTGACTGGCCGTTTTCGACGATGAGCGGGTCACCTGCTCGTGCAGGAACGATGACTCCCAATAGAACGGCGATGAATGTGAGAGTGCGATTCATGATGGGTTGGGCTTTAGGATCAGGGCTTTTTTCCCGCCAATTCGCCGAGCATCTCGACCAGGGCGTTCACCATCTTCACCGAGGCGTCGAGCTGCACCTTGTTGACGCCGATCCAGGTTTCGTAGCCGCCGAGCTTGTGCTGCTCGGGTGTGGGCAGGTAGCCGTGGGAACCGTTGGCGATGGAAATGTTCATCAGCGGCTGAATCGGGCTGCGTTGCTTCAATTCCAGTCCGATTTCCGCGAAGACCTCGAACGGCATCGCTGCGACGGCCATGTCTCCGATGCGGTGTGTCTGCACGATGACATCGACGTTCGGCGGCATGTCCGGTGAGGCATAGGCGAGCACGGTGCTGTAGGTGCTATACCGGCTGGTGCTCATCGGTTTGATGCGTCTCGCCTTCACGGACTCCGCCCACGCGACTTCGTCCTTTGTCGGATAGCGCCGCTCGAAGGTGAGCGTGCGCTGCACGGACGAAAGCTTCACATGATCGTGCCATTTCAGTGTTTTGTGAGCCTCCATCACTTTGCTGGCACACAAATCGGCCACCTCGCGGGCTTTTTCGAAGGGTTGATACTTCTTCTTCGGCTGTGGGCCTCGTTTGACCAGTTCGTCATCGGAATAGCGCTCCAGATTGTTCACGTCGCCGCTGGTGCCATTGGCCATGATGCCCACGAACGGCGGATCTTGATGCCGGTCCGCACCGAGCAGCTCGCCCACGCGGTCGGCGAAAATCGCGAAGTAGTCCGCCGAGATCGTGTTCTCCGTCACGCCACCGACATAGTGCAGACCATAAGAGGCCATCAACGAGATCGGCTTGCCAGAAGTCGATCGCACGGAGATAAACGTGATCTGCGGATCCACAGGGCCAGCGGGGCGAAGCAGACCTTTGTAACCGGGGTTCGTGTCCACCTTTTCGACGTTGTCATGCGCACCGTAGATCGGACCGCGCTCGGGCATCACGAACCATCGACGATTGAAGACCTGCGTCGGCTCCTCCGCGACGCCCCAGCCGATCTGCGCCGGCTCGAGCTGATTGTGAGCCCGCAAAACGCCATCGGCGATGCGCCGGGTGAGAAACGCGCTGTAATCGTAATACGGCTCGCCCTCGCGCTCCTCCAACCTCGCGCCGCCCGTAGTGTGCGAGTGAGTCGCCGAGATCACCACGCACTGCGGCGGGATGCCGGTAGTCTTCTCGATGATCACTTTGGCAGCAGCAGCCACTTCGGCCGAAATGTGCCGCAAATCGCACACCACGAGCGCCAGCTTTGCCTGTCCGTCGTCCAGCACGAGGCAGCGGGCGTGCAGATCGTCATGCACATGCGTCGCTGGCGGCCGGCTGGTGCGACCCACAGGCTCGGCAGCAATGGTTGGCGTGATGTTGCTCGTGGCCGCTCCCGCACGGAAAACTGGTGCTGCGGCGACAATGTCGAGTGGGATGAGTGCCAGACAAAGGCTGGTGAGAAGGAGCAGAGGTTGGGTGCGCATGATGCGGTTCTAACGACAGTCGAATCAGCAACTTGCGGCTCAGCATGGTGGGTTTCGTGGCTGCGACTGGACGCCATGACGTCCTATACCGTGAATGAGGGCCGGATGACTTTCAGGCGGAGATGGCGCCGACCGCCGAGCGTGGCGGAGACGTTGTCGCGGACGGAACCAGCCGCTGACGATCATATTGTCGTCCGCATCCGTCGTGCTGCCATCGTCAGCAGGCACGGGCCACGATTCAGGCATTAATCGCGATCTGTCGCTCGCACCGGCGGACAAGCCCACAAGAGCGTGAGGCCGATGATCAAGCAGCTCAGGCTGTCCATGAGCGTCCACCACAGAGGAAGCGGGCACTGCAAATCAATCGAGAGATACACCGGTCCGGCGATGACCATGATCCACCCGCAAACGCGCACGAGCGGCTGGTAGCGCGTTGGGTCCTGCGAGATGGCCCAAAATACGATGGCGAGTGCCACATAGGCAAAACCGGCGTTCCCGGAGAGATAGGTGACCAGCGGTGTGATGGGCTGCTTCCCATAACCCATGAGCCAGGCGAATTTTTGAAACGCGATCTCCGGAAGCAAGGCCCCGGGCAGCCCGGTGAGCAGGATGGCGATCATGAGGCGCAGCATCCAGCGCTGCAATCGAGGACGATTGGGGCGTGCGGTGGTCATGGGGGCTGCGCCTTCCATCATTTGGGCAAGGTGATCCGGGCCGTGTGAATGTCGCTGTAGCTTTCGCCGGGTGAGTCCTTCTTTTGTGCCCAGATCGCGATGAGGGTGCCATTGGCAAGCTCCGTGAGCGTGGGATAGCAGATGGACCAGCCGCCCACTTTCGCGGGGCGGTCGGCGAGGAGCGTGGGATCGCTCCACATGGTGCCATCGTCACGCGAGGTGCGGATGATCAACGGGAAGCGCAAAGGATCGGGGCCGGGATTGTAAGTGAGCACGAGCGTGCCTGACCGGGTGCGCAGCAAGTGCGAGGCGCTTGAGGTGGAGCTGAGGCCGGTCTTGGCTGTCTCGCTCCAGGTTTCGCCTTTGTCGTGGCTGATGGAGCGCCAGAGCTGGCCGTCCTTGGTGCGCAGCAGCATGTGGATCCCGCCGGACTTCGATTCCGCGAGTGTCGGCTCACCGCCCTGGCCTGCGGGATTCGCCACCGCGCCGAAGCGCCGCCAGGTGCCGCCGCCGTCGAGGGATTTCAGAACGCCGCCGCCCTTCGTGCCGCGTCGATGCAGAGGAACGAGCAGTTCGCCGCTGGAAAGCCGGATGCCATTCGAGCGCGTTGTGTGATTCGGTTGATTGATCTTCACGGGTTCGGACCAAGTCCGCGCGGAGTCGCCGCTACGCCGTAAAAAGATGTCGATCCCGGGATCGAAGGACGAAAAGAACAGAAAAGTGTCTTTCCTGGCCACGAACAGGGCAGGGTCAAAGTCCGCCTTGCCGTCGAAGTCCTGCAAAATGGTGGCCGCGCCCCAGGTGCGGCCTTGATCCGAGGAGAACGCCTGCATGATGCGCTGCGAGCCCGCTCCCTCGAACGGAGACGAAAACCACGCGGCCATCACGCGTCCATCCGGCAATGCGGCGATGCTCGGGCCGAAATTGTAGCCTGCGGTGTTCGCCGGATCCTTGGGATCGGTGTTCGTGTGCTGGAAGACGATGGTCCGGTCAGAGATGATGAGCGGCTCCTCGCCCCGAAGCACTGACATGGGGCAAAGTAGAAGAGAGGCGAGGAGTGTGCGTTTCGCAGTGCTGATCATGACGTGAAGGGAGGCGCAGATGGGCGCTTTTTGCCGTGAACGCAAAGGATGCAACATCTATCTCCACCTGAGCGTGTCGGGCGGGACATCGGCGGCATGGGAAAGAGAGGCGGCAGAATGCAGAAGCATCGCTGCTGTGAAGAGAGAGCGGGTGGCTGAGCTCACGAGAGGTCGTGGTTCATGATGGCTTTTGGTCCTCGAATGGCTCATCCCGCCGTGGTTCTGTTCCCAGCCAGAGGACGTTGCCGTCGAGGTCTTCAAACTTCGTCTCGTAGGCCCAGGAGCAGTTCCGCGGCTTCTGGCTGACCTTCACTCCATTCGATCTCCACGTCTCGAAGAGCGATTCGTCTTCACAGCCGATCCACACCCACACGGGTTCGGCCATTGTATCGCGCTGCGAGAGCATGATGGCGCAACCATCCCTTGAAACGGAACAGATGCGGGAGCCTTCTTCCCCTCCCCAATCGAGCTTGAAGCCGAGAGACTGCGTGTAGAAGGCCACGCTGCGTGTGAGATCACGGACGGGCAGGATGGGGATGGTGCATTCGATCTGGCGCGAGGAGGTGCTCATAAGGGAGGATGTAAAGGGCGTTCAGTTTGCGGGTGAGATGACCACGTCGTCGATCCACAAGCGGTAGTCAGCGGAGGCAGGCTGGGCGCCGCCGTGGTAGAAGTGAAACCAGGCGTTGCGAATCTTGAGCGTGTCCACATCGCGGAAGCGGATGTCGCGCTTCTCGAAGACCTGACGACCATTCAGCCAGCCGCGCAGGACGCCGTTGGCACGGCCTTTGCCCCCGGGCTTGGTGGCAGGCGTGTTGAGTTTGATGTGAAGGCGGATGTCGTGCCATTTGCCGCGTTCGAGCGCTTTGGAGAAATACCAGGTGTCGCCAAAGTCACTCTTCATGTCGGCGTGATAGACATAGAAGCCGATGGGAATGTCGCCTTTGGCGTCCGGTTTCCAATAAGCGCCGCGCGCGGACCACGAGTCGCTGCCATTGACACGGCTGCCCGCCGCACCGGCATCGCTGCTGTAGATGCCGCCGAAGCCTGGCAGTTTCCCGCCCTGAACGGCCTCAGTGTTGAAGTCGGGAGCGAAGCACAGCTTGTAGGACAGGATTGCCTCGTCCGGCTCAGAACCGGTCTGCGCGACGAAGTCGAACCCGAAGTCCGCGCCATAGTGCGTGCCTTGCTTCAGCGTGATGGCGAGCGCATTGCCAGTGGAAGGTTTGCCCGCTCCGCTCAGCGGCGGCGGTGTGTCTGGCCCGTGGTGCGGTTTGACCGGACCCGTGGTGCGATGCGGCACGATGGCGAGGTTTCGAGGCAGGTTGGGATTGCCCATGTTCCAACGCGTTTGCCAGTCCGGCTGCTCGAAGTCACAGGTGAACCATGCGTCGTCGGGTTCGCGGCCTTGAAGCGGCGCTGCGGACAGGAGAAGTGCGCTGAGGAGGAGGGAGGTTTTCATGGCAGAACGTGGTGTCCGGTTGTTACAAGCCTTTGACGGGCCGGTGGTCTGGCGTGTTTTCCCGCCAGGAGGTGATGGCCTGACTGATGAGGTCCATTTGTGCGGGGGTGCCTTTGGCGATGAGGCTGTTGGATGAGCCGTGGAAGCTGAGTTCCGGCATGGTCGCATCGAGTCTGGCCATTGCCATGCTGGTGCGGATCTGGCTGATCAAAGCTTCCGTTCTGGCGGCGCGTTCTTCCTGGTGCTGTTCGCTGCCTGAATCGGAAATGCCGAAGATGCGGCCCAGTGCGTAGATGCGCACGATGCTGCTGCCCGGCGAGGCGGCTTCGCCCTCCTGGACGGGCATGCTTTCTCTCAGAACACGAATGACGTCGGCGATGATCGCGTGTTGTGCCTCCGTCGCGCGGGCGACGAGCACGCCGGTGTCGCCATGCATCAACAAACTGTCCTCGTGCGCCGCAGGAGTATGATTGGACTTCAGCGCCAGGGAAATCAGATCCAGCGCGGTTCGTTGGAGCCTTCTCCCCTCATCTGCTTTGTGGCCGTGTGAGAAGAATCCGAGTGCGTAGGCACGCACCTGTGCCGGCTCTTCAACGGCTGGCGACTTCAACAGCAGTGCCGGGTGTGGCGGCTCACCTTTTCGGGGAAGAACCTCGGCGCGAAGAACGCCCATCAAGCTGAGAAGAAGCAAGGCTGGCAGCATGTGTGACTTCATGACGTGGAACGGATGGTGGATTGGGAAGCTTCATGGAGTGCGCTTGGCACCGGGCTGGGATCTCGCATTTTTCCTCATGGACTCGACGAGTTCATCGACCTGCTTCAGTTGCTCCGGAGTGGCTTTGACGATGAGCGCGCGTTCTCCCACATGCAGGGAGATGTCCGAATCGCCGCCCAGTTTCCTGACTTGCTCCAGCAGATCGCGCAGATCGGCATATTTGAGCGTGGCCGCGCTTCCGCTGTTGGTGAAGTCCAGCGAGTAACTGCGGACGGAGGTTTCGTTCCTGGCGGGAGATGCCCCGGCATACCCTTTCATGGCCGCGATCATCCTGGCTATGATCATGTGCTCCTCCAGGGTCGCTTTGATGATCAGCAGTTTCGATGCTGAATTCAGTGTGAACTCCGGCAGGCGGGTTGTTCCAGGAAACGCCTTCCGCAGGGCATGTTCGATCACGGCACGGAAACCATCCAGCCAGGCAGAGTCATTTTGGGAGCCTGTGAGGGCAAAATCGACTGCGTAGGACTGCTCAAATGTCCTCGCTGGTTCCTGCGGAGGGTTGCGATTGGAGGCATTGATCGTCTTTTCGCCTCCGCCGATCGTTTTGAACGGGTTTGATGTCTCCAGCCGGACGGCAACAGGGACAGGCTGGCCTTGCTCCGGTCGGAACTCGCCGATGACATACGCTCCATCGGAGCCGGCTGTGGGCGTGCCGGGATGAAAGGCCAGTTTGCCAGACAACGGGCCAGTCGGACCATCCAGTTGATAGGTCCAGCGGATGCCACGTCTGGGTGAGATGCTCCAGCGCACACCGGGCTCGAAACCGCCCGAGGTGAGCGTGACATCGAACATGGCGTCGAGATAGAGTGCCTTCGGCGTCCAGCGTTCCGGCGCATTTCCGAAGAGGAAGACGAGACCCGCATCTTTGGAGCCATGTGCCAGGACAGTCGCCTGCTCAGTGGTGATATCCACTCGTCCGATCTCGGAAGCAGTGACTTTGCCGGCGGCCGGCGGCAGCCGGGTGATGAGCGGCAACACAGCCCACAGCGCAGTGACGGCAAGCATGGCGACCAAAAGGACCGCGAGCAGCAAAAGGCATCTGCCGCGGCTCCATGGCTGGACTGAGATCGCGAGGTTCAAGCGGCGGCGCACGTTGACCCGACTCAGCAGCAGGACTGCAGCGATCATGGCAGCAAAGATTCCGCAGAGAAAGGCGGGCGAGCGGAAATTCCACGCCAGCGCACGCACGATGCGGTCCGGCCCGACGTGCTGGGGATAGACGATGAGCCACGGACTCGATAGGCCGATGGTGAAGGTCGATTGCGTGTTGTTGCCCAGGCGGGTGACATGGGGTGCGGCGAAGTTCAGCAGCAGAATCACGAATGCAGCGCCAAGAACCGATCTCAGCCAGAGAGGAAGCGCATGGCTCGCTCGGAACGGATCACGTTCTGCCCTTTGAGAGGCGGCTCCTGATTTCCCGTTCTCCGCCGCCGCCGCCTCCACCTGCGTGCGAAACTCTGCCGCTGTGGCGAAGCGCAGCCCCGGTGTCTTCTCCAGCGCCTTCAGCACGATCTCATCAATGCGGATGTCCACCTGCACGCGTTTCGAGGGCGGGGTGATGTTTTCCCTGGGCCGCTCGCCGGTGAGCATCTCGTAAAGCACGACGCCGAGGCTGTAGATGTCGGCACGGTGGTCGGCTGTGCCGTTGGCCTGCTCCGGCGCGGCGTAATCGGGGGTGCCTTGAGGCAGTGAGGCAGCCACTCCTGTCTGCTCTGTCTGCGAACAAACAAGCGTGTCTGTTTCACGATGGACGATTTTCGCGATGCCGAAGTCGGCGATCTTCACCACGCCTGCTTTGTCGATGAGCAGGTTCTCGGGCTTGATGTCACGGTGCACGATGCCGTGGTCGTGGGCGCATTGCAGTGCCTCGCACACCGGCGGAACGATGCTGAGCGCCTCCTTGGGCGTGAGGCGTTTGGTTTGCAGAAGCTGGCGGAGGTTCACGCCGTCCACGAACTCCATCAGGAGGTAGTAGAAGCCGCCAGTCTGCCCGTGATCGTAGATCGTGACAATGTTCGGGTGGCTCAGTGCGGCGAGCGTCTGCGCCTCCTTTTCAAACCGCACGGCAAACTGCGGATCGTCCGCACGCTCGGGCGCGAGCAGTTTGAGCGCCACGAGCCTGTTCAGCGACTTCTGCCGTGCCTTGTAAACCACGCCCATGCCACCGCGACCCAGGCACTCGATGATTTCGAGCTGCGGGAAGTGCGGGGCGAGTCCTTCGGGTGTGAGCGGCGGCAAAGCAGCGGCAGCGGCATCGCCGGGCTGCGTCGGCTCGATGATCTGAGCCATCAAGCAGCGCGGGCAGTGGCTCTCCGGCACATCGGCTGGCAGGGCGGAGCCGCAGTGTGGGCAGGTTCTGACAGCCGATGAAGTGCTCATGGCAGTAAACTGACGCGCCCCGGCCGAAAACCGAACAAAGTTTTTTATCTCCCCAGCGCGGTGAACAGGGTCTCCATCTCCTCTTGCACGGCGGCCGGGTCTTCCAGCGTGCCCGCCACTTCGGATTTCACATGCTGCCGCAGGCGCTTTTTCAAGCGGCTCACTGCCATGCGGAAGGCGTCGAAACTCATGCCACACGAGGCAGCCAGCGCGGCCTGGTCGCCGTGGCTGGCGTGCCCGTTCAAGATGCCGCTCACGGCGTCAAAGAAGGCCCCGCGTCCTTCGCCCGCGCATTCTGTCCTCAATGCGTCCATGCCGCGTGCGATCACCGTCATGGCCCACTGCCGGTCAAACTCAACATCTGGCGAAGGCTGCCGCGCATCGGGCACCGCGGCAGCCTCCTCATCGTCCAGCGACACCGGCGCCATTCCGCCGCCTCGCTTCATCCGCCCCGCGGCCTGTCGCTGATGGGCGACGAAGTGTTTGACCGCACCGAGCAGATAGGACCGGAAGCGACCACGCTCACGCTCCGCCGTCTTGATGGTGCCGCCGCCAAGCATCTCCGCAAAGAACGCATGGCTCATCTCCCGCGCCGCATCCGCATCCCGGAACACACTGCGAAGATAGGCGACGACGGGCTCATAATAAGCATCGCAAAGGTCCGCCAGTGCCCTGCGCCCGTCCTCCGAGTCCGCCTTGGCCAGACACACGCGCGTCCACCGGGTGGTGTGAAACGGGGCTGCGTGGAGAGTTGGGGGAGAGGCCGTTGTCATCGTCGCGGGATCATGCTGCCACAGTTCCATGACGTTTTGGAAGGGAAAGGTGACACCCGGAAGTGTGCTCCACTTTTTCCCCGAATGAAGACGGTGGAACCGGGCATGACGTTCGTGTTCGGAAGATGAAATCGGCGAAAACCCATTCGCAGACGACGAACGCCAGCTTCGCCTGTTCGTCTTCGAGAGCGGGACAGCCTGCAGGCAACTCGTCATGGACATGCGTCAATGGCACTGGTTCGTTGGAATGGCAGAGTCAGCGCCGATAGGCGGTGCGATGTTACTCGTGGCCACCAGCGCACGAGTAACCGGTGTCGGGGCGACAAGATCTAGCGACGCGAGTGCCTGACAAAGGCTGGTGAGAAGGAGCAGAGGTTGGGAGCGCATGTTTGTCCTGTGACTGGCAGACATAATGGCAACTTGCGGCGCGTCATCGTGGCTTTGGGCGAATGTCTGCGACCAGACCCGTAGTTTGGCTCCGTGGTTATTGTCAATGGCAAGTGGTAGCTAAACTCCGTGTTACAAAAGAAGCTCGGACAACGAATCGCCGCGTTGCGGAAGAAGCAGGGACTCACCCAGGAGGCTCTGGCAGAGGTGATTGGATGCTCAGTTGAGTTCATCAGTCTGGTCGAGCGCGGTGTGAATGCGCCCGCGGTGGCTGGACTTCAGGGCTTCGCAGATGCCCTGAAAGTGGAGGTTCGTGATCTGTTCACCTTCGAGGCGAAGAAACCCAAATGAATACCGCTTACCTTGCCAAATTGAGAGATACCGTGCCTGGAGTCATCGCGACTTTGGAGCGTAAGGGAATTGAAGCGCGGCATCTGGGGTTCGGCGGCGAAGGCAATCCACCTGCAAAGAAAATCACGGCGCCTACTGATGCGCGTTCGGAGTTCCTGGCGAATCGAGCGATGGGAGATTGGGCGGAGCACTGCTTGGCTCGCTCACTTCGTTGTGTGTTCCCGGACTTCAAGATCGTGCAGTATGGAAACACGGACCGGATTGCAGCCGGCCACCCTGACTTTAAGGCGAGGTATCTCGCAGGCATCGAGGAAACACGACGTTTCGGCAAGCGGCCCGACTTGCTTCTCTTGGCAGGCAATGTTGCCGCTCCAGACGATATTTCAGAACTGAGCCATGCTGACAGTGACGCCTTCGTGAATCAGGGGATCGCATCCATCGAAGTGCGCTCCAGCAAATTCGAGGCGCTGACCTACATGCGAGTTCGTCAACTGCAGCGTGAGGCTGGCAACAAGGCCGCACGCGAGACGCCGAGCTTCACTGTGAAGGTGGAAGACCTCATCATCGTGTATCGCTGGCTGGAGCGTTATGGCGTGGTGCAAAGCTACTGTCAGGTGTTCTTCGATTCGATCTTCGCCATCAACTTCCTCGACATCTTTTCCATCATCTCCAGCGGCTCTGGTTTCACAATCGAAACACCCGCCAAGAGCCAGGAGAAGGCTACGATCATGATCCCGATCACTTGCGGTGCCAAGATCGGCACAGCTATGGAACTGCCTCGTTTTGAGGCCGAGCACCGTGTCACTGAACTGGGGCGGCACGACGCTTTCGTGGTGCCGACTGGCGGAGGTTTCTCGCTCGACGCTGAAGCGACCCGGCGGGTGCTTCTGCCTGCTGTGTAGCCACGGCGGGATTGATTACGGGCAAGCCTAGAAGCTCTGCAACCATCTGGTCCATGATTCGACGACGTTCGTCATCTGGCACTGACTCAAGCTCGATCAGACGAGCGGTGAGCTGTTTTGCCTGTTCCATCGTTTGCGCAGGCAATGTCGGGCAAGGCATGGCTTCCACATCCTTTGGTTCAAGCTTGTTCAAACCGTCGCCATAGAAGCGGTTCACTTGAGAGAAGGCGATACGGCCCCATGAGCTGTTGAGAAACAAGACGAGCAAAGGCGCAAGACCGATGTGGCCGTCGCGAGCATACAGACCGTGGAAACAAGTTAGATTCTTCGCTCCCGAGGTGTTGAGGATGAACTTTACGGTCTCACGCGAGAACACAGCAACCCACACATCTGCCACAGCACGGTTCTCAGGCTGATACCAAACAGGACGATGGCTTGGCAGATGTCGCTCATGAATCCCAAGCTCTTGACCCACGCGAAGATAGGAGTCGAGTTCAGCCCCATTCGACCGCGGACTGAGCAGGAAGCATCTCCGATCAGAGTTTGCCAATTGGGCCAGCTTGTGAACAGTGAAAACAAGACCATCGGCATCGGTCGCCTTTGTAATGCAAGGCTCAATGTGCTCTTGCGACAGCCGATGCTCGTGCAGAAGCGATTCGTTAAGGCAGAAGAAGTCGTTGGCCCCCGTCGCGATGCCTCGCCGACACTGAAAGTAATCGCCAATCTTTTGAGTCAAATGATGTGCATGATTCGAGGGCCCGTCCTTCAGCAGGGCGTTCAGCCACTTCTCGTGTGGATCGAAGGTGCGCAGATCGTGAATGGCATGAGTGGATGCCTTCACTGGTTCTCCAAGCAGCTCGCCAACGAAATCCACCGCCGCTTCAAGCGACGATGCCTTGATGGCTTTGATGGGGCGGTCTTTAGCGCCACCACGCTCCAGAAAAATGATCGAGCTGGTCGTCAGCGCATCGGCAAACAAGTTCAACTCCGGCGCAAAGACAACCACACCCGCAGGACGCATTTCGTTGAGCAATTGCTCTTTGATCTCCTCTCCGAAGTTCGCGTTCATGAACTCCGCCGGCAGCAGCACCGCTGCCCGACCACCGGACGCCAAGTCGTCCCAAATCTTGAGCAGAAAAATCGCATATAGGTTCGTCAGCCGATCCAGTGGCACACCGAATCGCTCATCAAAGTAACGCCACTCGGCTTCCGAGTATTCAAGTCGCTGTGACTTCACATAAGGCGGATTGGCAATGATGCCCGAGAACTGCCCCGAATCGGCGAACAGGTAATCCGCAAGAATCAGCTTTGTGCCGTGCGGTGCCGTGTGTCTTGCCTGCTGAAAGGTATCCTCATCCCGCTCCACGCCCACCATCTTGGCGCCTTCATGAAGGTCAGCACAAGCATGGAGCAAGTTTCCCAACCCCGCCGCCGGATCGAGCACGATTTCCGGCTCGGAGGACATCACCCACCGGGCCATGAGCGCGGCTACGGCAGGAGGCGTCGGCACTTGGCCCAGTCGTTTCGTCTCCCGCTGCCACAATTCGCTCGAAGCCACCTCACAAGCCGACCCGGCCGCAAACTCGACCCGTCCTGGGTCGAGATACAGCGAGAGAAATGTCTGGCCTTCTTGGAGCTTCATCATGGGTTAGCTACACGGAGTTAAACTACGAGTCAAGGGCCTGGAGCTGGCCTCACGGCACCATCGTGATGTCCTTCCGCAGTTTCAGGCGGCCGAGCTTGTGTTCGCCGATGAGCCAGACTTGCAGCTTGCCGGGCTTTTGGAGCAGATTCGCGGGAATGGTGAGTGATCCGGTGCGGCGTTGCTCGTCGGTGAGGAAGAGTGGATGGCGGCCATAGCTGTCGGCCTCGTTCCAAAGGTAGATGACGATGGGTTTGATGTTCTCCGTGCTGAAATGGACCTGCCAGCCGCCCTTCATCGACACTTTGTCCTTCGGCAGCGTGAGCTGGAGATCACACACGGCGAACTCACATGCCTGACTGGGCTTTCCATCGCGATGAATGACCTGCGCGGTGTAATCGCCGCAGGTGTCCAAGGTGCGCTCATGCACGCCGGGACCTTCGAGTGCGATTTCCTCCACCACCTGGTTGCCGCGACGGATGACGAGCGACTTCACACCGAGCTGATCGCGATCCATGACGTTGAACTTCACGGGCTTTCCCTTCTGATACGGCACCCAGTCGCCGAGATCGAGGAGCAGGGAGCGATTGATCGTCGGCTTCACAGCGTCGGCCTCGTAGTTCGGGAAAAGCAACGGTTCGGAGCGATTCGCGCCGCGCCAAGCCTCGCGATCCGTGATGCGAAAGAGCTGCTTGTTGCGCGAGGCGAGATGCGAGTTGAAGGCGGCGGCGCTGCGCTCCGTCGTGGCGGTGGTCGGCGGGCGGCTTTCCTCCACGCGCACGGAGATCACGCGACCAGCGGCATCCTTGGTGACCGCTGTGACCATCTCCACATGCGAGCCGGAGGTCGCAGTGGCATGCGGCGTGTAGATCACATCACCCGCCTGCGCGGCGTCCGCAGACTGCGGCTCGACCAACCGGATGCCGTCGCTGATTTGCGGACCATAGCGGCGGCTCACCTCCCAGATCCCGCAGCCCAGCGCGTAACTGGTGTAGGCGGAGCAAACGCTGCCGTAATAAGCGGCGGCGTTCGAGACCTTGCCTGTGAGGTTCTCCGTGTAGAGCACGCTCTGCGGATTCTCCACCGCCGCGAGAAACGTGCGCACTCCGATGTCAAAACCGATGTAGCGCCCCTCCGACCGCACGCTGGAGTAAGGCACACCGACGTTCTCCTTCCCCACTTCAAAGAACCCGCCCTTCCGGTTCGGCATCGTGCCCGCGACCGGCGTCCATCGCACCTGGGAGAGAATGCGGGCGCGATCCACCGTGCTTTGCAGCACCGCATCGGATGAAGATGGCTCAGCCGCATGCAGCACGCTGACGACGAACAGGAAGAGGACCGTTTTCATGAGTTGGAGTGCAGGCTTTAGCCGTGGTTTGGGAGGAAAGGATCAGATCGGCTAAAGCCTCGGCTCCAACGCACCAAACGGCTGTGGATCATTCAAATCGGGAATGCCATCCGCATCGGCGTCATCGAGCTTTTGGCGTTCCCAGGGCTTGGCGGGCACTTTTTCGAGCTTTTGCCAGAGTTGGGCCGCGAACTGGCCTCGCGTGAGTTTTTCGTCCACGGGCATTTCGAGGCCGCAACGGCTCAAGAGATCCTTTTGCCAGTCAGAAGCCGCCGGAGCATCGGGTTGGAAGTCCACTTCGTCTCTCGCGGTGGGAATGAGGCCGCGAGCACTCAGGCGATTGATCGCGACAAACGCGGCGTGATCCGCAGGAAGGTCACGCCAGGGCCAGAGGAGCATCGGAGTGCCCTCCGTGCCGCCGCAGAGGGCGTGCTGGACTTCTTCGAGGTGCGCACGGCTCCACGCGAGATCGCGCGGCTGCTTTTGATGCTTCAATGCCAGCACTGCCAGCGCACCAGCGGCCTGACCGATGTGCACGCGATGATCGTGCAGACGCACAGCGCTGCTCACGATGCTGCTGAAGCCCACGTTGCCCTGTGCACCGATCAGTCCGTCCATCTTCACCGGGATGACACTGCGGAGCGGGAAGACGCTGCGCTCGCTGAGTTGGTGGATGTCGCGACCGGGCTTGCCGTAGTGCGTCCATGGGCCGGAGTCGCCCTCGCTTTTCAAATAGGTGCGGCCGGTGTCGTGGAAGTCGTAGTGAAACTGCCATGCTAAGACGCCATCGGGATACATGACGGTGGCAAAGGTCTCCTTCGCGGCCTTGGCAGCCTCGCCCATGAGGCTGTCCTGCTCGCGCATCATGTAGAGTGCTTTCAGCCGCAGGCTCTCGCGGATGTAGGGCTTCATCGGCAGGCGATCCGGCGTGCCAAACTCCGCGCTGAGGTGGTAATGACGCAGGCTGTTCGCTTTATCGGGCGCACGATCATGCACCGTCGTCTGCAAATGATGCAGCAGGCCGAGTGAGTGCGCCTTGCAGTCCTCGAACACGATCTGGCGCTGCTCGCGGCTCATCAAAACGAGGTTCTTCATCGACGCACCGCGCTCTGTGGCCTCCAGGGCATCGCACACATGACGCGGCAGGCGCTCCAGCGGGTAGTCCTGGCCGTTCGAGTAGCAAATGAGGGCGCTGGTGATGCCATCGCGGCTCGTCGTGCCCTCGACAATGCGGCGCATGCCGAGGATGGTGCCTTGCCGTTTGCTCTCTGTGCCTTTGGCGGGCCATGGCGAGTTGTTGCCGGTCTTCACGGGCTGCTCCCATTTCAACTTCGCCGCTTCTTTGCGGCCAAACGATGTGGCACGCAGGTAGCGGCGCTCATCGTAATGCCGTGGCGCGGGAATCGGCGTGTCACTTTGGCTTTCCTCGACAATGAGCGTCCACGTGAGCGGATTCATCTCGTTCGGTGGATTCGCCGCAACATCCGCCTGCGCATGAGGCTCGCCGTAGCGTGACTTCGGATCAGGCCCGACCTCGAACTCGGTGCCGCTGAGTTGCACCACATCACCCCAATCACTCGCATCAATTGTAAGCGCGGCTTTCACCTCCAGCGTCTCGCCTTTGTCCGAACGAAACGTCATGCCGGTGACCTTCCCGTCCGACTTCATTGCCGCGACGGGAATGTGATTCAGCTTCAGCGTCACCTGACCGCTGCTGACGTAAGGCTGCAGCATCTCGTGAAAAATCGCCTCCGCCTCGGCCGGACGAAACGTCGTGGGGCCGTGCATCGGCTTCCCCGGCATCGGCGAGCCGTATTTCTTCGTGTTGAAGGCCTCGATGCGGTCCATCAGCTCCTTGAACAGGCCGAAACGATGAAACGAGCGCTTCATCGGATGCCACGCCGGTCCCCAGCCAACCTTGCCCGTGCCCTTGCTCTCATCCACGCACACCAGTCCCTGCTCCGTGTATTGCCCGCCGAGCCACGGCCCGTCATGCACGACCGTGATTGACTTGCAGCCCATGCGCGCCGCCTGAATCGCCGCGGCCCATCCCGACTCAGTTCCGCCGACGATGAGGAGATCGGTGTGCAGCGTCTCCGCGGAGGCGAGGGAGGTGAGGAGCAGGAAAATGAGCGGTTTCATGGGCAGGCTGCATGAACGTGCCGGGAAGGGGCCTTCATCGTCTTTCTTGCTGGTGTTTTGCCGCTTTGTGATGAATGGCACGGCATGTCGCATCCCTTCAAAGAACTCGGAATCCCAGAGGACATAACCCGTGGCCTGGAGGATCTCGGAATCGTGACACCGACGCCGGTGCAGAAGCAGGTCATCCCGTTTCTCGTGGAGAAGGGCGGGGATTTGATCGCGCAGGCTCAGACGGGCACCGGAAAGACGGCGGCGTTTGGCCTGCCTTTGCTGATGAAGATGAACACGAAGCATCGCGACATCCAGGGGCTCGTCCTGGCTCCGACACGCGAGCTGGCAAAGCAGATCGGCAAGCAGCTCTTTCGATTCACCAAATACACGGACAAAATCTTCATCGAGGTGGCCGGCGGCGGCGACAACATCGACCAGCAGATCGAGCGGCTGCAGCGGCCGACGCACATCCTGGTCGCCACACCGGGGCGTTTGCTTGATCTGGTCGAGCGGGATGCGCTGACGCTCGAGTTCGTGCGCTATCTCGTGCTGGATGAGGCGGACGAGATGCTGAGCATGGGCTTCAAGAAGCAGCTCTCGGAAATCCTGAAGCTGGCGGCCATGCGTCGCAGCACGTGGCTGTTTTCCGCCACGTTTCCGGACGCGATCCAGCAACTGATCAAAGGCTGCATGTCTGCGAACGCGCATTCGATCCAGATCGACACGGAGCAGATCGTGAACCGCGACATCGATCACCGCTTTGCCATCTGCAAGCGGGCGGAGAAGACCGCCTTCATCGCAAACTTCCTCAAACGCCGGAAGGGGGAGCGCGGGCTGATCTTCTGCCGCACAAAGCACGGCGCGAGCGCGTTGTGCCAGGAACTGAAGGAGATCGGCCTCGCCGTCGAAGTGATCCAGGGCGACCTGATGCAGAAGGAGCGCGACAAGGTGATGCGGGCGTTCAAAAAGCAGCGCGTGCAGTTCGTCGTGGCGACGGATGTGGCGGCGCGAGGCATCGATGTGGCTGGATTGACGTTTGTGATCCATCACCAGCTTCCGGACCAGATCGAGTATTACACCCACCGCAGCGGCCGCACGGCGCGTGCGGGGAACAAAGGCATGTCGCTGGCTCTCATCGAGCCGAACGAACGGCCGGCGCTGACCGAACTGGAGAACAAGCTGCGGGTGAAATTCAGCGAGTGGCGGCGGTGATGCCGGTGATCACGTCAGCAGCGTGCCGTCCAGCCAGGAGCCGGACGCATTGAGATTGGTGACGGTGACACGGGCGATCTCGCTGAGAGCCTCGTGGGTCAGAAAGGCCTGGTGGGAGGTGATCAGCACGTTCGGAAAGGTCAGCAGGCGGCTGAGTTCATCGTCCTCCAGCAGGCCGCGGTGGGAGTGGTCCTCGAAAAAGATGCCTTCCTCCTCCTCATACACATCCAGCGCCACGCCACCGAGACGGCCGGCCTTCAGCGTCTCGATGAGCGCCGCGGTGTCGATCAGCTTGCCACGGCTGGTGTTCAGCAGATACGCGCCGGGCTTCATGCGCGCCAGGGTGCGCTCGTTGAGCAGATGATGCGTGTCCTTCGTCAGCGGCAGGTGCAGGCTGAGGATGTCCGCCCGCGCCAGCACCTCGTCGAAGGCGGTGTGCGTGATCTGGTTGGCGGCGGCCCACTCCGGGTTGGGAAACGGGTCGTAGGCCAGGACATGGCAGCCAAAGCCGCGAAAGATCTGCGCCGTGCAGCGCCCGATCTTGCCGGTGCCGATGATGCCAACGGTTTTGCCATGCAGATCAAAGCCGACGAGTCCGGCGAGCGAGAAATTGAACTCCCGCACGCGGTTGTGCGCCCGGTGGATCTTGCGGTTCAGCGTTAGCAGCAGCGCCACGCTGTGATCGGCCACGGCGTGGGGTGAATAGGCAGGCACGCGCGTCACGGCGATGCCGAACTCTTTGGCTGCGGTGAGGTCCACTTGATTAAAACCGGCGCAGCGCAGCGCGGCATGGCGCACGCCGGCTTTGGCGAGCTGCTGGAGGCAGTCGCGGTCCAGCTTGTCATTCACAAAGACGCACACGGCATCGCTCCCCGCCGCCGTGGCGGCCGTCTCCGCGGTGAGGCGGAAATCGTGGAAGTGCCAGCGGATGCCCTCCGCGCCGGTCGCGGCGAGGATGTAGTCGCGGTCGTAGGGCTTGGTGTCGTAAAAAGAGACGGTTTTCATGAGGGCGGTTTTTATGCACTGGGTTTCAGTTATTCGACCGGCACTACCATGCCTTTGTGGCGGCCCAAGCGGATCCATTTTTCCAGCTCGACTGCGGCGAAGGACAGCGCGGTGACTCCGGCGATGCGCAGCCAGGCACCGGCATCGAGCGGGGCGGTGTGGAAGAGGTGCTGCATGAAGGGTGCGTAGGTGAAAAGGAGCTGCGCACCGATCATCGCGGCAGCTCCGACGAGGGCCAGCGGGTTGCTGAAGAGGCCGACGTAGAGCAGGGAGTGGTTCAGCGAGCGGCAGCTCATGAGGTAGGCCACCTCCACCATGACGATGACATTGATCACGGCGGTGCGGGCGGCGGCGATGGACTCTCCGCCGACGCTGGTCTCGTAAAAGTAGAGCCAGTATCCGCCGAGGATCATGATGAGGGAGATCAGCCCGGTGCGCATCATGAGCGGAAAGGTGAGCAGCGGCAGCTTTGGATCACGCGGCGGGCGGTCCATGAGGTCCTTCTCCTTGGGCTCAAAGACGAGCATGAGGCCGAGGAAGATGGAGGTGGCCATGTTCACCCACAGGAGCTGCACGGGCACCACGGGCAGCACGAGGCCGAAGAGCATGGCGACGAGGATGATGGAGCCTTCACCGACATTTGTGGGCAGCGTCCAGACGATGAACTTGCGCAGGTTGTCGAAGACGCCGCGTCCTTCCTCCACGGCGGCCTGGATGGTGGCAAAGTTGTCGTCCGTGAGGATCATATCTGCCGCGCCTTTTGCCACATCCGTGCCGACGATGCCCATGGCGATGCCGATGTCGCTCTGCTTCAAGGCGGGCGCGTCGTTCACGCCATCGCCCGTCATGGCGACGACGTGCCCGTGGGCCTGGAGGGCACGGACGAGGCGCAGTTTTTGCTCCGGGGCGACGCGGGCAAAGACATCGACGCGGTGTGCGACCTCCGGCAGCTCGCCATCGCTGACTTTCTCCAAATCGAGGCCGGTCATGACCTGCACGCCGTCGCTGTCGGCGATGCCGAGCTTTTCAGCGATGGCGCGGGCGGTAATGGCGTGGTCGCCGGTGATCATCTTCACGCGGATGCCAGCACGGCGGCAGTTCGCGACGGCGGCGATGGCCTCCCGGCGTGGCGGATCGATCATGCCTTGCAGGCCGAGGAAGGTGAGGCCGTCTTTCACATGCTCATGCGCGAGGTCATCGCCCGTGTGGGAGGCATGACGACGGGCGAAACCGAGCACGCGCATGCCCTGTGCGGCGAGTTTTTCCACGGCGGCGCGGACGGCGTCCTTGTCGAGCGGGACGAGGGAGCCATCGGCGGCGAGCGTGTCCGTGCAGCGGTCGAGCAGGCGCTCCACGGCCCCCACTTTGTAAATGGTGCGCCTGCCCTCCAGCGCATGCAGCGTGGCGCGGAACATGTGCTCGGATTCAAAGGGGATCATGCCGAGCCGGGGTGATCGACCGGTCATTTCCTCGTGAATGAGGCCCGCTTTGGCCCCGGCGACGAGCATCGCGGCCTCGGTGGGATCACCCTGCACGCCGTGGCGGCCTTCCGCGTCCTTTACGACGAGGGAATCATTGCACAGCACGCCGGAGCGCAGGCACTCGAGCAGCGCCGGATGCTTCGCGGGGTCGATCTTTTCCCCATCGAGCCGGATCTCGCCGCTCGGGTCATAGCCGCCGCCGGTGATCTCGTAGTCACGGCCGCCGGTCAGCACACGCTGCACGGTCATTTGATTCTCAGTGAGCGTGCCGGTTTTGTCGGAACAGATGACGGTGGTGCTGCCGAGCGTCTCCACAGCGGGCAGCTTGCGGATGATGGCGCGGCGCTTTGCCATGCGTGACACGCCGATGGCGAGCACGATGGTCACAGCGGCGGGCAGTCCCTCCGGGATGGCGCCCACGGCCAGCGCCACGGCGGCCATGAACATGTCCACCACCGGCTCACCACGCAGCACGCCGGAGAGGAAGGCTGCCGCTGAGAGGCCGAGGATGATCCACAGCAGCAGCTTGCTAAAGGTGCTGATCTTTTGCGTGAGCGGGGTGGAAAGCTCCACCGCATCGGCGATGAGCCACGCGATGCGGCCCGTCTCCGTTTTATCGCCCGTGGCCCACACGAGGCCCTCGGCGGTGCCGTAGGTGGCGGAGGTGCCTGCGAAGGCCTGATTTTTGCGATCCGCCAGCACCACATCATGCGCCAGCGGATCAGCATGCTTCTGGACGGGCACGCTTTCGCCGGTGAGCGGGGATTCATCCACTTGCAGGCTGTTTACCTGGAAAAGACGCAGGTCCGCGGGCACGCGGTCGCCGCTTTGCAGCATGACGACATCACCCGGCACGAGCTGCGCGGAGGGCACACGCTGGCGGCGGCCATCCCGCCGCACCGTGGCCTCGGTGACGACCATCTTGCTCAGCGCGTCCACGGCCTTTTCCGCCTTTGATTCCTGGATGAAGCCGATGATGGCATTGATCAGCACCACGCCAAAGATCACGCCCGAGTCCACCCACTCATGCAAAAAGGCCGTCACCCCCGCTGCGGCCAGCAGCAGATACACCAGCGGCTGGTTGAACTGCTGGAGGAAGCGCTTCCACGCCGGTGTGCCGCCGCGTGCGGTGACGACATTGAGGCCATATTCCTTCTGCCGCCGCTCCACCTCACTGCTGCTGAGGCCATGCTGGCAGTCGGACTTCAGCATCTGCACCACCTCGGACATTTCGAGCTGGTGCCAGCGGGCGGCGGAATCAGGAGCGGAGGTTTGTTTCATCGGAAGAAAAGGATGTCGGGGGCAAACAAGATTCGACTTTCAGGCCACGGCTGGCTTCACCACCAGCATGGAGCAAGGGGTGCGGGAGAGCAGTTTTTCCGCCGTGGAGCCGAGGAAAAGATAGCGGAGGTTCGTGCGGCCCAGCGAGCCGATCACGAGCAGGTCCGCATTCACCGCACGAGCATGCCCGGCGATGCCTTCGGCGGCCTTTCGATGCTCCAGCGCCACCGGAAGCACCTTCAGCGTGCCGGGTGCGGCCTGCGCATGGGTTTTGAGGCTGGCGTTCACGCTTTGCAGCAGCTCCTCATGCGGCGGCACGGAGGTCTGCGCCAGACTCAAGCCCGATTCGCCAAACGGACCCATCACCGGCAGCATGGAGCCAGGATCAGCCCACACATGCAGCAGATCCACCTCCGCCGCTGAGCTGTCCGCCGCAGCCAGATCAAAGGCCGCCGAGGCCACACGGGCCGAGTGCTCGGAAAAATCGAGCGCGGCCACGATCTTCCCAAAAGCCTGCGGATGGCCCGTGCGAACGAGAAGCACGTCCGAAGAGGATTTGCGGGCCAGTTTACCCGCCACAGAGCCAGCACCCTCGGCATGACCACCCGCACCTGCCACACCCGCCACGAGCAGGTCCGCGCCGAGGGATTTCACATGCTCCAGGATCTCATGCACAGGCGCACCGATCACCAGCGTGACCTCGTAGCCCGCCGGCAGCGTGGAATGGCCCAGCCACTCGTCCAAAGCCCTGCGGGCATGGTCCATCGAATGCTTCGCCGCGCTGTCGAAGGGCTCCCCTCGTTTGTCCGCCAGCATGGCGAGCGCATAGGAGTCGATGACATGCAGCACATGCAGTTTCGCACCGAGTTTCACCGCGAGGCGGGCGGCATGTTCCAAAGCGGCACGGGAACCCGTGGAAAAGTCCACTGGAGCGAGGATGAGTTTCGTTTTCATGGTGTGGAGTGAGTGACTGGAAGGGCAAAAAGAGTGTCCTGACCCAAGTGCTACACCGCGAAGCGTGAAACGACTCCACAAGCGCATGAGCAGGCGGACGATGCACAAAATGCGCACATTCCGAACCACCCACTCTGCTGTCCTCTCCCGGATGATCCCGGACAATCAGCAATCGGCTGAGCGGCACGACAGGACAGGCGACGCCGACGGCAACGCGCAGAGTATTTTGAGTTCTTTGAATCCCTGTCATAACTGCCCGCCGAGCATTTCCCGCAGCAGTTTGCGAGCGCGGTAGAGGCGGAGTTCGACGGCTTTTTCCGAGGTGTTTTGCACGCGGGCGATCTCGGTGTGGCTCTGGCCGTGCCAGGTGGAGAGGATCAGGACCTCACGCATGTCGTGCGGGAGCTCGCTGACGGCTTTTTGCACGGCGGCGAGGCGTTCGTTGGCGGCGGCTTGTTGGTCTGGTGAGGCGTGGGTGCTGGCGATGGGCAGCTCGCGGAGGTTTTCGGGCTCGGTGAGGGCCTCGGGATGTCGTGAACGCCAGCGGGCATGGTTGCGTGCGAGGTTCGTGGCGATGGCAAAGAGCCAGGTGGAGAACTTTTGCGAGGTGCGATACTCCAGGCGATGCCGGTGCACACGGACGAAGCTTTCTTGGGCGAGATCGCAAGCGGTGGCGTGGCTGCCGGTGAGGCGCATGAGGTAGCTGATGAGCGGCTGGCTCCACGCGTCCATGAGCCGGTTTAGCGCGAGATCATCCCCCTCGGCCAGGGTGCGCATGAGTTCGGCATCGAGCTCGTCACGAGCGGGACTGCTCATCGGCGGAGATGGGAGGAGAGGTTCTCATCATGCACGCGGCGCTGCTGCTGCATGATAGGGAGGATGTCGTCGAGGAAGCGCTGGCCGCTCTGGCCAGGCATGAGGGCAGCGACTTGCTTCAAGTGCTCGGTGGCGGCTTTTTCGCAGTCGCCGCAGACGATTTGATCGCGGGCGAGGTGGGCATTCAGCTCGCCGGGCTGGCGGTTGCGATTTCGCGCACGCCAGAGCAGGGGACGATCGGCCTCGTTGATCTGGCGGCACATCTTGTCGCACTGGCGGAAATAGTCGCGGTGGAGGGCGCTGACCTTTTCAAAGGTGGCATCGTCGAGGTGATACTCGTCCTTCAACCAGCGGAGGCCTACTTCCTGTGGATTTTCACGAGGGCGCAGGCTCTCCCGCGTGGCCCAGAGAGCGGCTCCTGCGGCGGCGGCAGTCAGAAAAACAAAAGCAGCGATGCGTCCGGCGGGTGTCATGGGTGGCGACCGTCGAGGTGATGCGGATCAAAGGGGCTCACGGACATGACGTAGGCGTCATGAGGCGTGAACTCCGGCTGCGGCGGATGCGTGAGACCCCAAACGACGGCGAGCACGATGGCGGCGGCAACAATGAAGGCCTCGCGTTTCGGGCGAAGGAGCCACCAGGCGAGTTTGTCGATCCAGCCGGGCTCGGGCTCCGTGGCGGAAATGCGCCGCCAGACTTCGCGACGGAAGTCTGGCGGTGTTTCGGCCTGCGGCACCTGCCACTGGGCGAGCAGATCATCGAGCGGATCGGGATCATCAGGCTTCATGGCAGGTGCAGGCTCAGGTTTTGGGGTGAAGGAGGCGGGCGCATGGATCAGCGCTGACCATATACGTCAATCCAGGCGAGTCCCGTCTTCACGCCTTGCGGATGGAAATAGCGCCGTCCGAGGTAAACGCCATCGACCGGATGCATCGACCCGCCTTGCGGGTGGCTGGCACGGGTGAGCACGGGCTTGCCATTGTAGGTCTGCGTGAGGCTGGGCACGGAGGGTGCGTTGCACGAGACGAGGGTGGTCACGGCGAGGATCGCAAGCACGGTGTGTTTCATGGTTGGGTGTGTTTTTCGGGTTGGGTTGGTTTTGATGAGCGCAGTGGTTGTCGCGCTCATCGGGTGCTACCCCGTGGCAGTTTCGATCCCTCAGAAAAATTTCAACCCGCACCATCATGGAAAGATCACCCGATTGAGATGTCCAGCCTCCTCATGCATTTGCCCGACTTCTGACCCGGCGCAAAAAGTCCGCAGATCGTGGTGCAGACACTGCTGTCTGCACGCACGTCACGGGGCCGAGAGCCAACTGCAACCAGGCAAAGAATATCTGTCCCCCCCTTTTGCGCCCGCTTCACCTGCTGCGACGGCTTTAATGGCTCGTGGCTGATGGTAAAACCGCACGAAAAGCCTCACAGCACGGTTCCTTCGAGAAGGGACAGCCCGGCGGCATGATGAAGGAGATTCGTCACGGTGACACGGGCGATCTCATCGAGCGCTTCTTTGGTCAAAAAGGCCTGGTGGGAGGTGATGAGGACGTTGGGGAAGGTCAGCAGGCGGCTGAGTTCATCGTCCTCCAGCAGGCCGTGCTCGGAGTGGTCCTCGAAAAAGATGCCTTCCTCCTCTTCATACACATCCAGCGCCACGCCGCCGAGCTGGCCGGTTTTCAGGCACCCGATCAGCGCGGTGGTGTCCACCAGCTTGCCGCGGCTGGTGTTTAGCAGATAGGCTCCAGGCTTCATCCGCGCGAGCGTGCCGGCATTCAGCAGATGATGCGTCTCGGGCGTGAGCGGCAGGTGCAGGCTGAGGATGTCCGCCTTTTCGAGCACTTCGTCAAAGGTGGTGTAACGCACGGCATGACCCTGCGCCCAGTCGTTTTGTGGAAAAGGATCATAGGCCAGCACCTCGCAGCCGAAGCCGCGAAAAATCTGCGCCGTGCAGCGGCCGATCTTGCCCGTGCCGATGATACCGGCGGTCTTGCCATGCAGATCAAAGCCCACGAGCCCGGCGAGCGAGAAATTGAACTCGCGCACGCGGTTGTGCGCACGGTGGATCTTGCGGTTCAGCGTGAGCAGCAGCGCCACGCTGTGCTCCGCCACCGCATGGGGCGAGTAGGCTGGCACGCGGGTCACGGAGATGCCCAGCTCGCGTGCTGCGGCGAGGTCCACCTGATTAAAGCCCGCACAACGCAGCGCCACATGCCGCACGCCGGATTTGGCGAGCTGCTGGAGGCAGTCGCGGTCCAGCTTGTCATTCACAAAGACGCACACCGCCTCACAACCAGCCGCCGTGGCCGCTGTCTCCGCGGTAAGTCGGAACTCATGAAAGCGCCAGGTGATCTGCTCCGCACCTGCGGCGGCGAGCATATAATCACGGTCATAGGGTTTCGTGTCGTAAAAAGCGAGGGTGGTCATGGTGGGGGTGAGGTGAGAATGTTAGGCTAGGATCACCGCCGCAAGCTCGGCCATGACGCATCCTGGAGGTCACAGGCGGGTGCAAAGTGTCTCCATCGGCGCTTTCAGGCTCAAAGCCTTGGAGTGTTGGAGTGATGGAGTCTTGAAAATCCACCACTCCAATCCGTGCTCGCCTCACGACTCGATTGGCACCGCGAGGTCATCCTCGCTGAGGCTGGAGACGAGCGAGGGTCGGCCGACGATGAGCGGATCGACAGCGCCGATTTCCGAGGGCTTTTTGTTACTGTAGGGCAGGCGGTGCAGCACATAGCGCATGGCATTGAGGCGAGCGCGCTTTTTGCAGTCGGACTTGATCACCGTCCACGGCGCATCGGAGGTGTCGCAGTGCAGAAACATCGCTTCCTTGGCACGGGTGTAGTCATTCCATTTGTCGAGAGATGCCTTGTCCACCGGGCTGAGCTTCCACTGCTTCAAAGGATGAGCGTTGCGCTCTTTGAAGCGGCGTTTCTGCTCCGCCTGGCTGACGGAGAACCAGAATTTGAAGAGGATGATGCCGCTGCGGACGAGGTGGCGCTCAAACTCCGGCACCTGGCGCATGAACTCGTCATACTCCGCATCCGTGCAGAAGCCCATGACGCGCTCGACACCGGCACGATTATACCAACTGCGGTCAAGCAGCACGATCTCCCCGCGGGCGGGCAGGTGCTCGATGTAGCGCTGGAAATACCACTGGCCGCGCTCACGCTCGCTCGGCTTCTCCAGGGCGACGACACGGGCACCACGCGGATTGAGGTGCTCCATGAAGCGCTTGATGGCACCGCCTTTGCCTGCGGCGTCACGGCCCTCGAACAGAATGACCACGCGCTGTCCGGCCTCCTTCACCCAGGCCTGGAGTTTGAGCAGTTCCACCTGGAGGCGGTATTTCTGCTGCTCGTAGCTGCGGCGTGAGAGCAGATTCAGATAAGGATAGCTCCCGCCACGCCAGCCTGGGGCGAGTGCGGTATCCGCCTGCTCGCGGCTGGCGGCTTCCGTGTCCTTTTGAAACAGCAGACGACGCAGGGACTTCATCTCGTCTGGCGAGGCTCCGCTGATGAGCGTGCGCAATTGCTCGATCTGATCTCCCGGTGGCACGCCTTGCGCATGAGCCTTCAGCAAGTCCGCGAGCACCAGGGCCTTCACGGTGCTGGTTTCCGAGCTGCGCTGGCCCGTGACATGACGACGCAGGCCTTTGGAGGTCAGACTCGGCGCGGTGTCACCCGCAGCGGCGGCACGCGGATGCGTTGTGCGTTTGGCGGCGGACTTTTTGGTTCTCAGTCGGTTGGAGGCTCGTTTTGCAGGCATAAAAGATGGAGCTGGACTGGGTGTCGGGCTGGGATGCCGCCGTTTTAAATGGCAAACCGCAATCTGCCATGCACGCCACCCTTCCGCCGGGAGCGGTTTGGGAGACTCTGCGCCTATGTTGGCCGCAAGCCTGGCTCGCCGCCGCCGCAGAGAGTGTGCGCCAGACACTCTTTGTCTGTCCGCAGCCGGCTCGTGTGTCTGGTGACACTCGTGCAGACAGGAGTGTCTGCATCACGAATGGAAGCCTCAGCGCACGACAAGCACGGAGCACGAGGCATGGCGCACCACCCGCTCTGCGGTGCTGCCGAGCAGGGCGTGCTCCCAGCCGGTATGACCATGGGTGGACATGACGATGAGGCCGGGCTCGTCGGAGGTGATCGCTTTCACGAGACACTGATGGGGCTCGCCCTCCAGAACGAGCGTGGTGGTGTTCAGTTCCTCGCTGAAGTGCTCGGTGCGGAATTTCCGCAGCCGTGTCTCCGCCTGCGCATGAAGGGCATCAAGCTGCTGCTGCGTGAAGTTCAGCGGGATCTCGCCCGTCATCGGGATGCCGGGCTTCACATGGGCGAGGATGAGTTTCGCACCAAAATCAGCGGCCAGGGCCGAGGCCAGCGGGAATGCCTTGCGGGAGTTCTCCGAGAAATCGGTGGGCAGCAGAATCCAGCGCGGAGCCAGCCCGAAGTCATGGTTTTCACCGCGTCCACGCACCACCAGCACGGGACAGGCCGCGTGCTGCACGATGCGCTCCGCCGTGCTGCCGATGAGCACATGCGCCAGCCCGGTGTAGCCGTGCGTGGCCGTCACGATGAGATCACAGCCCCGCTTTCCAGCCTCCCGCACGATGACATCGAAGGCCTTGCCCTCTTTCACCACACGCTCCGCCGGCACATCCTCCGGCACATGGGCCGTCACAAACTCCGCGAGCTTTTCGCGGGCTTCCCGCAGCCAGTCCTGCCGCAGGCCGGCGGCATCCAGCACCACATGCGAGCCCTGCGGCAGGTGTTTGACCACATGCAGAAGGGTGAGCTTTGCGCCGCTGCGTCGGGCGAGGCTGACAGCGGCGGAAAGGCCTTGCAGGCATGGTTTGGAAAAATCCACCGGTGCCAGGATGTGCGTGAATCGGGAGGTCGGGTGCGAGTTCATGGGAAGATCAGGGTTGGTGTTCATGGGCGTGATGCGTCGGGATGTTTTGGGACATGTTCGTCACCCGTTTTTCAATCGAGCCTCCGCCTCCAGCCAGTGGTCCATCTGACGTCCGGCAGGGCAGCCCTCGCTCACATAGATAAAGTAGGCGCAGGTGGCGATCTCCACCTCGGTGATCTCCGGTGGAGATGCAGCGGCATCGGCTTTCGTGCGTTTGCGCACCGGTTTGGTGGTGCTGGTGGATTTCTTCTTCGGTTTGGCGGCAGACACCGCCACTGTCTTGGTGGCCGTTTTGGCCGCAGAGCTGGTTTGGGGAGCTTTTTTCATGGTGTCGGGCAGACGAGGTTGAAGGACGAGGACATGGCCTCATCCAAGGGAGATACACCGGAGGCTCTCTTTCGACTCAACAAGCGCATGAAGCGGCGTGTGATGAGCAAGAACCGCACGGAAGCTGCTTTGGAACGCGGCCTGCCATGAGTGAGAGAACACGACGGGCTTCACCAGCCAGATCGTGGCTTGCTTCGTGCTGCGTTTGCACCGTTAAAAAAGCATGATCGACACACGGGCGGAAGTGCGGCGCATTTTAAAGGGGCTGGAGTTCAGCTCCGGGACAGCCGTGGTGAAATTCACCCTCTGCGCCGCTGCGGCGTGGGCCTGCGCCTTTCTGCCTTTGCATGAGGGACTCAGCGAGGCCGGGCGCTGGTCAATGCTGATCGTGCTGCTGGGTGCCGGGCTGTGGATCACCGAGGCGGTGCCGGCCTTTGCGGTGGCGCTGCTGATCATCGGGCTGCAAATCGTGACGCTGGGCCGCCCAGGCGGCCCGCTGCTGGCGGCGGATGATTTGAAGGGCTGGGAGATGTTTGTGCGCCCATGGTCCAGCCCGCCGATGTGGCTGTTCTTCGGCGGTCTCGTGCTGGCGGTGGCAGCCACACGCACCGGGATGGACAGGCACCTCGCACAGCGGGTGATACGCTGGTCCGGCGGCCGGGTGCAGGTGCTGATGCCGGCGATGATGGGCCTGGCCTTTGGTCTGAGCATGTTCATGTCGAACACAGCCACCACCGCGCTGCTGCTGGTGATGCTGCGCCCGGCGCTGGATGGCCTGCCTGCCAGTTCGCCCGTCCCTCGCTCTCTGCTGCTGGGTCTTGCCGTGGCGGCAAACTTGGGCGGCATGGCCACGCTGATCGGCACACCACCAAACGCCATCGCCGCCGGTTTGCTGGAGGCGGAGCAGCCGGTGGACTTTCTGCACTGGATGCTGCTGGCGCTGCCACCCGCCGGTGTTTTGGCCGCTTTGGGCTGGATGATGCTTTCGCGGCAAATGGCTGGCAGCACGGCGGCGCTGCCCGTGAAGCTGCCAGAGGCGGAAACCGCAGCCGAACTGGTGAAGCGCTGGCAGCGCATCGCCACAGCGGTCATTTTTCTTCTCACCGTGGCGCTGTGGATGTCCGGTGAATGGCACGGCATCCCCACGGCGGTGGTGTCCTTTGTGCCCATCGTGGTGCTTTCCATGATCGGCGTCATGCGGCGGGAGGATATCAAGAGCATCGATTGGGATGTGCTCATCCTGCTGGCGGGCGGTCTTTCGCTCGGAGTAGGCATTGAGACCTCCGGTCTGGCAAAATGGCTTGCATCAGGTGTTGGGGCGCTGGGCATGCCATCATGGGCTGCGGGCCTCGTGCTGGCCTGGATGGCAGCACTGGTATCCAATCTCATGAGCAATACCGCCGCCGCAAACATCCTGCTGCCCGTGACGCTGGTGATCGCTGGCAGCACGGGGCAGGATGCCGCCGCGCTGGTCATCCCCGTGGCGCTCGGCTGCTCCGTGGCGATGGCGCTGCCCATCTCCACACCGCCGAATGCGCTCGTGTACTCAAGCGGACGCCTGCGCACGACCGACTACCTTCCCACCGGTCTGCTGATGTTCCTTCTCGGGCCGCCGCTGGCTGTTTTTTGGTGCAGGCTTGTTGTTGGCTGAGTGCCTTTTCTTCATTTCACAACAGCCACCACGCCAGCCCGAAGTAAAACAGCAGCGTGAAGATGTCTGTCAGCGCCAGGGTGATCGGCCCGGCGGCGATTTTTGGGTCAAGACGCATCGCGTGCAGCAGTGCGGGCACGCTGAGACCGGTGACACAGGCCGTGAGCAACGTCAGGGCGATGCTCGTGCCAATGCTGGCCGCCACCACGGCCTCGCCACGCCACAGCCACACGATGAGCGCCACGATCAGCCCGCAGCCCACGCCGAGCAGCAGCGCGGTGAGCGCCTCACGCCGTAGTGCGCCGAGATACCAGCGCAGCGTCGGTTTCGTGCTGCGCAGCGCCTGGATGGCCACGGTCATGGATTGAATGCTCACGCTTTCACCGAGGCCGAGGATCAGGGTCATGAAAAATGCCAGCACGATGCTCTTCGCCAGCGTCAGCTCAAAGGTGCTCGTGAGCACCGCGCACAGCGTGCCGCTGGTGATGGTGGCCAGCAGCCACGGAAAACGGAAGCGGAAGGCTTTCACTGGCGACGCCTCCTTCACCTGTGCCACGTTGAACCCGATCGTCTCAAAGAGATCCTCAAGCTGCTCCCGCTCCGCGAGGTCGAAGATTTTGTCAGAAAGCAGGCCCACATCCACCACGCCGATGAGACGCCCGCTTTCGTCAATCACCGGCAGCGCGAGGAATTTCCGCTTCGCAAACACCTCCGAGGCCTCCAGCAGCGACTCCTCCGGCCGCAGCACGGTCACGTTCTGGATCATGTGTGCGTCCACCTTGTCCTCCAGCGGCGCGGTGAGCAGCCGCCGCGTGGGGATCACGCCCATCAGACGGCCTTCCGGCCCTGTGACGTAGAAATACACCAGCCTCTCGCCCACGCCGACCTGGCGGATGTGCGCGAGCGCCTCGCCAATCGTCGCATGCTGCGCCAACGCTGGAAAATCCGCCCGCATCAGGCTGGAAACCGGTGCGCTGAGATCGATGCCCGCTTTTTTCTCCTGCGCAGACTGCCGTGGAGCGAGTCTCGCCGCATCGGCATCATCTTCCGGTGCTTCCATCCGCTGCGCAGGAGGCACGACGAGCACGGAGCACGGCACCCCGCGCAGCACGCCCTCCGCCGTGCCGCCCAGCCAGGCTCTGCGCCAGCCTTGTGCGCCATGAGTGGAGATCACGATCAAGTCCACCTGCTCGCGCCGAGCGAGGCGGCACAGAGCATGGTCCGGTGTGCCCTCGATCACCCGTGTTTCGACTGTCAGATCGACCGGCAGATGCTCCTGGCGGAAGGTTTCGAGCCGCTCGTCCGCCTCTTCGCGCAAAGCGTCGATCTGCTCACCAAAGCGGCGGTATTCCACCGTGCCGGGCAGTCCCATCGGCTCCTGCACGTTCGCCAGCAGCAGCTTCGAGCTGTAGCTCCGAGCAATCAGCTCCGCCCACGGAAAGGCGGCGCATGAGTCCTGGGAGAAATCCGTGCTGATGAGGATGCTGCGCGGCTCCTGCGGCCCAGGCTTCTGCTCCTCGCCGACGATGAAGACCGGGCAGCCCGCATGACGTGCCACCTTTTCCACCGTGCTGCCCAGCGCCTCATGGATAAAGCCGCGCTCCTCGCCGGTGCGTCCCATCACCACCAGATCGCAGCCACGTTCCTGCGCCGTGCGGATGATTTCCTCGAAAGGCCGTCCCTCCACCAGCACCAGCTCTGCTCCGTCGGCACCGATCTCGCGAGCCACGGTCTCCAGCCGCTGCCGTGCATGCTCACGGCGTTCCTTGGGAAAATCTCCCCAATGCAAGGCGATCTCCGGATCGTCCGTCACCGGCTCCAGCACATGCAGCAGCGTCATTCGTGCGCTAATGCGTGCTGCGAGCGCCACCGAGGTGCGCAGCACCGCACCCACTTCCCGCGTGAAATCCACCGCCACTAGCAGATGGCGGGGTGCCACGGCCGGAACGGAGAATGATCGTGGTAAGGCGGAGTCAGACATCATTTCGATCTTGCCGCCCTCCATGCCGGCTCGCAAATGCAACTGCCCCTTGAGGCGAGATTTTCAGGCAGCCGCCACGCTTTGCTGCGTGTTGACGGGGTTTGTCATCGGCTCCGTCATGGACAGCAGATCCGACTCTTTTCCGTAGGCCGTGAGCAAATCTCCTGCGTTGATCAAATCATCGCGGCTGGGGATGCCTGGGCTCGTTTCACCATCGCGCTTGATAGAGAGGATGACAACGCCGCGGTCCCACGGGCGAGAATCGCGCAGCGTGCGTCCGGCAAGGTAAGTGCCTGGCAGCACCTCGATCTCCGAGACGACATAGCCATGCTGGATGCGCAGCAGCAGCTCGTAATCGAGCGCCCTCACCATGCCCGCATGCTCCAGGGCGCGATGGATCACGCGGTCCAAAAGCCGCTGAAGCCAGCCCACCCGCGACAACGACAGCAGCACCACCACCGCCACGGAGACACCGAGCACCATCATCAGCATGTGGCTGCTTTTCTCCGTCTGCATCATCGACACCACCAGCGCCGCCAGCGCGGAGGTGAGGCCCACGTTTCCAGCCAGAATGAGATCGCGGATGATTCGACGGCGCACGGGATGGTTCACCACCATCTCCGCCTCCTTCGTGGTGAAGCCCACACCGAAGAACGCGGAGTAAGATTGAAAGCTCGCCGTGTCCCAGCTCAGCCCCGTCATCATCAGCGCCGTGGCACCCACCCGCACCGCGATCAGCGAAATCACGGCGATGATAAACAAGGTAATGATGGAGGCCATGTTGGAAAAATCAGAGGTGTTTTTCACTCACCGATGTGTCGTGGTCGTACATCTGCTCCTTGGTCTGCTTGCCCTTCATGTCCCAGTAGCGGTTGAGGCCGTGCCGCTGGCCGCGGTCGAAGTTGGTTTCGGCGGATTGCTGGCCGTTTTCCCACCATTCCTTCATCACGCCGTGCATCTTGCCGTCTTGATAGGGATATTCGCCAGCGGTCTTGCCGTTGGAGTGCTTGTTGCGCACGAGGCCGGTGTAAGGCTTGCCCTTGAAGTTCGCTTCCTTGCCCTCGTTGAGCAGTTCGATGTCCTTGTCGGCGAAATCGACCTCCGCAGGCTGTTTTTCGCCGCAGGCGGAAAGGCAGAAGGCGCAGAGAAGGAGGGCGAGGAGCTGTTTCATGCAGGCAGCTTGGAGATGATGCGCTGCATTGCAACCCTGGTGCTCCGGGGTCACTTGCTCGCGATGGCCTTCTTCCATTCCGCCGGGGCTCCGGGCAGCGTCTCGGCCAGGATGCGGCGGATGTGGGCGCGTTCGCTTTCTCCAAGATAGCTGTAGCTGCCAGAGGTGTCCTTGCCGTCGAGCACCGCCCAGAGGCGTTCGAGCACGGTCTTTTTCAGCGGGGCGGTGAGGTGCTGGAAGGTGAGGGAGTAAACCATGTAGCTGCAGCGGTGCTTGAAGAGGCGGTTGAGGAGCTGGAAGTCCTTCAAACTGCGGCCGTCGGTGCTTTGCGGCGCACGTTTGGTGAAGGCGGTCTGGAAGGCGGGATCGCCCTCGATGCCACCCTCGGGCAGTTCGGCCTCGTCTTTGAAAAAGATCGCGTCGAGCACGTCCTCGGCACAGTGATCGATGATCCGGCGTGCGGTGCCGGTGGGCTCGGAGAGGACTTTTTCACCAAGCTCGCGCTGGAGGCTGGTCTGCATGTGCATGGCCCGCATGGAGGTGTGATTCGCCTTGGTGAGGATGTTCTGCACGCTGGTCTGGTGCTCCAGCACCATGAGGGCGACGATGTCGCTCGTCTTGCGCTTGTAGGGCGTGATGTCGAAGAACTTGGCGAGGTTGGAGACGTTCGCGCCTTTCTTGAAGTCGATATCGACCGTCTGGTCGTTCTTCTCGGTGGCGGTGACGTTACCGCGGTGGAGAGCGCTGCCGTGTTTGCCGGTGACATACCAGCCGCCCCAGCGGTCGCTGAACGGAGTGGTGGTATCGACGACGGTGCTGCCCTGGCTCATGATGGGATGGCCTTCCGGGCCGGGATAGACGGAACGCACGATCACACCGGGCACCTCCGGGGTAAAAGGGCCGCCATGGCAGCTCAGGCAGCTCTGATCGCGTTGGAAGTGGAGCGGCTTGGACGGTTCCTCACGCGGATCGAGCAGGTAGAAGATGGGGCCGAGTTTCGGATCGACGGTGGAGACCTCGATGGCACCGCCGACGCTGTAGCCAAGGTAGGCGTTGTCGCCGAAGTAAACGACACGCGGCGTCTGCGGGCCAATGAGGTCGTTCTGCTTGCTCGTCTTCGAGAAAACCATGGTCTGCGACTCGGGCAGGACGCCAAACTCCTTCATGACGCCGTGCAGCACGGTCCAGGCGTTGCTGCGGTCGATCTTCACCTTGCCGGCGGCCATGAGGCGTTCCAGATGCCGGGCTGCGTCGTTCGGCTCTGTCTCGGAGTAGCGGATCGGCGCTGCCTCGTATTCGTCCTCTGCCATCAGAGCAGTGCCGGACAGCGAAAAGGTGATCAGGCTGATGCGGAGAAGGTTTTTCATGACTGTGGGAGCAAAATGCGGTTCATGCGTGTGGCGTCCGTGCCGGAGACGAGGTCACGCAGGGTCTGGCGGTCCAGCACTTCGTAGAAGGCGTTTACGGCCTGGGCGAGGACGCCTTTGAGGCGGCAGGAGCCATTGATGGCGCAGGTATTGTGCTCCTTGTCGAAGCATTCGACGAGCGGCGGCATGCCCTCCGTGCGGCGCACGACCATGCCGATGCGGATGTCCTCTGGCTTCATCGCCAGTTCGATGCCGCCGCCACGACCGCGGCGGGTTTCCAGGTAACCGAGGCGGGCCAGATAATTCACCACTTTCACCAGATGGTGGCGGGAGATGCTGTACGCCTCGGCGACCTCACTGAGGGAAAAGGAGCCTCCCTTCAGCACGGCAAACATGAGCACGCGCAGGGAGTAGTCGGTGAAGAGACTGAGTCGCATGGCGGTTTTACGAGGGCAGGGGATTAAACTTGCATGCCGAGTGCATGTTTAGTCTTGTCACGCCAAGCACGGCACAGCAGGCGGCAGGATCGGCGCAATCCGGGCACAAAAAACCCGGAGGCGCGTGCTCCGGGTTCCGTGGTGCTTCAATTCTGCGAGCTCGCAGGCATCAATGCTTGCAGGTCTTGCAATCGGTGGCGGCCTTCTTGGCGCAGCAGGAGCCCGTGGGGCAGGCTTCCTTCTTCTTGCCGGCGAAGATGCAACGGCCGTCGGAGGTGCAGCTGCTGAGGGCGAAGGCGGCGACGGCGAGGGTGAGGGTGAGGAGTGCTTTCATTTGTGGTGTGGTGTCAGTTGGGAGGTGACCGGGGCGGCTGTGTGCCGCACCGGTGTGAGGGCCAGTCATACGCGCATCTTTAGCAAAAGTGAACAAATTCAGGCAAAGAAGACCCGTGGGCATGAAAAAGCCCGGAGGGGACGCCTCCGGGCCTCGGGAGTTGAGGGACTCAACTCAGAATGGATCAGCCTTCCTTGAGGGATTCCACTTTCTTGTGGGAGCTGACGGCGGTCACCTTCTTGCCGACGAGCTTGTCAGCGTCTTTGACGGCAGCGGTGAGGGTGAGCTTGACGTCTTTGCCGTCGGCTTCGATGACGATGGACTTGGAGTCACCGTCAACGGACTTGAGCTTGCCGCTGGTGGTTTCAGTTTTGCCGCAGCCGGCGAAAGCGGAGGCGGAGAGGCCGATGACGGCGAGGGTGGTGAGGATGGATTTCATGTTGGGTGGGTGTTGGCTTTTCCGGCAGGGAATGCCCCGGGACGGATTTGCGCACATTCAAAACGAACCGGTGCCGGGCTGGCAATCAAAATTTTTGTGGGGTCGGGTGAAAAGGCTCGTCACAGGCGCCGGCCCTGTGCCACGCTCGCCCGCATGAAATCCCACGCGCTTCTCCTCGGCTGCGGCCTGTTCTGGCTGCTGGCGGCCACCTGTCGTGCCCACCCGCTGCCTGATGTGCCGGTGCGGGCGAATTTTGAGGAAAATGGCGACTGGACGCTGCAGGTGGAGATCGATCCGCGCTGTTTTGAGGACGATCCAAACGTGGCCCCCTACCTGACGAATGCCGATCTGGCGGTCACGCCAGCCGAGCGGAAGGACAAGCTGAAGGCCCAGGCACGGGATTACATCCAGAAGGTGGTCGAGATCGTGCTGGACCCGGCGGTGGAGGTGAAACCGGACTACATCTGGGAGTTCACGGGTGCGGAGAATGCGGAGCTGAAGACACCCGAGGACCCGGTGATGCTGACCGGCACCTGGCGGGGGAAGATTCCTGCCGGAACGACCGGCTACTCGATCAAGGCGCTGGAGACTGGCACGCTGAGTGTGCTTTATCACAACACGGCCCTGGGAAAGAAGATCGAGCGTTACCAGATCCTGTTTCCGGGTGAAAACAGCTACGTGCTCGATTTGCAGAGCTACAAGCCGCGCACGGCCGCCCCGCCGCCGATCGTGGCGGATGAAGGCGCCGCTGCGGCTGTGGAGGCGCCGTGTGCCTTCTGTGGCTCTGGTGGAGACTCCTACGTGCTGCCGGTCGTCGTGTCCGTGGCCCTGATCGTGGCTTTGGTGACGTGGCTGCGGAGAAAGCGCCCGGTGTAACTCGGAATTATGATTCCGAGCCGGGCGACGCGGAATCGGAATTCCGCGCTACAATCCGCGCGTCCAGAACTTCCGTTTGCGCCGTGATTGGCTGCGCGTAAAGGCCGCCACGTGAATCAGGCATTTGTATTGGGCGCAGGCATTGGCGAACGGCTCCGGCCGCTGACGGAACAGCTTCCGAAACCCCTCGTGCCCGTGTTTCACCGGCCGCTGATCACTTATGCCTTCGATCATCTGCTGGCTGCGGGCGTTTCCAGCCTCGTGGTGAACACGCACCACATCCCGGAGGCCTATGAAAAAGCTTTCCCCCATCAAAGCTATCGCGGTGTGCCCCTCCAGTTCCGCAATGAAAGCCCCGTGCGGCTGGAAACGGCCGGTGGTATCGCCAATGTGCGCGACCTGCTGCGGGACGAGCCCTTCCTCGTCTATAATGGCGACATCCTGACCGACCTGCCCCTGAAGCCGCTGCTCACCGAGCACCGGGAAAACGGCAACCTCGTCACCCTCGTCCTGCGCAGCCACGGACCGGCCTTGCACATCGCTTTTGACCCACGGCGCGGCATGATCACTGACATCCGCAACAAGCTGGGCACCGGAGACGAGGGGAAATACCTCTTCACCGGCATCTACGCCTGCGATCCGGCGATTCACGACTGGATCACACCCGGCAAGGTGGAGTCTGTCATTCCCATCTTCCTGAACATGATCCGTCAGGGGGCGAAGATTGGTGGCGTGGTGATCGACGAGGGCAGTTGGTGGGATCTTGGCAGCCGCACGGCCTACCTGGCCGCGCATGCCGCGCTCAACGGCATGTATGGCCCCGCAATTGATCCTGCGGCCCGGATCGAAGACGGAGCCGTTCTGCGCGGCACCAACGTCATCGGAGCCGACGCCGTCATCGAATCCGGGGTGCAACTGGAAGACTGCATCGTCTGGCCCGGCGGCCGCGTCGTCCGCGGCGCTCACCTGAAGCGCTGCATCGTCCGCAGCGCCGTCACGGCAGCCGGGATCGTGGAGGACGCCGACTTCTAGTTGGAGGGTTTCAAGTTTCAGGTTTCAAGTTGAGCCGGAACGTGACCTCCATGAGACTTTCCGGCTTCGAACTTGGAACCTGAAACTTTGAACTGACGAAAATGCCCCCCGAACACGAGGCCCTGCTCATTCTCACTCGCGAACAGTTTCCAGAGCTGGACGCTGTCGGGTGCGAGGTCGAAGTGATCCTCAAAGGCGCCTCTGACCGGCATTTTTACCGCCTCAACTGGCAGGACGGCCGTGAATCGATGGTGCTGATGGTTTACACCCTCGCACGTCGCGACAATCCGAAGTTCGTGCCCGCCACCCGCCGGCTGGAAAAGATCGGCGCGCACGTGCCGCACGTGATGGCATTCGATGAGCAGCGGCTCTGCGTGTGGCTGCAGGACCTCGGTCGTGTTGATTTGCAGTCGTATGACCAGAAGTCCTGGGAACTGCGCCGGCCGCTGTACGAGGCCACCTTGCGTGAGGCGGCGAAATTCCATGGTGTGGGCGAAACCGGCCTGAGTCCCGCCGATCTTAATGAACTGGAGCCGGCCTTCGACGAGGCGCTTTACGAATGGGAGCAGAATTACTTCCTGGATCACTTCGTCGGTGGCCACCTGGGCCGCGAATTCGGCCGCGAGGAGTATCAAGCCGCTCACGAGGCACTGAAACAGCTCCGTCGCCGCCTCGCCAGGTTGCCGCGTTGCCTGGTGCATCGTGATTTTCAAAGCCAGAATGTCCTCATCCGTGGCGAGGACGCCTGGCTGGTCGATTACCAAGGGCTGCGTCTCGGCCGGGCTGAATACGACCTCGCCTCGCTGCTTTACGATCCCTACGTGACCCTGGCGCCCACCGAACGCGGCGAGCTGCTGCGTTACTACGCGGCGCATCGCGGCCTCGATCTGGACGAGCTCCGGGATGTGTTCCACCTGTGTGCCGCGCAGCGCCTGATGCAGGCGCTCGGGGCCTACGCCAACCTGAGCCGGAACCTCGGCAAACCGCACTACCAGCAGCACATCCCGGCCGCCGTCTCGAATCTTTCCGAAGTCTGCCAGCAGGGACGGGGATTGAAGGATCTGCGCGCCTTCTTTGAAGGCGGGTTTTGAGCGCACGGAGGCCTCGGTGACTGCCCCTGTCAGGCCGGAAGGCATGCCAGACGCGAAATCGCATTGCCCTATCAACCCGACTGCGCTCTAAATGGGCGCGTTTCCAACCCGCCGCATGTCCGAATCCGCCGCCGCCAAGCCCACCGCGCCCAGCAAGCGTCGTGTTTTCGCGTCGCGTCTGTTCAGCACGCTGCTGCTGTGGGCGGTGCTGGTCTTTGCCTTCAATTCACAGAAGGAATGGCTGGTGATGGTGATCACGGGCCTCTTCGGCATTGCTGGAGCGGTGGAATACTACCGCCTGCTGCGGGCTGATCCCCATGCACGGTCCTTCAACGTGCTGGGCCTCCTGATTTGCGTGGGCTACTGGATCGCAGTGGCCTGGTGGCTGCATGCCGGCAGATCGGCCGATTTGATGTGGCTGGATCTCGTCGCCCTCACCGCCAGCGTCCACGGCAGCTTCCTGCTCTGCTACCGCCAGCAGTTGGAGGGAGTGCTGACGCTCCAGCGCATCTTCAACACGGTCTTTGGCGTGGTGTACACCGTGATCTTCTTCGGTTTCATGGTGAAGGTGATCTACCTGGAGCCTGCGGAGCCGATGAAGGGCTGCTTTCTGCTGCTCTTCCTCATCATGGTGACCAAGTTCAGCGACATGGGCGCCTACGTCTTCGGAGTGATCTTCGGAAAGCACAAAATGATCCCGCACATCAGCCCCGCGAAGTCATGGGAGGGGTTTGCCGGTTCGTTTGTCGGCTCGTTCCTGGCGGCAGCGATCCTGCTGCTTGCGCTGCCGGAGAAGATCTCGCCGCCGCTCAGTTGGCTGCACGGCATGATCCTGGCCCCGGTGCTTTGTGCGACTGCTGTGACGGGTGACCTGGCCGAATCGGTGCTGAAGCGCTGCGTGGCCATCAAGGACAGCGGCCACAAGCTGCCTGGCATCGGCGGCATTTTGGATCTCACCGACAGCCTGTTGTTCACCGCACCGGTGTTTTATTTCTACTTGTCCGCCATCGCCCGCTAAGCCAAACACAAGCCTGTGATGCGCAAAGTTCTCCTCCTCGGCTCCACCGGCTCCATCGGCACCAGTGCCCTCAAAGTGGCCCGTGACATCCCGGAGCGGATGCAAATCGTCGGCCTGGCGGCGAACAGCAGCGTGGAATCACTCGTGGACCAGGTGCGTGAGACCGGCGTGAAGCAGGTGGCGCTGACGGATGCCGCCGCAGCCGCCAAAGCGCGTGCGCTGCTGCCTGCGGATGTCGTTTTGCACTCGGGAGCGCAGGGATTGGTCGATCTGGTCGATGAATCCGACGCGGACATGGTGCTGGTGGCCATTGTCGGCACCGCTGGCCTCGCTCCGGCGCTGGCCGCGATCGAGCGTGGCATGCATCTGGCCGTCGCCAGCAAGGAAATCCTCGTCATGGCCGGCGAAGCCGTCACCGAGGCGGCGAAGCGCAAAGGCGTGAACCTCCTGCCCGTGGACAGCGAGCACAACGCCATCTTCCAGTGCCTGGAAGGTCACCGCCACAGCGAGGTGCAGCGCATCCTGCTCACGGCCAGTGGCGGCCCGTTCCGCACCTTGCCGGCGGAACAACTGGCTGACGTCACTGTCGCCCAGGCGCTGAAGCACCCCACCTGGAGCATGGGCCGCAAGATCACGATCGACAGCGCCACGCTGTTCAACAAAGGCCTCGAAATGATCGAGGCGAAGTGGCTTTTCGACGTGCCGATGGAGAAGATCGAGGTCGTCGTGCACCCGCAAAGCATCGTGCACAGCATGGTGGAGTTTGCCGACAATAGCGTCATCGCCCAGCTCAGTCATAGCGACATGTGTTTCCCCATTCAGTATGCCGTCACCTGGCCGGAACGCGTTCCGAACCACCTCAAGCCGCTCGATTTCGCGAAAGTGGGCGCGTTGCATTTCGAAGCGCCGCGTGTGGCTGATTTCCCGGCGCTCAACCTCGCCCGCCATGCCGGAACCACCGGCGGTACGTTGCCTGCGGTGCTGAATGCGGCCAACGAAGTCGCCGTGGACGCCTTTTTGAGCGGCAAAATCAAGTTTCCCGGCATCTGGCAGACCGTCGAGCGCGTCATGACCGCGCATCAAGTCGTGCCGCACCCGGATCTGGACACGCTGATCGACGCAGACGCCTGGGCGAGGCGTGAGGCCTCGAAGTAAATCTGCGAGTACCGAGGTGTCGGCACCTCACGCATTCTCCGGCGGTGGACGTCCGTGAGGCAGGGTCACAGCGTCTGATGAATACGGCCGAGCGCCATGAGGATGTAGCTGGTGACGAGGACGGGATCGCTTTCCATCCAGCGGCCTTCGGCATTCGCCCAGGAACCGTCGCCTTTTTGCAGGCTGAGGAGCTTTCCGGTGAGATCAGCACGCCAGTCGATCACCTTGCCGTCCTTGGTCTTGATGAAGTCGATGTCGGCCGTGCTGAGGGCCTTGCTCATGGTGTGGAAGTAGTAGTAGAGGCCGGAGGCGCCGAGACCGGGGTTTTCCTCGACGGTGTAGTGGTTCTGCAGCCACTCGATGACGGCTTTGACACGTGGATCGTCTTTTTCGAGCCCGGCGTAGATGAAGCTGAGCAGGCCGGCGTAGCTGATGCTGCCGTAGCTGCGGAGGGCGATGCTGCCGTCCGGGTTTTCGACTTTGGCACCCCGGGTTTCGACGGGGTTGTAGATGAAGCCGCCAGCGTCGTCGGGATCCTTGCTCACCCAGGAGGACTTATTCGACTCGGGGCGGTTCTGGCAGCGCTGAATGAAGTCGATGGCGGCGGCGTAGTTGAGCTTGGGCTCGTTTTTGGCGGCATCGCCTTTGTCAGCGAGGAGGGCCTCGGAGTAGTGGATGGCTTCAAGGGCGAAGACCATGTTCGACATGTCGGCGTGCATGCCTTTGTCGTCGCCGTAGCCGATGCCGCCGTCGAGCGGGTTGTCCTGCTTGCCTTTCTCATCGAGGTCGAGCTGACGGGTGACGAGGTAGCGGCGTGCCTTGAGCATGACTTCCTCGTTTTCAGGCTTCGGATTGAGAAGCAGGGCGGTGAGGGCGAGCGCGGTGTTGTAGTTGCCCCGGGCCTTGACGTAGATGCCGCCGTCGGGCTTGGCGTTGCTGAGGAGGAACTTGGTGGCTTTCTCGACTTCGGCCGGCACGGGATCGCCCGCCTTGCGATTGGGATCGAGCATGAAGCTGATGATGCCGAGGGCGGTGATGGCGACGGGTTCGGAATCGCCCCACTGGCCGGTTTCGCCGTTTTGCTTCGAGCGGAGGAAGTTCAGGCCGCGCTCGACGCCGAGACGGAGTTCTTGTTTGAGGGATTCGTGACGGGCGGCCTGCGTGGCGGCCTGCCCGAAGAGCGAGGCGGTGCCGAGGGTGATCGTGAGAAGTAGGGCGGGGAGTTTCATGACGGTGGAGAGGTTCCAGGTTTCAGGTTCAGGATTTCAAAAACGAGCTATTTGGCGGCGGGGGTGATGATGAGGGTGACCTTGGTCTCCTCGGCGGGAATGTTGGCGGGCATGCTGATCCAGAGCTCGTCGCGATGGTTGCCTTTGGCGGCGGAATTGATGATGGCCTGGCGATCAACGTAGGTGGAGATGATGGAGCCGGTCATTTCGGCGTTGAAGCCGTCGTGGTCGATGATGGATCCATTGAAGATCCAGGTGTCGAGGTCGGGTGGAGACTGCCTGGTGTCGATGTTCTGGATGAAATCGGAAAGCGGCACGCGCTTGGTTTTGTCGCCGTCTTTCCACTCGACGTGAATGGCGAGGCGGTTGGCACCCGGGGTGGCGGGGGCGGTGTCCGGGTCTTTGTAGGGGCGTTCGTCCTTGGGTTCGAGTTTGTCGAGCAGGCCCTGGGTGGCGGGCTGATAATTGGCCAGAAGGAGGGCGAGCTGGACCTGAATGGGCCGGACCTTGGTTTCGAGGATGGTTTCGTGGACTTTTTCCCCGGTTTCGTGGACGAGGGCGTATTCGATGGGCAGTTTTTGGTGGAGGATGCTGCAAGGAATGCGCAGTTCGCGGGTGGCGGCCTTGATCTGGATGCCATTGAGGTCGTAAACGCCGGGCGACACCTCCTTGAGAAGCTTCCGGGCTTCTTCCAACTGGGTCTTGGCGTCCGGTTTGGACGGTGCGGCCTCCTGGGCGGACAGGGATGCGAGGCAGCCAAGAGCTAGGATGAGCGTGAGGCGCATGGGAATGACAGGTTAGGGGTGAGATACGAAGCAGCAACGACCTTCCTTGGGAAGGGGAGGCGGGTGGATGGTTTTTGTCCGTCGCATGGCTGAAACGGGCGATTTCTGTGCTTATCGCACGCCAGCCTGGCCCGATGGAGCCTCAGCGTAGCTGCGGGAGCTTGTAGGTGCCCGTGCGGAGGGACTGTTCGACGTTCTTTGGTGTGGCGACGACGGGCTGGATTTCATAAACCGCCTGCGGCTTGAAGGCCTTGTCCGCACGCATCTTCACAATGATCTTCAGGGCCAGATCAACGAGCGCGGGCTGGACGACGGTGGCGTCGATGTCGCTTTGCCGGACGAGGTCAAGGCCGCGTTTCTGGCCGGCAAGACCGTCGGTGCCGATGATGAAGATGTTTTCCCGCTGTCCGGCGGCTTCGGCTCCTTTCGCGGCACCGAGCGCCATGGCGTCATTGTGCGCATAGATGACGTCGAAGGATTGCTGCAAACGGAAGGCCTCCGCGATGCGCTGCGTGGCGTTTTCGGTGGTCCAGCCGGCAGGGGCGTCATGCACCACGATCACGCCCGGCTGGGCATGCAGGCCTTCGATGAAACCTTCGGAGATTTCTTTGCTGACGAAGCTGGTTTCGGCTCCGCGAAGCTGGACGACGCGACCGGTGACGTCGGTGCGGGCCTCCTCGGCGGCCTTGCGCTGGAGTGCCTCCAAAACGGACTGTGCTGCCAGTCGGCCAATGAGGCGGAAGTCGGTGTAAACAACGCTGGCGCAGCCGTCCCTGGCCATGCGTTTGTCGAGACCGATGACGATGATCCCCGCCGTGTTTGCCTCAACGATGAGCGCTGCCAGAGCGGGCGGATCCAGCGGACTGATGACGATGGCGGCCGGTTTTTTGGCGATTGCCTGACGGAACTGCTCCGCCTGACGTGCCGCGTCGCCACCAGCGTCCTGCGTCGAAACCTTGTATCCAGTCTGCCGACCCACGAGCATGGCGAGGCCGTCGCGTTGGAATTGCTGAAAGGCGATCTGGGTGTCCGGGAGCAGAAGAACGATTTCCGCCCGTTCGTCATTGGGGATCGATGGGGCGCTGCTGCCACCTTGCGAAGGCTGGGAGGGAGCGGTGGCGGCCTTTTCGGCCGTCTGCTGGTTTTTTTTCTCCAGGTCGGCGACCTGGGCCTCGACGTCTCCATCACGGCCGCAGGAGGTCAGAACAAGCGCGCAGGAGAGAAAAGCGAGGGGACGGAGGAGCGAAGCCATGGTGTGGAGATTGATCTTAGAACCGGAAGGGCTGATTGCACAAGCTTCCTCTGATCACGAATCCGGCCGGGCTTTTGCTTGCAGTCTGGAGGGATTGTCCCAGAGTCCGCGCTCCCTGCCTCCCGCCCCTTTCAATGATGAGCCACACGAAACAGACCGCCGTTGTCATCAAGACCATGAGGCAGCCTGACGTCTCGCTGACAAACAACGCGCACGGGGCGGCTGCTCAACCATGGTTCGAAGAGGACAATTCCCGCACAGCGGAGTATTTTCGCGACTTTCTGCGAATCACTGCTTGATGCCCGGGGTGTTTTGTTGATAAAACAACAAAAAAGAAGATCACCAGCCGCTCTCATGAAATTCATCGCATCCAGCCTCGCCTTTCTTTTCACCGCCGTGATCCTGCATGCCCAGGCCCCTGCGGGTGACGGCAAGGCCCGTATCATCGTGGACATCAAAAAAGTCGATGTGAAGGAGCAGCCGACACCGCAGTTCAATGCTGGGAATGTGAATGAGAAGCGCTGGCGTCCGAAGACCTGGATCGAGGTGGATGTGGAGTTCAACATCAAGCTTCCGCCAGAATCGGGTGGAAAAGACGGCACTTTCCCGGCAATGCAGATGAACATTTATCTGCCACTCCAGCACACGACCAAGGATGGCAAGCGGGAGGTGCTCCAAGGAACTCTGGATCTGATTAACATCCCTGCCGATGGCGACTGCCATGCGCTGGCCTATGTCAGTCCGGCAACGATGAAAATGATCTTCCAGAAAAACAACGTCACGGCCGTCTCCGACGTGCAAGGCTGGGGAGCTGAGGTCATCATCGACGGCGATCGTCGTGCGCATGCTGCCAGCATTGGCAAGGATCCCTGGTGGGAGAAGCAGGACAGCTTCGCGTTCCTTTCGGGCACGATTCTGCCCAAGGCGAAGACTCCGTTTGCATCCCTGTGGGGTGATTACGATGTGGCAGTGCAGCCAAAGTAAGCATCACGACTCAATTTTTCGCGAACTCACACCTTTTGCAGCATGGCAGACTCCAGCATCGCAGTCATCAACCTCGGTTCCCAGCGTGTCGGCGGGGCGGTCTTTGGCAGGACACCGGGAGGCGATCTCATCTTGAAGCGTTATGCCTTTGTGGAAATGGACGGCGATCCCTCGGTGGATGTGAGCCGCCTGCCACAGCTCAAGGTTGCGCTCGGAGAGCTGGTCAACCGGCTTAAAATCCGGGGCAAGAAAACCTGGTGCGCCGTCCCGGGGCATCCTGTTTTCAGCCGGTTCGTCAAGCTGCCGCCGGTGCAAGGAGACAAGCTCGCGCAGATCGTTGAATTTGAAGCACGCCAGAATGTTCCATGGCAGCTGGATGAAGTTTCGTGGGACTACGAGGTCGTCACCAAGTCGGACCTGGGCGAAGTGGAAGTCGTGCTGGCGGCCATGAAGTGTGAGCCTCTGAATGAGATGCACGAGGAGGTGGCGTCTTCAGGGGTGAGTGTCGTTGGAATGGATGTGGGCCCGCTGGCCCTCTACAACGCGTTCCGTTACAGCTACCCGGATGTCGATGAACCAGCGCTGGTCGTCGATCTGGGCGCGAGATCCACGAACTTGGTGTTTGTTGATGGCGACAAGTTTTTCACCCGTAACCTGCTGGTGGGCGGTGCGGCCGTCACCAACGCCATCGGCAAGGAGTTTGGCGTTCAATTCACCGAAGCTGAGCGCCAGAAATGCCTGCAGGGCTTCGTGGCGCTCGGAGGTGCCGTCGAGGATCATCCGGATGAAGGCGTGAACGCGATGTCGAAGGTGATGCGCAATTCCATGACGAGGCTGCATGCCGAGATCATGCGAACGATCACTTTCTATCGCAGCCAGCAGGGTGGCAGTGCCCCGAAGCGCATGTTCGTCGCTGGTGGCGGCTCGGCTGCCGGATACATCGCTGAATTCTTCACGGAAAAGCTTAAATTGCCGGTCGAGGTGTTCAATGGCTTGCGCGGTGTTCAGTTGGATCGCTCGGTGAACGCTGAGGCGGCCCAGGTGGACGCCCCCTCCCTTGGTGAACTCTCTGGCCTTGCCTTGAGGGGCATGGGGTCTTGCCCCTGTGAGATTGAACTGGTCCCCGATGCGTTAGCATCCGCAAGGGATGCTGCCCGCCGCGCCCCCGCCTTGATTCTCGCCGGACTTTGCATCATGGGCGCATTGGGGGCTGCCATTTTCTGGTTTAAGAGCGCCGATGCTGCCATTCAGAATCGTTCCTCGTCTCTGCAGGCTGAAAGCGGCCGTTTGACCAAATTGGCCACGGATATCCGTCAACTGGACCAGAGACAGGAGGAACTGCGCGTTCGTAGCGGACAGCTCGAGCAGGCGGTCACAGACCGTTCGTGGTGGGCGCGCCTGCTCAATGAGCTCAACCAGCGTTTCGACAACGACCTTATCTGGCTCACCACCATCGAGCCGCTCAAGGATGGAAAGCCCCTGACGGCACCGCTTTGGGGAGGGGGCAACGAAGAGCGTTCCAAGGACGACACCTCCAAATCGGGTGCACGTCCGGCTGCGCCTGTTTACTCCCTGAAAATCCAGGGTTTGTACCGCGGCAACGCGGAAGGCGAGCAGAAAGTGGTCTATGACTTCGCCGCCAAGGTTGCAAAAATGGCCGATTTTGCCGTGCCAGACTTTGAGACCAAACGGGATGAGTATGTGAAGGTGGACAGCGGTGTCGAAGAAGACCGCTACGCCTATCATTTCGAAATCAAAATGCCCCTCAGCAAGCCTCTGCAATTCAAGTAACAAATCATGGACTGGATCCGCGAAAACAAATCTCTTGCCGCCATCCTGGGCGTTATCATCGCAGGCTCGCTGGCCCTTGGCTATTTGCTGTTTGATGCCTGGAGCACCTATTCCGAGGCCAAGGATTCATACCTTGCCATGGGCACTCAGGTGGCCGGGCTCAAAGGTGCGCGCCTTGCTCCCACCGAGGCAAACGTCAAAGCCAAGCAGGCAGTGGTTGAAGAGTATGCGGGCGTCGTGAACCGCCTCGGCACAGCGCTCCTGATCCTTCAGCCGCCTGTGCAACCCATCAAGGACATCGAATTCCAGGCCAAGCTGAAGAACAAGATCGCAGACGCCCGCAAGGCCGCCGGTCTGGTCAAGATGGCGCTGCCGGCCGAGTTCGCCTTCGGGTTCGACGAGTACACGGCCGGCCTGCCTAAATCTGCGGAAGCTGCCGCCGAGTTGTCGAGTTTCCTGGATGCCACCGACGAACTGGTGAAGTTGTTCATGCAATGCGGCGTGCAGTCGGTGGATCTTTTTGAAAGGTCCACACTGCCAGTCGAAGGCCTGCCCACGCCGACAAAACAGGGAAACCAATCGGTGCGCCAGCCCCAACAACAGCCGGTCGCTCCGGGCATATTGGAGAAGAAGCAGATTTCGGTGATTCTCACCTTGGATCAAGGGCCGCTGCAGTTGTTGGTCAGCCGCCTTGCCAATCCTTCTGAGATGCCGTTTTTCATGAGCCTGCGTCTGCTGCGGATTGAAAACGAACGTCAGGAAGGTCCTCTGCGTTCAGAAGTCCAGGTTCCGGCTGATGCTGCCGCTCTTACTGCTGATCCTGGTGCTGCTCAAGCTGACGCGAAGCCTGCCGGTGATGAAATCAAGCCTCCGCCTCCAGCTCCGGTGGATTCGGTGCCTGTCATTGGCAAGGAGCGCCTCAAGGTAAGAATGGAAATCGACTTGGTGAAGTTCCTCGAAGGCGCCAGAGGCCGTTGATTCTCGATCTGAAACACTTTCAAAATCCGCATCCCTAAAGCACCATGCAGAACAGCCAGGGAAACTACGAAAAAATCATCCTTACCATCGCCTCCCTCGTCGCTATTGGAGTATCGGCTTGGCTTGTGGTGGAATCGCAGGGGTTTGAGGACAGCTTGGCGCTGGCCCAATCCTCTTCGCGCAATGACCTCAACCCGCCCAACACCCAGGCTGTGGTCGAAGCCACGGAAACCTTGAAAAAGAAGTATTCATGGGTGTCCCCTGTGAGGAATGGCAAAGCTGTGCCTCTGAATAAATCGGTGCTGTTGGTGATGAAAGACGGGCAACTCTTCGATCTGCTGCTCCCTGAGCCGCAGTTCCGGCCTCCGATGACAAACATTTTTCTCACCGGGGACCCGGCCAAAAATCCGCCCGAAGCACAGCTCCCATACATTTTCTCGCCGAATGTAGGCGACCTCGATGCTGACGATGATGGGTTTTCCAATCTTGAGGAGTTTAACGCCAAGACGGATGCCCGTGACCCGGCCAAGATGCCACCCCTCACAAACAAGCTGTTTTTGCATCAACGCATCAGCCACGACTACATCCTGAAACTGGTGGGTAGCGGTGATGGCACGACCTTTCAAATTCAGCGCCTGAAACCTGAGCCAAAGAGCAGTAAATTTGTGCCATTGAATGAGCAGTTTGGTTTCGAAAAGGGTGTTGTGAGATTCAAGCTTCTCTCAGCGCGGAAGGACACCATCCAGCATCCGACGCTCGGACCGATGGACGTCTATATCCTCAAAGTGCTCGACCTTTCCACCAACAAGGAGTTCGAACTCGTTCAGGGCAAGGACGTGAACTTGGCGGAATACGAGGCTGAACTCGAATTCCGCTGGAAAAAGCGCCAGGTCATTCCCGGTGTGAAGGAGGGCAAAGTGTTTCAGCTTCCCGGGGTCGGCCAGTCTTATTACATTCGCAAGCTCGACGAAGACAAAGCTGTTATTTCGCCTCTCGGCAATGACGGCAAACCGACCGAGGAAACGATCGAAATCAAACAACGCTGACCTCGCCCTTTTTTCCGCCAGCCGAAAAAAAATCTCGCCAAAGTTCCCCCCGCTCTGCTAGTAATCATCTTTCACCATAAAACCGCTGTTAGTCCGCCTTATGACCCATCACTCCCGCCTGGTGTTCAACTTGTCCTTCCTCGCTTTGACTGCGGTTGCACCGCAAGTCAGTGCTGAAAGCGTCTCTGGAATGGCCAATCGTGAAATTGCACGCCGTTACGCCCGCATCGAAGACGCGCGCACCGCCATGGACCGTGGCGACAAGCTGTTCAGTGAAGGCGATTATGAAGGCGCCTTGGGTGCTTACAAGGCAGCCATTGATGCTCTTCCAAACGCTCCATTGACCCGTGATTGGCTCGATCTGGCACAGCTCAAATATGCTGATTGCAGTGTTGTCGTTGCCCGTGAGAAGGCCAAGGTCGGAAACTATGACGAGGCGCGCCAGTTGCTGGATGGTGCTTTGGTTCTTATCCCTGGACATAAGGAAGCAGTGGTTTTCCAAAAGCAGCTCGCTGATCCTGATCGCTGGCCTCCTGCTCTTACACCGAAGCACGTCGAAAATGTTGCTAAAGTTGAAAAAGGCCTCCTCATCGCCAATAGCTCTGTTGAGATTGGCAACTATGACACCGCCATCGCGCAGTATCAGGATGTCCTTCGCACCGATCCCTACAACAGCGCGGCTCGTCGGGGCATGGAAAATGCCGAACGGAAGCGCATGGAGTATTTCAAGTCAGCCCGTGATCAGATGCGTGCCAAGATGCTCGCTCAGGTGGATGAAGCCTGGGAAGACAAGGTGCCGATCCAGGGTTCCGCTGTGGCCTTCGATTATGGCATTGGCCGGAGTCCGGGTGCCTACCTGACCGAGAAGATGAACAAGATCATTTTCCCGACAGTGCAATTCCAGGGAGCTACGATCGAAGAAGCGGTTGAATACCTTCGCGTCAAGAGCCGTGACTTGGACACCTTTACAGATGCCTCAGGAGTCAAAGGTGTGAACATCATCCTGCGCACAGGAGATGCTCCTAGCAACGCCTCCATCAGTCTTGATCTGAAGGATGTGCCAATGGCTGAAGCCTTGCGTTATGTGACGGAATTGGCCCAAATGAAGTATAAGGTCGAAGCTCACGCTGTCCTTGTTGTGCCGCTCTCCGAAGATGCAAGCCAGCAATACACCCGCACCTATCGCGTGCCACCGGACTTCCTGAGCATTGGAGGTGGTGACGGTGCTGGTGCGGCAGCCCCGGCTGCGCCTGCCGATCCCTTTGCCGCGGGTGCGGCCGCTGCCCCTGCTGGCGGATTGATTGCCCGCAAAACTGCAAAACAGATCCTTGAAGCCCAGGGAATTACTTTCCCGGACGGGTCCTCCGCCAGTTTCAATCCCGCCACATCGCAACTGGTTGTGCGCAACACGCAACCCAACTTGGATCTGGTAGAGGCGTTTGTTGAAACCATCACCAAAAATGCGCCGAAGATGGTAGTGATCACCTCGAAGTTTGTAGAAGTTACCCAGAAGAACACCGAGGAACTTGGTTTTGACTGGCTTCTTGGGTCCGTAGGCATGAACGGTAACAATCTTTTCCTTGGAGGAGGGACCCAAGGAAACGGGAACCCATTTAGCTCTGCGAATTACCCATTTCAGACTAACCAAGTCGTTCCAGGTTACACAATCAATGGCGTTGATGTTTTTCCGGAAATTCCCGTTAACGCAGCTTTCTCTGGCCCACTTCCTGCAGGTGTTAATCGACCGTTCCCTTATGCGGGTGGACCTGTCACCTCTGGGCTTCGTTCAGGCAACTTTGCACTCAGCAACAATAGCATCGACAATCTCATCTCAACGGGCTCGACGACTGGCACGCCATCTGTTGCCCCTGGAATTTTCTCTGCTGCTGGCATTTTCAGCGACCCTCAATTCCAGACGGTGATAAGGGGATTGAGTCAGAAAAAGGGTGTTGATTTGATGAGCGCTCCGAGTGTCACGACAAAAAGCGGGACACGCGCAACCATGGAAGTAACCCGAGAATTTATCTACCCTACTGAATTCGAGCCGCCTCAACTGCCTCAAGGTAACTCAAACGGTTCTCTGCTTGGTGGGGGAAGCACGATGATTGCCACCCCGACCACGCCAACTGCCTTCGAAATGCGTCAGACTGGTGTTCGCTTGGAAGCAGAGCCGACGGTTGGTGCCGATGGTAATACCATCGAACTGTCACTCTCACCCGAAGTTGTCGAGTTTGATGGCTTTATCAATTACGGATCACCCATCAATTCACCGTCAAGCTCATCTTACCTGCCTGTTATATTGAACCTTGACCCTGCTGATGACGCTGGCGCTGATACACAGGTTTATGTGCCGCTCTCACAGCCAGAAAGGTTGATCACGGCAAACATCATCAATCAGCCGATTTTCTCGGTCCGCAAGGTGACGACAGGAGTGTCCATTTGGGATGGCCAAACTGTAGCACTTGGTGGCCTCATCCGGGAAGACGTGCAGGATGTGGAAGACAAAATCCCGATTCTTGGTGACCTCCCTTTTGTGGGCCGTCTATTCAAGACGGAAGCGGAGCAGCATTATAAGCGAAACCTGATGATCTTTGTGACAGCCCACTTGATTGATCCCTCGGGCCAGCGTGTGAAGCCTAGCACTCCTCCTGATGGTTCCGTTTCCGGAGCAGGGTCCGGCCAGACCAATCCTCTTCTGCCGGCGGTTTCTCCCGGCGAATAGCTGATATTGAATTTGGTCGATGTGTCCTACCAATTATCGGGCAGAGGTGTGACCTCTGCCCGATTTTCTTGTTCCGTTACAAGTATTCTTCGTGGCATCATGAAATCCTGGGTGATCACCGGTGGTATTGGCTGTGGGAAAAGCCAAGTCATCAACAAACTGGCGACTCTCAGCCTTGGCCTGGTCTCATTTTCGGCAGACGTCATTGTGGCTGAACTGCTGAAGAAACCATTGGTCGAGAAGGAACTGGCGTTGGTGTTTGGGAAGGGAGTGCTCAATTCCAATGGTGGCGGGGTGAATCGCGAATGGTTGAGGGAAGTAGTGTTGCCTGATCCGCTGCTCCGTGCCCGGCTGGAGAGCGTTCTACACCCTCCGGTGCTGGAAGCCTTGGAATCAGCCCGATCTGTTGCTGCGGCGGAAGGGAGGAATCTTTTCCTTGCGGAAGTTCCTCTGCACTATGAGATTGGCGCCACAGTTTCAGCAGACTTCGTCATCGTGGTGGCTTCCAGCCGGTCGGTGCAAGTCCGGCGGATGATGGAAAACCGGGGTCTCGACGAACAGACCGTTCACCAGTTCCTGGCGGCCCAATGGCCCATCGAAGCCAAGGTTGAAAGAGCAGACGCGGTCATTTGGAATGACGGCAGTCTGGCCTCTCTTGAAGCCCAGGTGCTGACGCTGGCAAGTCCTCTCTTGCAAGCATGAACGAAGAAAACATTGAATCTCCAGCAGCGTCCGACGTTGCGTCTGCTTCGGCGTCGGTAAAACCGCAACCTGTTGAGGCAGTCCAGCCGACTGCCGAGGTCGCGGCTCAAAACACGTCTGTGGCGGATGAAAACGCAAAATCCGAAGGTGCCCAGCCGCCTTTTCCGCAGGAAGTCTCGATCAACGATCTCCAGGAAGCCTCCCTCGCCGATCTTCAGAAACTGGCGGATACGGTTGGCTTCCGGCTCAACGCCAGCCGTAGCAAGCACCAACTGATCTACGACCTATGTTCCTGGCTGGCTGAGCACCGCACTCGCCTGAAGGTCGAGGGAGTACTGGAAATTGGCACCGACAATTTCGGGCTGATCCGGTATCCAAAATACAGTTTCGCCCCACTTCCGGAGGACGTGTTTGTGCCCCTCTTCCTGGTACGGAAGTTCAACCTGCGTCCGAGTCAGCGAATTGCCGGTTACGCCAAAGCGCCGAAAGACAAGGACAAGTACATCGCCATTGATCGTATCAGTGAGGTCGAGGGGATTCCGATCGAAGAGTGGGAGCCGCCAACTGAGTTCGACAAACTGACGGCGACCTTCCCAAACAAACGGATCATTTTGGAGACACCGAAGCCCTGCGCTCTCAGTTCCCGGATCCTCGACATCGTGGCCCCCCTCGGCAAAGGCCAGCGCGGCCTCATCTGCGCCCCACCACGTTCGGGCAAAACTGTGATCCTCAAAGACATCGCCAAATCCATCTCGCAGAATCACAAGGAGATTACCCTCATCGTGCTGTTGCTGGACGAGCGTCCCGAGGAGGTCACCGATTTTGAGGAAACCGTCCAGGGGTGCGAGATCTACAGCTCCACCTTTGATGAAAGCCCCAAGCGGCACAGTCAGGTCGCGGAGATCGTGCGTGAACGTGCCTGTCGCTTGGTTGAGTTGAAAAAAGACGTTGTCATCCTGTTGGACAGCATCACCCGCCTTGCACGTGGCTATAACGCCATGCAGGGGGGCAAGGGAGCTGTCATGTCCGGAGGTGTCGGAACCAAGGCTCTGCAGAAGCCGAAAAAATTCTTCGGAGCCGCCCGCAATGTCGAGGAAGGCGGCAGTCTCACCATCATCGCCACGGCACTCATCGAGACGGAAAGTCGCATGGACGAGGTCATCTTCGAGGAGTTCAAAGGAACGGGCAACATGGAGGCCACGCTGGATCGTGAAATCTCCGAGCGTCGCATTTTCCCGGCGCTTCATGTGCTCAAGTCGGGGACCCGCCGAGATGACCTGCTCTACCATCCGGATGAGTTCCGTCGCATCAGTCAGGTGCGGAAGCAGCTTGCGGCGATCCCTGCTGTCGAAGCCCTTGAGGCGCTGATCCGAAATATCAATCGCACCAGCAACAACGCCGAAATCCTTCTGACCGGGCTGAAATGACAGCGGATGCTCCCATCACCGCGGATTACGAGTTTATCGACACACCCGCGCATCTTGAAAGCTGGCTCGACCAGATGCGTCGTTGGCTCGCGGCAAGTCCTGACCAGCGATGCTGCCTGGACACCGAGGCCGACAGCCTTCATCACTATCACGAAAAGCTCTGCCTGCTTCAGGTGAACTGTGCTGGTCGCTATGCGCTTGTCGATCCACTCGCCATCACAGATGTTTCTGCGCTGCTCGATCTGCTCGACAGCCATGAATTGTGGTTCCACGGCGCTGATTATGACCTCACGATGCTGCGTCGCACGTATGGCTGGAGTCCGAAGGTGGTTCGTGACACCCAGATCGCCGCCCGTCTGCTGGGTGCGCGTCAGTTCGGTCTGGCGGCGCTCGTGAAGAATGTTTTCGACCTGGAGCTGTGCAAAGCTTCGCAGAAAGCAGACTGGAGCCGTCGGCCTCTGCCTCCGAACATGCTTTCCTATGCCGTCGATGACGTGCGCTATCTGCTTCCCATCGCAGACAAGTTTGTCGCCGAACTTCGTGAAAAAGGCCGGGAATCCTGGTTCCATCAGAGCTGTTCGGCACTGCAGGAAGATGTCGCTGCACGGGACACTGCGGCGCGTGAAGATCCTTGGCGGGTGCAGGGCTGTGGTCGCCTCCATCCACGCGGCCTTGCTCTTCTGAAGGGACTTTGGGAGTGGCGCGAAGGAATTGCCAAAGAACGCGATCTGCCCTGCTTCAAGATCATGTCCAACAAGCAGATGACCGCCTACGCGGAGCAGTTTGAGGCCGGCCATCCGTTGAATCCACCGAACGGCTGGCGTCCGCGTTGGAAAAAGGAATTTCACGACATCGTTGTCGCCGTGACCTCGTCCGATCCTGCATCATGGCCCGCACGCCCCAAAAAGACCAAGGGCCGGCTGAGCGACGCGCAGCGTGATCAGATCGACAAGCTCTGCGCTTATCGCGAGACCGTCGCGCAGAAGCTCGAAATCGAGCCTTCGTTGCTTGGCTCCCGTGGCACGATCGAGGAACTGGTCATTCATGGCAATCCCGAGCTTCACCTGATGAACTGGCAGCAGGAATTGTTGTCGGCCGGGCTTCAGCAGGTGGTGCAGCTAGGCTGATGGTGGTTCGTGCCTGCCGTCACTGTTTCAGCCAGTCAGGCAGCACAATGTCGCTGCTCTTGATCGCCGTGGCATCGCCCTTCCACACAAACCCCGCTTCTTCAAAGCTCTCGCGGTGTCCACGCAAAAACGTCAGCAGGCGGCGGCCCATCTGCTGGTAAGGTGAGTCCTGGCGCACAGCGAAAGGCTGTAGCGCCTTCGCCTTGTCGGCGGGCAATGGAATCACCGCAAACTCATCCGGCTTCGCTTGAAGATTGATTCGATACACGACCACCGCATCCAGTGAGCCCGTCCGCATCTGGTTCACCAGAAAATCGCCCGTCGGCACCTGCGAGGAGGCGTTTCGGGTCACGCTCTCCAGCAGGTTCATCGACTTGAGAATGGAGTGTGTCAGGAAGCCCAGCGTGGACTGCTCTGCATTGCACAAGCCCACACGCAGGCCGGGTTTTGCCAGGTCTGCCAGCGTGCGAATGCCATGGGGATTGTCTTTCGGCGTTGCGATCACAATTTCCGCCTCGGTGAGGATCACCGCTTCGGGGAACTCCTTCGCCACGGGCGGCACAAAACACACGTCGCAGGCATAGTACACATCCGGGAACTTCGGATTGCTGCTGTCCCCCATCGTTTTCATGGCTGCACACAGAATGCCGCATCCGTTGTAGGTGGTGGTGACGGTGATGCCTTCACGCCCGGCGAACTCCTTCAGCACGTCCTCGATCGCCCGGCGGTTAACACTGCCACTGTAGAGGATCAAGTCAGGGCGCAGTGCCCATTTGTCACCCGGGACAGCAGTGAATCCATGCTGGGTGAAGACGGCGGACCCTTTCTCCGGGGCGGTCATGTAGCGGGCGAACTGCATCGCCAGCGGAGGCTGTTTGCTGGTTCCCAGCACTGCGGCGGTGGCGAACTCCGCATGCTTCGCCAGTTCAGGCATCATCACCGCTTCAAGGTCCTTGAACTGCGGCACCGTCGAGTCCCAGACAATAGCCGCATCCACCGCTCCCAGGGACAAGTCCGCCGCGATTTCAGTGACAGTGGGCTTCATCACGGCCGCTTTCTCCGCCAGCGCCGTCCATTCCGCTCCCAGCAACCGCTGCGTCACACGTCCGATGCTGGCCGCCTCGGGATTTGGCAGCGCCAGCTTGATGCCGTTCTGTTTCAAAGAGGCCAGACTTGTGAGACCCTTGGGATTGCCCTTTGCCACTGCCAGCACCGGCTTCTGCTTCACCAGTTGAAACTCCTCTTGAGTCGTTCCGGTCTTCCGTGCATCCGCCAGCGCCCCGTCATCAGCAGCGATGAACAAGTCACCCTGTTTGGCCACGCGGAGCTGGCTCAACAGCGTTCCGGTGCCCCCAAATTGCAGCCGCACCTCGGTTCCGGTTTCTTTTTGAAACGCCTCGGCGATTTCCGAGACGGGCTTCTTCAATCCGGCTGCGCAAAACACCATCAGTGGCGTCGAGGCTGCCTGTTTTGGTTTCAATGCCACCCAGGCGGCCCCGGCAAGGGCACCCAGCAGGATGAGAGCGAGAACTTTCTTCATGATGATCGGTGAAAACGTTCCCCGCAGGAGCCTTCACGCAATCAACTTGTCGATCGCCTGCCCCCCGATCTGCGAGAGCTGCTTGAAGCGGCCGCCGTGGTAAAAAGTGAGCTTGTTGTCATCGAGACCGAGCAGGCGCAGCAGCGTGACGTGCAAATCGCGCACGTGATGCACCTCTTCGATGGCTTCCATGCCGCGATCATCGGTGGCACCGATGCTGTGACCGGCTTTGCAGCCACCGCCGGCCATCCAGATGGTCATCGCCTTCGGATTGTGATCGCGACCGTAGGCGGTGCCACCACGCACGCCATTGTCCGGTGTGCGACCAAATTCACCGCACCACACGATGAGCGTGTCATCGAGCAGGCCGCGTTGTTTCAAATCGGTGATGAGTGCGGCGATGGGCTGGTCCACGCCGCGGATGAGATTGCCGTGCGCCCGCTCGATGTAGTCGTGACTGTCCCAGGTGCCGTTGTAGAGCTGCACGAAGCGCACGCCCTTTTCGACGAGTTTACGGGCGAGCAGGCATTTGCGGCCAAACGCGTCCGTGGCGTCCTTGCCGATGCCGTAGAGCTCTTTGGTGTTCGCATCCTCGTTTTCGAGATCGATGACCTCCGGCACCTGCATCTGCATGCGGAAGGCGAGTTCGTAGTTGTTCATGCGGGCCTTCAGCTCGTCATGCCCGGGATGCTCTTCGGCGTGCTTGGCGTTTAATTTGCCCAGCAGGTCGAGGTTGGCCCGCTGATGCTCCGGTGTGATGCCTTTCGGCGGTTGCAAATCGAGGATGGGCGATCCTTTGGAGCGCAACGCGGTGCCTTGATAATGCGCGGGCAGGTAGCCATTGCCCCAGTTCGCGCTGCCACCCTGCGGGTAGCTGATCTCCGGCAGCACGATGAAGCCCGGCAGATCCTGATTCACCGAGCCGAGGCCATAGGTCACCCATGAACCGATGGCAGGATCGCCGCCAAAGCGGTTGCCGCAGTTCATTTGATACATCGCGGTGGGATGATTCACCGAATCGACCTGACAGCCGCGATAGAAGCAAAGTTCATCGGCTACTTTCGCCAGATGCTGCCACGGCTCGCTCATCCAGGCTCCGCTTTGACCATGCTGCGCGAAAGCGAACGGTGACCTCACATAGTAGCGCTTCCCGCTCTCCATCGCCGACTTCATCTTTCCCTCACGCACAAACTCTTTCAGATGGAGCTTTTCGAGCGCCGGCTTCGGATCAAAGCAGTCGATGTGGCTCGGCCCGCCCTCCATCATGAGGAAGATGCAGTTCTTCGCTTTCGCTGGAACCATCGGCTGCTTGGGAGCCAGCGGCCCTTTTTGTTCTGCGGCGAGCAACGAGGTCAAAGCCACGCTGCCGAGCGAGGTGCCGAGTCCATACACAAACTCACGCCGCGTGGGCGCATGCAGCGCACGACCACCGGAGCAGGGGAACAAGGAGGTTTTCATGGCTCAGTAAAGGTAGGCGAATTCGTTCGAGTTCAGCAGCACAAGGCAGACATCGGCCAAGGCACGTGTTTTCGCATCGCAATCAGCCGGTTGAAGGTCGGGAACGAAGTCGGCGTAGCCGGGGAGCTTTTCCTGGAAGCTGAATTTCTCACCGGTGTTCTCCTCCACGGCTTCACGGCGCACTTCGAGCGGCGGCTTTGGCCTCAAAAACGTCAATTTCGCCTGTTTGGCCTCCATTTGCCGCCAATGCGCCTCACAGGCGGCTTTTTCGCCCGTCGATGGTTTGCGACCAAACGTGAGCTCAAACACTCGCGAGATCGGATCGGCAGCTTTTTCCTTCAAAACGCGATTCGCGAGTGCCAAGGCCCGATCATAGCTCGCCTGGCCGTTGAAGAGGCTGAACACCTGCGGCGTGACGGTGGAGACTTCGCGGGCTTCGCAGGAAAAGTCCGGCGCGGGCTCGTTGAAGACCTCCATGAAAGGATCGCGCAGCCCGCGTATTTTCAGCGCATACAAACTGCGGCGATGTCGCTGCTGCGGCAGCGGATTCGGCACCCACGCGGCCGCAAACGTCCCCATCACCATGCGCGGCTGCATCGCCACCTCGATGTTGATCTCCGGCCGGTTCGGAATGCCACCGAGCGTCGGATTCAGCTCGCCCGTGATGCTCAGCATCGCATCCCGCAGCTCCTCGGCCATGAGGCGGCGCGGCTTGAAAGTGGCGTAGGACGAACTTCCAAGTTCGTCAGATGAACGAGCTTGGAAGCTCGTTCTACGATACGCAGCACTCGTCATGATCAGCCGGTGCATCTCCTTCACGCTCCAACCCTTCTCCACCAGCGTCGCGGCGAGAAAATCGAGCAGTTCGGGATGCGTGGGCTTCTTGCCGGTGCTGCCAAAATTGTTCGGATTGCCCGCGATGGCCTGACCGAAATGCCAGAGCCACAGGCGGTTCACAAAGGTGCGCGTCGTGAGCGGGTTGTCCTTGCTCGCGATCCAATTCGCGAGCGCGGTGCGTCGGCCTTCGACCGCTTCGGGGAACTCGATGCTGCCGAGGATGGAAAGCACGCCGGGCTTCACTTTTGTCGTCGGTGAAAACGGATCACCGCCTCCGAGGATGGCGGTTTGTTCGAGTTCGCCGTTCTTCATGCGGTCGCCGGGCATGCGGAGAGGCTGGTAAACGTTCACCATCGGCACGGTGACGCCATTATAGACGCTGAAAGCAAAGGGCTCGTAGCGCTCCATCTCCCACTTCAGACGTTCGAGGCCTTTGCGGGCCACACGCTCGTTGCCGAAGTCCTGCGGTTCAAAACCGACGAGCTTCGGCGGATACTGATCTTCCGGCACGCCCTGCTTGGTGAGGATCTGCCGCGCGGCACCAAACACATCCGAGAAGCCCTTTTTGGCATTCTTGCCGCCGCCTTGCTTCGCCTGCGCCACCGCGGTATTCCATTTCGCCGGGTCGATCTTTTTCTCGGTGAACCACTTCGCCGCATTTTGGAGCAGTTTTTCGTCGAGCGACTTCAAAACGGCCAGATGCTCGGCGCGACGGGCTTCGAGATACTTTTTCTCCTCAAAGCCGCTCGTGTTCTCCGACTTCAAAAACGGTGCTTCACGCTCGGTGAGCTGTGTGGTCGCGAAACAGGCCTGGATCGAGTAGTAATCATGCGTGGGCACCGGATCGAACTTGTGATCGTGGCAACGCGCGCATTGCAGCGAGTGCGCCAGGAACGTCTCACCGACCGAATTCGTCACATCATCGAGAAACCGCTGCCGCGCGACCTTGGCGACTTCCATGCCTGTCAGCTCCCACGGCCCCATGCGCAGAAAGCCCGTCGCGATGAGCTTTTCAGGATCATTCGGCTGCATCTCATCTCCTGCGATCTGCTCGACGATGAACTGATCGAAGGGTTTGTCCGCATTGAAGCTCCGCACGACGTAGTCGCGGTAGCGCCAGGCATTGCCGCGCTCGTAGTCGTTCGCGAAACCGCTGCTGTCCGCGTAGCGCACGACATCCAGCCAGTGGCGGGCCATGCGTTCGCCGTAGTGGGGGGATTCGAGGAGCCGGTTGATCAAACGCAGCCACGCGTCGGACCGGTCTGACACGTCTGACCAGTCAGACTCAAACGCCGCCACCTCCTCCGGAGTCGGCGGCAGCCCCGTGAGATCAAAAGTAGCTCGGCGGATTAGCGTCCGAGCATCCGCCTCCGGCGCAGGCTCCTTCACCTCGAGCAGCGCATCCACCGGATGTTCATCCTTCGTCATGCGGATTACGGGCTTCTTCACCGGCTGGTATTCCCACAACGAATCCGGCTTGTAGCGCCGATTGGCCCACTCAGGCGTCAAAGCACCTTTCACCTTCACCGTGATGCCGTCTTCCGCACTCCACTTGTCGGCGCTCGCCTTTGCGATGGCGTTTCTTTTCGCCTCATCGGGCCACGGTGCACCGCCAGCGATCCATTCCTTGATCCACGCGAGCTGCTCGGACTTGAGTTGATCCGCCTCCTTCGGCGGCATCGGCTCCCAGTCTTCATGCTGTCGCGTCGAGGCGAGATAAAGCGGGCTTTCGTCCGGCTTGCCGGGCACAAGGGCCTTCACGCCGCTCTCGCCACCCTTGATGGCGCTCTCGAGCGTGCGCATGTCGTAGTCCGCCTTGATCTTCTTTTCGTCGTTCCCATGGCAGGCGAGGCATTTCTCCTGAAACAACGGCGACACGCGGCGGACAAAGAGCTGCTCCGCATCCTGAGCGTGGAGCGCAGACGTGGTCAAAAAGGCGACGAGGGTGGCTTTGCCAATCATGGGAGGGGAACGATGCAGACGAGGGTTCTTTGCTTTTCCCGTGATGCGATCATTCAGTGCCAAAAAAGGTTCACTCGACCTTTCCCGCCTCGAACAGGGCCTTCACATCCTCTGCGTCGAGGGCAGCGCTGTAGATCGCGAACTCATCGATCGCCCCGTTGAGATTTCGGATGGGAAACTGGTGGCCTTCGGTGGGCAGTCCCCAGTTTCCGATCTCGCAGGGGCCGAAGGTGATGGGACGACCGGCCTGATGCAGCATGGAGATTTCGCGACTGACCTCGCTGCCGTCGAAGTATTGGATCACGCGACCGCTTTGGTTGTGGTAGGTGACGGCAAGGTGATGCCAGCGGCCGAGGCTGTCGGCGGTGAACACAGGCTTGCTGAAATACATCTGGTTGTGTTTTGCGCCCTTCGATGCGTCGGCGGGGCGATACATGATCGAGAACATCAGGCTGCCGTCCTCGTAGATCTGCCAGTGTGGCTCGCCATTGTCGTAGCCGTCGGTGAGCAGCAGCGAGTTGTACTTTTTGTCCACGCTGTCCACCTTCACCCAGCAGGCGAGCGTTAGCGCAGTGTAGCTGCCGTCGAGGCTCAGGCGCACGCGGTCACCCGGGCGTTTGAACTCCAGCGCCTCTTTCTCCGGCCAGCGTCCTTGCGTCCAACGGGCACCGACGGCCCCGCCAGCTCGATTCGGACGACGCGGCTCGGTGAAGTTGTTCACCAGGCGGTCCCAGCGGTCGTCCGGCCAGTGCTTGAAGGTGTAGTAGGCGATGAGGCGCGGGTCTTTGCGCGTTTCGAGCGACCACTTTTGCCAGTCGTCAAATCGCTGCGCGGAGCGTTGCTTCACGAGGCTCTGCAATTCGCCCGCGGGCAAAAAATCCGTCTGCGTGCTGCCGAGCGTCATGCCCTGCCTCAGGCTCGCTGGCGGCTTGTCCGTGTGCGCGATCACCTCGCCCTCGAACACATGCACCGCGCTGGCGCCGTCCTTCACGTTCAGCGCAAACTCGGTGCCGAGGTCTTCGAGCTTCATGCCCGGCGCATGCATGAGGAAGCCCTTTGCCGCTGGCGGCACATGCACACGCACACGGCCGCGGATGCAACGTGCCTCCCAGGCGGAGATGACTTCCAACTCGGCCGCGCCTTCGATCAAGGCGGTCGCGCCACTGAAGAATTCGATCTGCGCCAGGCCCTTGGCGAGTTTCAGTGTGCCTGGAGCGAGGGTCTCCCCGCTGCGATGCGTCTTGTTCGCGAACTCGGCGTCCAGAGTCTGGCTCAGGATCGCCACGCCGTTCGACGTGGCTTCGACGACGGCTGTTTCACGCGGCCAGGAGATGAAAGCCGCCACGACAATCGCCGCCGCAGCGAGCGGAACGATCAATCTCTGCCAACGTCGTGACGCCTGGATCCCAGATGCCTGACCCGGCAGCCTGCCCGTGGCGATCTGCGGCTGCTGGAGCAGTCGCGCGTGTTGGTCGGCAAGTTCGAGGTAAAGCCGACGCGCCTGCCAGTCCTCGCGCAGGCGGTTTTCGAGCTGCGCGTGCTGCTCGGGCGTGATTTCGCCGTCTAGCTGGGTGTGGATGAGGGTTTCGAGATTCATGGTGCTTGCGATGCGCTTGCCGCAATCTGGCGATTGCGCCTGCTGTAGGCGCGTTCGCCAGAACTCGGTGTGTGTGGGTTCATGCGAGGCCCTCCGTTTGAAGCTGGCGTGTGACGCATTCGTGCAGGCGCTGGCGGAGCATCTCCAGGTTCCGAAACAGCGTGCGGCGGCTCATGTCGAAGCGCTGCATCATCTCCTCCGCATTCTGGCGCAAGGCGTAGCGGCTGGTGACGAGTTCCTTGTCCTTCGGCGTGAGTTTGGCGAGGCAGCCGTCGAGCAGGCGCAGGCGTTCATCGAGCTGCGGTTCAATGTGCGTGCGCTCATGGGCGATGAGGTCGATCACATCCTCGCTGAAAAGCAGCGGCGAGCGCGCCGACTTCTCGCGATGCTTCTGCACCTGAAGATACGCGAAGCGATACGCCCACGGCAGGAAAGGCCGCGTGGTGTCATACTGGTCAAACTTCCGGAACAGCGCCACGCTCGTCTCCTGCAAAATGTCGCGTGCATCCGCCTCCACCGGCACGAGGCTGAAGATGTAGCGGAACAACGCCTCCTGATGCCGCGTGAGCAGCAGAATGAGGCTTTCGGTGGATGGAGGCGACTCTGGCATTCCACAGTTTATTCACGGCGTCGTCGGAAACAGTGCCAAAAAAAACCTGGAAGCCGGTAACGGGCTCACTTGAGCTCGCTCCAGCGGATGTTCCGCCGGACGCCAACGACATGGAAGTGGTCATCCGCGCCCTGGATGTAGCCTGCGCGGTCGATTCTCAGCCCTTCGGCCTTCAGGAGGCGTTTTTGCTTCGCGGCGAGCTTCGCGTCCATGTTCGGGCTGATGCGTGCATCAGCGCTGACGACGCGGTGCCATGGGATCGTTTTCGATTCCTCCTCCGTCAGCCTGCTCAGCACGGTGGCGACGTGACGCGCGACCACGTTCATGTGCACCGCAATGCTGCCGTAAGTGGTGAACTTGCCCTCCGGGATCAAGGCGACGAGCCGGAGGACCTCGGCGCGGATGCGTGCGAATGTGGGCGAATGCGGCATGCGCGCTCAAGGCTTCAGGTGCTTCGTGAAAAACTCCGCGCAGGTGCTCACGCAGGTGTCGAAGGCCTTTTGCTGGCCCAGGAAGGCGTGGGGAGCCTGCGGGATGAGCGTGAGACCGGAGGGGATCCCGAGCTTGGCAAGGTCGTCGCGGGTTTCGTCGGCGTGGGTGCTGGGGTCGTCGAGTTCGCCGGCCATGAAGAGCAGGGGAGGGTCGCCTTTGTCGAGGTGATGACGCGGGGAGGCGAGGGCGTAGGTTTGCGGGACCTTGGCCTGTGAATCGCCGAGGAAGGTGCGGTAGAAGGGATCGTCGGGCTTGCTGCTGAGCTCGCCGATGCGGGCGCTTTCGAGATCGCTCTGCGCGCCCATGGCGATGCCGGCCTGCACGGCGCTGGATTGATCGGCGTGGCCGCCTTCGCCTTCGAGTTCCTTCACGCCGCCGCTGGTGGTGAGCAGCGCGGCGAGGTGACCGCCTGCGGAGAGCCCGGTGACGCCGATGGCCTTCGCGTCGATGACAAACTGGGCCGCGTTCGCTCGCAGGAAGCGCACAGCGGCTTTGCAGTCCCGAATAGCGGCGGGGAATTTCGCTTCCCCGCTCAGGCGATAGCTGATCGTCGCTACGACGAAGCCTCTCGCGGCCAGGGCTTGAGCGAGGGTCGCCATGTTGGAGCGCTCGCCCTTATACCAACCACCGCCGTGAATGCAGATGATGGCTGGCAGTGGCTGCGAGGCCGTTTTCGGCTTCCAGAGATCAAGCTGCATCTCACGCTGGCCGTAGCGGGCATAAACGAGGCCGGGATGCGCTTCGAGTGACGCGGTCACTTCAGGTGCGAGCTTGGTGGGCGCGGGTTTGGGCTGTTGAGCAAGCGCCGCGGTAGCGAGGAACGGGAGGATGATGAGGGAGCGCATGGTTGGTTGGCGAAGAATAGGAGATGTCAGCGAGGAGTCGTGGATGAGCGCATGGATTCGGCCATTCGCGTGAGGCTTTCCACTGTTTTGGGATGCTGCGCTGAAACGTCGTGCTGCTCGGCGAGGTCGGTTTGGAGGTCGAAGAGCATCGTCTTCGGCGTGAGGTGGAGCTTCCAGCGGCCTTCGCGGAAGGATTCCAGGCGGCGCTCCTTGTAGCCGTAGAGGGAGTAGAGGGTGGTGCGGCGGGATCGGGCGTTGGCGTTGAGAAAGAGGTCAAGTTGGTCAATGCCGTCAAGATTCGCGGGAGTTGGTGTTTCGCAGAGACGGGCGAAGGTGGGGAGGTGGTCGAGGATGGTGAGCATTTCATCGCAAACACGATTCGCAGGCACTTTTTCGGGCCACCAGGCGAGGCAGGGCACGCGCAGGCCGCCTTCATGCACGGTGTGCTTGCTGCCACTGAGCGGTGCGGCGCTGCCGGGTGTTTTGCGCTCGGGGCCGTTGTCGCTGGTGAAGATGACGAGCGTCTTCCCGGCGAGGCCGAGGGCGCGGAGTTTGTCGAGGATCTGGCCGGTGCTGTCGTCGAGTTCTTCAACGACGTCGCCGTAGAGACCGCGTGCGGATTTGCCTTTGAACTTTGGCGAAGCATCGAAGGGCAGGTGCGGCATCGCATGGGCGAGGTAGAGGAAGAAGGGCCGCTGGCGATGCTGCTCGATGAATTTCAGCGCCTCGGCGGTGTAGAGCGCGGTCATCTCGGCGGGCACGGCGGGGCGTCTCTCCACCGCATCGCCACGCAGCACGGGCATGCCGCCTTCCTTTTCAAAGACGACCGTTTCCCAGTGGTCGAGGTTGTGGAGGACGCCGTAGTAGCTGTCGAAGCCCTGATCCATCGGCCGCATGCCTTTCACGAAGCCGAGATGCCATTTGCCAATGCAGCCAGTGGCGTGGCCCGCAGCCTTGAAAACCTCCGCGAGGGTTGTTTCGGAGCCTGCGAGACCGTTTTTCGCGTCGGGACGCAACACGCCGGTGGCGAGTCCGACACGGCCCGGATACTTCCCGGTCATGAGTGCGGCCCGCGAGGGCGTGCAGAGCGCGGAGGTGACGCTGAAGTCGGTGAACCGCGTGCCCTCCGCCGCCATGCGGTCGAGATGCGGGGTGCGGATGTCCTTTGCGCCGTAGCAGCCGAGATCGCCATAGCCGAGGTCGTCACAGTTAATGAGGATGACATTCGGCCCGGCGGCATGGGCGGACAGACCAAGAATCATCATGAGGCAGGCAAGAATGGGCTTCATCGGGTGCGAAAACGAAGGTTGCAGCAGGCTTCTCCCGTTGGTTTCATCGCCAGTGCCAGCCATGAAGCTCTTTTTCTCCCTCCTGACCGCCTCCCTGATCCTTGTTTCGTGCAAGCCGTCCACACCTCCGACCTCACCCTCATCCGGCAAGCCGAAGGTCGCGCTGGTGATGAAGTCGCTGGCGAATGAGTTTTTCCAGACCATGGCCGAGGGCGCGAAGAAGCATCAGGCCGCGCATGCCGCCGACTACGACCTCGTCGTGAACGGCATCAAGAACGAGACCGATCTCGCCGAGCAGGTGGGACTGGTGGAGCAGATGGTCGCGCAGGGGGTGCAGGCCATCGTCATCGCACCGGCGGACTCGAAGGCGCTCGTCACCGTGCTGAAACGGGCGAAGGACGCCGGCGTGCTCGTCATCAACATCGACAACAAGCTCGACGCCGACACGCTGAAGCAGGCCGGCCTCACCATTCCTTTCGTCGGACCCGACAACCGCGCCGGAGCGAAGGCGGTAGGCGAGGTGCTGGCAAAAAAACTCACCACAGGCGATGAAGTCGCCATCATCGAAGGCGTGACCACCGCCTTCAATGGCCAGCAGCGCAAGGCGGGCTTTGAAGATGCGATGAACGCCGCCGGAATGAAGATCGTGAGCAGCCAGAGCGGCCAGTGGGAGATGGAAAAGGCCAACACCGTCGCCGCAGGCATCCTTGCCGCGAATCCCAACGTGAAAGCCCTCCTCTGCGCCAACGACAACATGGCCCTCGGTGCTGCCGCCGCCGTGCAGGCTGCTGGCAGGGCCGGTCAGATCCAGATCGTCGGCTTCGACAACATCGCCGCGCTCAAACCTCTCCTCGCCGACGGTCGCGTCCTCGCCACCGCCGACCAGCACGGCGACCAGCTCGCCGTCTTCGGCATCGAAGCCGCGCTGAAGGTTTTGAAGGACAAGTCCACGCCAGCGGATCAGCAGACGCCGGTGGAAGTGGTGGCGAAATGATCTTTGTGACTCATGCGTGCATTCCTTCAACGAATCCGTCGAGGCTATCGCGAACACCTACTGCGTGGCCTATTCTACGCCTTCTGGATCTATGTAGTGATCGCAATCGCTTGTGTGCTGCTTTCTTCTTACCTGCCCGATTCGAGTCCTGGCAAATTGACATCTTCAGAGAGCATTTACGGGGTCGTCTTCACGGCTGTGGTGGCCATGGCCTCTCTCTCAATTAGCGGTTGGTTCGTGGCGGATAAATAGGGACATAATCTCAATGCGCCGCTTTGCCGACTTTCTCATCCTCCTCACCGTGCTTGCGGCGATGATCCTGCTCTTCGGGCTGCTGCGGGATACGTTTTGGAGTTTTGCGTCGCTCGGGAACATCGCGAACCGTATCCCGGCGCTCGCGCTCGTCGCCACGGGCATGACGTTGGTGATGGTGACGGGCGGCATCGATCTTTCGGTCGGTTCCGTGCTCGGATTGTGCGGCGCGGTCGTCGGTGTGATGATGGCCGACTGGCATTGGGCGCTCCCGCTCGCTCTGCTCGGCAGCATTCTCGTCGGTGGTGCGATTGGCGGCACGACAGGCGCGGTGAGCGTGAAACTGCGGCTGCCGTCGTTCATCGTCTCGCTCGGCATGCTGGAAATGGCGCGTGGCCTGGCCTTTCTCGCGACCGATTCGCAGACGAAATACATCGGCGCGGCCATTGAACCGCTCGGCGCACCGTTCGGCAGCCTCGTCATTTCACCGGCCTTCGTCATCAGCGTGCTCATCGTCGTGGCAGGGCAGGTGATGCTTTCGCAGATGCCGATGGGCCGTCACTGGCTCGCCATTGGTGCCAATCGCGAAGCCGCGCTCGTCTCCGGTGTCCCCGTCGATCGCCCGCGCATCCTCGCGCATGCGTTGCTCGGCGCGCTGACCGGTCTCGCTGCTGTTTTCAATTGTTCGCGCCTCGGCAGTGCTGATCCGAATGCCGGTGTCGGCTTCGAATTGAGCGCCATCGCAGCGGTGGTCGTGGGCGGCACAAGCTTGATGGGCGGACGCGGCAGCGTGGTGAAAAGCTTCATGGGCGTGCTCATCATCGCCACGCTCGAAGCTGGGCTTGTTCAAATCGGCGCCACGGAACCAATGAAGCGCGTTGTGACCGGCGCGGTCATCATCGCCGCCGTTCTCGCGGACACCTGGAGGAGAAAATGAAGATGGCTTTTCCACTTTCGCGACAGCGTTTTGGAGTGCGCCGTCCCTCCGGCGCTTTCGCACGTCTCCCCGCCTCCGCAAAGCTCCAGAGGGCTGGAGCACTCCAAGACGCTGCCGCACCTGCCTGATCCCAATCCATGAAACACCTGCTTCTAATTTCATTCGTCATTCTGCATTCGTCATTCGCCATTGCGGCTGAACGTTCGCGCATCCTCTTCGACACGGACATCACCGGCGATGTCGATGACGTGCTGGCGCTGGCGATGTGTCACACGCTGGCGGATCGTGGGGCGTGTGAGTTTCTGGGCGTGACGGTGTCGAAGAACAACCCGCTGACGGCGAGCTTTGTGGATGCGCAGAACACGTTTCATGGTCGCCCGGATCTGCCGGTGGGCGTGACGCGGGATGCGAAGGCGCAGCATCGCGAGAGCAAATACCTCAAGCTGGCTGATTCGACGGATTACCCGCACGATTTGAAGCGAAACGAGGACGCGAAGGACGCCGTGGAGCTGATTCGCGAGCTTTTGATGGCGCAGCCGAATCATAGCGTGACGATCATCAGCGTCGGCATCGCGTCGAACATGGCGAACCTGCTCAAATCGCCCGGTGGGGTCGATTTGGTGAAGCAGAAGGTCAAAGCGCTGTCGATCATGGCCGGTGCGTTCGCGTTTTGTAACCGCACGAACTACCACCTCGAAGCGAACGTCATCAACGGCATCGGCTACATGCAGACGGTGGCCGATCAGTGGCCCGACGAGGTGCCCATCGTGTGGAGCGGCTTCGAGATCGGCGAAGCGCTGCCGTTTCCGCGTGTGGTCATCCAGCGTGATCTCGACTACCTGCCGCATCATCTCGTCAAAGAGGCCTATCTGCTCCACAGCGGCCCGGAGCACGACCGGCCGTGCTGGGACGAGAGCAGCGTGCTGTGGGCCGTGTATCCCGAGCGCGGCTTCTTCGGCCTCTCCGAGCCCGGACGCGTGAAAGTGCTCGATGATGGCTTCACGCGCTTCATTCCCGTCAAAAACGGCCAAGGCAGCCAGCGTGATCGTTTTCTCACGATGAACTCCGTGCAGCAAAGTCGTGCCCTGGAAGCCATCGTCCATCTCACCATCCAACCTCCGCCGGCGAAGTGAGAAGGTGAAACTGGTGGCGGATGTTCGCCGGTGAGCTGTCAGCGGCATGCAGCGTGAGGATGATTCTCACGATCAGGCCGTGTGGCTACTTCGCAGTTGGCTTCGTGAACTCCTCTCCAGTCAGTTTGCCGTCGCCATTGTGGTCGAAGCGCTTGAAACGGGCTTCGAGGTCATCCTGGCCTTTGAGTCCGGCTTTGTATTCATCGAGCGTGAGCTGCTCATCGTGATTCGCGTCCCAGCGGGCAAAGGCCTGGGCACGCTGCTCGGGCGTGGTGCGCTGGGTGGTGGTTGGCTTGGTCGTTTTGGGTTCGGCGGTCGCGTGGTCTTGGCTCACGCAGGCGGGATCGGGCGACTTGGGCAGTGTAGCGATCCAGTCGAGCAATTGCGCTTTCATACGGGCCACGGTTTCGGCGTTGTCCTGGCTGAGATTGCTCGTCTCAGCGCGATCTTTGGCGAGGTCGTAGAGTTCAAGACGCTGGCCTGACTCGTCCATCAGGAGTTTCCAGTCTCCATCACGCATGGCCCAGGCAGGCCAGGCGTCGCCGCGCTTGGCGACGACATAGTGTTTCCAAAAAAGCGGCTTCGAGCGGCGGATGGGCTTGCCATGGAAGGACGCGAGCAGGTTCTCGCCGTCGCCCTGGTAGTCGGCAGGGAGCTTCAAACCTGCGGCGGCGCAGAGCGTTGGCAGGAGATCGACGGCAGAAAAGGCCGTCGTATCGTTCTTTATCCCCGCAGGGATGTGGCCGGGCCAGCGCACGATGAACGGAGTGCGCACGCCGCCCTCGTAGAGGGTGCCCTTGCGACCACGCAATCCGCCCGCTGAGCCGACGCTGTGGAAGACATCGAAGCCCTTTTTCATATCGCCATCATCCGGCCCCGGCGTGCGGTCTCCAGCGGCCACTGGCGCTCCCGCAGGGCCGTTGTCGCTGGAGAAGAGCACGATGGTGTTCTGATCGATGCCGGTGATCTTCAAGGCATCCAGCACACGACCGACATTCAGGTCGGCTTCACGCAAGACCGCTGCATAGACCTGCTGGCGTGGGTCCAAATCCTTGAACTGCTCCATCGACTCCTGCGTGGGAAAATGCCGTGTGTGTGACTCGTGGAGCCACACATTCATGAAGAAGGGCTGCTTGTTTTTCATCCGCTCGATGGCCTCCGCCGCCTCAATGCCGATCTTGTGCTGATCAATGCCAGGCCCCGGTCCGTGATAGACCTTGGATTCGTCGATCCCGTAGGCGGCCATCTCCGGCGCATCGGGAGCGAGCCGTGGATCAGCCCCCATGTGCCACTTTCCAAAGTGGGCAGTGTGGTAGCCGGCGGCTTTCAGGAAGCGGGGCAGCATCGGTGCCCTGGGATCGAGCCAATCTGGCATCGTACCCGACTGCTTCGGGCCGAGGGTCTGCGAGTTGAAGACGTTGTTGATGCCATAGCGTGAGGGGAAGCGTCCTGTCATCGTGGCCACGCGGCTTGGCGAGCACACGGGACTGAGCACGTTGAACTGCGCGAAGTCGATGCCCTCGCTGGCCATGCGATCAATGTTCGGCGTCTTCACCCAAGGCTCCGCATGGTGACACGAGACATCTCCCCAGCCGAGGTCATCGGCATAGATGAAGATGATGTTCGGCTTGGAGGCATCCGCAGCGTGAACGGCGGCGAATGCAGCGAGCGACAAAGTGGAAAGCAGGGCGCAAAGTTTCATCATGGCTTGGGTGGATGTTATCGCAGATTCAGTCTGACGCTCTGTCACTGCGAGATGACTTTGAGCCGGACGAACCTTCGATTGCCTCCGCTCGGGAAGGTGTAGGTGACGTTGTTGCCGGTGATCGCCACGTTTCCTCCGAGTGACTCGGTGGTCCACGCGCCGGTGAGGGAGGTGGAGGTTTCGATGACGAAATCGGTGCCATACACGCCGAGGTAGGTGCCGGATTTGGTCCAGGTGATGCTGAGCGTGCCGCTGGTGTTGGTGATGCCGGGCAAGACGGTCTGGCCAGTGGTGTTGCTGGTGCCGCCGAGGAAGTATTCGATGCCGTCAGGGACGCCGTCGTTGTCGTGGTCGGCGGTGATGCTGCCGCTGGTGCCGTTGAGGCTCTGCCAGGTAGTGAAGGGATGTGTGAGGATGATCTCGAGGTCGGTGCCGGTGATGGTCAGGGCGGCGTTGAAGCCGCCGAGAGTGCCGGTGAGCTTGGTGCCGTCCAAGGTGCCGCTGATGCCGGTGGCGGTGATGAGCTTGTAAGTGCCTGCGGTGAGTCCGCTGAGGCCGGTGAAGGCGAAATCGTCGAAGCCGAGGGTGCCGCTGCCGAAGGTGAAGGTGCCGCCGACGGTGATCTTGTCGCTGGCGGCGGGAGCGCCGAGTTCGAAGACGAGCTTGCCGCTGCCGGTGGTCATATTGGTGACGTTGAGCCCACCACCGATGGCCAGCGTGCCTGCGGAACCCGTGGTGGAGCCGGGAGCGATGCGGCCGGAGGCATTGACGGTGACGGAACCGCCGATAATGCCATCGCCAGCGAGTGTGGCGGCGTTCACGGTGACAGCGCTGCTGCTGTGCAAGGAGCCGGGGGCATTGATGCGCAAAGTGCCTGCGTTCAGCGTGGTGGCCCCGGTGAAGGTGTTGGGGCCCGTGAGTGTCCAGGTGCCGTTTTCGATCTTGCGCAAAGCGACCGTGCCACCTGTCAGCGTGCCATCGCTGATGGGGCCTTCGACCTGGCCGGTGCCAGTTGCGCCCCCAATGACGAAGGTTCGCGCAGCGGCCGTGTCATTGGTGATGGTTCCCGCGAGACGAAGACTGCCTGCGATGGTGGACACACGGCCTTCGGCGTTTCCTCCGCTCGTGAGCACGATGTTGCCACGCAGGATGTTGTCGCCTGCCTCATTGAAGATGGCTCCGGCGGCATTGCCGATCTTGAAAATGAAGCCTGCGGGCACATCAACCGCTCCGCTGCTGCCATCGAGCCTGAGCTGCGGATTACCCGCAGCGGCGTTGGTGAGGATAATGTTCTTCGTGGAGAAGGTGGAGCCGAGCGCACCGCTGTTCGTGATGCGCAGAGCACCTGAGTTCACTGTCACAGCACCGGTGAAGCTGTTGTAGCCACTGAGCACGACGGTGCCGTTGTTGATGGGGCAATCAATGGTGACGCCGCCGCTGCCGCTGATGGCATTGGGCACGAGCAGCGTGCCAGTGCGGTCAAAGCGCAGCGTGGCATTATTCTCCACCGCGCCAGCAGGCAAGGAGCCGGTGGCTCCGTCATCACCGATCTGCAAGATGCCGCCGCTGATGGTGGTGATGCCCGTGTAGTCGTTTGCGCCGCTGAGGATGAGTTTGCTCGTGCCTGTTTTGATGAGGTTCCCAGCTCCGCTGATGATGCCGCTGAAGCTGAACGTGGCGGTGCCTGCACCCTGGAAGATGGTGCTGTCCTCCATCGTCACGGGGGCGCTGACGTTCCAGATGAAACCCGTGCCGTTGGTAGCGCTGAGATTGACCACGGGATCAAGCAGCGACTCGCGGCGGAGGATCAAGGCATTGCCAGCGAGTGTCATCGTGGTGCTGCCGCTGGTGGGGCCTGTGCCGCCGAGGGTGAGCACGTTCAGCGCGTGACCGCCTACGGTGTCGTTATTCGACGTGACCGTGCCTGCGGCCAGTGTCTGACCCGTGAAGAACGCGATGGTGGAAAAGCGACTGCTCGGTGGTGGCACACCGCCGGTCCAATTCGATCCGCTGCTCCAGTTCAGCGTGCCAGCAGCCGTGGCGTTCCAGACAGTGGTGGTCGGTGCCGCGCCATCGACGATCACGGTGAAGCTCGTGTTGCCCGTCAGCGAGCCATCGCTGGCAGTGAGGGTGATGACGCTGCTGCCGGACTGGCCTGCGGCGGGCGTGAGCGAGACCGTGCGCTCGCCACCGCGCAAAACCGTGCCGCCGAGGTTGTCGAAAACGCCCGCGCAGAGCGTGGTGTCCACGCGACTCGACACCGCCATGCCGATATCGTGCGTGGTGCCGGTGAAGGCGACGGTTTGCTCCGTGCCGACGGCCTGCCACGCACCAGCGACTCCGTCATTGTCGGTGGCAAAGTAAGCCGAATAGCCGCTGCCGCTGCGCACGAGTCGCAGCCAGCAAGGTGCGCTCGCGAGCGGCAAGGTGGCCGTGACCACGGCATCCGTGGCGGCAGTGGCGCGCTGCACAAAGCTCACGCCATCACTGCCGGTGACACGCACACTCACGAAACGTGCGGTCGCAGCAGTGGACTCGCGCATCATGAGGCCCGCTTCGGCATTGGAGGCGGTGTGATCCACAGACACGACACGCGCGATGATCTCGCCATCGCCGGTGAAGCTCTGCCGCACCCAGCGGAAGGCATCGCCCGCAGCCGGGCCGATGCCTGCTGCGCCCGCGCCATTGACGATGTAGGTGCCGCGGCTCTCCGTGAGACTGCCTGTGGTGGTGACGGTGCCGATGTCGGTGTTCGTCCACGCCGCCGGAGCTGCGCCGACGGTGATGTTCGCGTTCGGGATGATGGCCTGATTGGAAGAAACCGCCGTGAGCGTGAGACTCCGCGCCTCCGTCTCCGCATCGGACAAACGCACCGAAACCGGCGAGGACGAGGCATTCACCGGCATATAACGATCCGGGACAGCGGCGATGGACGGCGCTTGATTCGTGCCCGTGACGGTGAGGGTTAGATTGTTGCCGATCACGCTCAGGCCGTGGTAGTGCCGTGCTCCCATGCGCGAGCGATTGTAGATTTCCGTGCGGGTGGAGAGCCCGCTCTGGAACAACACCTCGTCCATCATGCCATCGAACCAGCGGTCCACGTTGGCTGTGGTGCTGGCGTGGCCTCCAGCGACCAAAGCAGTGGCTTGGTTCACGTTCATCGTCACCGCCGTCACACTGCCGCGCAGGAACTGGCCGACGTAGAGGTAAAAGGTGCCGGTGTTCGTCGCGGTGCGATCATAGCTGAGCGTGATGTGCTGCCACTGGCCGGATGGGATGTCGGAGGCCACGATTTCTTTCTCCAAGCCGCCAGCGCCCCACTTTTGGAGCTTCAGCACATCGCCGCCCGAAGCAAAGAACAGCTCCAGCTCGTTCTCGGTGCCATGACCATCGCCATCACCGAGATGGAAGACAAAATCCTCGGTGTCCGTGCCGCCACGCTTCACCCAGGCGGAGAAGGTCCAGTCGGCGTCGTTGAGATTGTGATCCGAGGTGGTCAGCGTGCGCCGCAGCCGCGCACCGCCCGCTCCGCTCTGGGCCAGCACGAGAGCGTTGGCCGATTGCGGCGAGAGCACGGGTGGCACGCTGGCATCGTAGGCGTAGGTGCCGCCATTGATGGATTGCAGCGTGCCGGTGCGGTTGAAGTTCGACTGGTCCGTGCTCAAGGCGTCTCCGTGCGTGTCCGGCGGCTCGAAGTCGTAGAGGAAGCGGAAGTTTGACCCGAGCGACTGATCGCGAACGACGAGACGATAGTTGGTCGTGCCGTTGAAGTTCGGATTCGGTGTGAAGCGGGCGGTGTAGCCGTCCGGAAGCAGTGTCATCTTGCCGTTGCGCACCCGATCCACCTCAAAGAAGAGCTGCTCATCCGGCGTGATGTCATCTGTGACGAAGGCACGCAAATCGATGTCCACGGGCGTGTTCTCTGCTGTGGTGGGCGTCGTCACCGCGAGCACGGGTTTCGCATTCACCGTGACGGGCCACACATAGCTGCCGGAGTTCCCCTCCGGATCGGTGGCTGTGATGGTGATGTCCACCGCGCCGCTCACCGTGCTGCCCGCTGATGCGGTGATGGTGCGCACCGTGCCAGACGTGCCGAAAGTGATGCTCGCATCCGGAATGATGACCTGGTTGGACGAGACACCGATCAAGGTTAGCGAGGTCAGCGCGGTGTCCGCATCCGCCAGCGGCAGCGGAATCGCGCCCGTGCTTGATCCTTGATCCGTGAGGCCCGGTTTCATCGCAGCGGTGAAGACAGGCGCTCCGGGCGGTGCGAGGAAATTTTTGCCCTGCTGGCTTGGACCGACCGTCACCGGATTCGCAAAGCCGCTCGTCACTAAGCTCGCGCCCGTCTTTGTCGCCGTGAGCGTGTAGCTGCCCGCTGCGAGGCTCGTGATCGCGTAGTAGCCATCGCCATCCGTCGTGGCGCTCTGCGTGGGTGATGCACGCACGACGACACCCTGCATCGGCACCCCGAGAGTCGTGCTCACCACGCCCTGGATGAAAAAAGTGCTGCTGGTGCCCACCTGCACGAGGAGCGGCGCGGTCGTCGTGAGGCCCTTCATGTCCGAGACGATGCAGCGCACCGTTTTGAGTCCGGCGGTGCTCCAGCTCTTGCTGGCGGTGGAGCTGTTGTTGGCCGTGGTCGTGCCATCACCCCAGTCCCAGAAATAGGCCAGCGTGTCGCCATTCGGATCACTCGCGGTCGCGGTGAAGGTCACGCTCGCGTTCACGGCCGGATTCGCGTTCGAGGAGCCGAGCGTCACAGTCGGCTTCGCATTGCCGACAAAGGTGCCGCGGTTCACCGTCACATCCATCCAGTCCACACCATCCCCATCCGTGCCTCGCGCCACTGGCGTGATATGAATGCCCGCCGCCGTATCGGAGAAGGTCTTGCCCATCGGCAGCACCGCATCGTCCTTCTGAAAGGTGTCTGGAGCCATGTCGAGCAGCAGCGGCTGCTGATAGCCGCCATTGATGTCCGCCCAGTTCACCAGGACGCCATCGCGCAGGCCAAAACTCGTGCCAAAGAGCTGCCGATACTCCACCCAGTAGTCGTCCGTGCTGCCTGCACGATCCACCGCGAGCGCACGCTTGTTGCCATCCGCCTGCACCTTGTCCATCGCACGGATTCGCGAGGTCGTGCTGCTATCCGTGGTGATTTTGATCACATCGGTCATCGGAATCCAGTCGAGGAACTGTTTCGGCATCGCGCCGAAGTGACGAAGAGAAGCCGATGCGCTGCCCACGCCCATCATGTCGAATACATTGCCATAATCCCAAACCTCCCCCGGGCCGATCACGCTGCCATCGTCCGTGTCCCAGGCGCCGGAGTGTGGAAGGCCAAAGTTATGCCCCAGCTCGTGGCCGGTGGTTTTGAGGTTCCACTGCGTGTTATACACCCATGCACCGCGGGCACCCACATTCGCCATGCCCGAGGTGGCCGGCACGACCGGAGTCGCCCCCATGACGACGACTTCATGCGTGTAGTTCAGGTAATTGTAGCCCGCCGCTGCCGCTGCCGCACGAGCATCCGTCAGCACGCGGCTGAACTTCGTGTGGCTCGCATAAGCCGATGAGTTATTCGGCATCCGCACCGTCGGTGTGATCGCCGAGCCTTGTCCCAGCAGCGCAAAGGACGTCTTGCCCGAGGACATGGCCGCGTAGTGCGTGTTCATGTCCGCGATGAGCTGCTCCAGCGTGGCATCGCTCACCACCTGACCTTGGAAGTCCGGAAAATCCACGCGGATGAGCAGCAGCGTCTTCGGTCCCTCCGTCCACGGACTCGCCATCACCACCCCATCGAAGTCCGTGCCATCACTCGCCGGAGCGGCGGACTGCTCACCGCTCTCCGCATCAATCATCGCCGCCACCGCTTGGCGTTCGTTCCGGTAACGAGTCATGCGCTGGTCATCCCAAGCGATCACCACTTCATCACCCACGCTGCTTTGATTCGTATCGCCGATCAAATCAGGGCCGCCCTCGATCTTGCCGCCATTAGCGATCCATTCCGCCACCTCCACCGGCTCCAACACACGCCCCGGCAAATCCGCGAGTGCTAGTTTCCCATCCAACGCCACACCATGGATCGCGATGTTGTCCCGAGTCGGCATCGCCCCACGACGACCAAACGTGTGCGCCTCAAACACCCGCCCATCCCGCAAAGTCGCCGTGCGCGAGATTTGGCAGCCGCCATCGCTCGAAGTCGTCGCCTGCACCAGCAGATCGCCCCGCGACTCGATTCGCTGCTCCAGCAAGGCCACAACACTTGCTGGTAACCTCTGCCGCACCGATTCCGGCACCGCCAGCTCCAGTGCCCGGCGTGGATTCTTGTCGATGAGGTCCAGCATCTCGCTCCGACGCTGCAAAGCCAATTCCACGCCCTTTTCCACATCCGCGCCCGTGGCGGCAAAATGCTCCGTCCAGCGGCGAAACTCCTCAAAAGCCGTTTCTGCCACCGGCTTCTGCCAAAACCGGTCCACCCGCTCCGGCAACCGCAAATCATCCAGCCCCGTCAACGGCCTCTTCAGCCTCCCAGAAGCCGCCCAGGCCAAACGGGGCTGAGCAGTTGCGTGCTCCCGCACCGATGCAGCCGTTGGCGGCTTCGGCGAAACCGCCACTTTTTTCACGACATCCGTCTGTGACCGAATCGGCGCTTCAGAAGGCCAGACCAGCAACCCGACAAGCAGGCATGCAGCCAGCGCTGCGATGAGTGGAGTAAAATGCTTTATCATGGTTCTAAACACTCATCGTGAGGCAAACAGCTCCATTTGACCCCTCACGAAAATACGGGAGGTGGGCAGGATCATCGGGAGATGCTAGCCTGGAGGTCAAGATACTCATCGGTCCATCAGCCCGAACGTCCTCCGACTCATCCGCTTGTGAAAATCGTCACCCTGCTCGCAGCCAGCCTGCTCGCCCAGTCCACGGCTCCGTGGGCCGAGCATCTGGCATTTTGGTCACGGGCAGAGCTTGAACAAATGCGCCAGCGCATGGCAGCCATCGAGGCGGAGCTGAAAACATTGCCTGAGGCACGCATGGCGCACACGTCCAGCCGCAGAGGCTTCCAAAGCAGCCGGGTGGATGATGACGAGGCCCTGTGGGTCGAGGTGGTGCTGCCGGAGAAGCCTTTGGTGGATGCGATCGCGCTCATCCCGGTGCCTGCGCTCAAGGACGATGGCCATGGCACTTCCTTTGGTTTCCCTTTGCGCTATCGGATGGAGGTCACGGACGCTGCGGGCCAGTCCCAGATCATTCATGAATCTGCGGCCGATGTTCCCAATCCTGATGGCTTTCCGGTGTTGGTGCAGATCAAGCCCATCCAAGCACAGCGAATCCGTGTCACGGCCACCAAGCCTTGGCAGAGAAGTGAGCTGCGAGTGTTCGTGCTGTCTGAGTTGATGGTCTTCTCAGGCACAAGGAACGTGGCTCTCGGAGCTGAGGTCGTGGCACCGCGAAGCCGCATCCAGCCGCCGGCCTGGAGCGTCGAGAACCTTACAGATCACATTACGCCACTGGATTTGCCGTTGGCACCAGGAGTTCCACGCATCAAAGGCTTTCACAGTGCGCTGGCCGCCTCAGGACGGGATCAGAAGCAGGTCGGCATCATTTTACCACAAACGGTGGAGTTGGATGAGATCACACTGGTGCCCATGCCTCGCCGGGAGCTGGCAACCTGGGGCACCTACGGGTTCCCGGAGCGCTTTCGTCTGGAAGTCTCTGCCAGCGAGGACTTCAGTGAGGCGAAGGTCATTGCCGACTTCAAGGACAGCAGCTTTACCACCCCAGGCATGAACCTGGTGAGCTTCCCCCTGCGGAAGCAGCCTGTGCGGGCCATTCGTCTGACGACCTATTCACTTTGGCAGCGCTCAGGTGACTTCCTGCTGGCGCTGTCGGAGATCATGGCCTTTGCCGGAGGTGAGAACGTCGCTCTGAAGGCCAGGGCCTTCGCCAGCGACCAGCTCGATGATCCTGCTTACAGCGTTGACGCACTCACGGATGGCAATGCCAACATCGGAACGCTGCTGCCATTGCCACAATGGCTCACCCAGCTTCAGCATCGTCAATCCCTCCAGCGTGAGCTTGCCGACCTCAGCGCCCGATTCGCCGCCCTGCGAGCCAACAGCCAGGACCAACTGGTGCAAGGCAGCATCGCCACTGGCACCTTGCTGATCGGCGGGTTCATCTGGGGACTCATTCACCATCGCCGCGTGCGCCGCCGGGATGCCGAGCGCCTCCGCGAGCGCCTCGCCCGAGATTTGCATGACGAAATCGGCTCCAATCTCGGCAGCATCGCCCTCATCTCCGCCTACGCATCGCAGGATGATGCCACGCCGGAGAGCATGCGTGCCGACCTCGTCGAGGTCCAGACCATCGCCCGCGAGAGCGCCGACTCCATGCGCGACATGGTCCGCCTCATCAGCCGCCGCAGTGATCGCGAGTCCGAGGAGTGGAGCGCCGTCGTGCAGGGGCTCGCCCGACGCCTGCTGCGTGGCATCGACTTGGACATCCAGCTCGATGCCGACAGCCCCAGCCTCGAGACCCGGCGTGAGCTGTATCTCTTCATCAAAGAAGTGCTCCACAACATCGCCGCGCACTCCCGCGCCACCCGTGTCCGCCTCCACACCCGGCGAACTCGCGACCGAATGACCATCGAGATCAGCGATGACGGCATCGGCTTCGATCCAGCAGGCCCATCGACCGGTCACGGCCTTTCCAATCTGCGTGAACGCGCCGCCACGCTGCATGGCGAACTCCACATCCAAAGCCAGCCCGGCCAAGGAACCCGCATCACCCTCACCCTGCCCGAATGAGCGACACCGATCCTATCCACGTCTGGTTTGTCGAAGATCACGACGCCTTCCGCCGCAGCCTCGAGCGCCTTTGCACGCCGAAGCGCGGCCTCGCTCCTTCGCGATCGTTTGCCAATGCCGAAAGCATGCTCGCCGCCCTCGCCGAGACCGCTGAAAAACCCCAGGTGCTGCTGCTCGATGTCGGCCTCCCAGGTCGCAGCGGACTCGAAATCCTCGGAGACATCCACCAGCATGCGCCAGACTGCCGCGTCGTCATCCTTACCGTCTTTGAAGACGAGGCCAAAATCAGCCAGGCCATCAGCGCTGGAGCCTGCGGCTACCTTCTCAAGACCTCCACGCCCGACGAGATCGCCGATGCCATCATTGAAACCTTCCACGGCGGCTCGCCCATGTCACCGCACGTCGCCTCCAGCGTCGTGAAGCTCCTCGCCCGCCTCACCAAGCCCGTGACATCCGCCATCGCCCTCAGCCCCCGCGAGCTGGAACTCCTCCGCTGCATGGTAGAAGGCCTCACCGCCAAAGAAATCGCCGTCCGTCTCGCCATCAGCATCCACACCGCCGACACCCACACCCGCAATCTCTACAGCAAACTCGGCGTCCGCAGTCGCGCCGCCGCCGTCGCCCGTGCCATGCGGGAGAAGCTCGTGTGAGCTCTCCAGCTTCAATTGTGCGTGATTGCGGGAGGAAAAGTCGTTATCACAAGCACGATGCCGTTTAAGCATCTTTTCACCTCTTCAGACTCATGAAGCACCTGCTCTTCTTCCTCATTCTTCACTCTTCATTCGTCATTGCACGCGCGGAGCCGGTGCGGCTCATCTTCGACACCGACATGGGCAACGATGTCGATGACCTGATGGCGCTGTGCATGATTCACAATCTGCAAAAGCGCGGCGCGTGCGAGCTGCTCGCGGTCACGGTGACGAAGGATCATCCGCAGGCGGCGGCGTTCGTGGATGCGGTGAACACGCTCTACGGTTACCCGGACACGCCCATCGGCGTGGTGCGCAATGGCGCGGCGAAGGAGGCGGGAAAGTTCAATTTGCTCGCCGACAAGTATCCGCACGATCTCAAAAGCGGCGCCGATGCACCAGAGGCGGGCGGTTTGATCAAAGACATCCTCGCGAAGCAGCCGGATGGCAGCGTGGTGATCGCGCAGGTGGGCTTTTTCACGAATCTGGCGCGTCTCATGGACGACGCGGAGGCGAAGGCGCTCATCGCGAAGAAGGTGAAGGTGCTCAGCATCATGGCGGGCGCGTTTCAGACGGTGAACTTCGACACGCGGCACCTCGAATACAATGTGAAGCTCGATGTGCCCGCCGCGCAAAAGCTCGCGAAGGAATGGCCGACGCCGATGGTGTGGAGCGGCTTTGAGATCGGCGTGGCGGCCGCGTTTCCGCATGCCGTGATCGAGCAGGATCTCAACTACATGCCGCAGCATCCGCTCAAAGAGGCCTACTACCTCTACAACCCGCCGCCGCACGATCGACCGACCTGGGACCCCACGGCGGTGCTGTATGCGATCTACCCGGATCGCGGTTACTTCGATCTGTCGCCGCCCGGCAACATCAAGGTCGATGACGACTCCGCGACGCTCTTCCGCCCCGTGAAGAAGGGCGAAGGCAAGCATCGCTTCCTCATCATGAGCCCCGAGCAGGCTTCACGAGTGCGTGAAGCCATCGTGCAACTCAGCATCGAACCTCCACCGGCGAAGAAGTAGCCGATCACTCAAGCGAGTCCGAGAAGGCCTGGAATGCCTTCACCTCCTCCTCCGTGGCCACACCAGCGACGATGTGACCGGCGAGGCTGCGGATGATGAATGCCTTTTGTTCACCAAGGTCGCTTTCCGTGGCGAAAACGGTCACCACGTCTCGCATGATGGCTGCAAAGGTATTTCCGTTGTAAAAGCAGAATGGTGCCAGTCGATGGCATCGGCGGCAAAGATCGGCTGATTCGGCCAAAGTCATCTCGATGGCGTGTCGGGACTCCCAAAGTGCCTTCGTGGTATCGTGTCCGTCAGAGGTCGGTTTGTGCAGCGCGTTCTTTTGCAGGCACAAGACCGCGTTTTGGCCGGTGACGAAGCGCCAGTCGTACTTTTGCAGCCAAGCACGCTTCATCGACATGATTCAGTCCTCCTCATTGGGCTTTGCAGCCTTCTTGATTTCCTTGAGTTCATCGACCCCTGCGCTTTTGAGATAGCCGGTGCCCGTCTTGGCATACACAGGCTCGGCGGCGAACCGATCCTGGATGGACAGCGCATCCTGCATGACACGCAGAAAGACGGGATCGTTTAGCAATTGAGGATCAATAGTTGCTTTCATGAGGATATTCTAGCCGCGCGGGCGATTTCGGGCAATCATCGTTTCCATGGCCTCCGCCCCTTCCATCGTCGTCGTCGGTTCATTGAACGTGGATCACACGCTTCGTGTGCCGCGCATCCCTGCGCCGGGTGAAACGCTGACTTCGAGCGGCATGCTGACGTGCTTTGGCGGCAAAGGAGCGAATCAGGCTGTCGCGGCAGCACGGGCAGGCGGACGCGTGGCGATGATCGGTTGCGTGGGCGTGGATGATTTCGGCACGCGCTACATCGAGGCGTTGAAAGCCGAGGGAATCGAGACTTCGGGCGTTTTGCGCTCCGAAACACCCACAGGCAGCGCGTTCATCGCGGTGGATGATGCGGGTGAAAACTCGATCATCGTGAATCCAGGCGCGAATCACGCGATCACGGTCGCCGACATCGAAAAGCAGGCTGAACTCATCCGCGGAGCCGATGCGCTGCTGCTTCAGCTTGAGTGTCCGCTGCCGGTGGTGCGTCGTGCGGCGGAAATCGCGCGTGAAGCGGGTGTGAAGGTCCTTTTAAACCCATCGCCACTCAGCGAGGCATTTCTCGCAGATCGCTTCGAGGTCGTTGTGCTGATCGTGAATGAGGGAGAGGCGGCGATGATCACGCCGAATCGCGATTTGAGGGAGGCACGGTGCTCACAACTCATCATCACGCGAGGCGCGGATAGCACGCTGAGCCTCACGGCAACAGGTGTGACCGAATTTGCGCCACCGAAGGTCACGCCGGTGGATACGGTGGGTGCGGGAGACACGTTTGCGGGTGCGTTTGCCGTTTCAGGTGACATTGCCTTCGCCAACGCGGCTGGAGCGCTGGCGACGTTGAAAGCGGGCGCGCAGCCGTCGATCCCGACCCGTGATGAGATTGTCGCGTTCGTGCGGTGATGGAAAGTTGCGGGGCAGGGGAGTGGTGGGCAGAATGGGGGATGATGAACCGCCGCTCTTTCCTGTCCCGATCCATGCCATTGGCCGCAGCCGGGAGTTTTCTCCGTGGGACTGCCTTCGCGGCTCCGGCGATAGTGACTTCCGACAAGCTGCGGCCCAAGATGCCGTTTGGCGTGCAAAGTGGCGATGTGACGGCTGACGGTGCGATCATCTGGAGCCGGGCGGACCGGGCGGCCCGCATGATCGTGGAGCATGCGACGACGGAGTCGTTCAAGGATGCACGTCGTGTCGTGGGGCCTGCGGCGTTGGAGACGAGTGATTTCACCGCCCGGGTTGATCTGAGCGGCCTGCCGGCCGGGCAGCGGGTGTTTTATAGCGTGCAGTTTCAGTCGCTCGAAGACTCGAAGGCGCTCAGCGAGCCGGTGACCGGCAGTTTTAACACGGTTCCAGACGGACGTCGTGACGTGAGCTTTGTGTGGGGCGGTGACGTGTGCGGGCAGGGCTGGGGGATTAATCCGGACTTCGGCGGGATGAAGATTTTTGAATCGATGCGGCGTCTTCAGCCTGATTTCTTCATCCATTCCGGGGATACCATCTATGCGGACAATCCCATCGCAGCGGAGGCCGCGCTGGATGATGGGCAGATCTGGAAGAACCTCACGAGCGAGGAGAAGTCGAAGGTGGCCGAGACGCTCGATGAGTTTCGCGGAGCGTATCGCTACAACCTGCTGGATGAAAATCTGCGCCGGTTCAACGCCGAGGTGCCGATGCTGGCGCAATGGGACGATCACGAGGTGCGAAACAACTGGTTCCCGGGCCAGCAGTTGCTCGATGATGCACGCTACACGGTGAAAAGCGTCGATCTGCTGGCAGCACGGGCCAAACGCGCCTTTCTCGACTACCTGCCGCTGCGGTTTGATGCCGCTGATCCCGAGCGAATCTTCCGCTCCTTCCAGCGGGGGCCGTTGCTGGATGTGATCATGCTCGACGAGCGCAGTTATCGCGGTGTGAACACGCCAAACCGACAGACGAGTGAGAGCGATGAAACCACCTTCCTCGGTGCGACGCAGATGGACTGGGTGAAGCAGCGCCTGCTGTCATCCAAAGCGACGTGGAAGGTGATCGCCAGCGACATGCCGGTGGGCATCGTGGTCAAAGACGGGGCGAATTATGAGGCCTTCGCCAACGGCGATGGTCCGGCCTTGGGCCGCGAGCTGGAGCTGGCCGGCCTGCTCAGTTTCATCAAAAAGAACCGCATCAAGAACGTGGTCTGGGTGACGGCGGACGTGCACTACTGCGCCGCGCATCACTACGATCCCGCACGGGCGCAGTTCACTGACTTTGATCCGTTCTGGGAGTTCGTCGCGGGTCCGCTCAATGCGGGGACCTTTGGTCCGGGCGAGATGGACAACACGTTTGGCCCGGAGGTGAAGTTCACCGGCATTCCGAAAGGCATGAAGCCCAATCGTTCGCCAAAAGAGGGCCTGCAGTTTTTCGGCGCGGTCAAAATCGACGGTTCGAGCAGCGTGATGACGGTCAGCCTTCACAACATCGACGGCACCAGGCTGCACAGCGTCGAGCTGCCGCCTGCAGTGTGACGACACGGTGCCCTCTGGGCTGTGTCATGGCGTTCTGCCAGCGCTGAGTGCTTGGAAGATGTCACAGAGCTCTCTCCAGGGATTTGCATAGAAGCCGTCGTACGGCTTTCCAGCTTTCAAGGTGGTGTAGAACGACTCCTCGCCATCGTGGACAGCCGTTTCGGAGTTCAGCTCGATGATGAGCAGATCGGCACTGAAGCCTGCGAAGGTCCCAGGCTTCGCCAGCGCGAGGATTTCGCGAGCGGCGAGCCGGTTGCGCTCCGCGGGCAGCGGGAGGTTCTTGTGCGCGTCGTCGTAGCCCGGGTATTCGCCGCGTTTCGTGTTCGCGTAGTCCCAGGCGACGACGATGAGGTCGTAGGCGATGCGTTGGGCCTGCTCGTTGCGCAGCGAAACCCATTTTCGCAGCGTCTCGCGGCCGAAACCGTGCTCCTGCCAGTCTTCATTCGTGAGTCCGTGGCAAAAGCCGCTCCACGTGTCCTCCACCGCGCCAACGTATGGCGCCTCCAACGGCTCGTCAGGCTGCAAACCGATGCGCAGCAGGCCTTGCGGGTAGTTTTTCGCCAGCGTGGCGAGTGCCTGGCCTTGGTCGCGCTTTGGCAGCACATCATACACGGCGATCTTGGTTGGATGGACCTCGGTTTTGAAGAAGGTGATCAACGCATCGAGCTCTGGCGCCGAAAACACCGGTTCGGCTGGCTTGTCGTAAAGACGAAGCACGAGCGCAGGAATGATCTCGACAGTGGCAGGGCATGCTGTGCGCCAGTCACGGAAGATGCGGGCGGTCTTCGCGAAGGGCAGCTCGTGATGATGAATGAGGTAAAGGCGGTTCGGATTCGCCTGTTGGATGAGAGTCCGCGCGGCGTTCGTGATTTCCGCTGTCGTGGGAGACGCTGGAGGCGGGAAGTTCGTGCCCCAGTAGCCGAGTTTTGGCACGGCGAGCGAGGCGTTGAGCCAAAAGGAGCGCTCCAGTTTTGGAAGATCGTGCGCTGGTGCCAGCGTGAGCGGCAACGCAGCAAAGAGACAGAGGGAACGCAGAATTTTCATGCCGCGATGACTCACGCCAGCACTTCAGGGATCACCTTGCCCTCCACATTCGTGAGGCGGCGCTGGATGCCGTTGTGCTCGAAGGTGAGGCGCTCAAAGTCGAGGCCGAGCAGGTGGAGAATGGTGGCGTTGAAGTGGTAGAGCGGATGCACGTCCTTCACGGCCTTTTGACCGAGGTCATCGCACTCGCCGTGGCTGACGCCGGGCTTCACACCTGCGCCGGTCATCCAGCAGGTGAAGCCATCCGGATTGTGATCGCGGCCTTTCGCACCTTTTTGGAAGAAGGGCATGCGGCCAAACTCGGTGCACCACACGACGAGTGTGTCTTGAAGCAGTCCGCGTTGTTTCAAATCGCGGATCAGCGCGGCGGCGGGTCGGTCGAGGATACTCGCATGCACGTCATACTGCGCTTTGAGATCGCTGTGGCCGTCCCAGTTGAGTTTGCCGCCGCTGGCATAGGCACCGTTGAAGAGCTGCACAAAGCGCACGCCACGTTCGATAAGGCGGCGGGCGAGGATGCAATTCTTTGCGAAGGCGGCTTTGTCGGCGTTTTGCGTGTCATCCGCGCCATACATTTTCAGGATGTGCGCAGGCTCGGTGCTGAGATCGTTGATCTCCGGCACGCTGAGCTGCATGCGAGCGGCGAGTTCGTAGCTGGCGATGCGTGCGGCGAGCTTTTGATCACCGGGATTCGCTTCGAGATGCCGTGCGTTCATCTTTTGCAGGAGAGAACGGGCGGCCTGATCAGCCTGTGCGGACACGCCGGGGGCGGAGAGATGCCGCACGGGGCTTTTGCTGCTCATCGTGGTGCCTTGGAAGGCGGCAGGCAGAAAGCCGGGACCCCAGTTGTTCGCGCCGTTCTGCGGCACGCCGCGTGGATCGGGGATCGCGACGTAGCTCGGCAGATCCTGGTTCTCGCTGCCGAGCGCATACGTCGTCCACGAGCCGAGCGAGGGAAAGCCATCGAGCGTGAAGCCGGTGGAGAGAAAATTCTCCGCCGGGCCATGCGTGTTGGATTTGCTAGTGAGCGAATGCACGAAGGCGATGTCATCCGTGAGCTCCGCGAGATGCGGGATCATGTCGCTCACCCATTTGCCGGTCTGTCCGCGTGGTCGGAAGGTGTATTGAGGACGTGCGAGATTACCGGCGGGGCCTTGAAAGGTGACTGCTGGGCCGCCGGGCAGCGGCTTGTCGTCCCACTTGATGAGTTCCGGCTTGTAGTCCCAGGTTTCGAGCTGGCTCACCGCGCCCGCGCAAAAGATGACGACGATGTTTTTCGCCTTCGCGGGGAAATGCGGCTGCCGTGGTGCATACGGACGGCCGGGATCGATCAGCACGCCTTCGTCAGCGAGAAGGCTCGAGAACGCGATGGACCCGAGCGCCGTGGCGCTGCTCGCAAGGAAGCGCCGCCGGTCCAAAAGCTGGCGTCCTGCGAGGGAGAGATGTTCGTGGGTGGGTGTCATCGAGTCGGCACGAGTTAATCTCCCCGGCGCGAGCACATGTTACGGAGTTTCTCGCGTTTCTTCGAGCTCCGCGAGTTCGCGCAGCACGGTGGTGGCATAGGTGCCGCGTGGAAGATCAAAGGCGAGCTGCAAATCCCCAGCTGGCAGTGCGATGAGTGCGGGATGGATCGGTCGCAGCCGCATCACGCGGCGTTCCTGGCGTAAACCGGCCGCTTCGAGACCAGCGGTGAGCTCGGGGAAGCGTGACGCGACCTCCATTTCCAGCGCACGCACGGCATCGGCGCTGTGCAGCTCGCCACTGCCCCACAGCGGGGCGGTGAGCTCCACATTGCCTTCGGCGAAGCGTTGAGCTTCATCGCCGCGTTGGTTGTTGATGAGCAGGAGCGTGCCGTTGTCGGGAAAGCCATACACTTCACCTGCAAGCGGCTGATCCCAGATGCCGCGCTCCATTCGCTCCGCGATCACCGCATTGAAAAGATGGCTGCGCACACTGGAAAGCAGCAGACCTCGGAGCAGACGATCACCCGGCGTGAACTCGCCGCGAAACATGGCGAGCGCTTTTTCGACATTGCGGCCTTCATGGCCGAAGCGCTGCTCGCCAAAGAGATTCGGCACGCCTTCGGAAACGATTTGCTGCCAGCGCTGCAGCGCGGAGGCGAAATCAAACGATGGCTCGCGCAGCCGGATGGTGAAGCGATTGCCAAAATGAATGCCGCACCGAAGTTTGCGCGTGTTTCGCGTGATGCGCAGCACGCGGAGGCCTTCGGATTCGAGCGCGGCGGGCTCCGGTGAAGCTTGTCCGGGCATGTGCAGGCTGAACCACTGCCGCGTCACGGCATGGCGATCCTTCAGCCCGCAATGACTGACGAGCCTCCGACGCAGCCCGAGTGCATCCGCGAGGCGTGCACCAGCGGTGTTGCTGTCGAGGTCGCGCTTTTCCACCCACACGAGGCAGTGCTCGCCCTCGCCTGAAGGCTCAAAGCCGAGCAATTCCTCCACGACGAAGTCTTCCGGCTGCACTTTGAAATGTGCGCGGCCAAGCGGACCTCCGTGGCGGAAGGGTGGTGCGAGTGAATCCCTGTTCATGAAGGCTCTTCCTATCTCCGATTGATTCATCAAGCCAATGAACTCGACGCTACGGCAGGAAGAGAAACTCGTTCGAGTTGAACAACGCGCGGCAGAGCACGGCGAGGCCATGCTCGCGGACTTCAGGCGTGGCCTCGCGAAGCTCTTTGCTGCTCGGTGGGCGATTGAGCGCGAGGTGGTAAGCGCGGGTGATTTGCGCGGCGATGTCCGCTCCGGCCTCTTTTTGGACTCGTGTGGCAAAGGCGGACGCGGTGTCGAGGGTGAAGCGGCTGTTGAAGAGGTTGAGCGCCTGGATCGGTGTGGTGCTGCTGCGACGAACGGCGGTGCTTTGTCCGGCATCGGGACAATCGAAGGCTCCAAACACGGCCTCGGGCTCGCGACGGACTTTGTGCGCGTAGATCATGCGGCGCGTGTTTTCCGGCGTGAGCGTCTCCACGGGTTCAAAGCCGGTCAGTCCGCCGCGTTTGTCGAAGAGGTTGAATCCGCGACCGTGCATCTTGAGGTCCAGCAAGCCGCTGACGGCCAGCATCGAGTCGCGAATGACCTCCGCGTCGAGACGGCGGGAGGGGAAGCGCCAGAGGAGGCGGGATTCGGAGTCGATCTCGTTGGGGTTTGGAGTGTTGGAGTTTTGGAGTGTTGGATTGGCATGAACCCCATACTCCATCACTCCACCACTCCGTTGACGATACGTCTCCGACGTCACGATCAGCCGGTGCATGTGCTTCACACTCCAGCCACTGCGGATGAACTCGGCGGCGAGCCAGTCGAGAAGCTCAGGATGCGTGGGCTTGATGCCCATGCGGCCGAAATCGCTCGGTGTTTCGACCAAGCCGGTGCCGAAGTGGCCCTGCCAGAGGCGATTGACCATCACGCGGGCGGTGAGTGGATTCTGCGGGCTGGCGATCCACTTCGCGAGCGCGAGACGCCGCTGCTGCTCGGGCGTTTCCGTCGCGAGCTTCAAATCCCCCAAGGCGCTGAGCACCGCAGGCGCGACGGACTCCTTCGGCTGCTCGGGATCGCCGCGATTGAGCACGTGGATGTCGTCTGGCGTGCGGAAGGTGCCGGCGAAGACTTTTTGCGAGGCATCGAGGCGTTGGAGTTCCTCATCGAGCGGCCGCTTTTGATCGAGCAGGCGCTTGGCTTCGCCGACTTCTTCTTTTTGGAGGCCTTGGGTCGAGAAAGCAGGCTGCGTGCGGTCCCGCGTGTCAAATCGCTGCCGGTCATCGGAGTCCGCCACCGTCTTCCAAGTGCCTGAGGCATCTGCAACCTCGATCACATAGCTCGTGGCGAGCCGGTCCTTGAACTTCCCCTGCCGGTCACGACTCCACAGCACACGATCAATCTCCTGCTCCTGGGCGAATTCGACCATCACCCAGCCTTTGCCGACCTCGTTCGACATCCAACTGCGCGAGTTGCCGTAATGGCCGTCATTCACGAAGCGCTGCTCATGGCGGTCCGCGCTGACTTTTTCGCCGGAAACGGTCAGCGAGGCATTTAGCGCGATGTTTTCGCCTGTGGTGGTGAAGACCTCGAATTCATCAATGCAGGGCTCGAGGTTGTTCGTGTCGCGAATGGTGAAGCGCACACGTTTGGCCTTCACCGGCATGAAACGGTCGCGATTTTCGCGAGGGACCACCATCGGGCGTTTCACGCCGGATTTGGCCAGCGGAACGAAACGCGAGAGCTGCTTATCGAGCTCGGCGAGTTTTGCTTTGACCTCCTTCAGCCGCTCGCGTGCCGCGAGAGCCTCCGGCGTGCGTAGATCGCGCTCGCCATACTCCACGCCGGCTACGAAGGCCTGCATTGCGTAGTAATCCTTCGCGCTGATCGGGTCGAACTTGTGATCGTGGCAGCGTGCGCAGCCGATGCTGAGGCCGAGGAAGGTCTGGCCGATGTTCACGACCATCTCGTCGATGGAATCCTGCCGCGCGAGCCGCTTCGAGGGCTCATCTTTGCCGATCTGTCCCGGTAGCAAAACGGACGCGGTGACGAGGAAGCCGGTGGCCGCGTCCTCACCCATCGCATCGCCGACGATCTGCTCTTTGATGAAGCGATCATACGGCGTGTCGTTATTGAACGCGCGGATGACGTAATCGCGATACGGCCACGCGTTGGGGCGCTCGGTATTCACCTCAAAGCCATGCGTGTCCGCAAAGCGCACGACATCCAGCCAGTGCTGCGCCCAGTGCTCGCCGTAGCGGGGACTATTCAGAAGGCGCCCCACGACGGCTTCGTGGTCTTTGTCGTTCAAGAAGGCCGCCACTTCCTCCGGCGTCGGCGGCAGGCCGGTGAGGTCAAAGGTCACGCGACGCAGCCAGGTGACCGGATCGGCGGGTGGGGAACGGTGCAGGCCTTTTTCGGCGAGTTTGGCGTCGATGAAGCTGTCGAGGCGGTTGGTTTCAAGTTTCAGGTTTAAAGTTCCAGGAGCACCCGGAAAGGTGTTTGGGGATGAATTTGAAACCTGAAACTTGGAACCTGAAACCATGAGCGGCTTGAAGGCCCAGTGGTCACGCCGGTCTTCGAGTTTCGCGAGATCGACTCCATCCGGCCACACGGCGCCCTCGTTGATCCAGCGGGTGAGTATCTCGATGTTTGCGGCGGGAAGCCTGCCCTTCGGCGGCATCACTTCGTCTTCATCCGTGGTGGTGATCAGGTTGATCAGCGCGCTATCGGCTGATTTGCCCGCCACGATGTCCGGCGCGTGGGTGTCGCCGCCTTTGAGGGCCTCGGACTTGATGTCGAGACGCAGGCCGGACTTCTGTTTTTTCGCGCCGTGGCATTCGTAGCAGTGCTTTTCGAGGATCGGCCGCACCTCGCGCACGAAATCGACCGGCGCAGCGGAGGCGCTGGTAATCGTGAGCAGGACGGCGGCGAATTTCATGGGCAGGGTTTTACGGCGGCTCATGCGACATTCAAACATCACGCCAGCAGCGCTTTGAGCACCTTGCCTTCGTTCGTCGGGCCGATGAGGCGGTTGTCGAGTCCCTGGTAGCTGAAGTGGAAGCGATACGGATCGAGGCCGAGCTGGTGCAGGATCGTCGCCTGGAGATCGCGGATGCCGACCGGATTCTCGACGGGGTAGTAGCCGAATTCGTCCGTCTGGCCGAGCGCGACGCCGCCTTTGATGCCACCGCCGGCCATCCACATCGTGTAGGCATAGGGATGGTGATCACGGCCGACGAAGCCCTTCTTCAAATCGCTGCGCACGTTGTTCTGCATCATCGGCGTGCGGCCGAACTCGCCGCCCCACACGATGAGCGTGTCATCGAGCAATCCGCGCTGCTCCAGATCGAGAATGAGGCCGCTGATGGCGCGGTCGATCTGCTGGCACTTGATCGGCAGCGTCTCGTCGATGCTCTCGCCGGGCGAGGAGCCGTGGTGGTCCCAGCCCCAATCGTAGAGCTGCACAAAGCGCACGCCGTTTTCGATGAGGCGGCGCGCGAGCAGGCAGTTGTTGGCGAAAGTGGGATCGTCGCCCTTGTAGAGCACGCGCACGTCATCGGTGCTCGTTTCCGCGGGCGAGACGTAGCCGGGCTTCGCGCCGTAGAGCTTCAGCACATGCTCCGGCTCCTTCGAGATGTCCATCACGTCCGGCACGCTAGTCTGCATGCGGTAGGCCAGTTCGTATTGCGCGATGCGCGTGAGCGTCTCGGCATCGCCGCTGCGTGCATGCTCGGCTTCGTTCATCTTCGCCACGGCATCGAGCATGCGGCGACGCATCACGCGGTCCATGCCCTTCGGGTCACTGAGATACAACACGGGATCGCCCGTCGTGCGGCATTGCACGCCTTGATAGACGCTCGGCAGGAACCCGCTGCCCCAGAGGGATTTGCCGGCATCAGGCGTCTTGCCGCCGGAGAGCAGCACGACGAAGCCGGGCAGGTCCTCGTTCGTGCTGCCGAGGCCATAGGTGGCCCACGATCCGATCGACGGACTGCCGAGACGCGGCGATCCCGTGTGCACAAAGAGCTGCGCCGGCGCGTGGTTGAACTGGTCCGTGTGCACCGTGCGGATCACGGAGATCTTGTCGATCACCTTGGCCAGTTGCGGCATCAGCTCGCTCATCCACTGCCCGCTCTGACCCTGCTGCGCGAACTTGAACTGCGCGGCGAGCACCTTCGGCACGCCTTTGATGAAAGCGAAGCGTTTGCCTTCGAGAAACGAGGCTGGCGCATCCTTGAGGTGCAGCTTTTGCAGCTCCGGCTTGTAATCAAACATCTCCAACTGCGACGGCGAGCCCGCCATGTGCAGGTAGATCACGCGTTTCGCCCGCGCGGGGATCATGGGGCGCTTCAAATCGTCCGCCATGAGCGAGTTCAGCGCCAGCGCGCCGAAACCGAGGCCGCTCGTCTGGAAAAAATGCCGGCGCGTGACGGCGCGGGCGTGAAGGAGGTCGGGAGTCATGGGGAGATCGGGTTGGCTGACAGAAAAAAGGAGGGCAAAAACAAGGTTCATTTTTCTGTCCTCATGTTTCTGTCATTTTTCTGGAACGAGGGAACGAAAGGTGATTTGATGGCGGGCGATGTTGGCCCAAAGGAGGGCCTCGACTTGAGCATGGTTGACGAGGCGCTGAGCGTGACTTGCGAACAGGCGTTGGCTTTCAGACTTCTCAAATGCCGTAAGCTTGAATGCCGTCTTGCCTGTCACGAATCGCAGATTCTGAGAACCGAGTTCGCTACCCTGAAAAACGACACTCGCAGGCCGGACGACTTGGTCATCGCCTCCGAAAAAGTGGGTCAGAGCTTCCTCGTAGAGTGCCAGGTCGAGACAGGTGCCCCAGTCATGGAGCAGGTCGCACAGGTGCTGCTGAAATACATCGGCTCCAGGTGGTTTGGGCTTCAACATGTTGTTAATCACTTCGAACCGCATTCTTTCTTGTCGAGTGAGAGCGTTGTTGACGAACTCGCGAGAGACACGTTCAGGCCGTATATTGATCAGCATGCCGTGGGGCAGGTCAACCAGCATCAGATAATGCATCAGTTGTGCTTTGTGACGCGCCACAAGAGCCTCGGCTGCTTTGAATTCTAGAATGGCACCATGAGCGAGCAGCAGATCCAGATAATACGGCTTCTGAAAAGTCTTGTGGCTGACAATGACCGGCACTTCGATGGCCACATCGTCTCGTCTGAGAGACAGCGCCCTCTTGTAGTGCTTCTCATCAAAGAATCGTCCCAATTCCTTCCGGATCACCAGGATCTGAGCATACACGTCATACGACAACCGTCCAAAGGACTCGCGGTCCAGAGGTGTCAACGATTGTTGGCAGGTGACAGGCATTGGGTTTCGGCTGACAGAAACAAGAGGACAAAAATGAGCTTTTTCTGTCCTCTTGTTTTTGTCAGCTTCAGTTGCGGGTGAGGAATTCGTCGAGGTTGAGGATCGCGTTCGCGGTGACGATCCAAGCGGCGAAATCGGGTGCTGCGATGCCTTGCGGCAGCTTGGAGCGCGTGGTGGCGATCAAATCGGTGGCTTGCTGCGGATGCTTCGCGAAATCGGCTTTTGCATCGGCGAACAAGGTGATCAGCGGTTTGGCCTCGTCGGGCTTCGCGGGACGACAAAGCGCGATTCGCAGGCCTGCGGCGGCGGGTTCGCTGCCGGAGGCGATCATCTTCGCGGCGAGCGCGGCGGCGGCTTCGAGATAAACGGGATCGTTCAGCGTCACGAGGGCCTGCAGCGGCGTGTTCGTCCGGATGCGGCGGATCTGGCAGACTTCGCCACTGCCACCATCGAACGTGATGAACGACGGATACGGCGTGGTGCGCTTCAAATACGTGTAAAGGCCGCGGCGGTGACGATCCTCGCCCTCGGCGTCGATCCACGTCTTGCCGCTGTAAGTCGAGCGCCACAGGCCTGCGGGCTGCGGGGGCATCACGGGCGGCCCGCCCATCTTGCGCGAGAGCAAACCGGACACGGCGAGCGCCTGATCGCGCACGACCTCGGCGCTGAGGCGATAGCGCGCGCCGCGTGAGGCGAGCGCGTTGCGCGGATCGGCTTCGCGCAGTGCGGGCGTCGTTTCCGAGGCCTGGCGATACGTGTCGCTCATCACGATGAACTTGAGCAGCTTCTTCAACGACCAGCCGCCATCGCGATACTCGGCGGCCAGCAGGTCGAGCAGCTTTGGATTGCTCGGCGGCGTGCCGAGCGCGCCAAAATCCTCCTCCGTCTCGACAAGGCCGATGCCGAACAGGCGCGCCCACACACGATTCGCCCACACACGCGGCGTGAGCGGATTGTCGCGGTTCACGAGCCACTTCGCGAGGCCGATGCGGTTCAACGGCGCGCCTTCAGGCAGTTTGCCGAACGCGGGCAGCACGGCGGGCGTCACGGGCGCGGTTTGATCGAGGAAGTTGCCGCGGTTGTGGATCTTGGTGACGCGTTGCTTCGCGGTGGGCAGCTCGCGGAAGATCGGAATGGCGACGATTTCTTCGTTGGCAGCCTTCAAGGCGTTGCGGGCTGATTTGACCTCGGCTTTAAGCTTGGCGATCTCCGGCTTGTCGGTGGTGGGATCTTCGCGTTCGAGGTCCTTGTCCTTCAAATCCTTGCCGCTGGCCTTCGCGAGCTGCTCCCGCAGCTCGTTGAGCTTCTTGGTGGCCGATTCGACGGCCTTGGTTTGCTCCGGCGTCGGCTTGGAAAGCTTTGGCGAATCATCAGGCAGGTCGGCGTCCTGTGTCTGATTGAGGATGGAGTAGAGGCGGTAGTAGTCCTCGTTGCTGATGGGATCGTATTTGTGGCTGTGGCATTTCGCGCAACCCATCGTGAGGCCCATCCACACCTGGATCGTCGTATCGACGCGGTCCTTCACCGCCGCGACGCGGAACTCCTCGTTGTCCGTGCCGCCTTCGTCGTTCGACATCGTGTTGCGATGGAAGGCGGTGGCGATGAGCTGCTGCTCGGTCGGATTCGGCAGCAAATCGCCGGCGAGCTGCTCCAGCGTGAACTGATCGAGCGGCATGTCGGCGTTCAACCCATCCACGACCCAGTCACGCCACGGCCACATCGTGCGGCCGAGATCTTTTTCGTAGCCCTTCGTGTCCGCGTAACGTGCGAGATCGAGCCACAGGCGCGCCCAGTGCTCTCCGAAGGCTTTCGACGCGAGCAGCGAGTCCACGAGCGCTTCGTAGTCTTTGTCAGATGAATCCGTTGGAGGCAGACCGGTCAGATCGAGCGACAAACGCCGCGCGAGCGTGGCGGACGATGCGGGAGGCCGCAGCGTGAGTTTTTTCTCCGTGAGCTTCTCCTTCACGAGGGAGTCGATTGTGCCCTGCGGCCGCGTCACGGGCTCGAAAGACCAGTGACGGCCCCACTTCGCACCCTCGGCGATCCAGCGACGCACCAATTCGATCTGAGCGGACTTCAGCGTCTTGTGCGACTCCGGCGGCGGCATTAGCTCGTCCTCGTCCTTGGTGACGAGTCGCGTGAAAACGCTGCTCTGCTCCGGTTTGCCGGCCAGCACGGGCGTTTCGCCATCGCGGGCGCGTTTCGCGTCGCCTTCGACATCGAGCCGCAGTTTCGCCTTCCGCTCCTTCTCATCCGGCCCGTGGCACGCGAAGCAGTTCGCAGACAGAATGGGGAGGACATCACGCGAAAAATCCACCGGCTCCGCACGGGCGGAGACAGCGAGGAGCAAAACGAGGGCACGGGACATGTGGGGAGGCATGGAACGGAGATGAACGCGGCGAATGGCTGGATTCACCGGCTTCCGGTTGGCATTTTTCAGGAAAGTTTCGGGGGCGGCGGGGAACGGGAGGCAGCCATTTTTTTGCTTCCCGATCACTTAATGTGTGTTTATTATCAATGAGTTACGTTCCTTTTGGTTCTCCTAGCCCACGCTTCGCAAACGCATGCCGCCCATCGCTTTCCCAGAACGACTCTACGACCGTCGCGGAGGGGCGGAACCGTTGGTGCAGATGGACGAGCTGCTGCAGGAGATGATCGCCGCTGGCGGGCCGATGCCGACCGAGTATGCGCTGCTGAACCGTACTCTGCGCCAGCTCGGTGATGCCGTGCGTGCCAGGGTGATCTCTCGCGAAGACGTGCTGGCGTATGCGAGCGACACGACCAGCCGCCACCTCGAAGGAACCATGCAGGCCCGGGCGCTGGGGAAAAAGTACGGCTACAGCGGCGACTTCGAGATGATCGACGCGATCTACACGCTGCGGACAGCTCCCGAGCCGCACCTGAAGCGGTGGGACCTGTATTTTCACGCGCAGGCAGCGCCGAATGCCGTGAGGAACCGGAAGGCGTATTTTCACCACCTGCTGCATTCTCACGTGGCCGGACGGCCGAAGTCAGCGCTACGGGTGCTGAATGTGGCCAGCGGGCCGGCGCGTGATGTGCGGGAGTGGGTGCTGGACAACCCGGAGCAACAGGTGTTTTTCGACTGCGTGGACGCGGAGATCCACGCCATTGAGTGCGCCAAGAAGATGTGCGCGCCGTTTGCGGATCGCGTGGAGTTTTACCATCGTAATGTGCTGCGGTTCCTGCCTGCAAAGGGCTACGATCTCGTGTGGTCGGCCGGTCTGTTCGATTACCTGGCGGATCGTTCCTTTGTCTTCCTGCTGAAGGCCCTGATGGCCGTGACACGCCTGGGCGGGGAGGTGGTGGTGGGCAATTTCTCCGACTTCAATCCCAGTCGTGATTACATGGAACTGCTCGGCGACTGGGTGCTGCAGCACCGCACACGCGATCATCTGCGCGAGCTTGCCCTGCAGGCGGGCGCGGCAGCGGATTCGATCGAGGTGCAGTGGGAGCCGGAGGGAGTGAATTTGTTCCTGCACATCCGGCGCTAAGCGGGATCGTGCTTCCGCCATTGTCCGCAGGCAAAGTCGAGCCATTCGAGTCCGCGGAACTGCTTCTTGTAGTCGTAGGCGCTCTTTTCCAGCGTGGCATAGCCAGGGTAAAGCCAGCGCAGGCCTGACCCGCGGCAGTATTCGATCTCCAGAAGCATCGTGTAGATGCCGAGGCTGCGTTTGGAGCAGGCAGGCTCGAACATGCCATAGACGCTCGACGCTGCCTGCTGGCCGAGGTCGAAGAAGCTCGTGGCGATAAGGCGCTGGTCTTCAAACACCCGCAGCATACGGCATTCGCAGGGGCCGTGTTCAGGGTCGGGGCCGAGGAAGTTTTCCAGCGCGTCCGGGACGTTGTCGGTGAAGCGCTCCTTGTGTCGCTCGAACATGTCGCGGACGGCGTCGTCGAGGCGGACGGGGCCGATTTCATGGCGCAGGACGGCATTTTTGCGGAGAATCCGGCCCTGGCTTTTGGTGAAGGTGCAGGACGCAAGGTCGATGCGCAGCGGCGTTATGGTTTGAGTGCCGCCCTCCATGTCCGGCTGGGTGTTGTAGCGGAAGAAATAGCGCCCGAAATGCCTCCAGCCCGCCTCCCACAGCCTGTCCATGAACTCCGCCGGCACGGAGTCACAGATGAAGGCGTCGTCGAGCAGGTGCGTCATGGGGGCTTCAATAATCCGGCCGCACAGTTTGACAATCTCCGGCCGTCCCGCACACTCGCAGCCCAGCCACCCTCCGCGCTCATGAACCTCCTCGACCGTATCGAACGGGTCTTCTTCTGGCTGTCCTCAGCCTCCTCAGACAACCTCGACGCCTGCCCGGCCTGGGAACGGCGAAAATATGTGGCCTTCGGTGCCACGGTGCTGGTGCCGTCCACCTTTGCCATCATCGCCTGCGCGTATGCGCTTTCCACGCTCACGGACAACTGGCTCATCATCGCGCCCGTGTCGCTGGTGTGGTCCTTCATCATCCTGACGGTGGACCGCGCCCTGCTGGCGACCTATCGCGCGTATCAGAGCTTCTTCCGCAAGGCGGCGCAGTTCGGGCTGCGCATTGTGGTGGCGGCGTTGATGGGGATCACGATTTCGCATCCGCTCACGTTGCTGCTCTTCAAAGACACGGTGACTTCCGTGATCGAAAAGCATCGCCAGACTGAAATCGAGGGGGCACGCGAGACGGCGAAACAGCAGAAAGCAGCCGTGGAGGCACGCATCGCGCCGCTGGAGGCGGAAATCGCGAAGCAGCGCGAGAATTGGAACGCGACCTTCACCGCCAAGTTCCTCGATGAAAACGGCAAGCCGGTCGAAAAGCCGCTGACCGACGATGAAAAGAAAGCCAAGGCCGAGCGTGAGACGAAAATCGGTGAAGCTGTGGCTCCTGGCAAAACGCGACTCGAGGCGCTCGACAAGGAAATGGCCAAGCTGAGCGCCGATTACCAGAAGATTGCCGCCGAACTCAATCACTGGCAGACGGAATTCGAACGTGAGGTGAACGGACAGCGCAGCGGGATCATCGGCCTGGGCCCACGGGCGAAAAGCATCCAGGAGGACCAGCTCACGTGGCGTCGGGCCGAGTCCGCCCGTTTGAGCGGTGTGTTGGACACCATGACGAAGAATCGCGTGGCCATCGTGGCCGAGATCAAGGCGGCTGAGGATGGTGTGAACGCCGCATTGGACGCCAAGGCCGCCGAAGACGCCGCGCGCAACAAAGCCGAGCAGGATCGCATCCTGGCGCTGAAGCAGAAAGTGCAGACCGAGCAGGCGGATGCCTTTGTGGGGCAGCAGAACGCGATCCGCGAGACTTTGAAGACGCAGATCGACGCCTTGCTGCTGCAGTTGCAGAATCTTCACACCGAGATCGCCCAGTTGGTGAAGGACGAGGAAACACGCATTGCGGGCATTCGTGCGGAGCCCCGTCGCGACATCCTCACGCAGACGCTGGCGCTGCACGAGTTGTTCGAGAACGGCCAGCAGGGCGGCACCTTCGCGCTCGTCGCCTACTTGGTGCTCACGATGCTCTTCATGCTGGTGGACACGATTCCGCTGGTGGTGAAATTCTTCTCCAAGCCCGGGCCGTATGACACGCTGCTGGACCGCGAGGAAGTGAAGTTCGACGGTGAGCGCAAGGCCTTCCTGACCGGCTTCAACCGCTACATGAAGGAGCTGGGCGAGAGCAAGATGCTGCACCTGACGCAGCACAAGCCGCTGGAGCGTGCCTTGGTGGAAGGTGTGGACCGATCCCGTGCTGCGAAGGAGTTCCTGGAGCATCTCATGGGGCTGGAGCGTGCCTTTGAAGAGAAGATGCGTGTCGAACGCGAACTGGCGGCCACCAGCGGCATCAAATACAAGGCTGACCTTCTGGAGGAGATGGCGCAGCAGTTCTACGGCGATCTGCGCCAGCGCATGGAGAACTTCTTCCGCGACGACCGCCGCACGCCGATCTCGGCGAGGGCGTAAAGTTGGGGCGCTTCGCTGTTTTGGGTGGGTAGCGGAGTCTCTCAGACAGCCATTCCAACCCCCATGGACTCCCGA
>NZ_JACSRD010000147.1 GCF_014879935.1 Prosthecobacter sp.
TCCCGACCTGACGGGACCTCCATCAGCACTTCTTCCACCCTTCTGCTGTCACCCATTCTGCTGTCATCCCTCCGGACTTCCCCCGTCAGGTCCACGACCACCGATCAACCGCGAACTGCGCACACCTCGCATCCAGCATCCAGCCCCGCCTCACAGCCTCGGCTTCTCCGGCTTGATCGGCGCATCGGCGGAGCGCACGCCCTTCACCGTGGTCTTGCGTTTGAAGACCTTGTCGCTGCTGCACACGTAGAGTTCGTCCAGGTTCGCACCGCCAAACACCGCGTTCGCCAGCCACTTGCGCTGCGGTTTGGCGATGATCCCGTTCACGCGGCCGGCTTGATCACAAAACTGCACGCCGAGATGCGTCGTCACGTAGAGGCGGCCCTTCGAGTCCACCGTCATGCCATCGGCGCCGCTCTCCGTCACACCGTCCGGCAGCCGCAGGTGATGATAAGGCTGCTTGGCGCTCAGCGAGCCATCCGCCTCGATGTGGTAGCTCCACACAAACTGCCCACGCATGTCCGCGACGAGCAGCAGGCTCTGGTCAGGCGTCAAACGCACGCCGTTCGGGAAGGCGATCCCGCCTTTGTCATTCGTATCGACCACACGCTTCTCGCCCTGCGGCGTGATGAGCCACACCTGCTTGTGCGGCGGATCAGTCACATAGACGTTGCCGTTCTGCGCCACGCACAGGTCATTCGAGTCGATGTCACTCGCGATCACACTCCCCTTCCCGGCCTCGTCGTAGGCCACGATCTGCTTCTTGCCGCTGGCGCAGGCAAACAAACGCCCGTCCGGGCCGAACATCAGCCCGTTGGCCTTGCCCGTGTCCTCCGCGAACACACTGACTTTGCCATCGAGGCCGATCTTGTGAATGCGGCTGTTCGGAATGTCGGTGAAGAACACCTCGCCCTTCGCATTCACCGCCGGGCCTTCGGTAAAGCCGTGCCCCTCGCTCACCATCTGCCATTCGCTGCCCGCGCCGAGCACCTCCATCACCGGCGCGCGTGAATTCACGCCCTTCGTCACCGGCTTCGGCCAGTCCTTCCACAACCAGCGCAGCGCCTCGGGCAAAATCGCCGTCGCATGCTTGCCGTTGTGCCCGCCATCGCCCCACACGTGGTTCACCTCGTAACCGGCGAACTCAAAGGCCGAAAGCATCTCCTGATTCGCCAGGAACCAGTTCCCGCCCGTGCCGTTCGCGTCGTTGCTGCCGTCTTGCAGAAACACCCGCAGCGCCTTCGGCTCGTGCTTGCGAATCATCACCGGATAATCATTCCCGCCGCGCTGATCCACAAACGTGCCGATGCTGCTGAACACGCGGCCGAAGGCCTCCGGCCGCTCCCAGGCCGCCGTGAAGGCACCAATCGCCCCGCTGCTGCTGCCCGCGATGCAGCGGTCGTTCCCATCGTGCGACAGGCGAATCGGCCGACCGTCCGGCAGCACGATCTTCTCCACCTCCGGCAGCAGTTCATCGAGAAGGAAGCGCGCATACGCATCCCCCAGCCCGTCATACTCCACGCTGCGGTTATAGCGGTCCAAAGCGGTGCTGCCATCACGCGCAGGTACGCGTCCGTGCATCACAAACACGCCGATCGTCACCGGCATCTCCTTCTTCGCGATCAGATTGTCGAACACCACCGGCACCTGCCACTGGATGCCGTCCTGGTTCACATGCACGCAGGCCGGTTTGTCCGGCGTGTATTGCTCCGGCACATAGACCCAGTAGTCCCGCACCGTGCCGGGAAAGATCGCGCTGTTCTTGAGCTCAAACTTCAGCACCTCGCCCTTCGGCACGCCCTCCTGCGGCTTCGAGTCCGGCCCCGGCACATAATCATCCGCAGCAAACACCGGCATCACGGCCAGCAGGAACAAAAGAGAGAGAAAAAGCTTCATGGTCAGAGCCGCCGAGTCTGGAAACCGCATCCCAAAAGTCAAAGAAAAGCCCGACCTTCGTCAGCGAGGCCATCAGCCGGGCGAGTCGGTGC
>NZ_JACSRD010000200.1 GCF_014879935.1 Prosthecobacter sp.
GCAAAAGGTCATCCAAATGACACAGGACACACATTCCCACTTGCCAAAACCGGAGCCATATCAACGTCCCCGGGCCTGCGAAAAGCTCCAGAGGGCTGGAGCACTCCAAAACGCTGCCGCGCCTGCGTGAGCTCAATGGCATCCGAAACAGATGAGGCCATCGTCCGTTCATGTTCACGACAGAGGTCGTCAAGCTGACGCTCGCCACCAGCTCCACGAGGCTGTCGTTTTAGAACGCCCGTAACTTGTGGGTAAAGGTCAGGCTCTGACGACTCACCCAACCTCTCCCCGAAGCAAATCAGGGAACAATCTCATTGCGGGCGGGGAGAGGGGTTTCACGTGCGTTCACTTTGTCGGTAGCACTGGGTCTGGTGGCGGCGTTACGGTGGGCGCATGTTGAACTACCGCCTGTTTCTGCCGCTCTTTATCTGCGGAGTCGCCCACGCTGAAGACTTCGATGCCGCTCGTGAAGTCATGCGCAAAGCCGTGGCGAAGGGCAATCCGCACGGTGCCGTCTTGTGGATCGAGAGCGGAGAAAAGAAGACGACGCTCGTCGAAGGCCAGCGCGCTCTCGTTCCAGCGAAGGAAGCGATGACGGTGGACACGATCTTCGACGCTGCATCGCTGACGAAGGTGGTGGCGACGCTGCCGAGCGTGATGCTGCTCATCGAACAAGGCAAGATCGAGGTGGAGGCCGAGGTGCGGCGTTATGTGCCGGAAATGCGGCCAGGAATCACGATTCGGCATCTGCTGACGCACACCTCCGGCTTGAAGCCGGGCATTCCGAAGGAGCCGGAGTGGAGCGGTTACGAGGCTGGAATCAAACGGGCGGTCGAATTGGAGCCCGAAGGGCCGCCCGACCGCTTTTTCCGCTACTCGGACATCAACTTCATCCTGCTCGGCGAAGTCGTGCGGCGCGTGAGTGGCGTGAAACTCGACGAGTTCGCCTCCAAACACGTCTTTGAGCCGCTGAAAATGGATTCGACCCGTTTTCTGCCTCCCGACGACTGGAAACCGCGCATCGCACCGACGGAGAAGGACGAGAACGGCGTGATGCTGCGCGGCGTGGTGCATGATCCGACCTCGCGAAAGATGGGCGGCGTCACGGGACACGCGGGCTTGTTCACGACGGCGGGCGATCTGGCGAAGTATGCGCGCATGATCCTCGCCGGTGGTGCCGGCGTGCTGAAGCCGGAGACGGTGAAGCTCATGACGACGCCGCACACGATGGCGACCGTGTTCGAACGCCGGGGGCTCGGCTGGGACATCGATTCGCCCTTCAGCCGGCCGCGTGGCAAAACATTTCCTGTTGGCTCCTTCGGCCACACGGGCTTCACGGGCACGAGCTTGTGGATCGAGCCGCAGACGAAGACGTTTGTCATCTTCATGAGCTCGCGGCTGCATCCGGACGGCAAGGGCAGCGTGCGCGACTTGTATGAGGAAATCGGCACCGCAGCGGCCCAAGGCATGACCTTTGCCGCGAGCGGCCCGCCTTGGCCGCGCGATGAAAAAGAAGTGCCGACGGTGCTCAATGGCATTGATGTGCTCGTGCGACGGAAATTTGCCGATTTGAAGGGCCTGCGCGTCGGTTTGATCACGAACCAGACCGGCATCGACGCGCAGCGCCGCAGCACCATCGACCTGCTGGCCGCAGCGCCGGATGTGAAGCTCAAAAGGCTTTTCAGCCCGGAGCACGGCATCCGTGGTGAGCTGGACCAGGAGAAGATCGGCGATTCGAAGGACAAGAAGACCGGTCTGCCCATCTTCAGCCTCTACGGTGAGCGTCGTGCGCCTTCATCGGAGCAGCTTGCCGATCTCGACGCGCTCGTGTTCGACATCCAGGACATCGGCTGCCGCTTCTACACTTACATCGGCACCATGCGGCTGTGCATGGAGGCCGCGGCGAAGGCGAAGAAGGCGTTCTATGTGCTGGACCGCGTGAATCCCATCGGCGGACTCGCCGTGGAAGGCCCCGCCGTGCTCGACGAGGAGAAACAAACCGCCACGCACGCGATCCCGCTGCGCCACGGCATGACCGCCGGGGAACTGGCGGCGATGCTGAACGCCGAGCGGCAGATGAGTTGCGATTTGAAGGTCATTCCGGTCGAAGGCTGGCAGCGCGACCTGCTGTTCGATCAAACCGGCCTGCCGTGGATCAACCCATCGCCGAACATGCGTTCCTTGAATGCGGCGCTGCTGTATCCAGGCATCGGATTGCTCGAATTCAGCGTGAGCGTCGGTCGTGGCACCGACACGCCGTTTGAAGTGCTCGGTGCGCCGTATGCGAACGACCTGCGTCTGGCGCACGAACTCAACAAGCTCGGCCTGCCTGGCGTGCAGTTCACGCCGGTGCGTTTCACGCCGACCGCGAGCATCTTCAAAGGCGAGCCCTGCGGCGGAGTGCGCATCGCGATCACGGATCGTATGGCTTTGAATCCGGTCGAAACCGGCATCGCCATCGCCTGCACGCTGCAACGCTTGTATCCGAAGTCCTTTGCGCTCGAAAAGGTCAACACGCTGCTCAATCACAAGACGAGCCTGCCGCTGATCCGCGAAGGCCAGTCGTGGAAAAAGGTGATCGAGGCCTGGGGCACGGAGATGTCCGCCTTTGAGACGCGGCGTGCCGCGTTTTTGCGCTATCACGAGCCACGAAATTGAAACGGCCCTGACAGGCCTGCCCAACCGCGTCTCAGGCGATCACCGTAGCCACCACCGACGATTCAGGCGGCGGCCGGCCGGATGGGGACGTTGTGAATGGCAGGAACGTGATGCAGCCGATTTTGTTCAGCAACTGGGAGAGCCTGCTCCGCACTCTGGTGGTGGGTGTGCTGGCGTATGCCACGCTGGTGGCATTTCTGCGCGTCTCCGAGAACCGCACGCTGTCGAAGATGAGCGCCTTTGATCTGATCGTGACGGTCTCCCTGGGATCGACACTGGCGACGGCGCTGCTGACGAAGGATGTGGCGCTGGCAGACGGGGCGCTGGCATTCGCGGTGCTCATCGGGCTGCAGTTTGCGGTCACCTGGTCGGCGGTGCGCTGGCAGTGGATGCGGCGCCTCGTCACGGGGGAGCCGCTGATGCTCGTTTACCACGGGCGCTTCCTGGCCTCGATGCTGCGACGCGCGAGGGTGACCGAGGAGGAGGTCAAGGCGGCGGTTCGTGCGGCTGGCTGCGCATCGATGGCGGGAGTTCACGCCGTCGTGCTTGAGACGGACGGCTCGTTCAGCGTGGTGCGTGAGTCCACCGGACACGGCTCCTCAGCCATGGAAGGTGTCGCGTGTCCGGACGAAGCCCGCGATCTGGCCGCGTGATCTGCAAGAGGCATCTCGGCAGCCCCGCGTGTTGGTTTTCGCCGTCCGGAATCTGGCAGATCACTTCACCCGCACCTGCGCATGGTAGATGGCGGTTTTGCCTTCGTGGCTGGAGTAGTAGGTCACGTAAAGCAGGTCGTCATGCCAGTAGAGGCCGGGGTAGCTGCAGTCGCCGCCGCTGGGGAGTTCGAGGATCGGTGCAAGGCTGGTGGGCGTCATGGCGAAGAGGACCATGTGCGGGCCGGGTGTGGCCCCGAAGCCGCGTGAGCCGGCGATGAGCCTGCCATCGGGCAGCTCGATGAAGTTCGGGCCGCCGAGCGGCAGACCGGTGGCAGCCCAGGTCCAGTCGCGATACGGCGCGGATGCGGTGCCGATGACGCCTTTGCGGTCGCCGCCCTGACGGCTGACAAGGGCGAGGGCGCGGCCGTCTTTGAGGAACCGCAGCGTCGTTTCCGCAGGCTGTCCGGGCACGTTCAGGATGGAGGAGAGCTGCCACACGGAGCCGTCAGTGCTGGCGTAGCCTTTGAGGGACCATTCCTTCTCCGGCGCAGGTCCGCCGGAGGTCGGATGGATGTTGTAGCTGATGCCGTAGAAGCGTTTGTCCGCCGGATTGATGGTGACGCGCCAAAGGGTGTCGCCTTTGGCGAGGAGTTTCTGCAATGGCGTCCACACCTTGCCATCGAGCGTGGTGGCGTAGCGCGACTGCCGGCCTGCGGTGGCGGAGACGCCGGTGCAGAGGAGGTAAAGACGCTTGTTTTCGGGGGTGACGATGAGCTTCGGATCGCGCAGGTCGGTGCCGGCCTCGGCGATGGTGCCCTGATCGACCCAGGTCTTGCCGGAGGCGGAGATGAGGATGCGGATGACGCCCTCGCCCTTGTCGCCACTGGGACCTTCGCGAAAGCAAAGGTAAAAGAGGTTCTGGAAGCGGGTGAGGTCGGTGAAGGCGTTGTGTTCCGCCTTGTCCCAGATTTTTTCCACGTGGACCAGCTCCGCCGCCGGCGTCTGCGCCTGGAGCAGGCTGGCGGAGATGAAAGCAGCGGCGGTGGAGAGGAGGAGTCGGGTCATGACGCTGAATCGTAACGAGCCGCCGCCGAGTTTCACCGTTTCTTTGGCCCGGTGATGAAGAACAACGCGATGCCGAGGCAGGCGACGAGGAAGGTGCCGAAGGTGAGGACGGTGAGCGCGAGGTCGCGCAGGTCTTTGTCACGGATGAAGCCGAGCTTGTGAAACATCGTGAAGATGGTGGCCTCGAACTGACGCTGGCGGTCGGTGTGGCGCGTGACGCTGCCTGTCGTGGTGGAGACATAGACGCGGGTGTCGAGCCCGTCGCCCGTGTCGAATCGATGCACGGGCAGGATGCGGAAGATGTTCAGGTACTCGGTGTTGAAGGCGGTGAGGAAGTCCGTCTTCCTCACTTCCGCGCCGGCGAGAAAGTTCTTCGCGATCTCGGCGGCGTAGGCTTCATCACGTGAAGGGTCGAGCCTGCCATCGACCGCACTGACGTATTGCGGCGCACGTGATGCTTTTGTGTAGATCTGATACCAAGGCTGGCCGCCGATGCCGCGCAGGTTCACGGCCTGCACTTCGGGATTTGGCTCCGGCAGCTTCGTGACGGCTTCTGCGACGGTGATCTTGATGGCGTTCACATCCATCCCTCCGCCAGAGGGCTTCGCCTGGGGCGGCGGAGCCTGGGTGCGTGTCATGACGTTGTGGATGACTCCGCTTCCGGAGGCGATGAGCACGGAGAGGCTGAAGGCAAGACCGAGCCAGCGGTGGAGTTTGCGGATGAGGCGGGAGTTCATAAATCAAAATGGCTGATTGGTGAAGAATGGGCACAGAGACACGAACCGAATCTCTGCGCCCGCCACAGCTCAGCGATTACCACTTAAACTCAACACCAGCATAGAATGCACGGCCATTACCTGGGGAGAAAAGGTTGCTGTTCGCGGCTGTCGCCTGATTAACCACGCTGGTTGTTGCTGCGTAGATTTGATCGGTGAGGTTTCTGCCTTCGATGAAGAAGGACAAGCCTTTCTTGGTGCGGTAGCCAAACTTGAAGCCGAACAAGGCATATGAGCCAGCATCCAGCGTGTCTGCCGAGTCCACATTGTACTTGGTTGGTACCCACTCCAGATTCGGACCGGCGTAGAAACCACAGGGATGCGTGTAGAGCAATTGAGCTCGGTAGTAGTGCTCAGGAATGCCCGGCAGGCGGTTGTTGCCATAAGTGCTGTCTCTGTCGAAGTGAAAGTTATTCCACAAGTAGTTCTGCTGGAGCATCAGACGGTCTCCCTGGCTGCCCTTGGCACCAGGTTGCCCGCCAGTGGATGCCACGTCGTCATGCCATGAGGTGAAGATGCCACGAAACAGGTCCACGCTTAGAGATGCCTCGATGCCTTGATGGATGGTGCGTGCAGCATTCACCGTTTGGGTGACGCCAGGAATAACTTGGTATTGCAGCAATTCATTGTCGAGCCAGGCATAATAATAGCCCACGTCCCAGTTAAAACGCCCCTCGGTGCCACGGGTGCCCAACTCCAGTGTGGTGGCGGTTTGCGGGTCCAGTTTTACCAGACCGTTCCCGGCCACCGCGTCCGTCAACTCACCGAAGGTGGGCGGTTCAAAGCTGCGGCTGGCATTGAAATACACCTGCGTGGAGGGCTTCACATCCCAGATCATGCCGAGCTTTGGACTGAATCCCCACCACGCCTGACGGTCAGAGTTGTCGATGAGATTGGGGCCACTGAATGGAGGGGCCACGGCGAAGAGATTTTGCTCGTTGAGGTCACGGCTGGCGTAGCTGACTTGCGTGCCAGTCACGAGATGCAGGTCATCCAGAATGGAAAACTTGTTTTGGAGATAGAAGTCAAGATTCCACGATTGAGTCTCACCTTCAAAGTATTGAGCGCCTCGGCTGCCGAGGTTGTTGAGGAAGCGATTGTCTTGTACGATGCCATACATCAAGCTGGTGCCGATTGTGAAGGAGTTCTTGTGACCGAAGAGATCACCAGTGTTCTCATAGCGCAGATCGGTGCCAATATCGTTGGTGTTCTGGTCGATCCAGAAAAGAATGGGATGATCCAGATCTGTCCACGACCAAAAAGTGCTGATAGTGAGCTTCTGATGGTCGCCATCCGTGATCGTCGTGCGGTTCGCGATGCGCAGCATCTCGATGTCACGCCGCCAGTTCGAGTCCACGCGGTCGAGCACCTTTAGAAACGGCGGAGCGAAGTTGCTGATACGGACGGCTTGTTGCGGATCGGCGTTCATTTGATCCCTCGTCAGCTCTCCCGGCAACTCGGAATCGGAATGCACATAGGTGAGGTAGAAACGCGACTCCACCGTCGGGCTGATTTGGTAGCCGATGTTGGTGAAAAAGCGCTGGCTACCCTGCTGGCTGTGTTCACGAAAACCGGCTGTCTCACTATAGGTGAGGCTGGCATAGTAATCGACCGGGCCGGTCACTCCGCCTGAACTGATCTGGCCGCGGTAAGTGCCAAAACTGCCCATCTCAAATCGAGTTTGAATCGGGCTTGCCGTGTAGCCGGTGTGGGAGATGAAGTTGATCGCCCCGCCCAAAGTGGTCGAGCCATATTGAAGGGCATTCGCGCCACGATAAACCTCCACATACTGCGCAGAAAGTGGTTCGATCGTTTGCATGTCAAAACTGCCATCGGCCAAATTCACGGGTGAGCCATCCTGAAGGAGCTTGATGCCGATGCCATGAAAAGTGCGTGAGATGCCCGAGCCGCGAATGGAAAGTCGCGCTTCTTCGGCCCCAAAGCGTTCTTGAATAAACACACCCGGTGCGAAATCGAGGGCGTCCTTGAGCGTGGTGGCGCGTCCGAGTTTGTAGTCCTCCGCATCGACAATGCCAGCTCCGCCAGGAACGAACTCAGCGATTTGTTTCTTCCGGGCCTCCAGGCTCGGAACGGTGAGTGACGGCGACTCTTTGTCTGCCGTGATGACGATCTCCTTGAGCGGAGTCGTTGTTTTTTTTGTCGGGGCGGCAGTCTGCGCGTGCGCAGCGCCGGTCAGTGAGAGGAAGATGAGAAAGGGGAATGGTTTCATGAAAGTGGAAGTGATAAGGTGGCCGCCGCCGGAATCGGGGCGCGCACAAAGACGTGGGCCGGACTTTCAAGTCCGGCGGTTCGATGAATCGAACTTGGAAGTTCGATCTACAGTCAGGCCAGCCCGCGTCGTGGCGGTGGCATTTCCGGCTCCTCGCTTCGTCTCACCTGTTCTTCATGAACATGCACAAAGAACATCATGCCGGCCGCAGGCGCCACCAGCTTCGAGGTCTGCACGAGCACCGCGTCAATCTTCTTCACGGCCTGACCGTTCTGCTGCGGCTGTTCGTCATCAGAGGCCTGGCCCTGCTTCACCTTCTGGCAGAGGGCGCACGCGTTCTGGCCGTTGAAGGTCTTTTCCACCGCCTCGATGACGGTGCCCTCAGCCGCGAACGAGATGAGCATGCCCGTCCACGCGATCCCCTGCAGCAGCGCCCAGTGCATGCCGAGAGACAGGCACACGACCAACACCAAGGCCTGCCTGGCCAGGTGTGGCAGCATTCTTTGACGCACGTTGGGTCCCATCAGGGTGCGCGAGTATGGGAGAATGAGCCCCGGTGTCAAGGCATGCCCTTGGGTTGCCACAGATCGTCCTTCCGTGCGCGGAAACCGATTCACGCGGCCCGTTTGCGGCGCAGGAGCAGGGAGATGGCTCCCAGCCCCGCCAGCAGCAGTCGCGAAGGCTCCGGAACGCCGGCAGGCATGAGCTCGATGTGGCCGAGGATCTTGTTCGGGTCGGTGTCTCCGTTGCCTTGCAGAAAGTTGTACCAGTCGGTGTTGCCGAAGATGTAGTCGCCGGAGAGGTGGAGGCTGCCGTTGATGGTTTCCTCCGTGACATTGGTCAGTTCAAAGATGGTTCCTTGTCCGGCACCGGAGGTGGCCAGGATCTTCCAGATGTTGTCGGTCGAGTCCTTTTGAAGAGCGAGATGCTCCCACCACACGGAGGCTCCGGGCTCGTTGAAGTCGCTGGTGATGCGGAACGAGGCCCCGAGACCGATGTAGCCATAGGGGTTCGTGGTGGAGTTGTAGTCGGTGATCTTGTGGTTCGCCGCGAAGCTGTTGGTGCCGTAGGTGTTCACTGCCAGGGTGAAGACGGCGTCGGCCAGGGGTTGAGTGACTCCCGTGAGATAATTGGCAGGATAGCTGGCCGCGACCCAGCTCGTGCCTTCGAAACGATCGGGGTACATCCAGCGCTGGCCGGTGGCGTCGGCCGTCGGGCCGGAGGTGCCGGTGGGTGCGCCGCTGATCGTGGTGTAGGCAGCGCTCGGCGCGACTGTGGCCCATGCGGCCCTGTCATAGCTGAAAGTGACCGTGCCGTCGGCGGTGGTGTTCGCGGTGACGGCGGCTGACACAGGGCGGGTGCCGGCACTGAGGCAGATCAAGAGGAGCGCGGAAAGAAAGCATCGATTCATGGGAAAGGTCTCCGAGTGGAAGGTGCTGATAGTTTGACCCTGATCGGATGACGAGCCTGAACCGCCTCCTGCGACCAAATGCCGCGCAGGCCCTCAGATGATGCCCGCATCAACGCCTGTGGATGACGTTCTGAAGCTTCTCGCCCCACTTCGCCATGAAACCGGCGTGCATGTGGTTGAGCAGATCGACGACTTCTTTGGGGGCGGTGGCGGCGTTGCCGGACTTCGCGAAGTGCGGCTGGGGGTCGTATTCGGCGAGGAGCTGCACGCCTTGAGCATAAAAATCGCCGCGGTATTCGCGAACGAGGTCGAGGGCGAGGTCGATGCCTGCGGTGACGCCTGCGCCGGTGATGACGTTTTGATCACGGACGATGCGCTGGGCCACCGGTGTGGCTCCGGCGATCTTGAGGAGATCGAGCGTCTGCCAGTGCGAGGTGGCACGTTTGCCTTTGAGAAGGCCTGCGGCACCGAGGATGAGCGAGCCGGTGCAGACGGAGCCGATGCGCTTCGAGCGGCTGGCGGCCAGGGTGACGAAATCGAGCACCTTGTTGTCCTCCATGGCCTGGATGGTGCCGGTGGTGCCGCCGGGGATGAGCAGCAGATCAAGCTGCTCGGGGCATTGGTCAAACGTGAGCTGCGGGGTGATGAAGTAGCCGCTGTCCGTCTTCACCGGCTCTGCGGTGGCGGCGATGAATTTCACGCTGGCTCCTGTCATGCCCGCGAGCATGTGCTGCGGGCCGATGGCATCGAGTGCGGTGAAGCTGGGATAGATCAAAATGGCGATTTTTTCACTGCCGGGCTTCAAAAGCTCCATCGCACGAGCATGTGCCTTTTCGGCATCGCTTTGAGCGGAGGCCTCTCGCAGGCTGATGAGGCCGCTGGCGGCGGTGAGGGCCTTCAAAAAGGCACGGCGGGTGGCGGGCGTGATGTCGTTCATGATTTTTAATCCTCGATAAGGCGGTAGAAGCGTGATCCTGAGGGTGCGGAAGGTGTGAGCGGAGGGCCGTTGTCGTTCCACTGGATGAGCTGCTCGCGGCCGGTGACCTTGGTGCCGATGGAATGCCAGTTGAGGAGGTCAGTGGAGTATTGGAGCTGGTAGCAGGCATTGCCTTTGCCGGTGAGATCAATGCGCATGCCGCCGCCGGTTTGAGTGAGGAGAGGCATGCGAGGCGGCATGACGGCCGCAGTGGGTGTTTCGAGGCGGAAGGTGCCGATCTTCTTGCCCCAATCACCAGGGAAGAAGTAGAGATCGAGTTCGTAAGACATCGTCAGATCGCCCTCGACGACCAGTTTGCCGCTGCTGGCGGTCACCGTGACATTCGCGGTCTCAAACGCGGGCACGCCGATGAAGGCGTAGTTGTTCACGAAGACCCAGCCGCGATTGGGATAGGGATACTCGGTGGCGGAGAGGTTGTAGCGAATGTCGAAATCACCAAGGACGAAGCCACCGGTGAAGTCGCCGATGTAGCGGGTGATGCCGGTGAGGCCGATGACGCCGCTGGCGGTGCCGGTGACATTCGCGGGATCGTAGGTGAAGGTGCTGGGCACACGATGCCGCTGCGGACCGGGACGTGGATCGTTCAAATTGGTGACGCTGGTGCCATTGATCTCGCACTTGAGGCACTGGGCGGGGATCTCGGTGAAATTGGGAACGATGTGCTGGGAGAGAATCTGGTCGTAGGTGCGGTTGCGGTCTTCATCACCGCGGAAGAACTCTTCCAGGATGAGGGCGCGGATGTTGGGGTCCGTGCCGTAGTTCAGATTGCCGAGCGCCACGGGATCGAGATCGAGCACGACGGTGCCGGAGGTCACTGGAATGGTGACGGCAGAGGCGCTGAGGGCGAGCAGCAGCGAGGCGATGAATGAGAAAAGCGGCCAATGCATAGCGGGGATCATTCTTCGATGAGTCGGTAGAAGCGAAGGCCGCTGCCGGAGGGTGCGGAAGGTGTGAGCGGCGGGCCATTGTCCGTCCATTGGATGGGGACGCCGGTGCTATTGACCTTTGGTCCTGCGTTGAACCAGTTGGTGAGATCGGAGGACCACTGGAGCTGGTAGATGGCATTGCCTTTGCCATTCACACCGATGCTAAAGCCGCTGCTGGAGATGGATGGACCGGCCGGTGCAATGAGCGGCAGCGCGGGCGCGGAGGTATCGAGCGGTGTTTCGAGGCGGAAGTTTCCGATGTCCTTGCCGTGATCGCCGGGGAGGAAAAACAGGTCGAACTCCTGGGAGATGGTGACATCGCCGGTGATGATGAGTTTGCCGCCCGTGGCGGTGACGGTGACATTGGCGGTCTCAAAGGCAGGCACGTCCGCGAAGTCGAACCAGTTCACAAACATCCAGCCACGCGTGGGATCGCGGCGGAAGGTGAAGTCACCGAGGACAAAAACACCGGTGAAGTCGCCAATGAACCGAGTGACGCCCGTGAGGCCGATCTCGCCCGTGGCCGTGCCGGCGACATTGGCTGGATCGTAGCTGAAGGTGCTTGGCTTGCGGGTGCGTCCGGCAAGGTTGGTCACCGTGGTGCCATTGATCTCGTATTTGCGGCTGTTGGTCGGGATGGCGGTGTAATTGGGCACCAGATGATCGGTCATGATCTGCGAGCGGGTGCGGTTGCGATCCTCATCGCCGCGAAAAAACTCCTCCAGGATGAGGCCGCCGATGTTCGGATCAGAGCCGATGTTCGTGCTGGCGAGCGCGGCAGCATCGAAATCGACGACGATGGAGCCGGAGGTCACTGGAATGGTGACCGCATGGGTGGAAGTGACGGCCATGAAGCTGGCGAGAGCGAGGAGGCGGGTCGTTTTCATGGTTCAGAACGTGTAGGAAAGCGTGAGGGCAAAGGTGATGGGCCGTGCCGGTGCCACGACGTCCTCGCCAAGGTAGGGATAGGGCTCGTAGTAGAAGTTGTTGGTGAGGTTCGAGATGGAGAGCGCGGCCTTGAAGGCCTTTCGCTCATACGAGATCTGGGCATCGGCGACGTAGTAGGGATCGGTGTAGTAGTTGTTCGTGAGGCTCACGGGACGCTTCGAGCCGAGGGTGATGCCGAGACCGATGCCGAGGCCCTTCAGCAGGCCTTCCTGCACGCGGTAGCGCACGGCGGCGCGGCCTGCGTGCTCCGGCACACGTGGGAGGCGCTTGCCCACGCGGTCGAGCTGCTTGCCGACGGTGACGATGTTGTTTGGCACGTCCTCCGTCACACGGGCATCGGTGTAGGCGTAGGCGATGAGGAATGAAAAACGCGGATCAGGCTCCCACGCGAGATCAGCCTCGATGCCTTGTGAACGCTGCTGACCAACCTGCTGCGTGCTGCCGGGGATGAAGGGATTGGCGGTGGGCACGTTTTCGCGGACGAGGTGATAGCCTGCGATCGCACCGGAGATGCCGAGGCCGTCGTTTTTGAATTTGAGGCCGCCTTCCAGCATCTCGGAGGTCTCCGGCACCGGCGGCTCCTTGCCGGTGTAGTTCAACACACCGCGGTAACCTTCCGAATAGGCTCCGAAGAGCGAAACACCACCCGCGACATCGATCACCGCGCCGAGTCGTGGGGCGATCTCCGTGTAGGTCTCCTCGTATTTCGTGAGCGCTCCGAGGGTGTTGTCCGTTTGGTATTGATGATCGATATCGAGCTGGATGAAACGCAGCCCGGCGAGCACATGCACGCGATCAAACGCGGTCATGTGATCCTGGATGTAGATGCCGCTGGTGCGGAAGATGTTCTGCGTGCGGTCCACGATGGCGGGCTGCACATAGTTGATGGTGCTGCCCGGCGTGGCGAAGTCGATGAAACCGGCACGCGAGGCCAGGATGGTCGGCGGGAACGGCGCGGGGAGATTGATGCGCAGATGGCTGAAGCCGAGCGCGGCGATGCTTTCCGTGAAGTCGAGATCGCCCCCAAGGATGAGCTCGTGCTTCGTGGGACCGAGTTCGAAGCGTCCGGTGAGCCAGGCATTGATGGTGTATTGCATCGCATCGGACGGCAGGTAGCCGCTGAGCACGGGATAGACACTCGGCGTGGCCGGCAGTGGCGACTGGGCGCTGGCAAAGGTGTAGATCGAATACTCGTCGAAGCTGTTTTGCAGGTATTGCGCGGCCAGATTGAACTCCAGGTGCTGTGAAAAGGCATGCTTCAGCGTGGCGAGCAGGCGGGTGTTTCGGATGGTGCTCAGCGGTGAATCCACCGCGCCGGTGTAGCGATACGGGTCCACGGATGGCCCGGTGTAGGCGGCGACCTTGTTCGTGGCAGGGGACAGCACGAGCGCGGCGGGCAGGCCGGAGTATTCCAGCATGTCGAGCTGGCTGAACTGAGCCCGGAAGGTGAAAACCGTGTCCGGTGTGATCTCCCAGCGCAGCGTGGGATTCACCGACCAGCGCTTTTGCCAGACCTCGTCGATGTGGCTGGTTGCGTCCTCGTAATCGGCGGTCACGCGGAAGGCCAGCGAGCCATCCTTCGTGAGAGGCATGTTGAAGTCCGCGAAGGGATTCCGCGTCTGCCAACTGCCGCCGCGATACCCAAAGGTGTATTGCTGCTCTTTGAGAGGATCGACGGAGACAACATTGATAATGCCTCCAAGCGGTGAACCCACTCCGCCGCCGAAAAGCGCTGCCGTGGGACCTTTGATGACTTCCACCGCCTGCACATTGACCAGCGTGGCGGTATCCATCGACGAGGTGGTGCTGTAACCGGGCATGCCATCCACAAAAAGCTCCGCAGAAAATCCGCGCACAAGCGGGCTGAGGATGAGCGATTGGTAGGTCTTCACCGGCACGACACCGGACACATTCGTCAACGCATCGCCGAGTGTCTGCGCATCCTGTTCTTTGATCAGCTCGCGTGAGAGCACCTGGATGGACTGCGGCACGCGATTCAGCGGCACGCTCGAACGCGTGGCGGTGGTGATGCCGGGTGCCCACGCCTTGGGTTTCTCACGCTCCGCCTCGACCACCACCGTGCCGAGTTCGATGGCGTCATCTTGACCCGGAAAGCCTTCTTCTTGGGCGCTCGAAAACAAAACCGCCATCCAGGAGGCACACAAGACGAGGCGTGCCTGCATGGCATGGCGGCGGGTCATGATCGTCGAAGCCGTCGGGAGGCAGAATCAGGCCTCCGCGAGGCGTTTCCGCTGCCGGCGCAGCATCACACTGGCGAAGCCGGCGAGACCAAGCAGAGCCCGTGAGGGCTCCGGTGCCGAGGAGAACGAAAAACTGCCGTAATCAGCGCCTGCGACCAAGCTGCCATCGCTGAAGGCGCCGAAATTCACCGCAAACTCGGGTGAGACAAAAAGATCACCCGTCAGCGTGAAGTCATCGCCATCGATCAGGGTGCTCACATTGGCGAGATCGAATGCGATCATGCCAAAGGTGTAGTGATTCTCGAGATACCAGCCGGATTTCGCCCCCACGGCACGAGCGGCGGAGTACTCGAGTGTGTAATCCCCCATGATGAAGCCCGAAGAGCCGAGATAAAGCCAGCGATCGACCCCGCCGAGGCCCACCTGGCCTGTGACGGTGCCGGTGAGATTGGAAACGTCATACGTCATCGTGGTGTCCTGGATGAAACGACCTGCGGGACTGGACGGTGCGCCCGTGTTCACGCCGTATTGAAGGCCGGAGTTTGAAAGCACGTCCCCAGCCAGGGGGCTTTCGATTTGAGCCGCGGTCAACGTGTTGGAACTGGCCTGGTTGAAGTGATTGGGATCGAACAAATACAGACCGCTGGTGCCCGTGTAGTCGAGCGTCAGGAGCCCCTGGGTGACTGCGACGGTGGCGGCGTGGGCTGACCACGTGGAAAGGATGGCGACTGAGAGTAGAAGACGTGTGGTCATGGGCGTCGGTGGAACGGCGTGGCCCATACCACCCCGATCTCGAGCTTGCCCTGCGGTTTATTGTCGCACCCATGTCTTCGTCATGGCGTCTCCCTCGCAGTCTTGTTTTGAATCCTTCATGCCGTCACCGGGTGTTCCCTCAGTCACCAACATCACGCTGGGCTGGCTGTTGCGCCTGCGCTGGCTGGGAGTGGCAGCTCAGATCACCGCAGTCGTCATCAGCGGCGTCGTTTTAAGTCTGGACCTGCCGTGGTGGCCGCTGCTGGCGGTAATCGGTGTCACGGCGCTGTCCAATCTGCTGCTCCAACGCTATGCCGACACCGCGTGGAAGCGCGGCGAGGGCACGCTCACGACGGTGATCGCCGCAGATGTGCTGCTCCTGACCGCGATGATCTATCTCACCGGCGGGGCATCGAATCCCTTCACCTCCTTCTATCTCGTGCTCGTCGCACTGGCAGGCATGTCGCTGAGCGGCCGGGGCCTCGCGGCGATCGTGGCACTGGCCACGGCGGCCTATTTCTTCGTCTATTACAATGGTCTTCCGCTCCGTGGACCCGGCGGAATCGGTGAGATCGGCTGTCCAGGCTACAGCCTCCATCTGCAAGGCATGGCCGTGGCGTTCTTCCTCACCGCCTTGTGCGTGGCCTACTTTGTGCGCCGCATGCTGCACAGCCTGCAGTCACGCGACGCCGCGCTCGCCGCCGCTGAAGCCCGTGCGGCGCGTGCAGATCAGTTCAGCGCCCTCGCAGCGCTCGCGGCGGGAGTCGCGCATGAGCTGGGCTCGCCGCTCGGAACCATCGCTGTGACCGCGCGTGAAATGGAGCTCGCCCTCGAAAGAAAAGCCGACGCTGGGCTTCTGGAAGACGCCACCCTCATTCGGGAGCAGGTGGAGCGCTGTCGCAGCATCCTGGACCGCCTCGATCATCGCTCCACCTCAGGCGTGGGGGATGGTGTGGAGCCCTGCACCGTCGCATCACTCCTCGCCGGCATGAAAACGGCGCTTCCAGCTTCGATGATTCCTCGTGTCATCACACGCGATCTGGCCGACGGGCCGGCTTTTCAACTGCCACGTCATCCCATCATCCAGGCGCTGGTCGTCCTGGTGCAAAACGCCTGCGAATCAGACGAGTCCGGGCAGCCGGTGGAGCTCGAAGTCGCCACGGCGGAGGGGCAGCTCCTTTTCACCGTCATGGATCGCGGCTCCGGCATGACCACTGCCGCCGCGAAACATGCGGGAGAACCATTCTTCACCACCAAACCACCGCGCAAAGGCATGGGGCTGGGCCTTTTCCTCGTCCGCACCCTGGCCCGCCAGCTCCAGGGAGAATTGCAGCACCTGCCACGCGACGGCGGCGGCACTTGTGCGGTTCTGCAGGTTCCGGTCATCCCGAGCTCCTCATGAATCCGAATCTCCAGCGCATCCTCCTCGTGGATGATGACCATGTCTATCTCCAGCGCCTCGCACGCGCCTTGCGGGACCGCGGCTGCACCGTCGCAGCCGTGGAAACGGCCGAGGCGGCGATGGCCGCAGCCCGGCTGCTTCTCCCCCAGGCGGCGGTGCTTGATTTGAAGCTGCCCGGTGCCAGCGGGCTCGCCTGCCTGCGCGAATTGCACGCGGCATGGCCTGAGATGCGCATTTTGATCCTCACTGGCTACGGCAGCATCGCCACCGCCATGGAAGCTGTGCGTCAGGGTGTCTGGGACTACCTGACCAAACCGGTGGATGCGGATCAAATCCTCGCCGCTCTCACCAGCGATCCGTCAGAGCGCCAGCACGACGGCGAGATCACGCCCTCCTCGCTCGACCGCCTCGAATGGGAGCACATCCAGCGTGTGCTCAATGATCATCAAGGCAACGTCACGCAGACCGCCGCCGCGCTCGGCATGCACCGGCGTTCCCTCCAGCGCAAGTTACGCAAGGAGCCGCCGAACCCATGAGCGACAGTTGGTGGAACGCGGACTTTACACCAGCATCAGCGCCGGGTTTTCGAGCAGCTTGCGCATTTCCGCGAGGAAGGTGGCGGCGACGGCGCCATCGACGACGCGGTGGTCGCCGCTGAGGCCGACCCACATGCGCTGTCCGGCAACGATCTGACCTTTGTCGTTCACGACGGGCACGTTGCGGATGCTGCCGATGGCGACGATGGCGGCCTGCGGCGGATTGATGATGGCGGCGAACTGGTCGATGCCATACGCGCCGAGGTTCGACACGGTGATGGTACCGCCGGCGAAGTCATCGGGGCTGAGTTTCTTGTTCTTGGCCTTGCCGGCGAGGTCTTTGACGCTCTGGCTGATTTCGAGCAGCGTTTTCTTTTCCGCCTGCTTGATGACCGGCGTGACGAGGCCGTCGTCGATGGCGATGGCGACGCTGAGGCCGACGGATTTGAATTTCACGATCGCGTCGCCATCCCAGGCGGCGTTGATGGCGGGCTGGGCCTGCGCGGCGCGGATGACGGACTTCAGGATGAAGTCGTTCACGGTGTACTTGTTGCCGCCGGTCTTTTCGCTGGTGGCGTTGAGGTGCGCACGGAATTCCATGAGCGGTCCGGCATCGACTTCCATCTGGAGGTAGAAGTGCGGGATCTGCGTCTTCGAGGCCAGCAGGCGCTCGGCGATGATGTTGCGCATCGTGGAGGTGGCGACGCGTTCGTCTTCGGGGCCAAAGGTGGGGCGGATGGCCGGGGTGGCGGCCACACGGGCTCCTGCACCGCCTGCGGGGGCGTTTTCGACATCGGCACGGACGACGCGTCCGCCAGGGCCGGTGCCCACGAGCGAGTTCAAATCGACTCCACGCTCAGCGGCGATTTTTTTGGCCAAGGGAGAGGCTTTCACGCGCAGCGCGGCACCACCGGCGGCGGCGCGGGATTTGTGCTGCGGTGCCTGCGGGAGGCGCGGACCGGCGGCAGAGGCTTTCGTGGCGCTGGCGGCGGGTTTTTTCTCGGCGGCCGGTGCGGGAGCGGCGGCGGCCTGGGCCTTGGCGATGAGTTCGTCGAGGTTCGCCGGGGCGGCTTCGTCGTCTTCGAGCAAAACGGCGAGCGGGGCGTTCAGCGGCACTTTTTGGCCGGCCTGGACGATGACCTTGTGCAGCACGCCTTCAAACGGGCTGGCGTATTCCATGGTGGCCTTGTCGGTCTCGATGTCTGCGATGGCTTTGCCGACGGCGATCTTGTCCCCCTCTTTGACGGTCCATTTGGCGAGGGTTCCCTCGGTCATGGTGTCGCTGAGTTTGGGCATTTCGATGAATTTGGGCATGGGAAAGGGGGGATTTGGAGCGGCCATCTATGGGCGCATGCGGCGAGGAATCAACGGGGAATGCCGCTGGGGAGCACCAAGGTCGCAATTTGCGACCTTGAAGCTCTTTCACACGCCTTCCGGCTCATCTCGGTGAGCGTGCCAGAATCGCAGGACATGGACGATGCCGTCTGCGGCGGCGATGCGGTAGATGATCCGGTAGCTGCCTTTGAAGACGAGTATCTCGCGTGTTTCCGGCAGGATGGCGGCACGGACCAGGCGGCCTCTTCGTGCCCGGTCCGGCGAGGAAAGCTCCGCCTCTGCGGTGTTCATGAGGTCGCGCACATACTGCTCGCCGCGATCAGGTTCCTGGCGGTTGAACCAGTAGTCGTCGATCTCGTGCAGGTCGCCCAAGGCGGAGTCTGTCAGGCGAACTTCAAACGTCGCTGGGTCCATTTTTGAGTCAGGAGTTCGCGGGCCTCGGCCAGCGGACGCTCACGGCCATGGCGCACATCTTCTTCCGCCGCAGCGATGTCACGGAGCAGCCTCGCGTCATCGTGAAGCTCCCGCCAAGCGGGTGAATCCTCGGGTAGCTCGGCCAGCCACGACAAAGTTTGCTGTTTGGTGCTCACGGCGAGGAGGGTATCACGGTCGTTTTAGGCCGCAACGACGTCTTTGATGATACTGTCGTTCAAGGTCGCAATTTGCGACCTTAAAGAGCGAGAGGTTCGAAAGCCGATGTGTTGAGGTCGCAATTTGCGACCTCAAGTGACGTCACGGCTTCACCCGCGGTGTCGGATTTTCGACGTGGCCCGCATCGCGTTGTTCGCTTCCGCGGGTTTCGTTGTCGCCGAGGGTTTGGCGGGCGGTTTGGGCGTAGCTGAGGAGGCGCTGGACGATGTCGGGATGGGCGGCAGAGGACTCGTGTTGCTCGGCGAGGTCGGTTTGGACGTTGTAGAGGGCGAGTGGTTGCGGGGCGGGTTTTTTGGCGGCTTTGCCGAGGCCGGTTTTGCCGTCGAGGGGGAGGTAGAGCTTCCAATCGCCTTCACGGATAGCTTGGAGCTGGGTGACGTTGTAATAATAGAAGCCGGTGCCGTCGTAGGGCGAATGGGCGTCGGTTTCGCCGAGGAGCAGCGGGCGGATGTCGTGGCCGTCGATGGGTTTTTGCGGTGGTTTGGTTCCGGTGATGGCGGCGACGGTGGGAAGGAGGTCCATCATGGTGCAAAGTTGCGTGCAGGTGGTGCCGGCGGGCACTTTGCCGGGCCAGCGGGCGATGCAGGGCATGCGCTGGCCGCCTTCGCTGGTGCTGTAGCCCATGCCTTGGTAGGGCGCGTTGCTGCCTTGCGGCGGATTGCGGTTCACGGCGCCGTTGTCGTTGGTCCAGATGACGAGCGTGTTGTTGTCGAGGTGGTTGTCTTTGAGGGCTTTCAAGATTTCGCCGGCGGACCAGTCGAGTTCTTCAATGGAGTCGCCGTAGAGGCCGTTGGCGGATTTGCCGCGGAACTCGGGGCCGGGATAGCATTCTTTGCGGCTGCCGGGACCGGCTTCGGGGAAGTAGAGGAAGAAAGGCTGCTCGCGATGCGCGGCGATGAACTTCACGGCGGCCTCGGTGAGGTGTTTGGTGAGCGTTTCGGCAGCGACGGGGGCTTCTATGACGGTTTCGTCCTGCATGAGCGGGAGCGGCGGCCAGTTCTTCTCGGGGAATTTGTCGTGGACCATGTCCTCGCTGTAAGGAATGCCGAGGAAGGTGTCGAAGCCGTTGCGCGTGGGCAAAAAGTCCGGCTGGTCGCCGAGATGCCATTTGCCGAAGCAGGCGGTGGCGTAGCCGTTTTGCTTCAAAAGCTCGGCCATTGTCTCCTCGCCGGGATGGATGCCGCGTGTGGCGACAGGCTGCAAAACCGCCGCGCCGATGGCGCTGATGTGCAGGCCAATGCGGCGCGGGTAGCAGCCGGTCATCAAAGCCGCGCGACTCGGTGTACACACGCCGCTGGCGGAGTAGAAGCTGGTGAACTTCCGCCCCTCCGCCGCCATGCGGTCGAGATTCGGCGTGCGGTGCTTCGTCTGCGGATTGAAGCACGCGATGTCGCCGTTGCCGAGGTTGTCGCACAAGATCAGGACGACATTGGGCTTCGGAGAAGCCGCGAAGAGCGAAGGGCAGAGAGCGAAGAGGATGAGGAGCGCACGAAGGTTCATGATGGACGAAGAACGTGGCTTTTGGCATGCTCCTGGACATGAAATTCATCGACCCGTGCAATGACTGGGCCTTCAAACGCATCTTTGGCTCGCGTGAGAGTGAGCCGGTGTTGATCGGCTTCCTCAATGACCTGCTGCATGGCGGCAGACCCGTCGTCGAGAAGGTGACGATCATTGATCCCTACCTGCCCTCGCAGGCGTTGAAGCTCAAAAACACCGCTGTGGATGTGCGGGCGACCTTGAACAACGGTCACGAAACCCTCGTGGAGATGCAGATGTTTCCGATGCAGAGCTTTTGCGAACGGGTGCTCTACAACGGCGCGAAATGCCTCTCCTCCCAGCTCGGGCGTGGCACGGACTACAGCCGGGTGAGGCCCGTGACGGTGATCACCGTGGCGGACTGCATGCTTTTGCCTGCAGAGCACGGCTGGCTGAGCCATTTCAGCCTACAGGAGAAAAAATCAGGCCGAGCATGGCCTGCGTCCGGTCTGGAGCTCATCTTCATCGAGCTGCCAAAGCTGCGGCTGGACAAGCTGCCTGCGAGCGAGCCTCTGCATGACTGGCTTGCCTTCTTGAAAAATGCCACGGACTGGCGCAGTATCCCGCGCAGTCTTCACAATCCTGCTGTGCGTGACGCTTTGCGCCTCGCCAGACAGGACAGCCTCTCACCCGCCGAATCCCAGACCATGACACGCCGCCAGATGTATCGCGAAGACCAGAAAAACATCATCCGCCATGCGCTTCGCACCGGAACGGAGCAAGGTATGCAGCAGGGCATGCAACAGGGCCAGCGAAAGGCTGCGCATGAAATCGCGGAGGCTTCGCTACGGCGCGGGCTTTCTCCCGAACTGGTATCCGAGATCACGGGCCTCAAGATGAAGGATATTCAAAAAATCCAGTCACCTCCGGCTCGGAAGCGTGCGCCTGCGCGCCGCAAAGCACTGGCTTAGAAAAGGCTCAGCAAATGCCGAGCGCCTTCGCGACGACGACATCGGCGGTCGGAAGCTGAATCGCTTCGAGCGGCGGGCTGTAGATGGCGGGGGCGTCGAGGCTGCACACGCGTTGCACGGGAGCGTCGAGTTCGTCGAAGATGCGCTCCTGGATCATGTAGGCGATTTGAGCACCGATGCCGCAGTAGGGCTTGTTTTCTTCGACATAGACGGCGCGGTGCGTTTTCGCGACGGATTCGAGAATGGTGTCCTCGTCGAGTGGGCGGATGGTGCGGAGATCGACGACCTCGGCGTTGATGCCGTGCTCTTCTTCGAGGATGCGGGCGGCTTCGAGGCAGGTAATGACCGCTTTGCCGTGGGCGATGAGGCTGATGTCGGTGCCTTCGCGTTTCACGTCGGCGAGACCGAGCGGGATGAAGAGGTCGCCGCCGGGAATTTCGTCGTTGGAGGGCACGTCCCACTCCTCGCCGTAGAGCTTGGTGCTTTCCATGAACATGACGGGGTCGTTGTCGCGGATGGCGGCCTTCATGAGGCCCTTGGCGTCGTAGGCGTTGCTGGGGCACACGCACTTCATGCCAGGGAAGTTCGCCATGATGTTCTCTGGCGTGTGGGAATGGGTCGCGCCGACACTGGTGCCGCCGTTGGCCGGGCCGCGAATGACGATGGGGCAGTTGATCTTGCCGCCGGACATGTAGCGGACCATCGCGCCGTTGTTCACGATCTGGTCCCAGGCGACGGTGTAGAAGCTCCAGAACATCAGCTCCATCACCGGACGCACGCCGAGCATGCTGGCACCGATGCCCATGCCGATGAAGCCGGCTTCGCTGATCGGGGTATCGACGAGGCGCTTGTCACCCCACTTGTCCCAGAGGCCTTGGGTCACTTTGTAGGCCCCGTTGTATTGGGCGACTTCCTCCCCCATCACCACGACCATGGGGTCGCGGGCGATTTCTTCGTCGAGGGCTTCACGGATGGCGTCGCGGTAGGTGATTCGGCGGGGCATGGCGGATTTTGAGGGGGCAGTAAGTCGGGGCAGGTGCGGGCGGTGTCAAGCCGGGGCACTCGACGGAGGTGGCAGGCATGGAGATGCAGGCCGGAGTCCAAAAATGCGCAAAACTCACCTCAAGGGCCGTTTATTTAGCAAAACTTAACTTTTTCTGGAAATGATATTGACGAGTCCCTCAAAGTTTAGTTGAAGGGAGCCTGCAAATTCACCCCGTGTGCCACTTTCGCCCAGTTCATATCCCGTTTCTGGCCGTAAACTTGCTCAAAAATCATGAGCGAAGTGGCAAACCTCTTTTATACTGACGACCCCCTGTGCCCTGCCGGGGGCAAAGAGTTCGCTCTTTGTTTCGTAATACCCCTATAGAATGCTCAACATGGAACTCGACGGAGGCATCAAGATTTACCTGCGTGAGATCGGCAAGACCGACTTGCTGACTCCCGACCAGGAGGTCGAGCTTGCCGAACGCATCAAGCGTGGCGACCCCGAGGCCCGTTCGCACATGATCCGTGCGAACCTTCGCCTCGTCGTGAAGATCGCCCAAGATTACGCCAATTACGGTCTGCCGCTTCTCGACCTCATTTCGGAAGGCAACATCGGCCTCATGAAGGCCGTGGAGCGCTTCGACCCGAACAAGGGCGGCAAACTTTCGACCTACGCCGCCTGGTGGATCAAGCAGTCCATCAAGCGTGCTCTCGCCAACCAGTCCAAGACCATCCGCCTGCCTGTCCACATGGTGGACAAGATCAGCAAGATGCGCCGTGTCGCCATGGCGATGTCTGAAGAACTCGGCCGCGAACCGACTGATGACGAACTGTCCGAGGAAATCGGCATCGACCGCGCGAAACTGAGCCAGCTCAAGGTCGCCTCGATGCGTCCTGCTTCGCTCGACGCTCCGATCAGCGACGACGACAGCACCGAATTCGGCGAAATCGTCGGCGACGAAAACGCCCAGACGCCTTTCGAACTGCTTTCGCACAAGAACATGCACGGTCAGCTCGACGGCCTGCTCACCGTTCTCGATGAACGCGAACGCAAGATCATCGACGCCCGTTTCGGCCTCGCCGGCCAGAAGCCGCGCACGCTGGAAGAAGTCGGTCAGGAATTCGGCGTGACCCGCGAGCGTATCCGCCAGCTTCAAAACATCGCGCTTCGCAAACTGCGTCGTGCGCTGCAGAAGAAGGAAGACCCAATTCCGAAGGCTCTGCGCAACGCCGGCGGCAAGAAGAAGAAAAAGAAGGCCGCCGCCGTCGAACCCGAAGAGGAATAAGATCACGAAGCCGGAGTCACGCGACTCCGGCTTTCTTGTTTGAGTACGTTGTTCACGCTTCAGCGTGCAATCGACGGCCCACAAATTCACGCTAAAGCGTGAACAACGTACTCTGGCGTAATCGCCGTCACTTCTTCACCGGCAAAAACTGCACCGCGTCCGCAATCACGACCTTGTCGGATTCGGTTCCTTCATTCGACACGCGCACCCGCCCTTTGCGACCAGCTTCGAAGCGAAACGTGCCCAGGGTGCGGAACAGCCGTTCATGCTCCGGCTCCTGTTGCTGGTTGATCACCACCTTCGCCTCCCCGTCCGCATGATGAATCGTCACGGGTGTCTTTGTCGAGCGCCGCACGTTGTAGCAGTGAGCCAGCCGTACTTCATACCAGCCCGTTTCCGGCAGCTCTGGCGTGAATGTGACCGACTTCTCACCTTTGCCCGCCTTCAGATCGTGCAGATAGCCGATGCCGACATACGGCGGCGTGTGCGTCGAGTATTCCCACTCGCCCACGAGTTCGGCGGTCATTTCGTCCACCACAATGCCCGGCAGCTTCGCTGGATCAGCCACGATGAACTTCACCATCTCCGGCCGATCCACCTCGCCGGGCGCATGCTTGTTGGGAAGCGCCTGCGGATGCGGCTTGATGGCTTCGGTGGCAATGACCACAGCGGCTACCATCAAGAATCCTCCAATGACAACACTGCTGCTATTCATATCGATGTGGTGAGAGCGCCTGATGAAGAGGCAGATTGAAATCCAATGTGTCTGGAGCGTCAGAAAACTCCGCTCGAACTGCCAAATTTACCGCTTCATTTGCAGCGGCGTGCGTGATCGTTGAGTCGGAACGCTCAACGGCAGTGGCCAAATCGCGGAGGCTAAGCTCGCTCCACGGGCGAATGTTCTCAACGGTCTCATCCTTGACGTCGATGCCCAGTTTCTGCTCGGCAGACATGAGTATCTGAATCGCGTCAAAAAAGGTGGCATTCTCGTCGACAAGGCGTCGCATCGACAAAACAAGTTCATGAAATGATGCTCCACACTTTGGGCATATGGCGGTCAGTGCCAGCAAGTCGTGCACTGGCAGGGCGCTGCTGGCACCGCAAGATGCGCAACAACATGGAGATGGGTCTGCAAAGCGCATTTCTTCGTAAGCTACTTGGTCTTCTCGTTCAGTAGAAAGCCAATCAAATTATTGAAGGCTGTCTCATCAAGCACTTGCCCAAACACCGGAGGCATGAGCGACATCGGCGTCGTTTCATCCTTGGCGAGATCGTTCTTCGACACGCGATGCTCCCGACCGGCGGCATCGGCGAGGATGAGAACCTGGCCGGCTTCACCTTTGAGGAAGCCACTCATTTTCGAACCATCCTTCAGCGTCAGCGTGTGCAGATGGAAATGCGCATCGACATTGCGGTTCGGATCGAGGATGTCCTCGCACAAGCGTTCCACTCCACGCGCACCGATGCCATCAAGCTGCGGGCCGATCAGGCCGCCTTCGCCACCGATTTGATGACACACGGCGCAATGCGTCTTGAACAGCGTCTTTCCCGTCGTGGCATCCGGTATCGCTTTTCCAAAGGCCGCTGCACGCGTGCCAATCAAGGCATCGAGCTGTTTCCGTTGCTCCGGTGACACGGGCAATGGAGGCGGCGCGGGCCTCGGTGGCAGATAAGCGGCCAGTTTCTCGCGCAAAGCAGCCGGTGCGGTGTGCTGCAGCATCACCGCGAGCGTTTTCAGGGCCTCGCGCGTGCTGTCCTCGGTCTGAAAATCGTTCACGCTGATCACCGGCGGCTCGATGCGTGTGATCCCGAGCCATGCGTAGGCTTTTCCGTCGTCACCATCCACGATCTCCAGCCGCACGGCCTTGCCCGCATGCTTGGAAAGATCGAACTCGGCACGCTGGCACACGTCGTTGCGCGGCGGGAACACTTTGGCGAATGTCTCGCCGCTCTCCGCATCGACAACACGCACGAGATTCTTGTCGTGCGCATCGCCTTTCGGCGATCCGCGATGTCCATTGATCCACAACGTCAGCTTCGGCGGCGCGACGAAGGCCTTCGACTTCAATACGCCAATCCGCCTCTCCTCGTCGCCGCCGCCCTTGATCATGCTCTGCAACACCAGCGCCTCCGTGCCATCCACACACTTCCGTGTCTGCAACGACCACTTCGGGCCATTGTCCGCCGTCGCCGCCGAAATCCAGGCAGACTCGGGCTGTTTGTCCGTTTGCGTCAAAAGTTGCGTCGCCAGCTCCTGCGCCCATTGCAGCAGCTCCGGATTTGGCGGCACCCCACGCTCGCTGAGACCGTTGTGGATGGCCTGGATGCGCTCAAGCTGCACAACGACCGACGATTCTCCGGCACTAGCGTGTGCTTTGTGAATCGCCGTCTGAAGGAGGCGGTCATCGCCATGCCGGGAAATGTGGCCGAGAACCTTCGAGTGTGCGCTGGACGGTCTGGAACCCGATTCCTCCATCCGCCAAAGCCATTGGCTGGCGTCACCATTAGAAACTGCCAGCACCACCTCAGCAGCCGAATAGGCATCCGATGGCAAGGCTTTGAACACACCCGGCTGGCTCAGGAGTCGGCGGAGCCCGACCTTGACCGTGAGGTGTCTTGTGGAATCGCCCGGATGTGATTCCAGTTCTTTGACAAGATCGAGGACGGCCGCCCGGTCCTGACTCAGGCCCATGCACTCGATCCGCGCTTTGTCGTACTCGTCGAAATCGCGAGGCGTCCATTGATCAACGCTGCCACCGTGGATCATTTCGACTTCTTTGCCTGTCGCAGAGTCGATTTTCACGGACCGGATGATGACAAAAGCAGGTGTCGGCACACCAAGGTTAGCAGGGGCAAGATCGACCTTGGGCAGCATGTGAGCGTAGTAGCCAGGAACACCCTCGACTCCGCTAAATGCGCCCAACATTCTGAACCCTTGTGCGGCGGCCACGGCTGAGGTGTTCATGGCATTCTGGATCTCCGTGGTGCTGATCTTTCCGAGCCTGGCGCCGATCCAGAGGGAATGCGCGGCTGATACGGGAGAAATCGTGTCGTTCGTCACTTCACGACGCCGCACCATCAGCTCCGTGGCAAGCGCACGCCGGTTGAGATTCGGCGATTGAAGCTCCTGCGCGAGTTCTTTGCCACTCCGTGATTCAAGGTTGGGCTCGCGCAGGGTCTTGGCGTGCATCGTGTTCACCACCCGCCAGATCCTCCCGCGTTCCTTGTCCCGCCCCGGATGTTCCAGAGGCACTTCATAGTGGCCGATGATCTTGTTGTAGAAATCAGCGATGTAGAGGGCGTTGTCGGGGCCGAGTTGAAGATCGACCGGGCGGAACCAGGGGTCGTCACTGGTGAGGAAGTCGGGCTTCTCGTTCGCTTTGGGCGTGGAGCCGGTGAAGGTGACTTTGTCGTGGTTCACCTTCGAGGTGACGACGTTACCGACAAACGTGTGGTCGTCCCACTCGGGGCCCCACACGCCGCCGTCGATGTAAACGATCCCGCAGATGCCGGTGGAGCCGTGCGTGTGCTCGCACATGACGGGTGCGAAGCCGAGTCCGTCATGCGGTTTGCCAAAGCTGGGATAGCACGCACCGCGGATGAGCTGGTAGATCGGCGAACTGTGGCAGTCGGCGCTGTAGAGATTGCCGTAGCGATCCCACGCGAGCCCAAACGGATTCACCTGGCCGCTGGTCCATTTCTCGACGCGGGAGCCGTCGGGTTTGAAGCGGAAGACGTTGCCGCTGTGCAGATCGAGCGTGCTGCCGTCCTTCGCTTTGAAGTGCGAGGTGTTGTTGAAGCCGTGCGTAGCATACACCCAGCCGTCGAGTCCGAGCCGGAAGCTGCTGCACATGCCGTGGGTGTCCTTTTCGTAGCCAAGCGGCCCGAACAAGACCTCGCGCACGTCTGCTTGGTCATCGCCATCGGTGTCGGCGAAGTACCAGATATTGGGAATGCTCCACGCGATGCAGCCGGCTTTGTGCTCCGGCTTGTGCCAAGGCACGACGCCGGTGGGGATGTTGAGCCCGTCGGCAAAATCGGTGACTTTGTCGGCTTGGCCATCGCCATCGGTGTCTTCAAGGATCTTGATGGCATCGCGGCTGTCTTTGACACGCGTCCCCTTCTCGTCCGACCAGCGCGATTTGTCGGCGGAATAAGGATACTCGACCGTCGATGACACCCAGAGGCGTCCACGCGCATCGAAGGCCATGTTGATGGGTTTGTTGATCATCGGCTCGCTGGCGAAAAGCCGTACGGTGAAGCCTGGCGGCACATGCAGCTTCGTTTGTTCCTCCGCAGGCGTCAGAGCCTCTGTCTCACGCACCAGACGCGTGTCAGCGGCATGCAGAAAGGGAGCGGCGATGAGGATGACGGCCAGACAACGGGAGAACGACATGCACGCATTACAGCGCAGGGCAGGGCTTTTGTTCAAGCCGCCTTTCGTGCCGGGAGAGCGCAGGAGCCGTCGGTGCAGGGCACATCGGCCACTTGAGCCCGCAGGGCATCATCGCCACGCAAGCGCAGCAGATGCGAGAGGCCGATGCGATTGCTGGAGATCCAGTGCACGACCTTGCGTGCGATGCCGAGCATGCCAGGACCCGCCAGACGCAGCGACCACTCGCGATACTCGCGCAAGGCCCACAGGCACGTCACCCACGCAGCGGCACCTTGCCAAAGCGAGCCGTCATCGCCCATGACGACGATTTCCTCATCGGTACGGAGATTGGGCAGCTCGGGGCAGCGTTTGCGGGCGGCCTCGGAGTCGTAAGGCATGAATTCGAGATGAACGTAGGCCGACTGGTCGAGCGTCCAGCGCCGGAAGCGCGAGCAGAGGCCGCAATGAGCGTCGTAGAAAATGGTGAGCGTGTTCATGGTGCATGACGCTTGGGTTGATCCAACAGGGCGCGGATATACCCTGCAAAAGTGCCTGTTGTACATGTGCCGAAGATGTAAGGCAGGGTACCTCTGTCGAAAGTGCCGCTCGACCATGCGACCTTGCAATACGCTGCCGCCACCATCGAGAATGCCACGAGGAAGCCGAACAGCGCTGCCATCTTCGGTCGCCGCATTTTCGAACCATCACTCAGACAAAGATCCACAGGCAGGAAAATTAACAGCCACGCATGGAGAATCACCACTGCGGTGCAGATGGCGACAATGATGGAAAGATTGAAGCTCTGGTAAAGATTCGAGGGCTGAATCGTCATGACGTCCAGGTTTGTGATCAATCCCACCCACCACGCGATGTTGCACGCGACCCAGCCGCACAACATCGCGAGGAACGAGAGCTTCAGTTTGCGAAGGAAGTTTTTCACAGCGTGTCGAGGATGTCGTTGGCCTTGCTGACGCGATGCATCGGCGGCACTGGCGGGGGGAGGTGGGCCAGCGTGGCCCGGCGGCGCATCTTGGTGAAAACGTAGAGGTTGAAGAAGTGCATGCCGCCGAGCACCAGCAGCACGACGCCCATCTTTCCGCTCAGCGCCTCGAAGACGCCGCGGGCACCGGCGATCTCCTCGGTCGTTTTGAGGTAGAGTGAGACGAAGCCGATGTTCACGAGGTAGAAGCCGACGACGAGCAGGTGATTCACGCTGTCGGCGAGGTCGGTGTTCCCGTGGAAGCAATCGACGAGGAAGATGCGGCCGCTTTTGTGCAGCGTGCGAGCCACCCAGACGGTCATGGCGACGGCGAGGATGAGATACAGGGTGTAGTTGAGGACGGTTTCGTTCATGGTGTTTGTGGGTTGAGGTTGAGGGGAAAAAGCTCCGGGCGCTCCGGCATGTCGGCGGGTTGTTTGAGATCCCGCACGAGTCGCAGTCGATGCAGCAGTCGCAGCGTCCACCAGCCGGGATCGGGCTGCGTGTGACTGAGACCGAGACGTGCCGATTCGGGGAAGGCGTGATGGTTGTTGTGCCAGCACTCGCCCATGGTGATCAAACCGAGGTGCGGCAGGTTGTAGCCCTGCACTGCGTGGCCTTCCAGATGCCAGTCACGCTCGCCGTGGTTGTGGGCGAAGTAGCCAATGAGCCAGTGCCCGATGAGCGAGACAACAATGCGCACCGAGATGCCCCACACCACCCAGCCGCTGCCGCCGAGCAGATAAAACACCACAGCATACGGAAGCTGCTGCAGCATCCACGTGCGCTGCAGAAAACGGTAAAAGGGATCTTCCAGCACTTCGCGTTCGATCTCGAAGAGCGGTGGATGTTTCAGCCGCATCTCGCAGTGCAGTTGCCACAGCGCATCACGCCAGACGGGGCGTTGATCGATGAAAAAGGGATGACAGACGCGGTGGCGCTGGGCCCAATCACGGATGTCGTGCATGTGGAGCATGCGAAAGGGGCCGCCCATGCCGACGACCGTGCCGAGATGCACCAGCAGGTATTCCAGCCAGCGCGGACAGGTGAAGCTGCGGTGAATGAGGAGCCGGTGCAGTCCGATTGTGTGGCCGAGACAAAGCGTGGCCACCGTGAACGCGAATGACAACGCCACCGCGCCCGGACTGAACGTCCACCAGCCGCCAATGATCGCGATGAGCAGGTGTGCGGTGAACCACAGCGACTTAACCGGACTCCAGGCGATCTCGCCTTCGAGCGGGTTCGTCAGCGCCGAAGCCGGGCGCATGCGGCGGACTTCGAGCGGTGGGTCATTCATGTCAGTAAGAGGGTTATTTTGTATTCTATTCTGAAGTTTCAGAACTTACTGAAACACATGGGCATAAAAAAATCAGCCAAGGAGGCGCATGGCCCACTGGAGGGCGGAGGCGTGTTTCATGGAGATCACGGTGTCGCCGACTTTGACCCCGAAGCTGAGGAACTCGTCGAGATCCTTCATCTGCTGGTGGAAATCGCGGCCTGGGCCGGTCGTTTCGTCCTTCGTTTGCGCTGCGCAGTCGCGCAATAACCGGATGGCAGGCTCGATCTCGCGGCGTTTGCGCTCCTTCGAGATGGTGATGAAAATCTTCCAGACATCCTTCTCAGCCTCGAAGTACTCCTTGCGGTCGCCCTTCTTGGTGATGATGCGCACGAGGTTCCAGCCGACGAGGTCCTTGAGATTCGTGTGGGCGTTGCCGCGGCTGATCTGGAGCTTCTCCATGACCTCGTCGGTGCACATCGGTTCCGGGGATGTCATGAGCAGGGCGTGGATCATCGCCATCGTGCGATTGATGCCCCACTGGGTGCCGAGCGAACCCCACTGGGCCACGAATTCCTCGCGTGCCTTTTCCCATGCTGGTAGTTCGTCGCTCATTTTTTCACTAGAAACTGAAAACATCGAAAGGCAAGGCAGAACTTTGGATTTTCGGCATCCAATGAGCCGGCGATGTCCTGCATGGTCGCGATCCCGCAGTGCCGCGTCCATTTGAAGAAACATGTGCGCCACGGCTGACACCCTCTAATCTTCGAACCACTTTTAAGCCCCGCCTGCCCATGCCCTCAGCCGTCACCGGTGTCATCCACGATCTTGAACGCATCCTGCTCACGCCCGAGCAAATTCACGCCCGTGTGCGCGAGATGGCGGCCCGTTTGAACGCCGAACTGGCCGGCAAAGTGGCAACGGTCGTCGCGCTCATGGACGGCGGCCTGTTTTTCGTGGCCGATCTGCTGCGTGGTTTGGAAATGCCGGTGCGCCTCTTCACGCTGAGTGCCAGCAGCTACCACGGCGGCACCGCGACGAGCGGCGAGGTGAAGGTGAACTGGCCCGCGAACCTCGACCTGCGCGGCCAGGACGTGCTGCTGCTCGACGACATTCTCGACACCGGCCTCACCCTCAGCGTCATCCGGGATCGCATCCTCGCGCAGGAGCCCGCCTCGCTGCGCACCTGCGTCCTGCTCAGCAAACGCCGCCAGCGCCTGCGTGACGTGCCCCTGGACGACGCCGGCTTCGAAATCGACGACGAATTCGTCGTTGGCTACGGCATGGATTACCAGGGCCGCTTCCGCAATCTGCCCTGCATCGGCATCCTCAATCCGAACAAGCCGTCATGAAGCTCCGCGTGCTGTTCTTCTCCGTGCTGCGTGACATCACCGGAACAGATGAAATCCTCATCGAACTGCCTGTGGGCAGCACCATGGCCGATCTTCTGGTTCAAATCGAATCCCGGTGGCCAAAGCTGCGCGACTGGGCCCCCAGCATGCTCCTCGCGCTCGATCAAACCTACGTGAAACGCGACGCCGTGCTCCACAACGGCGCCGAAGTCGCCCTCATGCCGCCGGTGCAGGGCGGCTGAATCAGGTTTGGACCACCCCGGTCCTGCAAAACCGATCACACGATCGACAAATCCATCCACCCACCACGTTCAATGCCCCATGGCCTGGAGATTCGACAAATGCGTCATCAATGGCGAGATCGACAACACCGAGCGCGGCCGCGTCACGGGCACATTGTGGCTGCTGGGCCGCGACGAGCCGATGACCCTCGACCTCGTCGGCGATGCCTGGCCGGATCTCGCCGGCTGCAAGCTTACGTTCGTGAATACGAACCCGGTGCCGCAGCCTCAATACGACGAGGGTCTCGCCATGCGGCAAACCGGCTCCGTCGGCGACATCACCGCATCCATGAAGCTCAAAAAGCTCCTCGTGCCGGAGGAGGAGTGGATGAAGGCGCTCGAGGAAAAACGCTTCCACGAGGTGCCGTGGGTGCTCTCCAGCTCTCTCTACCTCGAATGGTTCAGCGACCGCAACGGCCGCATGGTCATCCAGACCACCGACTACAAGCTGGAAGTGTCCGAGCGACACTGGGAAGCGGATGCAGACGAACAGGCGGCCCAACAGGCCCTCAACGATGAAAACATGCGGGCCTACATGGAGGATCTCGGGCGCATGCTCGGCTCGCAGGAGGAAGCTGAAGACGACGAAACCGCGAAGTGACTGCATGGACCGCCTCATGACCGGCGTAGATGCACGACCATGAAATCCAGCCTTCTCCTTGCCGCACTTCTCGCCGTTTCCATCGCTCACGCAGCCGATCCGCAGCCGCCAGAAGGCTTCCGCGCCATTTTCAACGGCAAGGACCTCACCGGCTGGCATGGACTCAACCCGCACAGCGTCGTAAAACTCGAAGGCGAGAAGAAGGACGCCGCGCTGAAGAAGATGCGCGAAGAATTTCCCATCAACTGGAAGGTGGAGAACGGCGAACTCGTCAACGACGGCCACGGTCCTTACGCCACGACCGACGAGGAGTTCGGCGACATCGAGTTTTTGATTGAATACAAGACCGTGCCGAAAGCTGACAGCGGCATCTACCTGCGCGGCGTGCCTCAGGTGCAAATCTGGGACAAGACGCAGGTCTTTGATCCCGCCAAGCCCACCCGTCGTCCGCATCTCGGCTCCGGCGGTCTCTTCAACAACACACCTGACACTCCCGGCCGTGATCCGCTCGTCATCGCCGACAAGGAATTCGGCGAGTGGAACAGCTTCCGCATCCGCCAGATCGGCGCACGCACCTGGGTGTGGCTGAACGACAAGCTCGTCGTCGATGGCGCTCCGATGGAGAACTACTACGACAAGGCCAAGCCCTTCCCCGCCAAAGGCCCGATCATGCTGCAAACCCACGGCGGCGAAATCCGCTGGCGCAATCTCTTCGTCCACGACATCAGCCCCGAGGAAGCCAAAAAGATCCTCTCCGAGGCGGATGCGAAGAAGTGATCACCTTCCTCGTGTGGCATTCATGCCTTCTTTGGCGGCCCAGAGGGAGATGTCCTCTTTCTTGATCGCGGAGGCCATGAGGGCCGGAAATTTGTCCGGTGTGCAGGCGAAGCTGGGGACGCCGAGGACGCTCATTTTGGCGGCGAGTTCTTGGTCGTAGCAGGGCGCGCCTTCGTCGCTCAAAGCGAGCAGCGTGATGAATTGCACGCCGCTTTGCACGAGTTCGTTGGTGCGTTGGAGGAGGTTTTTTTCGACGCCGCCTTCGATGAGGTCGGAGATGAGCACGAGGATCGTGTTCGTGGGGTCGGTGATGAGGCTTTGGCAGTAGCCGACGGCTTTGTTGATGTCCGTGCCGCCGCCGAGCTGGGTGCCAAAGAGCAGTTCGACGGGATCATCGAGCTTTTCAGTGAGATCGACGACGGCGGTGTCGAAAACGACGAGCTGGGTCTTCACGGCGGGCAGCGAGGCCATGACGGCACCGAAGATGCTCGAATAGACGACGCTGGCGGCCATGGAGCCACTTTGATCGATGCAAAGGATGATGTTGCGCTGGGTCTTCTGCGATTTGCGACCAAATCCGATCAAGGTCTCCGGCACGATGGTTTTGTAGTCCTCCTGGTAGTGGCGGAGGTTGGCGCGGATGGTGCGATTCCAGTCGATTTCGGCCAGGCGTGGGCGGCGATTCCGCACAGCGCGGTTGAGAGCGCCAGTGACGGCGGTGCGCATGGGTTCGGCGAGCTTGCGCATGAGTTCATCGACGACTTTGCGCACGACCATGCGAGCGGTTTCCTTTGTTTTGGCGGGGATGATGCCGGAGAGGGAGATGAGGTTTGCGACGAGATGGACGTCGGGCTGCACGGCCTCGAGCATTTCGGGCTGGAGAAGCATCTCACGCATGCCGAGGCGGTCGAGCGCGTCCTTTTGCATGACCTGCACGACGCTGGAGGGGAAGTATTTGCGGATGTCGCCCAGCCAGCGTGCGACACGTGGCGCGGACTTCTCGGTGCCGCCCCGGCGACCGCCTTTGAGCCCGCCTGAACCTTCGGGCTCATAGAGTGCGGCGAGTGCTTGATCGATTTCGATGTCTTCGCCGCTGAGGCCACCGCAGGATTCATTCGCCTCGCCTCCGAGGACGAGACGCCAGCGGCGTTGGCGTTCGTTGGGATCAACCGCAGCGGGGGCGTTTGGATTAACCGCAGAGAGCGCGGAGGACGCAGAGGTTCGCAGAGAATTTTCATTTTTTCCCCTCTGCGACATCTCTGCGCTCTCTGTGTCCTCTGCGGTTAAAATGTCTTCGCTCATAATCCAAGAATTTGCTCCAGCACGGGCAGCGGTTTCAGGGCTCGGGTTTCATTCCATTCGAATTCGGTGGCGATGGCGGTGGGCGCGGAGGTGGTGGAGCCGCTGTATTTGGCTCGGGCGCCGAGTTGGGTGCGTTCGGTGCCGGGGAACTGCGAGAAGGTGCGGCGGATCAGCGGCAGGATACGCGTGAAGTTGTCGTCGCTGAGCGAGGCGAGCCAGGTGTCGAGGATGCGCCACAAGCGGTCGTCGTGGAGGAGGATCATACCGCTTTGATGGAGAAAGCCTTCCAGCCACGCGGCGGCAGGCGAGGGATCGTTGCCGATGGAGAGCGCCTGGCTCATGCGCTGCTCGGTGGCGTCGGCGTCTTCGGTTTGTTCATCAAAGAGCAGCCGCGAGGCCATGCCGCTGACGAGGCCGTGGGTGCCGGCGAGCACGGCGAGCCGTCCCAGCGCAGGCATCCAATCAGCGAGGTGGGTGTCTTTGCCGATGAGTTTGATGGCTTGATGCGTGGCGAGGATGCGTTTGCGCATGGCGGCGGCTGCGTCGTCATCGAGTGAAGCGCAGGCACCGCCGAGGCTGATGCAGGCGCGGGTGACGAGTCCATCGAGCACATGCCCGACGAGCGAGGCATCGGTCTGGCGCACGTTGCCGTAGCGGAAGATGTTCGCGAGCGGCGGGATGGCCTCCAAGAGCTGCGAGGCATCGCCCGCGATGGCGGCGAGGTTTTCCAGCGCGTGAGTGACAGGCTCCACCGCGTGCGGGAGATTCGCCAGCAGCACGCGATCCACCAAAGCGGAGAGTTCCGGCAGCGACGTGGCCTTTTCGGCGTGATCAATGGCCAGCGCAGTGGCTGCATCGGCGATGGTGTGGCCCCAGCGGCTGGCCTCGATGATGGAAACGGCGAACTCCGGCTGCCACTGGAGCTGCCAGACCTCGTGGAAGGTGCCTTTCGCGCTGCGACCGGTGCCTTTGACCTCGCCCCACTTGAGGCCGAGCAGGCGCAGCCGATGCAGCAGGTGGCTGCGGCTCAAATCGTTCTCGTTGCGCAGATCGAGGTCGAGATCCTTCGCGAGCGCCTCGGGCTTGAGGCGCAGACTGCGCTGCTGCTTTTCCAAATCCTGCTGCAAGGGCACCGTGGGCACATCCGGCGGCACGCGGCCGAGTTTTTCGCCAATGATGAGCCGCGAGCGCACGAGGCGCAGCGGTGCGTCATCACCCATGCAGATGATGGCGCGGATGGATTCGTTGATTTCATCGAGTCCGGCGGCTGGACGCTCCCGCATGGCCGCGAGGGCATCGCTGAGCCGCGCGGCCTCGATGACATGCGCGGAGGAGCAGTCGATGTCCTCCTCACGCATGAGGCGGGCGACTTTGGAAATCCACGCGATGGAGCGCTGCGAGGCCTCGGCGGCCTGATTTCGCCACAGGAACTCATACCAGCCCGGCGACAGCACGCCCGCGCCGTAACCGCTCGCCGCGGCGAGGCGTCCATAAGTCCACGGAGCCCACGTGGCAGCCACTTTGACCTTCGGCAGGCCTTTGAGAAGGTCGTTGTCGCTTTTCGCGCTCGGCATCGTCGCGAGTGCCGGCACATGCCAGGCACCGCAAACGACCGCGATGCGCTGAAAACCGTCTTTTTCGGCCTGACGGATGGTTTTGCGCATGTGGGCCTCCCGCAGGTTTTCGCGATGTTGGGCTTCGGGTGCTCGTTTGCGCGGAATCTCGGCTCGCACGCTCGTCATAGCCTCCTGAATGGCGGCGAAAAGTCCCGCGCTTTCGCTATCGCGGCGTTCTTCGACCATCTGGTTCCACCACGTCTCGCCATCGCCATACCCGGCCGCACGACCGAGCCAATCGAGCGGATCGCCGGAGATGTCGTCCTCAGCCACTTCGTCAGGCGAGTCCGCTTCTTCTGAAAGCGGCGCTGACACTTCTGCATCTCTCAAGGCCAGATCATGCGCCTGCGGCAAATCCATGAAGCGCACAGGCACATTGCGTTGCAGCCCGAAACGAATCGCCTGCCACTCCGGAGAAAATTCCGCGAAGGGATAGAACGAGGCCTTCTTGGTATCGTCAGGGCAGTAGAGAAGCAGCGCCACGGGCGGCTCGATCTCCGTATGAACCGCCGCAGCGAGCACAGCCTCCGCCTCCGGCGGTCCTTCGATGAGCACGCAATCCGGCGACAGCTCCTCCAGCGCACGAACCAAAGATCGTGCGCAGCCAGGGCCGTGATGGCGGATGCCGAAGAGGTGGGTCATGATTTCTTGCCAAAGAGTCTGCTGAAAAAACCGCCTGACGAAGCCGCAGGAGGAGGCGCGAGTATCCGGCCTGATAGCCAGAAGGAACCTTGAAGCACTCCACCGACCACCAAAGGAGCCGAAACCAGCTCATCATCGGCCACCACGTCGAACTGCCCGCCGAGACTTTGAACTAGAGCCCACCAAAAGGTTTTGCCGGTTAGTTCATTGGTTTTTCTTTCTGTTGCCAAGATGGTGCCCGTCATCATGCCGAGCGCTTTGCTGCCTTCACCATCGCCAAACAAACCGGATGGAATGAATGACTCTGACGCCAGCTTCAACTCTTTGGAGCTTTGTGCCGCATCGTAAGCCTCAGGATTGTCGTAAGCCGAGAGTTCATGAGCAAAGGCGGCCAACTGCACATCCACCACTTCCGGTAGTTTTCTGTTTCGATGTGCAGATGCGTCTGGAGCGTCGAACACAAACGGATAAGCCCCTTCTGCACCGTCGTCCGTCGGATCAGCCCAACCATGAAAACTGCCATCCATGGCTGATGGTGTGGTTGACGGAATGTAAGCTGTCAGCCGGACCTTCATTCGAGCGGGTCCCGAGAAGTGAGGATTCATGCCAGCAAACTCACGCTTCGGAGTCACCTGAAGCCAGAGTTGAGCTCCACTGTTCGAAGACCAGTAAAGGTAGCTGCCATCTTGCGACGGTATTGTCTGCGTCTGGGCATCCACGGACTGCGCCAGCCGATAGACATCATCCATCGACTCAACGGGCATTCCTAATGATGAAAAGTGACTGGGCATACTTGGATGGAGTCGAGTTCTAGATCACCTCACGGCACACTCGATACAGGTCCTTCCACTCATCCCGCTCCTTCACCACGGTCTCCAGATACTCCTTCCACACCACAGCGTCCTGAACCGGGTCTTTGATCACGGCACCGACGAGTCCGGCGGCCACGTCACCGGCGCGAAGCGTGCCATCGCCGAAGTGGGCGGCGAGGGCGATGCCGCTATTCAGCACGCTGATGGCTTCAGCGGTGCTCATGGTGCCGGTGGGTTGCTTGAGTTTCGTTTTGCCATCGGCGGTGATGCCATCACGCAGCTCGCGGAAGACCTGAACGATGCGGCGCACTTCCTTGAGCGCGGGCGGTTCGGCAGGAAGTTCGAGCGATTTGCCCATCTCGGCCACACGCTTGCTCACGATGGCGATTTCCTCCTCCTCGGTGGCGGGGACGGGCAGAATGACGGTGTTGAAGCGTCGCTTCAGAGCGCTGCTGAGTTCGTTCACGCCTTTGTCGCGATTGTTCGCTGTGGCGATGACGTTGAAGCCGCGATTCGCCTGCACCTCGGAACTGAGTTCGGGAATGGGCAGTGTCTTTTCCGACAAGATGGTGATGAGCGTATCCTGCACATCGGCCGGGATGCGCGTCAGCTCCTCCACACGGGCGATGCGGCCATCACTCATCGCTTTCATGAGCGGGCTTGGCACGAGCGCTTCTTTGGAGGGGCCTTTGGAAAGCAGAAGGGCGTAGTTCCATCCGTAGCGCATCTGTTCCTCGCTGGTGCCAGCGGTGCCTTGGATCAAACGCGTGCTGTCGCCCGAGATCCCGGCGGCGAGATGCTCGGACACCCAGCTCTTCGCGGTGCCGGGCACGCCGTAAAGCAGCAGCGCCCGATCCGTGGCCAGCGTGGCGACGGCGATCTCGATCACGCGACGATTGCCGATGTATTTCGCGCTGACTTCGAAGCCGTTGTCGAGCTTTCCGCCGAGCAGGTAGGTCGAAACGGCCCATGGTGAGAGATTCCAGTTCGTGGGCCGCTGGCGGGTGTCGGCTTTTTTCAGCTCATCGAGTTCATGAGCAAAGAGTTGTTCGGCGTGTTGGCGGAGGGCGGACATGTTGTTTCGAGTTTCGGGTTCCAAGTTTCAAGTGGTGAGCAGTTTGCGCTGGTCGAGCACGATGCCGATGCGGGCGACGGCCTCGGCAAAGGGTTGGACCTCTTCTTTGGCGAGGTCCCAGCCATTCGCGAGATCGTCAAAGGCGGCCGCAGGCAGTAGGCAGGCCAGTTCCACCAGCGACTGGCGCAGTTGCCAATCGTAGCGCGATTCGCCGTTGTGGATGCGCTGCTTGAGGAGCTTCACCACTTTCGCGGCGACGGCGGGTGAAAGCATCGGCGCATCCAGAGGCAGACCTTTGATGAAACGATCCACCAGCGTGCTGTGCGCGATCATTTTGGCGTCGTTGTCGGTGAGCAACTTGAGGAAATGCGTCTCGCGCAAGGCAGGCGGCAGCGTGTCGAGCAGGTCAAAGACCGTGAGCGGGCCGTTTGGCGGCAGCGAGATGCCGAGGAAGGCCTCCGCCCACTCGACGCGGCGTTGCGCGGCCTGCGCCTCGGCCCAGCCTTGCAGCAGCGCATCCTTCCAATCGGACTTTTGCGCCCACGCGAGGCATTCGGCGGGATTCATGCCTGTTTGAACCTCCCACCACGAAAGCGGCACACTGCGAACGATTTGAAAAAGCCACCAAGCACGCTCGCCCATGCTCAGACCTTTTGGTTTGGCCTCTTCGATCAAATCGGCTTTCCAAGCCGCATCAAAGGCCGCCGGTGCCTCCAGCGTGATTGCCGTGCCGCGCAGAAACTTCTTCGCCGACTTCAGCAAAGGCGCGAGATGGCCTGCCATGCGTTGAGCGTAGCGTGAATCGGGAAGTGTGGAGAGCAGGCGTGCTGCGGTTTGGCGTGCTTCCTTGCTTTTGTCGGTCAGCGTGGCCTCGAGTAAATCCTGATCGTCAATCGTGAGTCCGCTGACGAGGCATTCGATGAAGGCGGTGCGCTCTTTTGCGCCCTCGCTACTCATGGCTTCTCGCACGAGTTCGCGGGCTCTCGCTGCATCTCGCTCGCGTAAGGCGACCAGATAAAGTCTGCGCTGATCGAGGCTGCCGTGCTGCCACACGTCGTCGCTGAGATTCTCCGCGCTGCCGCCACCCACAGCATACGCCCACGAGTCATTTTGTGCGGCGAGCCACTCACCGCGGCGCCCCAGCACACGGAGCAAACTCGGCCTCAGCGCCACGCTGCGTCGTCCGCATTCCAGCGCTCGCGGCAGCAAGCGATGCGGCAATTGTCGGCTAGCGGCGGCCAATTTGATGAAGGCCTCGGCCTGCAAACGCTCGGGGCCGTCTGTGAGGATGCTGGAGAGCAAATCTACCCGCGGATCTTCCGGCAAAACATCGTCCGCGGCGGGCGCGGGGATCTTTTCCGCCTTCGCAGGCAGGAAACCCGCGAGCTGGCAGGTGCCGAGCACGCCTGCGGTTTGCAGCAGCGCCTTTTCCACCGATTCACGCGGGATGCGTCCCAGCAACGCGCCGTGCGCACCCTCAAGCAAAGGCCAGTCCGGTGGACGCCGCTCGGTGCCGAGCAGGGCCGAGGTGGCAAGTGAAGCGAGCGGGGTCATGCGAGCGAGGTCACCTCCGTCCAGCAGGGTTGAGTGGATGCTCCGCGCCAGACGCTGAGAGGCCGCAGCCGCTCACCGAGCCACTCGCCGAAGATCGAAAGCGGATGCCCGCCGCTGAGCGCACCCAGTTGCCAGCCATCGTCCGCGCTCATGCGCATCTGCACCTCCCGACCTTCCGCATCGCGCAAATACCAACGGAGGTCGCGAAAGACCGGCACGGCATGGCTCAAAGTTAGTGGTAGCCGCTGAAACCATGGCTGGCCTGCAAGAGCCTCTGCAATAGATTCGAGCGCGGCATCCCAAGTCGATTCAACCGCAGAGGTCGCGGAGACATCTTTCTCCTCTGCGAAACTCTGTGCTCCCTGCGGTTCATCCACCCAAAGCGCCCGCAGCGGCGACGCACTCGGGAAAAAGCAAAGCGTGGCCTTCACCACCGTGCCGGGCACGAAGACCTGATCAAAGCGACGTCCGCCATGCGAAAAATCGAGCAGCAGCGCATTCCGGCCCGAGGCCGCGCCACGCAACCAAACCCGCCGCTCCCACAGCTTTTCATTCTCATCGTGGCTGATGCCCAGCACGTGCCACGCATCCGCCACGCGATCATTCGCGGCCAGCACGTCCTCCTTATCCATCGCCCAGCCGGCGCTGCTTCTCACATCGTGCCGGAGCAGCTCAGGCAGCGAATCCATGCGCTGCATCGCATCCGCGAGCAGTTGAAGGCGACCCATGCTCAAAACGGTGCGTTGCTGCCAGCCCTCGCCTGAAGACACCGCGCCCTCCAACTGGCGCACGCCCGCCGCCAGTCCGCTGGCCTGTGCATCCACCAATCGCGCGGCCGCCTCCCGCCAAAACGTCACCGGCTTGGTCGGCAGATCCGCCAGACCATGCTTCACGAGGTCCGCCATCCAACGCTCCAGATCATGCGCACCGTTGATCATGCGGTCGAGCCGCTTTGCCTCACGTTTCGCCGCTGCTTCCGGATCGGCGGGCTTAGCTTCCGTCTGCGCAGCCTTTTCAGCCTTCTTCTCCGCACGTTCCTGCCGCGCCGACAGCCACTCGTTCACCCATTGCGGTTGCGTGTTTGCCGTGAAGACGCTCTGCTTCTGCGCCAGCAGCAAGTAAAGCGCCAGACCATGCTTGCAGGGGAACTTGCGGCTCGGGCAACTGCATTTGAACGACGGCCCGCTGACCTCAATGATCACTTGATAGGGCTTTGACCCGCTCCCCTGGCACTCACCCCAGATCGCCACCTCATCATGCCCGAGCGTGGGCCACTTCGCCGGAGCCAGCAACCCCTTCGCCGCCTTTGCCGACGAATCGTCGGGAGAAAGAGCGAGGATTTGGTCGGCGGTGAGCATTTTCGCCGATCCAAGCGAAAGCCTGATGAATTGGCAAGGAAAGCCTTCGCGACTTCCGGGAGAAAATGCCTGCTACGCCAGCAAATCCTTCACCACATGACCGTGGATGTCCGTGAGACGATAATCGCGGCCTTGGAAGCGATAGGTGAGCCGTTCGTGATCGAAGCCGAGCAGATGCATCACCGTGGCCTGGAAGTCATGCACGTGGACTTTGTTCTCGGCGACGCTGAAACCGAGCTCGTCGGTGCTGCCGTAGTCGAATCCGGCCTTCGCGCCGCCGCCGGCCATGAAGAGCGTGAAGCAGTCCGGGTAGTGATCGCGGCCCAGCACCTTGCTCGCGGCCGTGCGGCCCTCGCGGAAGGGTGTGCGACCGAATTCACCGCCCCAGATGACGAGCGTGTCCTCGAGCAGGCCGCGCTGTTTGAGGTCTTTGATCAAAGCCGCCACCGGTTTGTCCGTCGCGGCCACTTTCTTCGTCAAACCGTCCTCGATGCCGTTGTCCGGCCCGGTGCCGTGGAAGTCCCAGCCCCAGTCAAACAGCTGCACAAAGCGCACGCCTTGCTCCACGAGCCGACGCGCGAGCAGGCAGTTGTTCGCAAAGCTCGCCTCGCCCGGTTTCGCGCCGTAGGCCTCCAACGTGGCCGCGTTTTCCTTCGAGATGTCCATCACCTCCGGCACGCTCGCCTGCATGCGATACGCCAGCTCGTATTGCGCGATACGCGTCACCGTTTCCGGATGCCCGAGCTCCGTCACCTGCTGCTGATTGAGCTGGTTGAGCACATCGAGCGTCTTGCGCCGCATCTCGCGATTCATCCCTGCAGGATCGCTCACAAAGAGCACCGGATCGCCCTTGCTGCGGCATTGCACGCCTTGATACACGCTCGGGATGAAGCCGCTGCCCCACAAACCCTGCCCACCGCTCGGCTGCGTGCCGCTGGAGATCAGCGTCACAAAGCCCGGCAGGTCCTGATTGTCCGTGCCGAGCCCATACGTCGCCCACGAGCCCATCGACGGCCGCCCCTGACGCGCATGCCCGGTGAAAAGCAGCAGCTCCGCCGGCGCATGATTGAACTGATCCGTGTGCATCGAACGGATCATGCACATCTCGTCCGCGATGGTGTGAAAATTCGGGCACGCATCGCTCATCCACATCCCCGCCTTGCCGTAACGCGCAAACGTTCGCGGCGTGCCCATCAGCTTCGGCACACCCGTCGTGAAGGCAAATCGCCGCCCTTTGAGGATTGAATCCGGGCAATCCTGCCCGCTGCGCTTCACCAGCTCCGGCTTGTAATCAAACAGATCGAGATGCGGCGGCGCACCCGACATGTGCAGGTAGATCACGCGCTTCGCTTTCGCCGCGTGATGCGAATTCCGCGGCAGCATCGGATTCGCCGCCTGCGGCATCGCCGCCGAGTCCTGCTGCATCGCGTGCAACGCAATCGCGCCCAGGCTGAACTGCCCCGCATTGCCCAAAAA
>NZ_JACSRD010000091.1 GCF_014879935.1 Prosthecobacter sp.
AGCCCCCCAGCGTACTCCCCATCCAAACTCCCCTCACGCACCCTCCGCGCAGCGGCTCAGTTCAACAATTCATTGCACCAATTCGCAACGAAGCAGCCAAAAGGCATCGTCTATCTAAGGATGAAGTTCGACAGAGGCAACGTCAGAAAGCCAACAGGGGCTGCCTCTTGGGGATTGCTTCTAGCATTGGCTCCTTGTTTTTTCTTGTATTAGGCGGCTGTGTTATTGGCGGAGCATGTGGCGCAATTGTTGGTCTGTTTTTTGGGAAATCTACGCACTATGCCGCAGTGGGTGCTGTATGCGGCTTCATGGGGGGGCTAGCAGCATGGGGTCAAAGCAAATAGCCACACATCAGTTGCTGATGTTAATGACTTGCTTAGCAAAGTTCTATTCTGCACTTCGACCGGGAGATTTCATTCATTAGCCACTCGGTCATAACAGCCTGCAGTCCTACCATTGGTTCTTCATGTTATAGTGTAGTAGATTGAACCATCACTTCTCCAGCGGCATCAGCTCGATCTTCCGAAACCACACCGGCTGACCCTCGGCTTGCAGAGCGATGTGGCCGTAGCTCAGCTTCACATCGCCACCGGCGGCGGTGATGTCGCTGGCGGGGGCGATGGTGCAGGCGGGATCGAGCACCGGATGTTGGTAACGCAGCACTTCGACGCCGTTGATGCGGTGGATGATCACGTCGTGGCCGCGCACCTCCATCTCCGCACGCACCCACTCCTCCGCAGGAAAGGTCGGCGAGCTCGATTTGGCGATGTGCTTCGTGAAAAGCTGCCCCGCCATCTCCACATGCGTGCCTGGCGTGCAGAGATTGCCCGTGGGGCGAGGTCCTTTGCCCTCATCGGCGAGGAATTGCATTTCCAGGCTCGACGGAAAGCCCTGATCGAAGCGCATGCTCTGCGGCGGCTGCGCATGCAGCATCACGCCGCTGTTGAGGTTCACATACTTCGGCGCGTCGGCCATCATCGCGCCGGTGAAGCGATACTCCATGCGCAGGATGTAGTGCGAGTAGGCCAAGTTGGTGAAAAGGTGCCCGTATTGCTGGTCAAACTTCTCGTAGCCATCGTAGCTGACCTTCAGGATGCCGTCCTCGACGCGGAAGGTGTTCGCAAAATTCTCACCCAGAGGCCGCTTCGCGATCTTGATCGTCCACCCGGTCAGATCCTTGCCATTGAAGAGCGGAATCCACTTCGGCTCCTCGGCGAGGGCTGTGGAGACGATGAGGGCAAAGAAAGCGGCGCAGGCAGATCGGATCATGAGTGCCACCTTGTCGTGATACCCGCCAAATCCAACCGGAAGATGACCGAGTGTTCGTCGTTTAGCAGCTCGCCATGAAATGCCTCCTCTCTGTGCTCCTCTGTGTGCTCTGTGGTTTCCTCCAAGCCGCGGAAAAGCCCAACATCGTCGTCATCCTCGTCGATGACATGGGCTTCGCGGACCTCGGCTGCTATGGCTCAGAGATTCCCACGCCGAATCTCGATGCTCTGGCGAAGAACGGCCTGCGCTTCACGCAGTTCTACAACACCGGTCGCTGCTGCCCCACGCGTGCCTCGTTGCTCACCGGCCTCTATTCGCATCAGGCCGGCATCGGGCACATGACCGATGACAAGGGCGTGCCGGGCTATCAAGGCCGGCTCAACAACTCCTGCGTGACCATCGCCGAGGTGCTGCGGCCTGCTGGCTACTTCACTGCGATGACCGGAAAGTGGCATGTGGGTCAAAATCTCGGCGTGGTGCCTTGGGAACGCGGTTTCGATCGTTCGCTGAATGCCGCGGCGGGCGGCTTTTACTTCGCAGGAGGCGACAAGGCGAAAGCGAAGCTCTTCCTCAATGGCGAAGCCATCGCCAACGACGATCCGCGTCTGCCGAAGGACTGGTATTCGACCGATCTGTGGACGACCTTTGGCTTGAAGTTCATCGACGAAGCGCTCGCCGCGAAGAAGCCGTTTTACCTGCACCTCTGCCACAACGCACCGCATTTCCCGCTCCAAGCTCCTGCGGATGCCATCGCCAAATTTCGCGGCAAATACAAAGACGGTTGGGGAGCACTGCGCGATGCCCGCATCGCCCGGCAGAAGGAACTCGGCATCATCGACGCCCTCTGGGAGAAGTCGCCACGCCCGCCCACCATCAAGCTGTGGAAAGATCACACGCCGGAGGAGCAGGACCGCTTTGACCATCTCATGGCCGTCTATGCCGCCACCGTGCACCGCATGGACCAGGCCATCGGCGACCTCGTCAGCGGCCTCAAAGAGCGTGGCGTGCTCGAAAACACGCTCATCCTCTTCATGAGCGACAACGGCGGCAACGCCGAATCCGGCCCCGGCGGCCGCAGCGACGGCGATCCGACCCAAGCCGCCTCGAATTGGTTCTGCGGCGAAAGCTGGGCTTTCCTGGAAAACGCCCCGTTCCGCAAATACAAGCACTACAACCACGAAGGCGGCATCGCCACGCCGCTCATCGCGCACTGGCCGGTGGGCATCGAGGCCAGGAACGAGCTCCGCCACACCCCTTCCCACCTCATCGACATCATGGCGACGTGCGTTGATGTCAGCGGTGCCAGCTATCCCAAAGAGCAAAAGGGCCACTCGATCACTCCGATGGAAGGCGTTTCACTCAAACCTCTCCTTCTCTCCCCTTCTCCAAGTCTCCCAGTCTCCCGCCCTCTCTTCTGGGAGCACGAAGGCAACGCCGCCGTGCGTCACGGCGATCTCAAACTCGTCCGCACCGGCCGAAACGGCCCCTGGGAGCTCTACGACCTCAAAGCCGACCGCACCGAGCAGCACGATCTCGCTGCCGCCCAACCGGAAAAAGTGAAGGAACTCGCTGCTGAATGGCAATCGTGGGCCGAACGTGCCCATGTGCTGCCTTATCCAGGCGAAGGGAAAGGGAAGAAGGGCAAAGGAAAGAAGAAAGCCGCCAAATGACCATGAAACATCCATTGCTCATCCTCTGTCTGCTCGCGCTTTGTTTGCCGTTGACGGCGGCGCAGCCCAATCTGCTGCTCATCATCGCGGATGACTGTACCTATCGCGACATGGAGGTGTACGGCGGCCAGGCGCGCACTCCGCATCTGATGCGGCTGGCGGGCGAGGGCATGAAATTCACGCGCTGCTTCCAGGCGGCGCCGATGTGCTCCCCCACGCGGCACTGCCTCTACACCGGTCTTTATCCGGTGAAGTCGGGAGCCTATCCGAATCACACGATGGCCTATGACTGGGTGAAAAGCATCGCCCACTACCTTCAGGCCGCCGGTTACACCACGCATTTGTCCGGCAAGACGCACATCAACCCGAAATCCGTCTTCCCCTTCGACTACAGCGGCACGGAGAATCCCGATCCTGCGGCCTTCGCCGAGGTGCTGAAAAGCAGCACGGCGTCGGGCAAGCCCTTCCTTTTCATCGCCGCATCGCACGAGCCACACACGCCGTGGAATCAGGGTGATCCATCGCAGTATCCCCCTGCGTCGTTGAAACTGCCGCCCGTGTTGGTCGATGCGCCGGACACCCGCGAGGGTTTCTCGAAATATCTCGCCGAGATCACCTTCTTCGACTCTCAAGTCGGCGACTTCCTCGGGCTGCTCGATCAATCCGCGCATCGCGACCACACGCTCGTCATGGTTTTGAGCGAGCAGGGGAATAGTTTCCCCTTCGCGAAGTGGACCTGTTACGATGTGGGGCTGGCCAGCGCCTGCATCGCTCGCTGGCCGGGTCAAACGAAGCCCGGCAGTGTCAGCGACGCTCTCATCGAGTATGTGGATGTCGTTCCCACCTTCCTGGAAGCCGCAGGCGTGGAGCGCCCGGGCGTTCTGGATGGCCGCAGCTTCGTTCCGGTGCTCAAGGGTGGTGCCACCACGCACAAGACGCACGTCTTCGGGTTGCAAACCACGCGGGGCATCCATCACGGGTCCGAATACTTCGGCATCCGTTCGGTGCGCGATGCTCGCTACCGCTACATCCGCAACTTCACGCCGGAAATCACCTTCGAAAACGCCGCCACGCACGATCCTACCTTCCAGACCTGGATCCAAATGGCCGCCAAAGCGGATGAAAACGCGAAGCGCCTTGTCCACGACTATCAGCACCGTCCTGGCGAGGAACTCTACGACTGCGAACGAGATCCCTGGAACCGGCAAAACCTCGCCAACGATCCGAAACACGCCGCTCCGCTTGCCGCGCTTCGCATCCAGCTCGACTCCTGGATGCGTCAGCAAGGTGATGAAGGCCAGGCGACCGAGCTTAAAGCGCTGACCCGCATGCCCAAGGCTGCCAAAACGGACGCGGAGGGACCGAAGAAGAAAAAGAAGGCCGGCAAAAAGGCGAAGGAGTGAGGTGCCGGCCGCGTTTCCGCGCGACCATGCGTCGATTCACCCTTGTCTTTGCCCTTTGCTCATCCCTTCTCACTGCCGCACCGCCGAATGTGCTCATTCTGTTCTCAGATGATCAAGGCAGTGCGGATCTGAGCTGCCAGGGGTCGAAGGACACCCAGACGCCGAACATCGATTCCCTGGCGAAGAATGGTGTGAGGTGCACGCAGGGCTACATCTCATCCTGCATGTGCTCGCCGAGCCGGGCAGGGCTGCTGACGGGGAGGTCGCAGTCGCGGTTCGGGCATGAGATCAACTGGGAAGGGCGTGATGAAACGGGCGTGCGCGGCCTCCCGGTGACGGAAAAGACGCTGGCGGATCATTTGAAGGCCGCGGGCTATCGCACCGGTTGCGTGGGAAAGTGGCATTTGGGCGACGTGGCGAAGTTTCATCCGAAGCAGCGGGGCTTTGACGAGTATTTCGGCCACATCGGCGGCTCGCATGATTACTTCGCGTCGAAGGACGGCGGCAAAGGAGGAACGTATGCACTGGAGGGCTGGGACGGGAAGCCGTTCGAGTTCGCGAATGATTACCTGACCGACATCAACGGCCGGGCAGCCTGTGAGTTCATCCGTCGCAGCGATCCGGCGAAGCCGTGGTTTCTTTACGTGGCCTTCAATGCCCCGCACACGCCGACCCAGGCCACGGAGAAGTATCTGCAGCGGTTCGCTCACATTGCTGATGAGCAGCGCCGGACGTATGCGGCCATGGTCAGCGCCCTGGATGACGCCGTGGGCGCCATTTTGACCGAACTGAGGTCACGGGGCGCGGAAGACAACACGCTGATCTTTTTCCTGAGCGACAACGGCGGCCCGCTGGACCGCAACAGTTCGCTGAACACGCCTCTGAGCGGCGAAAAAGGTCACATGCTCGAAGGCGGCATCCGCACGCCTTACCTCGTGCAGTGGAAGGCCGAACTGCCTGCGGGGAAGGTGTATGAGCAGCCGGTGAGCAGCCTGGATATTGCGGCGACGGCGATAGAAGCGGCGACAGAAAGTAGAACGGGTTTTCAACCCGTTCAGAACGAGTTGAAAACTCGTTCTCCATTGGATGGCGTGGACTTGATTCCGTTCTTCAAGGGCGAGAAAACCGGCCGCCCGCATGACGTGCTCTACTGGCGCATGACGGCACGCGGCATCTGGGCGATTCGCATGGGCGATTGGAAACTCGTCACGCACAACGGCTGGCACGATCTCCCCGCCGCCAAACCGAGGCCGCGCCTGATTCATCTGGCGGCGGATCCCGGCGAACTGCACGACTTGAGCGAGAAGGAACCTGCAAAGCTCGCCGAGTTACAGAACGCTTATGACGCTTGGGCCGCGACACTGCCGGAGCCGCTGTGGAGCACCGATGTCAGTCCTGAAGCTGCCAAAGCGCGTCTGGAGAGAGGAAAACGCCAGAAGATGAAGAAAGCAGAGTGAGGCAACTGCATCCCGTCGCTGGCGAGTTCTGCTGACTCACTTCAATTGCGGCACACCGGGCACGACGGTGGCTTGGTGTTGTTTCACCGCTTCGTGGATCTCGGCGATCACTTCCGGGTGTTCGGCGGCGACGTCGCGTTTCTCCGAAGGATCGCGGCCAAGGTGAAACAGCAGTGGCGGTTCGTGCGCGTCCGCCTTGGGCTGGCCGTAGCCAGTTTGCGTTTTGAAGTGGGCCTTCCACTCACCCACACGGCAGGCAAAGAGCTGGTCCCCCCGATAGTAGAAGAACGGCCGTGCTGGAAGCGGCTTCGAATCGAAAAGCAGAGGCGCGAGATCCGTGCCATCGAGTGTGACGCCTTTCGGCAGCGGTGTCTCGGCGAGGGCGAGCGCCGTGGGCAGCAGGTCCATGGTGCTGGCGAGCTGGCTGGTGACGCCGGGTTTGATGCGTCCGGGCATCCACGCGATGCCAGGGACGCGCATGCCGCCCTCCCAGGTGCTGCCTTTGCCATCCTTGAGCAGGCCGGCGCTGCCGCCTTGATCACCCATGATGAGCCAGGGGCCGTTGTCGCTGGTGAAGAAGACCAGTGTGTTTTCCGCGATGCCCTCCGAACGCAGCGCTTCGAGCACCTGGCCCACGCTCCAGTCGAGTTCCTCCACGGCGTCGCCGAAGATGCCGGCGCGGTTTTTGCCTCTGAATGCGGGAGACGCGAACATCGGCACATGGGGGAAGGTGTGCGGCATGTAGAGGAAGAAGGGGCCGCCTTTTTTCTCGCGGATGAACTTCACCGCTTCGGCCGTGTAGCGCTTCGTCAAAGTGGTCTGGTCGGCAGGTTGTTCGACGACCTTTCCATCCCGCATCAGCGCCACGTTCCAGCCATCGTGCGGCGGATTGGGGGAGCCGGTGCTGCCTTTGGGCAGGCCAGGCCGTGCATCCATGTCGTTCGAGTAAGGCAGGCCGAACTGATGGTCGAAGCCCTGGTCCAGCGGACGTGATCCCTCGTGGATGCCGAGGTGCCATTTCCCGATCTGCATGGTGGCATAGCCTTTCTCCTTCAAGGCCTCGGCGATGGTGATCTCGGCCGGTGGCAGGCCGCCCTCGGAGTTGGGGAAGAGGACACGGCGGTCACCACACATGCCGCTGCGGATTGGCAGCCGCCCCGTGAGCAAAGCGGCACGGCTGGGCGTGCAGACCTCCGCCGCCGAGTAGAAATCCGTGAAGCGCAGACCTTCGGCGGCCATGCGGTCGAGATTCGGCGTGCGAATGACCGGAGAACCGTAACAGCCGAGGTCGCCATAGCCGAGGTCGTCGGCGAAGAGGATGATGATGTTCGGTTTCGAGGCCGCGGCGGCCGGTGGCAGCGTGGCCAGCAGTGCGAGCAGGAGCAGGGTGTGAAGGTTCATGACAAAGAGGGGTGGTAGGGTCCGGGTGATCAGCGTTTCTTCTTCTTTTTGCCACCCGCTTTGGGATCGAGGTAGCTCTGGAACTGCCAGTGCTTCTTCCACTCGGCGAGGAAGGGCTGATACTGCGGCGTGTCGAACCAGTTCACCGATTCGGGATCGGGCGGCGAGACTTTGCCCTCGGGATAGTCCTTGCCGGCAAAACTCGCCTCCATCGTCGCGTTCCAGGCCAGCAGTTGCTGCTTCATCTTCGCGAGCAGTTCCGGTTTTTCAGTGGCGAGATCGTGGGTCTCGTTCGGATCGGTCACGATGTCGTAAAGCTCGAATTTGCCGCCGTCCAGGTTGTCGGTCAGCAGCTTGTGGCGGTCGTCCACCCAGGCGCGTTTGGCATGATAGCGGAAGCCGATGGGCCGGTCGCGCAGGCCCGTTTCGCCAGTGAGCAATGGCTTGAGGCTTCTGCCGTCGAGTGGTTTCATCATGACACTGTCCGGCAGGCCCAGGATGTCCACGACCGTGGGGAAAAGATCCATCACGCAGGCAGGATGACTGGTGACGCGCGGTTTGATGACGGTCGGCCATTCGATGATGCCGGGGACGCGGATGCCGCCCTCGAACACGCTGCCTTTATGGCCGCGCAGACCACCGACGGTTTCAGGCGTGATGCCGGGCAGTCCGCCATTGTCGCTGCAAAAGACGAGCAGCGTGTTTTCAGCGAGGCCCAGGTCACGCAACCTGCCGCGCAGCGTGCCGATGCTGCGGTCCATGGCGGCCAGTTCGCCGTAGTGATTGGCCGAGGACTCATCGAGCTGCGCAAAGGATGTCTTGTCCGCCGACAGGGCCTTGAACGGGCTGTGCGGCGAGCCAAACCAGATCACGGCAAAGAGCGGCCTGCCACCGCCGTGGTGTTTTTCGAGAAACTTCACCGCCTCTCCCACGGCGATGTCGGACGAGTCGCCTTTCATCTGCTCAAACGTCCCCGCGCGGCTCATGATCGGGTCCACATCGTAGAAGTTCGACACGGACACCCACTCGTCGAAACCGAACGCGCCCGGATTGCGCGGATCATCGGCAAAGATCGGCGCGCCCGGGCCTTTGTGGCCGTTGAGGTGCCATTTGCCGAAGTGTCCGGTCGCATAACCGGAGCCATTCAAAGCCTGCGCGATCGTTTTCTCCTGCAGCCGGAGCGCATAGCCATGCGTGAGAACACCAGTGCGGTCGTGTGAACGACCGGTGAGCACCGAGGCACGTGTGGGGGAGCAAACCGGGCCGCCCGCGTAAAAGCGCTCAAAGCGCAGCCCGTTCGCCGCCATCGCGTCGAGATTCGGCGTTTTGAGCACGGGATGGCCTCGATAGCCGGTCTGTCCCCAGCCCATGTCATCCGCCATGACAAAGATGATGTTCGGCTGGGTGTCTGCCGCATGCGTGATGGTGCAGGCCAGTGCCAGGACGGCGAGGGATGAGAACAGGAGCTTCATGATCGTGAAATTGAGGAAGGTACGGGTTCAGCGGGGGCCGGGTGCGTTGATGTGCGCGGCGTCTTTCGGCAGGCCGGGATAATCACCGCGTGTCTGCTTCTTTTTGCCGATCGCTTTGCCGGTCTCGCGATCAAAGCCATCGGGCGTGAGGTTGTCCGGCGTGGCATCGCCTGTTTCGCTGGTCCATTGGTCGAGCAATGCGGCGATACGAGCCGTGGTTCCGGCATACGCGGCATCCGTGGCCAGATTGTGAAGCTGGAGCGGATCGCCGGACGATTGATAAAGTTCCTCAACGGGCCGTGGCGCGAGGAAAACATCCGCTTGAGCCGGGGTGAGTTTTTTCGCGTCCCGCAGTGACTTGAGTGATTCGTGAGAGGGAGAGCGCACAGAGTCGGCGGGCCCCTGCCAGGCGAGGGCGGGGCGTTGGTTGCGGATGTAGAGCCATCCATCCGTGCGCACGCCACGACCGTGCGCCTCGTAGTCGTGCCAGTTGTGCTCGGAGAAGGCGTGATGACGCGTCACCGCCTGCGGATCTTTGAAAAGCGGCATGAAACTGACGCCTTGAAAGCTGGGCGGCGCCTTCACGCCCGCGGCCTCGAGAAAGGTCGGCGCGATGTCGATGGAACTGACGAGACTGGCGGAGGACGATCCGGCTTTGGCGATTCCAGCAGGCCAATGGGCCACCAGCGCGGTTTTCATGCCGGAATCGTGCAGCCGTGTCTTCGCACGCGGGAAGGGGCGGCCGTTGTCGGCGAGGATGACGATCAGCGTGTTGTCGAGGATGCCCTGCGCGGCCAGCGCATCCGCCACTTGGCCGACAAAGTGGTCGAAGCGTGTGATCTCGTTGTGATACGAGGCCAGATCGGCACGCGTGGCCGCGTCATCGGCGAGGAAGGGCGGCACGGTGATGTCCTGCGGGCGATGTTTCGGGCCATAACGGCCTTCATCCCACTCGTCGTCTGCCTCCCAGTTGCGATGCGCATCGAGCGAGGCGAACCAGAAGAAGAACGGCTTGTCCTTGGGCCGGTTGACGATCGTTTCGGCCCATTTCGACTCGCCACCGTGATTGTCGGGAGTGACACCCGGATCGATGAGGTCCCAGGTCTCAGCGCCGACACTGGTGCCGGCGCGTGTCATGTGGTTTTTGCCCACGATGGCGGTGTGGTAGCCATTTTCGCGCAACACGCCCGGCAGCCACGGCAGATGCGCGGCCACGGGCTGGTGCAGCTCCGCGGCGGGGCCGTTGTTGTGCGGATAGCGGCTGGTGATGATGCTGGAGCGGCTGGGGCTGCAACTGCTGGCCGTGAGATACGCCTCCGTGAACTTCATGCCCCTGGCCGCCAGGGCATCGATGCGCGGCGTGCGGGCCGTTTTGCTGCCGTAGCAGCCGAAGTCGTCGAAACTGACGTCATCGGCGATGCACACGATGAGATTCGGCCGCCCGGCGGAGAATGACGTAGCCGGATTGAAGGCAGAGAACAGCAACGTGGCGAGGAGGAGCAGTCGTGTCATGGATGAGTTGGGACTGAGGTGATGACAGCAGAATGGGTGACAGCAGAATTGAGTTGGAGGGGGGCGGATGATGAGGTGGTTCGGCAGTCACCGCCGGCTTGACGTCATGAGGTCATTTCGTCTGGCTGTCCTGCGCCGCTTGAATGGCTTCGGAGACTGATTTCATGCCGCTGGGCTGGTAGGCATCCCAGGGGCCGTCGGCGCTGCCGGCGGGCCAGGTGGCGGGATCGGCGTAGAGGTCGTCGGTGTCCTGGTAGTGCTGCTTCAATCGCGCGAGTTCGCCTTTGAGCTCGGTGAACTTGGTGGCGATGGCCGGATTCTGCGCATCGGCCTGTGAGAACAGCAGGTTGTGCTGCTCGTGCGGATCGGCGGTGAGGTCGAAGAGTTCATACGCGTCCTGCTTCCAGTAGTGGATGAGTTTGTGCGTGGCGGTGCGCACGCCGAGGTGAGCCCGGGTGTTGTGGTGACCGGGGTCGTGGTAGTAGCGATAGTACATCGACTTGCGCCAGTCCGGCGGCGACTCGCCACGCAGCAGCGCTGCGATGGAGCGGCCTTGCATGAAGTCTGGCACAGGCAGGCCGGCCAGATCGAGGAAGGTGGGCGCGAGGTCGATGTTGGCGACGAATTGGGAGGGCAGGCTGCCTTTCTTCACGCCGGGACCACGAACAAGCAGCGGCACATGCAGGCCGGGCTCATACATGAAGCGCTTGTCGTAAAGTCCGAGGTCGCCGAGATACCAGCCGTTGTCGGCGGAGTAGATGACGATGGTGTTTTCCGCCAGCCCGGCCTCATCGAGGTAATCGAGCACCTTGCCCACGCCGTCATCCACGCCCTGCACGCAGGCGAGGTAGTCGCGCATGTATTTCTGATACTTCCACTTCACGAGATCCTGGCCCGTGAGCACCTTGCCATCGATTTCCAGCTCCATGGGCTTTTCGTTCATCCACTTTTGCAAAGCGGGGCCTTTGAGATCGGCGGGCGGGGTGAGTTTCAAGTCACGGCGGGTCAGATCGCGGGCGACGGTCTGCTCATTCACCGGCAGCGCTGCGGGACGCGTGGCGTAGTCGTCCCACAGTGTTTCGGGTTCGGGGATGACCTTGTCCTTGAACATCTCGATGTGTCGCGTGGCTGGCTCCCAGGCGCGATGCGGGGCTTTTTGGTGCAGCATGAGGAAGAACGGCTTGTCCTTCGGGCGCGTCTTCATCCACTCGATGCCCAGATCGGTGGTGATGTCGGTGCAGTGGCCTTCGATGGTGGTCTTTTTCTTTCCGGGGAGGAGGAACTGCGGGTTCCAATACGCACCCTGTCCAGGCAGCACGATCCAGCGGTCGAAGCCGGTGGGATCGCTGCCGAGGTGCCACTTCCCGATCATGCCGGTGTGGTAGCCGCCTTGCTGCAGATGCTTCGCCACGTGATCGCGGCTGCCGTCGAAGCGATTGAAGACGGGGACGCCATTTCGATGGGAATACTGGCCGGTGAGCAGGGTGGCGCGGCTGGGCGTGCAGATCGAATTGGTGACGAAGCTGTTGGTGAATCTCGCGCCTTCTTTCGCCAGCCGGTCGATGTTCGGCGTCTGATTCACCTTCGAGCCATAGGCGGAGATGGCGTGCTGCGCGTGGTCATCGGAGAAGATGAAGAGGATGTTGGGCTTCTCGGCAGCCGAGAGCATCGAGCCGAGGAGGGTGAGAATGAGCAGTGATCGCTTCATGGGGGGATTCGGGGAGTTGGATGGCAGCAGAATGGGTGACAGCAGAATTGAGTTGAAGGAGATCAATCAATGGGTGGTTCGGCGGGTGAGTGACTTCACGATGTCATTGGGTCCTGGCTGGTTCGGGCACTCGGATTTTGGACTCAAAAGGCAGTTGGAGCATGGCCGTGGAGTGGATTGGTTCTGCTGTCATTTGCCTGGGATTGCCGGGCAGCGAGCGGGCAGTCTATTTCCTGGCCTTCTTGCCTCCCGTCTTCCATTGCGGCTCCCAGTCGGGGAGCGGGCTGCGGGCGGTTTTGAGGTAGTCGCCAATCTTGGCGGCGATGTCGGGATGTTGGCCGGCCACGTTGGTCTCCTCGGCGACGTCGTTCTGCTGGTCAAAGAGCTGCACTGGCGCATCCGGGCCGCCCATGCGGATGCCCTTCCAGCGGCCTTGATAAAGCGCGGCCTGCTTGAAGCCGCCTTCGTGGAATTCCCAGTAGAGAAACTCGTGCTTCTTCTGTGCATCCGTCTTTCCTGTGAGCACCGGCACGAGGCTGAGGCCGTCGGTGGCCTCCGGGGCGGGTGCGCCGGCCAGTTCGGCGGCTGTGGGCATGAAATCGGGGAAGTAGCCGACGTGATCGGACTCGCCCGGCTTCACCTTGCCCGGCCACCAGGCGATGAAGGGCACGCGGATGCCGCCGTCGGTGAGGCTGCGTTTGATGCCGGTGTAGGGACCGTTGGGATCGAAGCGCTCCAGGTTGTGCTTGCTCTCATTGTGCGGGCCGTTGTCGCTGCTGAAAATGACCAGCGTGTTCTCCGCGAGGCCGAGGGACTTGAGATGCTCCATCATGCGGCCGACGTAGCTGTCGAGGCGCGTGATCATCGCCGCCTGGCCTTTGTCCTGTTTCGGCCAGTCCTTGTCCGCGTAGGGGCCGTAGTCGGGCACATGGGCGCCATCGCCCAGCTCGCGGGCGCGTTCATTGTTCGCATGCGGGATGACCATGGCCCAGTAGAGGAAAAAGGGCCGGGTCTTGTTCTCGCTGACGAATTTCAGCGCATCATCGGCGAAGAGATCGTCCGCATAGTGGACCGCCTCCGTCGCGTAGCCTGCGCCATCCTCGCCCACAGGCACGATGACGTTCGAGAGCGGCTCCTTTGTCTCATTGCGCCAGAGATAGTCCGGGAAGTGGTTGTGGGCGTGGTGCTGGCTCAGGTAGCCGTAGAAATAGTCAAAGCCGTGCTTCCGTGGCAGGCCGCTTTCCGCCTCACCGACGTTTCCCAGGCCCCATTTGCCGATCAGCGCGGTCTGGTAGCCCGCTTTCTTCAAAACGTCCGCCACGGTCACATCGCCCGCCTTCAGCGCCTGGGCGGCCGGGTTGGTCTTGCCGGCGTTTCCGCGAATCCGTGTGTGTCCATGATGCAAACCGGTCATCAACACGCTGCGTGACGGTGCGCACACAGTCGCTCCCGCGTAGAAATGGGTGAATCGCAGGCCTTCCTTCGCCATGCGGTCGAGATTCGGCGTGGTGATGACTTTCTGGCCGTAACAGCCGAGATCGGCATAGCCCAGATCGTCGGCCATGATCCAGATCAGGTTCGGCTGAGCCGAAAAGGACGCCTGCGGAAGGACAAAGGCCGAAACGAGGAAGAAGAGACGAAAAAGCTTCATGGAGCCGATGGGAACGGCCGCCAGATGCCCGCTTTTCGATTTTCTGCCGTCCACGTAGGCGCAGCCGCCAGACTGCGGCGGATCGGGAAGCTCGGCGCTGCTCACGCTTCCTTCACCTTCGCCCGCAGCTTCTCCACCAGCTCCCGGCTCACCTTTACATCCTTCTGCCACGTCACATTTGTCGGATCAGTGGCCGCCAGACGTTCGTCGATACGCAGGCTCTGCTCCATCAGCTCCAGCGCCTCCGCCCAGCGCTCCTGCGGTTCATAGACCTTGGAGGCGATGAGCCAGCAGCTGTAGGAAAGGTCGCGCTGCCACCCGGCATTGGCGGGGTCGCTCTTGGCGAGGCGTTCGGCGATGTCCTTGCTCTCGGAGAAGGAACGCAAGGCGCCGGCCAGATCACCCTGCACCACGGCGAGGTCGCCGAGTTTCTCCAACGAGACGGAGAGGTCGCGCTGCCAATGGGCATTGGCGGGGTCGCTCGGGGCGAGGCGTTCGCGGATGGTCTTGCTCTCGGAGAAGGAGCGCAAGGCCCCGGCCAGATCACCCTGCGCCATGGCGAGGTCGCCGAGCTTGTTCAGCGAGACAGAGAGGTCGCGCTGCCACTGGGCATTGGCAGGATCGCTCTTGGCGAGGCGTTCGGCGATATCCTTGCTCTCGGAGAAGGAACGCAAGGCCCCGGTCAGATCGCCCTGCGCCACGGCGAGGTTGCCGAGTTTCTCCAGCGAGACGGAAAGGTCGCGCTGCCACCCGGCATTGGTGTGGTCGCTCTGGGCGAGGCGTTCGCGGATGGTCTTGCTCTCGGAGAAGGAGCGCAAGGCCCCGGCCAGATCGCCCTGCGCCACGGCGAGGTCGCCGAGCTTGTTCAGCGAGACGGAAAGGTCGCGCTGCCACCCGGCATTGGTGTGGCCGCTCTTGGCGAGCCGTTCGCGGATGGTCTTGCTCTCGGAGAAGGAGCGCAAGGCACCGGCCAGATCGCCCTGCGCCACGGCGAGGTCGCCGAGTTTCTCCAACGAGACGGAGAGGTCGCGCTGCCACTCGGCATTGGCGGGGTCGCTCTGGGCGAGGCGTTCGGCGATGGCCTTGCTCTCGGAGAAGGAGCGCAAGGCCCCGACCAGATCGCCCTGCGCCACAGCGAGGTCGCCTTTCATGTCGAGCCAAAGGCTGCGATCACGATCCGTGGCAAAGATGGCACGATCCCCCACTTCCAGCAGGCTGGCCGCAGCCGTGACAGATCCTGTGTCCAAGGCATGCCGCATGAGCGGGAACAGGAGCCGAGTGACGGCATCTGGGGACAGAGGCTGGCCTCCCGCCACCTCCTGAAGAAGGAGGGGATGAAGGGAGCGCCAGATAAGGGAAGGTGTGGCCTCTGCGTGATCGCTGCCCCACCGGGGCATGCTGATGCGGTCCAGCGTGCTGGCGGCAGGCAGCGAAGCCCGGGTGGGTGATTCAAACTTCGGCGAGCACCAGGAGACAAGGTCCTTGCCATGATGGAAGCAGGCAGGTGTCTGGGCATCGTCCAGCGTGAGAATGAGGGTGGCTGGGATGGCACCGAGAGCCTCGCGGCAGGCATTCATCTCCTTCCAGAAGGCGGCCTGGACCTCCGCGTCACTCAGCGCCTCCACATCGGGGTCAGGGCAGAGGAAGATGACCGGCTGGGAGTTCCGGGCATGCTCCCGGCAGCGCTCGACGAGCTGCCACGCCGAGGCACGCTCATCGCGGGCCAGGGGCCGGTAGCGTTCGATCACAATCGGGCGAGGACCTCGTATCTTCCTCCACAAGTTTTCAAACGCCTGGAAGGAATGGTAGCGCAGCAAGGCCAGACCGTTCCGATGTTGGTCGATAAAGTGCTCCAGCTCGTGCTGGAGGTCTTGCTCAGTGGATTCCGGCATCGAGTCCCAGCTCCCTGAGATAGTCCTTGGCGAGAGGGTGAACGCCGAGCCAACGGTCTCCGTTGTATTCGATGAGAGCGCCGCTCATGAGCAGGTATTGCAGGTCCGGGTCGGGCTCTGTGGCCACCTCCCTGCCTGCGGCTTGGGCTCTGGCAATGTCTGCAAGGCGCTGCTGCAGGGGTTTTGGCGATTTTTTCTCCTCCGGCGGGTAGCCGATCTGGAGGCCGATGGTGGCTACCATGCGGTTGAGGGCGGCCTTGATGCTTTCCTTGTCGATGACTTTCGATTTCTGCACTGGCAGGAACTGGGCGCAGGATTGGATGGCGTCAAAGATGTCCCGCAGGACGCCTCCGGTGCGCTCGATGAGCAGTTCCATGGCATCCTTTGGCAGTACGTCCTCGGCCACGCGGCGGCGGATGATGGTGCGCAGGATGGTGCGGCCTTCCTCGCAGGGCTTGCCATGGCGGGTGTAGGTCTTGATCATCGGCAGGCCGATGGTGTGGTCGAAGTAGGACTTGATCGAGCTGGCCTCAGGCGAATGAAACGTGAAGACCGGCACGGTGTAGATCGCACGCACGGCGATGTCGCCGAGAAGGCGGCCATCATTTACGAAAATGTGCCGAGCATCAGCGAGTCCCAGCTTGTCGAGATCCTCAATGATGAGCAAGACCTTGGCGTTCGACTTTTCCGTCTTTGTCCGCCATGCCTGCTCCATGGATACCGCCAGGGCATTGACACTGGCCATGAGCTCGCCTTTGCGCTGGCGCACCTTGCTCACGGTGCTGGTGTCCGTGCGGGAACCGAACTTGAGGGCGCTGGTGAATTTGGCTGACAGGCCGATCAGCTTGTCAAGGAGGCTGCTGGAGGTGTTGATGCCCGCACCCACCTCCAGGTCCGAACTGCGGGTCTCATGCTGGGTGGAGGTGGTCTCGTTGAAGAACTCCACCACGGGTTCCAGGGCGGCTTCGCTCAAGGAAAGCCCATTGTCCCTCGACACCTCGATCATGCGGGTGCAAGCGGCGAGAAGGACATCCGCAGCCTGATTGCCGCTGACGGGGAGGTAGTCGCCTGCCACAAGGGTCACCGGCAGCCATTCAGGCCCCAATTCGGAGATGACTTTGTTCAACTCGGTGCTTTTGCCGCAGCCACGATGGCCGAACACAAGTATTCGCTGAGCCACGGGTTGCTCAAGGATGTTTCGGACGTTGATGCGGAAGCAAGTCAGATGGTCGCGAGCCTCCGACGTCTCCACCCAGAAATCAGCGATCGCCCCATTAGTCAACGGGCGCGGCGAGCAATTGACGGTGGCCTCGGACAGAGTCTTGGCGGGGTGCGACATGGAATCGGATGATACGACGCTGGTGCCTGCCCGCAACTGAGGACGTGACGGAGTGATCAGAGCGCGTGCACCGCATCGACGAGCGGCTTCACGAAGGCTTCGACCTTCTCGGCGCAGTCGGCGGAGGTGCCGTTTTGCTCGATGAGCTTCACGATGGCGCTGCCGACGACGACGCCGTCGGCTTTGCTGGCGATTTCGGCGGCTTGGGAGGGGTTCGAGACGCCGAATCCGACGCAGACGGGCACTTCGGTGGCCGCTTTGATCACAGCGACCTGCTCGGCGATGCCGGTGGCGATCTCGGCCTGGGCTCCCGTGACGCCGAGGCGGCTCACATAATAGACGAAGCCCTCGGCGCTCTTCGCGATGCTGGCGATGCGGTCGGCGGGCGAGGTCGGGGCGATGAGCTGGATGTGGCGGAGGTCGGGCGCGGGCTTCAGTTCGGCATTTTGCGCCGCTTCATCCGGCGGGAGATCGAGAACGAGGACGCCATCGGCTCCGGCCGCGGCCGCGTCGTGATGGAAGCGGTCGTAGCCGTAGGTGTAGATGGGATTGAGGTAGGTGAAGAGGACGAGCGGGACCTGGCTCTGCGTGCGGAGCTTGCGGATCATTTCCAAAACACCCGGCGTGCTCGCTCCGGCCTTCAGCGCGCGGTCGGCGGCCATTTGATTGACCACGCCATCGGCCAGCGGATCGGAAAACGGCACGCCCAGTTCGACGACATCCACTCCGGCGCGTTCCAGGCCCAAAACGATGTCGATCGTGGCATCAAGCGTGGGATCACCGGCGCAGACATAGGCCACAAAGGCCTTTTTCTTCGCGGTGCGAAGCTGGGCAAAACGGGCGTCGATGCGGTTGGTAGGGGCGGACATGGGGCGGGGTGTTTAGCATGCGGAATCAGGGATGTCGAGCCGAGAGCAGCGAGACAGACGCACCCAGGTCCACCGGAAGTGTGCGATTTTCTTCCGGTGGCGCGCATGGTTCCGCCGGAAGAACGCGATTTTCTTCCGGTGGCGCGCGTGGTTCCGCCGGAAGTGCTCGAGTTTCCTCCGGTGGCGCGCGTGGTTCCGCTGGAAGAACGCGAGTTTCTTCCGGTAGCGCGCGTGGTTCCGCCGGAAGAACGCGATTTTCTTCCGGGAGCGCGCGTGGTTCCGCCGGAAGAACGCGAGTTTCCTCCGGTAGCGCGCGTGGTTCTGCCGGAAGTGCGCGCGCTTCCAGCGGCGGCCTGCACGCAACCAGTTGAAAATCAGTCAACCGCGCAAAATTCGCCGTTTTCGCCGCCAAGAATGATCAGGGAGCCGACTGAAAGACCTGAAGGCTGGCCTTGCCAGGGTGTCATCCGCACGACCGACGGCTGTCAGCGACGTGACCGGGGGGGCGTGCGTGGCGATGTGTGCTGTGGAGCGCAGCCACCGACGGCTACTCGGTGGTTTCCAGGACGATGCGGAAGCCGAGGTCATTAGCGCGATTGTTAGGCGGCGAAGGGCCACGAAATGAAGAGAGTAGAACGTCAGCCCCATACCACTTCCAAGAGGCACCCCGTGTTACTCTTTGAGTTTGATCAAACAGGTCTTCGCAAAACTCCCAGACGTTCCCGCCCAGATCATAGATGCCCAGCTTGTTCGGCTTGAAACACATCACCGGAGCCGTGGAAATGCAGCCATCGGTGTAATCTTCGATCACTTTGCTGGAAGGAAACATGCCACGGTATGTCATGTCAGCATAATTGCCCACACCCGTCAACGGTGGATACTTCGAACCCCACGGATATTCATTTCGAATGCCCTGGCCAAGATCTTTGGGGGCGGTGCCAGGATTTTCATCTTTCCCGATACCAGCGGCATAGCTCCACTCCCGATCTTTTGGCAGACGGTAGATCCGACCTTCTTTACCGCTCAGCCATGCACAGAAAGCACGTGCATCATTCCAATCCACGGCCACCACGGGATGATTGTCCGCCTCACTGACTTTCAGTCCCTCTTTGGTTGTCTGATCCTTCCACTTGTCATCCACGCCCGGCGTCTCCGCCGCATACTTCGCGTAATCGCCCTTCCGTGTCTCGTGGATGCAGAAGAGCACCTGGGCGCCGGGGACTTTGACGAACTTCATGCCGAGGCTGTTGGTGAAGTCGCTCTTGGCGGCTGTGGCGGGCGCAGGAACCGGGGCGGCTGTTGGCGTGGGAGTAGGAGCGGCGGGCTTGGTCGTGCTGGTCGGTGTGTTCGTTGGGCGCAGTGTGGATTTCGACTCGATCCAAACCACCATTTTTCTTTTGTTGCCTTCGTACACAGAAATATCGAGATCAATGGCCGGTCCCGCTTGAGAAATGACCTCGTTCATTTCAGCGTCAGGTCCGATTCCGTGCCAGTTGCCATCAGTCTTGCGGATCGCAATCTGGCCGCCGCTGTTTTTTAGCGTTAGGGCTGGCGGCAGATCATCCAGTGGCTTTGCAAACGCATTTGGATTCCGCGCATAGACGGCTCCACTCTTGCCAAGTGCGAGCCAGCCATACTTAGCGCCTCCATGAATTAACTTCACCATTGGCTCGCTTGGATTGGTCGTAGTGGCTGCTTCTTTCACCGAGCCGGGCCTGAGGTTCACGAAAAACTCACGGTACTTATTGTCCTTGGTGATCCAAAATACATCATTTGCGGTGGCAGTAATCAGAGTGGTTTCACCTTTCTTTAGCGCGATGAGAAGCGGATTGAGAGCTGACTCAATTTGATTGTCGTTCGGTTTGTTTGTCCATTGATAGCCTCCTGCGGTCCATTCTCTATTCTTTCTTTGTATGAAGTGAGCGTCTCCTATGCCTGAGAGCAACGCCCCTTCATCAAGTTCCAACTCGCTTCCTCTACGCTGGTGACGATGAAGAAAGTTGTCTGCAAGCCACCACTTGCTGTGCGATTCGATGGCCTGCACTTTTTTGTATTCGGCCGCTGGTGTAGCTCGATTTTCCAGCAGGATTCGTTTTCCAGCCCCTCTTTTTCTCACTCCCAAAAGAACACCAGGATCCCCTGTGTCTGCCACCACGCGGGTGTAATCACTCTCTGAAAAAGGACGAAGAAGACTGCGCTCCTCAATTTTTTGCCCATCCCAATAACCCCAGACACGAAGCTTCCCGCCTTCTTTCATCGCATCTTGATGCCACCGAGGGAGACGGGAGTAATCCAAAAGAGGATCGAATGGGTCGAGGGCGGGTTGGCCGCTGGAGGAAGCTTTTGGCGCGGAATCTGGAGGGGTCGCTGCAAGACCAGGCACTGATGGCGTTGGCAATCCACCACCCCGCGTCGCCGCGATCTGCTCGCGCACGGTCTTCACGCGCATGGCGTCGTCGAGCTTCTGGGCCTGGGTCAGTTCGGTCTGCACGGCGGCGAGGGCCTGGTCGTACTTGTCGTAGAGCGGCTGCATGGCCTTGGCCTTCGTGGCCTCGTGCTGGGCGGTGGTGCTGCGGTAGGTCTTGCGCAGGGTCTTGAGCGTGTCGGGCACCTTGCCGGGTGCTAGTGTACTCTCGTCCACCTCGGACGGCACGCCCTCGTTTTTCTCGATGCGCTGCTTCTCTTCCCGCAGGGCGAGCGCTTCTTCCAGCTTCCCGCCTTGGGAGGCGGCGGCCAGGGCGCGGTCGAGCGCACTGAGGTAGAGCTTATCTAAAGCGGCCATGCTGGCCTTGAACGCTGTGTTGGCATCTCGCTCCACGGCAGACTGAAAGCTGGAATCGAGCGCGGCGAGGCGCTGGTCGAGGGCGCTGGCGGGCGTGGCGGCAGCCATGGTGGTGACAGGAGGGGGAGAAGAGGAGACTGGGAGACTCGGAGATGGGGAGGCAGGTGTTGTGGTCGCTGCTGCTGGTGACGGAACGGATGGCTTCGGCGGAGCGGCAGGCGCAGGAGTGACGGCGACTGGCGCAGTGCTGCCTGGACTTGTGGCCGGGAGGTTCCAGCCGAGTTCCTTGAGCGGATCGGCCACACCGTCGAGGTTCAGGTATTCCACATCTTTGATCCATTGTCCCCCGGCGCGCACCCCGAAGGGGCCGCGTGGGATCATGCCGGGCACCTCGCGTTCGAGCACGGTGGATGAGTTCAGGCGAGCGATCACTCTTTGACCGATGACGGCGAGTTCGAGGATTCCCTCCTCTCCGACGGCGGGTTTTGCCAGTTTAACTTCCTTCACGTCAACCACTGGACCCAAGGGGGTGTTCTGATTCCTCAATTGGAATCGTCCGTCGTCCCAGAGAATGGCCTCCGGCATCGGCTTGGCTGTGTCGTAACGGCAATGCAGGGAGACATTCCCGGCTTTCTCTTTGCGGAAACGAATGCGCACGGCCACGTCACGCGGGGGGGGGCCTATGATGTCGCTTGAGATCACCAATGCTTTTTGTGACTCGCCTGGAGAGGTTAAAAAGGACAGCCAGCCGTCCTTCACCTCTAAGCCGGACTTCTTCCATCTCGCCTCGGTGCTTTCAACGCGCTGCCAATTGGAAACTGCCATCGGGCTAGAGACAGTCTGTGCTGGTGGCGTGGCAGGAGGAGGATTGCCGGGCTTTGTTGTCGGTAAGGGGCTGGCTTGAGAGGATGCATCCGCAGGTGTGATTGTTTGTCCGGTCGCGATGGGCTTAGATTTTGAGGTTTCTGATGTGCTGGAACCGCTCGTTCCGCTCAGAGGACTGAGTGGACCACTTTGTTTTTCCTTCTCGCTGCCGCTCATCATCACAAACGCGCCAATGCCAAGGGCGACGACAGCCCCAAGGCCAAGCAGGAGCGGGGCGGAGGATTTCTTGGGCGGGAGGTGAGCGCGGGTGCCCTCACCCGCTTTGGGTGTGGAGCGGACGGGGGCGTCCGCACTCCTCTTCTGAACCGCGCTGCGTTGCGCGGGTGTTTGTGCGACTTGCGCGGCGGGGATGGCGGAGGTCGGCACCAAGGGCACGGTGAGGATCACATCCAGGTCACGCCGCAGTTCAGTGCTGCTTTGATAGCGCTCCTCGCGGTCGCTCTGCATGGCCTTGAGGATGATGGGATCAAAACGCGGATCGAGGCCGGGCAGGCGGGCGGTGGCGGGCTTGAAGGCGCCGCGCGGCACCTCGCCGGTGAGCATCTGATAGAGCATGACACCCACGGCATAAAGGTCAGCGCGGCCATCAATGTGCGAGCCGAGCATGAGCACCTCGGGCGCGACGAAGTCGGGCGTGCCCATGGCGTAACCGGTCTTCGTGAGGCCATGCGTGCCGGGCTCTTCGATCTTCGCCAATCCGAAGTCGGCGACCTTGACCTGGCCCTTCCTGTTGATGAGCACATTGGCCGGTTTGATGTCGCGGTGGACTATGCCCAGCTCATGCGCGGCGCTGAGCGCGTCACACACATGCGCGGTGATGGCCAGCGCGTGCTCCGGCGGCAGCTTTCCTTGGCTGCGAATCATCTGCGAGACATCGGTGCCATTCACATACTCCATGGCGAAGTAGAGCAGGCCGCCGGTGGTGAGGCCAAAGTCGTGTACACTGACCACCGCCGGATTGATTAAGCGAGCCATCAGCCGGGCCTCGTTCTTGAAGCGTTCGGCAAAGCTGGGGTCTTCCTGCTCGACACCGGGAGGTAAAATCTTGATGGCGACGGGGCGGTCAAGATTGCTTTGAACGCCTTTGTAAACCGCGCCCATGCCGCCACGGCCGAGGAGTTTTTCAATCGTGTAGCCCGGCATCTGCTCCTGAAGCTCGGCGGGTGAAGGCGGCTCCCAGCGGGCATTGCCGCCGGTGGTGCGTGGAGTCGGTGTGGCGGGATCACTCATGGCTGGGAGGCTTAAGCTGGCGTTACCCGGCTTTGCTACGAAAAAGGCAGGGGTTTGGCAAGGATAGAATCTTGAGCGCGGCGGGAAGTAGGGTAGGCACCGTTGGCCGCTTCAGATTGGTGCTGAACCTGGGGCGTTAGGCCACAGGCTCATCGCCAAGCCGCTTGTCCGGCACGAGGTAGCCTTGGACGTAATCACGCACGGCTTCGGTGAGCGCGGTGATTTCCTGGGTGAAGCCGGAGGCGCGGAGTTTGGCGATGTCGGCGCAGGTGTAGTATTGATACTTCGATTGCAGGTGCTCCGGCATGTCGATGAACTCGATGACGGGCTCTTTGCCGAGCGCGGTGAAGATGGCGGTGGCGAGCTCGACCCAGGTGTGGGCTTTGCCGGAGCCGAGATTGAAAAGACCGCCTGCGCTGTGGGTTTCGGCGAGGTGGAGCGTCATGCGGATGGCGTCCTTCACGTAGAGGAAGTCGCGCATCTGCTCGCCGTGCTTGTAATCGGGGCGGTGGGATTTGAAGAGCTGCACCTTGCCGGTGGCGAGGATTTGACCGCAGGCCTTGTGCACGAGGCTGCGCATGTCGGCCTTGTGGTCCTCGTTGGGGCCATAGACGTTGAAGTACTTGAGCCCGACGATCTTCGGCAGCCAGCCCTCACGCTTCGCGTGGAGGTCGAAGAGGTGCTTCGAGTAGCCGTACATGTTTAGCGGGCGCAGCTTGTGAATGTCCGGGTCCTGGTCGTTCATGCCGTGGGCTCCATCGCCATAGGTGGCGGCGGAGGAGGCATAGACAAAGCGCGTCTGATTCGCGAGCGACCACTGGCAGAGCTGCTTGGTGAACTCGTAGTTGTTCCGCATGAGGTAGTCCGCATCGCGTTCCGTGGTGGCGGAGCAGGCACCGAGATGCAGGACGTGGTCAAAGCGTCCGAGTTTCGCAGGCGAATGCTGCACGGCCTGGAGGAGGTCGTTGCCGTCGATGTAATCGGCAAAGCGCAGCGGAACGAGGTTCTTCCATTTCTCGTCTGTGCTGAGGCGGTCGCAGACGACGATGTTTTCGCAGCCACGGCGGTTCAGCTCCCAGACGAGGGCGCTGCCGATGAATCCGGCCCCGCCGGTGATAAGGATGCGACTTTCCGTGTTCTTCATGTTTCCCGCTGGTAACGGGAAAAGCGGCCGGATTCAAGCCGGAGCTTTTTTCAGGCGGCTGCGAGCGTTTCTGGCTCGGTCGTGGTGAGAACGGGGATGTGTTCGCGCCACAGTGCTGGATGCAGGAAGACCTCCCGCGCATCGGACTCCCACTCCCCAGCCCAACCAACCAAGGATTCCATGACGATGGACTGCGGGCATTGAATCGCCGGATAGAGCCACTGCTGGGCTCCGACCACCAGCTTCGGGATCAAGGCATGCCCGTGGAATTCGATCTCCCAGCCGAGCAAGAGAGGTTCCTCGTCGGTAAAACCTGCGAGGCCGAGGGGGTGCTCCACCCAGCCCACGAGCCCGCTGCCGTTCAGCGCATCCCAGACCTCGCGGGATTCCAAATCGACCTTCACGGCAAAGCCGGTGGTCGTAGGTGCCCCGCCATTGACCGGATCACGGCTGACAAGGCCAAAGAGGATGCTCTTCGGACAGTCGGCAGGAACCAAATCGACCTGGAAACCGAAGCGGATCGGATGATTGGGGAGGACCAGGCTGCCGTAGCTTAGGACGTGGAAGTCGGCGAACGCAGGATCGGTGGTGACAGAAGCGAGGAGCGATTCCATGGATTTCTAAAAAATTCAGATTACTTTATAAAATTTCGGCTCCATTATTGAAATTTCAAGAATATTATTTTACAGCTCGTTCAAAGTCACTGGGAATCTCAAAAAATTCAATTCTGTGGGGAAGCGGATCGAATGCCAGTTTCGGGACCAAATATCGCTTTATGGACAGCATTCAGCCATGTGAGGCGGTTGACGAAACTGCCGCGCTAGGTACTTCGTATGCCCCGTGGCAACTGCGCTAGCAACCAACAGCACTGAAGGGGACCAGACGGTCGCCTTTCGGGATCAATTTCTTCTGGCTCACCGGCACATGCTTTTGTCGCGGGTGCTGGAAGAGAAGCTGGGCTCTCTTTACCGGGCTGGCGGCAGGATTGTGGGCGGCGTGTATCTGGGGAAGGGGCAGGAGGCGTTCAGTGCCGCGCTTGGGATCCAATTGCGTAAGGGCCGGGACATCTACGGGCCGCTGATTCGCGATCAGGCCGGGCGGATCGCCTTTGGTGAGTCGCTCCTCGATGCTGTCCGCACGTATCTCGGGGCGGTGACGGGGCCGATGCGCGGCCGGGATGGCAACATCCATCGTGGCAGGCCCAAGGAAGGCTTGATGGCGATGATCAGCCACTTGGGAAGCCTTGTTTCAGTGGTGGCGGGCGGATTGTTCGCCCGCAGGCTGGCAGGAACGCTGCATGACAGTGTCGGAGCCACCAGCATCGGTGATGGCGGGACATCCACAGGTGCGTTTCATGAAGGCCTGAACATGGCTGCTGTCGAAAAGCTGCCGCTGGTGATCAGCGTCGCGAACAATCAATACGCCTACTCCACGCCGAATTGCCGTCAGTATGCCTGCGTGGATCTCGTGGACCGGGCGAAAGGCTACGGGGTGCAGGGTGTGGCCGTGGATGCCACCGACCTGGGCCAGTGCCTGGAAGCCTTTGACGCCGCCGTTAAGCGGGCGCGGAACGGAGAAGGGCCGCAGATGGTCGTGGGCCATCTCCTGCGCCTCTCCGGGCATGGTGAGCACGATGACGCCTCCTACATCCCCGAAACAGCGAGGAAGGGACCGTCCTCCGTCGATTGCCTTCCTGCCGCGGAGCGGCGCATCATCGATGAAGGCTGGATGAACGAAAACGAACTCAAAGACCTCTTCACCGAGGCACGCGGCAAGGTGGATCAGGCCGTCGCCAAAGTTTCCAAGGAAGCGACCCCCGATCCCTTCAAGGAAAAATGGCAGGCGCTTTCCAGCGAGGAGCTTGCGGAGGGCCACCACGAGGCATGAGCATCACTTATCTTGAGGCCATTCGCGAGGCGCAGTACGAGGCCCTGCGCAACAACCCTTCGGTCTTCCTGTACGGACAGGACATCGGCAGCTTCGGCGGCGCGTTCAAGGCCACGAAGAACCTCAACAAGGAATTTCCCGGCCGCGTGTTTGACTCCCCCATCAGCGAGGACGCCATGGTCGGCATGGCCGTCGGCGCGGCGGTCGAAGGAGCGCGTCCGATCGTGGAGATGCAGTTCGCGGATTTCTCCTCCGTCGGATTCAACCAGATCGTCAATCAAGCCGCCACCCTCTATTGGCGCACGAGCACGCCCTGTCCCATCACGATCCGCATGCCTTCGGGCGGCACCGCAGGCAGCGGCCCCTTCCACAGCCAGTCGATGGAGGCGATCTACGCCCACTATCCCGGCCTCGTGATCGTCACGCCTGCCACGGTGGAGGATGCCTACTGGATGCTGCTCGACAGCATCGCGATCAACGACCCCGTCATCTACTGCGAGCACAAGTTTCTTTATTACCACCTCAAGGCGGACGAGATCGGCACTCGCACCCTGCCGATCGGCAAGGCCCGCATCGCCCGGCCCGGACGCCACGCCACCATCGTGACCTACAGCGCCATGGTTCACGAGGCGCTGCGTGCCGCCGAGGAGCTCCAGCTCGACGGTTACTCCATCGAGGTGGTCGATCTGCGGTCGGTGAAGCCGATGGACACCGACACCATCCTGGCCTCCGTGGCGCGCACCGGACGTTTGCTCGCAGTCGGCGAGGCCTTTCCATGGGGCGGCGTCACGGCGGAAATCATCGCCCGCGTCGCCAGTGAGGGCTTCCATCTGCTGGACGCGCCGCCCATGCGCCTGAATTCCAAGGACACGCCCATTCCATACCATCCGAACCTGTGGAAGGCGCACCGCCCGACCATCGCCACCATCGCCGCCGCGCTCCGCCGCCTCCTGCGCTATTGATTCCGGCATTCGTCACTCTTCATTCGTCCTTCCGCAATGCCCTCCATTCCCATTTTGATGCCCCAGCTGGGCGAATCCATCGCCGAAGCCACCGTCATTCGCATTCTGGTCGAGCCGGGACGCCAGATCGAGGCCGGCAGCGATCTGTTCGAGGTCGAGACGAACAAGGCCACCATGGCCGTTTCGGCTCCCTGCGCGGGAAAAATCGGCCAGATCGTCGCCACACCGCAGACGAGCTATGCCGTGGGCGCCACGCTGGCCTCCTTCGAGATTTCCGAGGAGGATGCGCAGGCGTTGGGCTTCAGTGATTCGCCCAAACCGTCCCTTTCCTCCCACGCCGGCAATGCTGCGGATGTGGTGGAGAATCTTCATTTCCAGATCAGCGATGACGACGTGATCTCCACTCGTCAGCCCACGGTCGAGCCAGTGGTCAGCGGCGCTCTGCCGGTGCCCGCCGGCGCCACCGGGGCCAGTTACATTTCCCCTCGAATGCGTGCCCGCATGCTCGAACTCGGGCTCAATGCTGCCGACCTCGCGGGCGTTCCTGGCACGGGAGCCGGCGGCCGCGTCACCGTTGAGGATTTCGAGGCCTTCCTGCGTGCACTGGAGCAGCATCGCATGACTCCGGCCTCGCCCATGCGCATCGCGGTGGCGGATTCGATGCGCCGTAGCTGGACGCGGCCGCTCGCCACCGTGGGCAGCCCCGTCATGCTCGACGCCTTGCTGGCGCATCGCAGAAAGGCCGATCCGAAACCCGGTCCCGCGCTTTACGTCATCCGCGCTCTGGCGCTGGCGCTGGCGGAAAACACCGCCGTTGCCGGCCGTCTCATCGGCAGCCGCATCGTGCATCCGCGTGCCATCGACATCGGATTTGCCGTTGAAGTCGAAGACGGCGTCATGGTGCCGACGTTGCGGGAGGTCGAGAAGACGCCGCTAGCCAAACTGGTGATGACCTACAACAAACTTGTCGAGCAAGCCCGCGCCCGCCGCCTGCCGAGTGATGTGAACCGCCCCGGAATCGCCACTGTCACCAATTTTGGCACCTTCGGCATCGTCTGGGCCACGCCCATCCCGCTTCCCGAGCAGAATCTCGTGCTGGGCCTCGGTGCCGGCAGCAAAGTGCCGCATTGGAGTGATGAGGTGAACCAGTTCATTCCCGTCACAGAGGCGGAACTCACTCTGAGCTTCGATCACCGGGTCCTGGATGGCGGTGGCGCTGGCCGCCTGCTCAAACGCGTGGCGGATCTCCTGCAAAGGCCGGAAGATCTGTGATCAAGTCCGCATTCTGAGCACTGCGACGGGGGCAAGCCGACTGCTCGCGTGACTGGTGCGAGACGATGATTCGTTGGCGCGTCAGTCGTCGTCCCGGTTGAAGAAGCGACCGATCGATTTTCCGGCACGCTGGATGAAATTGGGATCTTCTTTGACGATTTTTTTCCGCGTGAAGCCGCCAGAGCCCACCGCAGGAGGTGGCGAACGCCATTCGAGGTCATCCGGTTCCTCCATCAGCGCCATCGCAGTGAGTGTCGGGCCATCGAGCAATCCGTTCGGCACCAGGCTGTTTTTGGCCTGGAAGAGGATGATGGCATTGTGGGTGCCTTTGCCTTCCTTGCCGTCCTGCGTCGAACTGTAGAGCTGTTTTTCCTTCAGCAAGCCCTGAACCTTGTAGAGAAGCTTGCGGCGTCCACTTTCAGAGTAGGTGGCTTGGGGTGGGGTGGGGAACAACATCTCGAAGGGCCAGCTCCCGTTCGGAGGCTCCGTGACCGGCGGCTGAATCATCCCAGGATTCGGCGGCGTCGCCGGAGCTGCGGCGACGGTGGGTGCCGCGGCAGTCTGGCTGGACGCTGGCAGCGCCACAGTTGGTGTGCCAGCAGTCTGCGCAGGTGCCGCCGACGGCGCTGCGACGACCGTTGGCATGGCAGCCGGGCTCGTTGGTGCTGCTGTGACGACTGAAACGGATGCTGGAGCCGCTGTGGGAGTTTGCGGAACAACTGCTGGCGCAGGTGGCGGAGTTGCGGCGACTGCCGGCACGGGCGTTTCGGGCTTTGCCGGCGCGGGTGCCGCGGTGACGGCCGTCTTTTCCTCAGCGATGACCGGTTGCGGTGCGGGCTTTGGTCCCTGTTCGGCGATTGCCGGCTTGGAGTCTGGCTTCAAATACATCGCAGCTCCGGCTCCCAGCACGACCAGGGCCGCTGCGGCTGCGTAGATCGGCGTTCGTCCACGGGGGGCTTTCGATGCTCCCGCCACTTTCGCCGTGGGTGAGTAAGCCTGTGTCACCGCTGACGTTCCGCCCTTGAGGCCGAGCAGTTCGAGCAGTTTCCCTGCGCTCGGCGGGCGCAGCGACGGATCTTTGTGCAGGCAGGCTGCGATCACCTCCTCCCACTCCTTCGGAATGCGGTCGCTCGCCTTGATTTCGAGTTCCTCGCGGCGCTCTTCCATCCTGGCGGGAATCTTGGAGGTGATCTGCGTGGCGATGTCGCCGCGGAAGAACGGCGGCTTGCCGGAGAGCAGCTCGTAAATGGTCGCTCCCAGTGAGTAGATGTCATCCGCCGGTGACGGACGGTCTCCCATCGCCTGCTGGGGACTCATATAGGGCAGGGTGCCGCTGATGCCCATCTGCGACATCGAAAGCCGGCTCATCGTGTCCGAAATGCTGCGGGAGATGCCGAAGTCCGCGATCTTGGCCACGCGATCCTTCTTGGTGACCATGATGTTGGCCGGTTTGAGGTCGCGATGAACGATCTTCCGCTGAAAGTGGGCATAATCGAGCGCGTCACACACGCCGGGCAGGATGTCCGCGAGTTCCTCGGCCGAAAACACGACGGGATCGCGTGTCATGCGCAGGTCGGACAGCGTCTGCCCTTCCACAAACTCCATCGAGATCGCGGCGGAATCGTCATCATCCACGAAGTCATAGATGCGGATGATGTGCGGGTGGGAAAGATCGAGTCCGCGGCGGGTTTCCGTCTTCAGCTCCTTCACCGCCGCCTGGTCCAGGCCGACGAGGTTCGGCAGGAACTTCAGCGCCACCTCTCGCTCCAGCTTCGTGTCCATCGCCAGCCACACCACGCCCATGCCACCACGGCCGATGATGCGATCCAGCTTGTAGCGGTTGAAGACCATCGTGCCGCTGCCGGGCGCGTTGACTTTGATGGTCTGGTCGAAGTTCTCAGGAGACGACATGGGAAGTGAAGTAGGACTGATTAGCCGCGCCAAGATGCACTGTGACGTGCCCGGTCGCAAGCCGTCGGCACAGGCGGTTTCCGGAGCATTGGTCGGGGTTCAGATCACTTCAGATGACCGCTCACGCTGTATTGCGCTGGCGGAGCCGGTTTGTTCCCGGCGGGATTCCCCAGGGCTGAGCGGACGCTCTCAGCCTTTTTGGCCCTGGCGATGCGTTGCTGGTCATCAAGCTGGTCACCGAGCTCGGTTTTGAACTCCCGTTTGAGCTTCTTCGCATCCTTTTCGGCATGCTCGGCGGCGGCCTGGGTGATTTCGAGATGGTCCCGCCCGTCCTTGAGATATTCTCCAGCTTTGCGCACACGCGTGGCCCGGCGCGAGGCATCGTGATCCAGTTTTTCCTTCACGCTCTCACCCATGTGCTTGATCTCATCTGTCATGGTGCGGCGGGCTTTGAAGACTTTTTCACCCCCCTGGCGGAATTCATTCGCCATGCCCGTTGTTTTGCCCTCGCCGCGGTTCATGGAAAACTTCACGTTGTCCATGTTGACGCCTTGTTTCTCGAGTTCGTCGAGCGCCTGCTTGCTTTCCGCCTCGCCGGGCTGGTAGTGGCCGCTGCGGTCGCTCACCTCGTTGATGAAGCCCTGCTTGTCCACGATCAGCTCACCAGCGCCAGCCACTTTCTCGCCCGCAAGGAAGCTGGAGTGATGCACATGCACCTGCCGGCCTGTGGAGTCTGTCTGGCTGGTGGCCGCCTGGCTCTCCTTGATGAAGACCTGGCCTTCACCATCCATGGCAAAGATGTGTTCAGCGCCTTTTTTGACCTCCGGGCCGCTCAGTCGCATGTTCTCCGCACCGGTGGCATCGCGACCGGGCCGCAAGTGCATGCGGTGTTCCTCCCGCTGCTCCTCGTTCATGTATTGGGTGGTCGCGGATCCTTCCCGCCAGGATTCGTCAGTGGCAGGTTCCTGACCTTGCTGGGCCCGATTAGCGTCCGTTTTCTTTCGCAGCCAGTCCTTCTCATGCGCTTCCACCTCCTGTCCCTTCACGTTCACCTTTTGCGCGGCGCTGTTCTTCTCCCCTTCCTGGTATTCCTGCCCCATGGGTTTGGTTTTGAGCCTTGATTGCTTCTCGGGCGCCAGATCGCTGTCCATTTGGGAGTCGGAGGAGGGCATGATGGGAAAATGGCGGGTTGGGGCTGGGTTTTACTGCTTCTGCCAGGCGTAGGCGTTGTCGGCCCACGTTTCGGGCTTCCCATCCTCGCCCGAGTTCCACACAAGAATGTCCTGTGACACGGATTTGTCCGGGGCGGACGGGTCGCTGATGCTGCCGTCGCCATCGAAGTCAAAAGCCACATAAAACTTCCCAGGACTCAAGGCTTGGGTGAGACCAGCCCCGCTGAGGTAGTTTACGCCGGCCTCGTTGAGGCTTTTCTGGCTGCCATTGAGCGCTTCAAGCATGGCCGCATCCACCACAAAGACACGCTTTTCATCGGCGGGCGTTCCTTCAGGCAGTGGCCGCATGCCACGCTTCGCATGGAAGGTCCGGATCGCATTCGTCAGCTTCCTGCACTGGTCACGCGCGATGGAAACCGGCGAATAATCGCCTTTTCCATGCACTTCCGGAGGAATAGGGCGGCTCATGGCCTCTTCGTCGGTATTGGGCGGTGTCGTGAACATCACCTTCGAGGCGAGGAAGGCTCCGATGGCGAGCACGGATACTGCGACGAGGATCTTCGTTGGTCTGCTCATGGTGGGCGGTGGATGGCGTGTTTGAGCCGGGATACGATCAATGTTTGCCGATGACGGGCGCGTTGACTTTCTTGGCCGGAACTTGTTTGACGGGTGATTTCCAATTTGCGCGCAGCGAACCCGGCGCGGCGTCGTGCTTGGCCGGTTGCTCGCCAGCACCGTGGTTGAGTTGCTCTTGTACTGTCGGTTTGAGGCGGTGGTCGCGTTGGGCACGATCTGCGGCCCTGGAGAGGGTGTCTTTGTTTGTCTCGACAGATGCCGATGCTTTGAGGCCGCTTTTCAAATCCTTCCCGTCAACCATTGGCTGGCTTTGATTGAGGCTGTTCGCATGGTCGATCAATTGAGACAGAAGCTCTTCCGCCCCGGCCATCTTTTGCTGGCCGAATTCCTGAAGAACGGCCTTCTGTTCTTGTTTCAGATTTTCCATCTGGCCGACCAGCGCCTTCGCTTCAGCCCCCTGGTTGACGACATCACGGGCAGCGTTCATCAGGCCATCGTCGAGATTTCTTTTCGAGTCATTGCGCTGTTTGGTGGCTTCCCGTTTCTCGTTCTGGTAGTGTTCACGCGCCTTTTCGAGGCTGCCATGCTGCATCACTGCCTTGGCCCGCTCCAGTGGCCCGGGGTTTTTGAGTGCTGCGATCCGCTTGTCGCAATGCTGGATGCGCTCGTCCGCCTGTTGATAGCCGAGCTTCGCCTTTTCAACACGCTCGCGTTGCTCGCCATTCTCGATACGGGATGGGTCTTGTTCAAAATCGCCACACTTTTGGATCAACATTTGATCGTGGGCTTCGTCCAGTTGCCGGATTTCCTTCTGGAGGAGGTTCACCTTGTCGATGACAGGCTTCCATTCATCAACCAACCCGTCCAGGTCTTCACCGGGGCCGCCATACGCCACATCATACTTGTCACCGAAGCCTTTCTTGATCGCGGCTTTGATGTCCTGGGCTGTGAACTCGCGTTTGATCTCTGATTTGGCCAGCGACGCCGCAGCAAAACCGGACGCGGCTTGCAGCCGGGCTTGATGGCGTTCAGCGGCTGGTTCGTCGAGGTCTTCCGCGAAATGGACTTTGTCCACCTTTTCCACGCCTTCGAGGGCTTGCTTCTCCGCATCAAGCTCCTCATTGAGGGCTGCGAGCCTGTTTTTGCGGTCGTCCACGGCCATGCCTCTCTTCAGTGTCTCGACACGTACTTCCCAGTTGTCGAGGTCCTCATAGAGCTCGTTAAGCTGGGCTTTCTTGGCTTCGACACGTTCGTCCCCAGGTTCGATGCCGGGCGATTTCTCGAGAGCTTCGAGTTCTCCCTCCAACCGCTCGATCTCCGCCCGTAGCGGCTCGATTTCGCGCTTTTCGATCAGGCGCACCTCGATCGCCTGACGGTCTGCCATGTTGGAAGGTTTCACCGCGCCTGAGATTTTGCCGGCTATGTCGCGATAGTTGGGCCTGTTGCCTTCCTGCAGGTCTGCGGCCACCTGGTTGTGAGGGAAGTGATCGTTGATCGCTTTGTCGATCTGTTCGTCAGTCATGCTGGTCTTGGGCGCCAATGACGCCTCGTCTTCCGGCGGCGGCGGCGCTGGGTATTTAGGGGCCTTGGCGAGCAAATCCTGATTTGGTTGGAGGGGCGGGTTCTCTACCAGCGGCGGGGCCACCGGCATGCCATCTCCTGCATCCTTGGCCTTGGCACTGATCTTGGTCTTTGGCTTTTTGGACATTTCCTGGTCCGGTGGCGGCGGGGCGGGAGAGTTTGGTACGTTGTCCGCCAGTTCTTGACCCGGCTGGCCAGGCTGGTTGACGGAAACGGCCTCATGCGATTGAGCCGCGCCTTGTTGACTCACTTTCACCTGCGTCGGCGGCTTGACCGCGTTCAGCAGGTCTTGTTTGATGGAAACTGAGACAGCGTCCTGGGCCAGGTCATCAAGCTCCTTCTCCAACTGTTCGAGCTGCTCCTTCACCGCTGCTTGCTTTTGTGCGTAGGACTCTTTTGTGGCACCGCTGGCCATGCTGCGTAGCCGGGCACCAACCTTGCCTTGTTGAAGTTTTCCCAACTCCTTTTCGTATCGAGCTTGCTCTGCCTCCAATTTGGCTATCTGCTGTTTCAGAGCGATGCCTTTTTCCCTGTTGGCGGGATCTGGGATGATCTCCGGCCGCATTTTGAATTCGCGGGCGGCCATGGCCACGTTGGCCTGGTATTGCTGGTAGGGCACCTGATCGATGTTTCTCCGCAACTCCTCTTCCTGAAGCTTGAGAGGAGTGCCGGGATTCGCCTCGGAACGAGCTGAGGGTTTGATGCCACCTTTTCGGTCGCTGTCCGGTGCCATCTGGTTGCCTGGCTCCATGGCGTCTTTCACCTCGGTTCCCACAGCGACACGCTGATCTGGCCTCTTTTCCCGGATGGCTTGAGCTTCGGCCGTTTTCTCTTCCTTGTATTGCTGGATGAGAGCTTCCTGCTGGCCCTTGAGCTCCGCGATCTGAGCCTTGATGGAAAGCGTTTCAGGGTCCTTTTCAACGAGAGGTCCGACTGCAGCATTGATGGCTGGGTAGAGCTGCCCCTCGGCGGCTCCCTTCTTTTGGACGGCTTCCTTTTTCTCTTTCTTGTAATGTTCCTTGGCTGCTTCAACGCTGCCGTGCTGCTGAATCGCCGCAGCCGTCGTCTGTTCATCCGGATTTTCCAGACCAGCCAGTTGGTTGTCGCATTGCTGGATGATCTCCTCCGCTTGCAGGAGTTCAGCTTTGGCTCCCTCCGCTTTCGCCCGCACTGCGGCGTCTTCAATCAAGGACGGGTTCTCCGCGAGTTGTTTGACGAGATCCTCGCGCTTTTGGTCGAGCTTGTTGTTGAGCTCCGCCCGCTGCATCTGGAGCACGTTCAACTGATCGATCACCGGCTGCATCAGGGCCGCCGTTTCTTGAACCAGCGCATTTAGCTTCGCATCCTGCGCCAGTTCGTCCTGCAACTCACCTTGGACCTCTTCTGGCAGGTTCTCGGGCTGATTGTTTCGTTTCCGAGTGAGGCGCGACTTAAACTCCGATCTGTAGGCTTCAGCGATGGCGTGAGGGCTCGAATGCAGTGGACGATAACCCGGTTGATCCAACTGCATGCCCTCCATCACCAGCACACTTGCGTCTATCAGCTTGGGCTTTCTGTAGAGCTCCAGATTTTCCTGCTGGAGTTGTTCGGGCTTGTCGTTCGTGGTCACCCGGGCGGGGGCTTTTTCCTTCTCCTTGAGGGCTTCCGCCTCTGCTTTGGCCTCCGCCTTCGCCGGGGCGACACGATACTTGCGTGCCGCGCGATTCATGGCCTCCTTGTTGGCTTCGAGGCGCAGCTCACATTGTGACAGGTCCTGGTAAAGCTCGCCAAGTTGCTCCTTCTTGGCCTCGATGCGTTCGTCCCCAGCCTCGATGCCGGGCGTTTGCTCCAGCTCTGCGAGCTCCGCCTTGACCCGCTCGATCTCCTTCTGAAGCGGCTTGAGAACCAAAATCTGGGTCAAGCGCGCCTCCACGGCGGCCCGCTTTGCCTGATGGTCGCTACCGGGCGGGAACATGTCCATCGCGTATTGGCGGGGGGCGAATTCATCGCCCTCTGCCACATCCTTCATGATGGCTTGCCCCGGCAGGTTTTCGAGGATGAACTGATCGATCCCTTCGGCATCCAATTCGACGAATTCGGGAATCTCCATCAAGTCAGACAGCTTGTCCTCAAAGGGGGGGAGTTTGGCCATGATCGCTCTTTTGCGCTCAGCCAGCTCTGCCGGGTTCATGTCGCCGGTGGGCTTGTCCGCGATGGCTTTGGCCTCTTGTCGGTATTGCTCCAACTCATCTGGAGACATCAGGTTGGGGGACTTCCAACCAATGGGAGCAGGCGGGGCTTTTGGGCCATTCGGGAGCATATCTGAATCAGGTTGAATGGGCTGGTTTTCCACCTGGGGCGGATTGGCGTCGTTGCCTGGGGCTTCTTCTCCCGGTTGTGGCTGGGGCTGTCGCTGCTGAGCTTCCTGGCCGGTTCCGGTCATCTGGTGGAGTTGGTCCCGGCCGGAGTTCAGTTCCCGGACGATCGCGGCTTCACTTTGCAGGAGCTGCCTGCGAGTTTCGTCGGCTTGTTTGCGTGCTGAGTGGCTTTTGCCTTCGGGCGCTTCCATTCTCGCCATCTCCTGGCGGACTTCAGCCAGTTTGACCTCGAGTTCGTCCACTTCTGCCTGCTTGGCACGATATTGCTCCTGCTGGGCGGGATCCATTGCTTGGTAGGCGGCGTATTCGGGATTGAGTTTGGCCTGGCTCACGCTCTCATCGCTGCGCATTTGATACGCGTTTTTCTTGTCCTGCATGAGGTGCAAAGTGGCCTGCCGCTCTTTCTCAATGGCACCGATGTAGGAGGTGCTTGGGGCGTCGGATTCGATTCCGGCTTTCTCCTGATTCTGGATGGCGGCCTGATAAGTCTGCTGGTTGAATTCGGCGACTATGACCATGTCTCCCACGCCTTCCTGAGCAAGCCGGATGGCGGTCTGCAGGTCGGTAAGGCGTTTCACCGCGCCGTCAATCTCCTCATCGCTCAGGCCCTGGTCGCCATTCGGCGGGCGCACAGCCTGCAACTGCCTGCGCAACTCCTCAGGGTCTGTGGCGAGGATTTTCGCGGCGGTGTCCTTGTGTATCATTTTGGGCATGCCGGGCACTACTTTGGCCTGCATCTCTGGCGAACGCTGCAACATCTCGTCACGGTCTATTTCAGGGAAGGCCAGGTCGTTGTCGATTCCAGTGACTTTGCCGGAGGATGGGGCGATAAAGATGTTGCCGGCATGGCGGTCGATCTGGCCGGTGATGTAGTCGAGCACCTCGAGGTCATGAACCCCGTGTTGCACCTGCGGGGCGGAGTAGTCGGTGTCCAAGAACGCGATGTTTGGTTCCCCGTAGTCATTTTCACCGTGCTCGCTACGTACGCCTGCGCCATCGCACTGAACGCTGACGCCGTAGAGCACCCCCTTCTCATCCACGGCAAATTTTTCCTCGGCGCAGACATTGAGTTCGAGCAGTTTGTCCACCTCATGCGAGGCGACCGCGCGGGCCAGGAGGCGACGATCTCCCCCCTGCTTGGCTGAGCGCATGCTTTTGTTGTCCTGGAACAGCTCGGCGCTGGATTCAGCGACACTGTCGATCGAGTTGGTCAGGTTGATGGCGGCGTTGAACTGCCGCTTCACCTTCTGGTATTCCTGGATGCTCGGCGTGTTGTTGCGGACATCAAGCAAGCGCTGCTTTTCCTCCTCGGGATTGGCGCTGATGTGTTTTAGCTTGTTCAGTTGCTTGGTTAGTGAATCGACCGCATCGCTGTGTGCATCGATGGCTGCTTCGTCTGGAGGGGATGCGTTTTGAGCGGCTTCGAGCTGCTCCTTTGCTTCCTGCAGCATCTTCTCATGGCCCGTGATCTGTGCGTCGATGTTCTCCAGGATGTGCCGGTCTTTGATCCACTGTTTGACCTTGGGCTCTTGTTCAAGATCCATGTAGATGTCTTGCAGACGATCCGCCTCATTTTGCCGTGCCTGGGCGACCTGAGGATCGTCGGAGAATTGTTTTTTTGCAAAGCCCAGCGCCTCGCCGTTCTTGCCGAGAGAGCGATTGAAGCGGGCATCCACCATGAAGGTTTCATTCGCCTGAGCGGCGGACATCTCTGTGTTTTCACGAAAGGAGAAATCCTGGCTGGAGAGTGTGTCCTGGGGGTCGAAGCGAAGTTTTTCAGGCATGGTGGCAATTTTGTGCACTGAGTTAGCCGCGCGGTCCGCAAAGTGTGACGGAGAAGACCTGGAATGGGCACCACCGGGTGCTTGTGACCATTGCAGACGGCAGCGAAAGGACAGGAAGGAACCGGATCGAACAACAAGCGGCCACCTTGTCACACTCTGCAAGCCAAGGGCTATTTGGAGGCAGATTCGCACATGTTTTCCTTCCTCAAATTCCTCACCGCCGTCGGAATCGCCGGTTTTGGCGTCTGGTACATGCTTCAATACGACCGCATCAATGAAGTCACGGGCGGTGTCGCCTTCATCTGCGTGCTCGGGGCCATGGTGCTGCTGAAATGGCAGCCGGATTTCTCTCCGAAGGACTACATTGTCCAGTACAAGAACCTCAAGTGGCTGCCGGGTGAGTTCACGCGTCATTGGCTGATCACGGGGGACACGGGGGTTGGCAAGACGACCTCCGGTTTCAATCCGCTGCTGCATCAAATCAGCGTCAGCCGGCCGAACTGGGGCGGCCTGATCCTGGGCGCGAAGGGGGATGAGCATTTCTTCGCCATGGAGCACTTCACCGGGCACGGCAGGCCGGAGGCCGTGTGTGTGCTGGCCGTGCGCCCAGATCGCATGGACCGCACCTGGCAGCCGAAGGAACGCTACAACCTCGTCTCTGACAAACGCCTGCCCTACACCACGCACGCGAAAAACCTCGTTGATACCGGGGCCTCACTCACGGAGGGGGAGCAGTCTTCCTTCTTCAAGCCGGCGGCGCAGCAGGCGCTCACCAGCGCCTTCGAATTGCTCGAAACCCTCGGCAAGCCGGTGAACGTGCTCCGCGCCTACGAGTTCCTCACGGACAAGTCGAACATGGAGGAGCTTTTCAACGAGCTGCTTGATGCGGAGAGCACACCAGAGCGCATTAAACTGGCCAAATACTTCGACCAGACCTTCCTCAGCGCCCAGGCTGCGGAGCAGAAGGAAGGCCTCGTGGGCACGCTGAAGGTCATGCTGGGCTTTTTCACGCATCCTGACATCGCCGAGGTGTTCTGCTCTGACGAACCCAACACCATCGACATCCAGGATGTGGACAAAGGCCGCGTTTTCTGCACCGCGATGCCGCAGACCTTCCAGACTGAACGCCGCTACATCAATACCTACCTGAAGCTGCTCTTTTACACGCATGCCATGATGCGCTTCGACAAACCGAAGAAGGAGCGCAAGACCGAGAACCTGCTCATCGCCCTGATGGACGAGTTCCAGGCGCTCGCCACCGCCAGCGAGGACGGCATTTCCGACCATAACGTGATCGACCGTCTCCGTGCCGCGAACTGCTGCCTGATTCTCGGCATGCAGAGTGATGCCTCCCTCTTTCCGGTGCTCGGCAAAGAAACGGCCCAGGTGCTCACCCTCAACTGCCGCTCCCGCATCGCCTTCCGCCAGCCCGATCCCGAAGGAGCGCAGGCCGTGGCCGAGTTCATCGCCAAGATCGAGAAGAAGAAAAAATCCACCTCCTCCGGCTTCCTCGGCAAGGATCGCAGCACCACCATCAACAAGGAGTGGGACTACGAGGTGCAGCCCGGCGAGCTCATGAAGATGCCAGACGCTACCGCCTGGATCGTCCACCCGTCCAAAAACAAAATCAGGCTGCGCATCCCCGCCATGGATGGTGCCGGGAAGATCCCGGACTGGTGGAAGTGAACCTGTGAAACACGTTTTTAACACCAACCTCCCAGCCTCAAATCATTATGCCTAGTGAACAAGTCCGCCAAGCTGCTGAGAACATCCTCGCTCAGTTAAAAAGCAAGCCTGACAAAGATGATAATCCCGTCGCTCCTGACGCTTCTATCGGAAGTGAGCTTTTCCAGCAGGTTGAATCGTCTGATCTAACTCCAACCGAAAAGCAGGAGGTCTATAGACTAGTTGCCAACGGCATTGCAGAAATGGAGATGCAGGAAGCGCAGAGGGTGAATCAACCAAACACGTATTTACGCGGAAACAACGCCCGCACACGTTTTGCTGCGGATTACATGAAGGCTTATGCCGGAGAATACAACAATGCCGTAATGGACGTCGCCTTCGAGGAGGTGAGCAAAGTGAACTTCGATGATCCTGCGGTAGCACAACACGGCGTGCCCACTCCGTCAACGCCAGCTAACGATAATAGATGGAAGCCTGAAACGATTCAGAAGGCCAAAGAGCAGTATGTGCAGTTTGCGAGTTCCGTGATCAAAGCCACGGAAACTCAGATGGACAAGCTGACGCCTGATAATCAACAGTTTCTCCAGGCTCTCGTGAAGCCTGCTCAGAAGGCCAACCAACCGGATGCCGTGAATGCAGCCTTGTCGAGTACTCTGCTGCTTCGCAATGCTCAGCCGGCAATCATGGACACATGTGGACTGCTTGCAGATGCAAGCCTCGTGAACGATCCACAACTAAAGCAGAAAGGTCAGTTTTCGAGGCAAGCGGCAGGGATTGTGATGTCCTATGCGAACAAGGTGAACGCGCCCGCTGGCGAGGGCACCGGCGGCGGAGCCGGTCCCATCGTGGCGCAACTCCGTACAGAACAAAATGTGAAACGCACACAAGCGATCTATGCGGCGCTCGCGGAAAGTGATGATGCATTGGAAACGGCACTGCAGCAGCACGGCGAGCAGCAACCGCTGACCCTCAGTCCGGCAGCAGCCCAGCTCAAAAAGGCCACATCGGGTCTTCGCGAACAGCATCTAGCAAATCAAGAAGCTGCGAAGGAGAGGCGAATACAGCGGCAGGCGGCGCAACAGCCAGAAGCACCGCAGCAGGGGGAGGAGCAACAGCCAGAAGCACCGCAGCAGGGGGTGGCGCAACAGCCAGAAGCGCCGCAGCAGGGAGCAGCCGTTGACGGCGCGGGAAAGAAATCCCGCTTCGCCAGCGTCCGGGACAGCCTGGCATCCGGTGCCAATCGGCTCAAGAATGCAGTTGGCAATAAACTTGAGAACAAAGGAAAGGAGCAAAAGCTCGGTGATGTGGCTCCCGAAAAAGTCGAACTCTACAAAAGCATGCAGGAAGCGCTCAAAGAAATGGAACGCCTGGAGGGGGAGGCCGCCATCGGCGCCGCAATGAGCAGCCGGCAGGGAACGAAGGATTTTCAGAACCCGCAGATTCCGAACACCATCGAGAATCTCAAAGCAGAGATTGCAAGCATGGAGAAGAATGACCCAGGTCTCAAGCAGCTCGGCCGCGGCAAGGTGGGGCAGGTCGTGCACAGCAAGATCCGAGACGCAGCCAAGGCGGTCGGCAGCAAGCTGAAAGCCTGAGTTCCATCGTTCAAACGTCATCCCCCATGCCTTCCCTCACTCCCCTCCTCGCCAATTTCTCCGCCCAGGAACTTCAGCAACTCGCCTCGTTTGGTGACTCACGAACTTTCCAACCGGGTGACGTCGTCATCCGTCAAGGTGACGACAATGACCACCTTTACCTCGTGCTGAAAGGCCGGCTGGAGGTGTTCCAGGATGTCGAAGGCCCCGATCTGAGCGTGGCGGTGCTGGAGGCGGGCGATTCGCTCGGTGAAGTCAGCGTGTTCGATCCTGGACCCGCCAGCGCCTTGGTGAAGTCAGTGGCGGAGTCCGAAGTCTGGCTGATCACCCGTGACAGCCTGGACAATCTCTTCGCCGCAAACCCGAAGGTGGCCTACCGGCTGGTGAGCCGCATCGCGACGTGTCTGTCGAAGCGCTTGCGGCAGATGAACGACCGGTTTGCTGACATGGCGAACCGGTGATGGACAGAGGTAGAGCACGCCGAGGGGATTGTTTTGTCTTGGCTCCGTCTCCACCGATTCCTATTCCCACCCTGTGGTGTGCGGGTGGGAAATGGAAAGGGCCTCCTGTTTCGATGACGTGTCCAGGGCCTTACTTGACGCCGTGGCCGTGTTTTCCTCCGGCGGGCTTCTCGCCGAGCTTCATGCCTTTCTTCGCCATCTCCTCGCGCACGCTTTGCAGGCCGGAACCGACGGCTTTGCCGATGGCCTTGCCGATGGCGGCTCCGGCTTTCTGGGCACCTTTGCCTCCCAGCGCACTGCCGATGGCTCCACCGATGCCGGCTCCGACGCCGCTACCGATGCCGCGGGCGTGATCGAGCGCCTTGTCCACGGCCACTCCGCCCACTTTGCCAGCGACATCACCGACGCCACGGCCGAGGGCCTGGCCGACGGTTTTGCCCTTGCCCCCTGCGATCGCGCCGCCGATGGCGGCTCCGACTCGTTTTCCGATGCCTTTGCCGATGCTGGCGGCGATGTTTTTGCCCTCGGGTGCCTGCTCTTCCACGGCGGGAGCCTCCGGGGGCGGCTGATGGACGGGGTTGTGAGCATTGACTGAAGGGGCGTTTGCCGGCGGCGGCACATCCGCGAGGTTTTGCTGTTGCTGTCCCTGACCTTGACCCTGTCCTTGTTGGAAAGCCTGCTGGTTTTGATGCATCTGCATCAGGCGGCCTGCCTGCTGCTGTGCCGCGTTATGCAGGGGCTGTGGCATGCCCATTTGCTGGAGCTGTTGCAGCTCCTGGTACATCTGAAACTTCTGCTGCTGCTGCTGGTCGTCGAGCTGCTGCTCCATGGGCAGTTGCTCCATCTGCTGAATCTGGAGGTTGAGCTGATCCAGTTTCTGCATCTGCAACTGGACAAGCTGCTGCTGGCGCTGCTGGACCATGTTCATCATCATCTGCTGCATTTGCGGCAGTGGCATCTGCTGCTGGAGCTGCTGCATGATCTGGATCTGCTGCTGCCGCATCTGGAGCACCTGCGGCTGGAGTTGCTGGTGTGGTGGCAGTTGGTCGAGTTGGTGGCCTTGCTCCATCACCTGCTGGACCTGCATCCTGAGCCTTTCGCCAGGATTGAGCTGCTGACCCGCTTGTTGCTGGTTTTGACCATTCATGTCAGGCGCGCCTGCTGCGTTGACCTGAGGGCCCTGTGCGGCGTTGTCCTGCTGCGGCGCGGCCTGCTGCGGCGCGGCCTGCGGTTGCTTGTGGTTGCCGATGACTGCGGAACCTTCGACTTGGGGTGGCGCCGCTGGCCTTTCGGGCTTCTGCCAGCCCGGGGCCGGTTGTGGCGGCGGGTTTCGATGCCCCCCGATCACATTCTGCGGCTGCGGCTGTGGTTGGGCGGGTTTTGAGGCGACAAATTTGTTCGCTTCCTGCTGTTGGGGTGCGTCTTCGGCCATGGTGAAAGGGGATGCGGGTTGTGGGAGAAATCGGGTCTGGTGGAAATCACATTTTCATGCCTTTGCCCATGCTGAGGGCTTTGCCCATGCCGCCGCCGAGCTTGTAACCTTCCTCCTGGAGGGACATGCGAACGGTTTTGATGCCTTGATCGACGCCTTTGCCGACGGAGCCGCCGATTTGTGATCCGACCTGCTCGCCTACTTGTGATCCGATCATGCCGCCGACCTGCTGGCCGATGGCTGTGCCCACCACGGGAATGGCGCTGCCCACTGCGGCTCCGATGGCCTTGCCACCGGCGGTGCCCACGGCCTTCCCGGCCGTGCCGCCG
>NZ_JACSRD010000276.1 GCF_014879935.1 Prosthecobacter sp.
CATGATCTCACCCACCTCCACATCTTCAGCCACAGAGTATGAAGTCACCAGGATTGCTTAACGGCATTGCCTTTAGCCCCGGTTGATGAAGATTGCGGAGGGATACGGCAGCAGCTCCGTGTGTGGTTTCGCCCTCGCCTCCTCCTTTCTGCTGCCGAGGCGGCCATCGTAATAGAGAACATAGAGATAAGCGGGGGATCGCTTGCCTGCGGGCGGGCCGTTCATCCAGCCGCGGGCCAGTTCCCGACGTGACAGCCCCCGTGCTTCCGCCTTGGGAATCACGCTGCTCTGACAGATCTCGATGCCTCGGGGTTTGTGGCAGTGAGCCTGAAGCGCGTCTCCGAGAGCCTGCAATTCCGCCCGCGAAGGCTCGCACTCTTCCACGGCATCCACCTCCACATACAGCCGGTCGTGGGGCGTGGGACTCAAATAGAGCAGATGCGGTTTCCAAAACGACGTGGATGTCTTTTGCGGAACCTTCGGCGTTTCCTTCCGGGACACACAACCGCTGCTCACGGCCAAAAGCAGGAGAAGGCAGGCGAATCGCGAAATCATGACCGTCTCATCATAAAGGACGGCTCGCTTCCTTGTCCAAGTCCAAAGAGCACGAGCGCCTACTTTGGGCTCTCCACCATGTTTCCGGTGATGAAAAGCAGCCGGGAGACGCCTTCGGAAGGCTGCGAGCCTAAAACGACCGTCTGGCCGTCCCAGATGGTGACGGCGGTGGAGATGCCGCTGGAGGGGTTTTCATCCTGCGAGGGTGTTCGCACGGTCATTTCGATGGAGTAGCCATCCGGGCCGATGACGGGTTCGATCTTCAATTCGCGTTCATTCATGGAGGCAGGCAAAGCATAGGCTCCGGTTTTTTGGTTTGGTCGCAGGATTTCCAACTTCGCGTCTCTCACAGCCAGCCGTTTCACGACGACCTCCATTTGAGCGGCGGTGAAGATGCCGCTGAGCGTGAATTCCCGCAGAACCGCTGGAGGCGGCGGCGGGGTGTTTGCGGGCGCTTGGACGGCTTCGACTTTTTCAGGCAGCGGGGGCAGCCAGTCATTGATCTGCTTCAAAACGTCGCCCTTCAACTCAGCGACCAGCACGGTGAGATGCACGCGTTTGTTAACCTCTGCACGGATCATCGCATCGAGCCAGGCTTCGATGAGATCCAAGTTGGCCTTCGTGTTGCGAACGGTGAGCTTTCCATCCTTCACCTCTGCGATCGCGGCCTGGGGGTGAGGAAAGTCAATCCCGGCGGCCTTGAGAACTTCCACAGGCGGTTTGTCCTGCGGAAAGCTCTGGGGCAGCGCGTAAACACGCACAGCCCACTCACTGGCCGGCTTGTCAGGCACATCAATGCCGGTGCTGGAGGGTTTTACGGTGGCGGTGGATTCAAAGTTGATGGCTTTCTGCCCGTTTGGGGTCAGCGCCTCGGCGGTGATGAGCACGGTGACCGGCTTCTTCTTCGTCGGAAGATGAAGGACCAACGTTTCGCCGGTTGCGAGGACGGCTTTGGACGAGACGGTGAAGATTTGCACACGGCTCCAGTCAGGTTTGGCATCCTTTTGGGGCACCCAAGGGCGTTCGGCATCAGGATCAATGCCGAGATCGACTTTGGCCTCGATGCTGGCTTTTCCATCCGGCGCCGGGTTGGCGACGAGTTTGATGCTCGGGCCGATGAACTTGGCCGCGATCACGATGTCTTTCGACCCAGGCTTCTCGGGAAGAACCTCGCGCACGACCTCGACGGTGGCTCCCTGGCCCATCTTGGTGGTGATACGCGGAGCACTCAGCAGGTCGATCCCCTTTTTCTGAGAATTCGCCTTCCACAGTTTTTCGGCTTCATCGGCTTTTAGAATGCTTTCATGGCTGCCGATGTGCTGGCCGGCCTGAATGAGTTTGCACTGGAAATACACCTGCGGCATGCGGTGGTGCAGACGGTCGATGATGGCCTCGATTTGATTGAGAGCGGCCTGGTGATGGCGGACGATGAGCTGGGAGGTGGCGGCTTGAAAAAGGGCGCTGGCTCCCTCAGGGAAAGTGATGCCTTGCTTTTCGAGCACTTGCCGGGCGGTCAGCCTTTCTGGCGGAGGTTCTGCGGCAAAAGGATCCTTCTCGTCCCTGCCAAACGGATCGCGCACCGGCCGGCCTAGCACAAGGAAGTCCGGCCCCACCCTGTACAACCGCGTGAACATCGCCTGGTCATTCTTATTCGACTTCATGGGCTCCTGCGCGGATGCCGTCGCGATGCCAAAAGAGGCCGCGACATACGGTGCGACGAGTGCGAAGGCCAGACAGCCGAGCATAAACAACGCGCCGATCGTCTTCCGCACGCCACGGGCTTCCATCAGAGCCACAAGGCGGTCCTGTAGACGACGAGCCGGACGTGAGCGAGCAATCGACATGGTAAAACGCGAAGGAGATGGTTTCGCCGCCCAGGCGAGCAGGAAGTCGATGTAGGATGCCTGATCGGGCTCTTCCTCGACTGCGGCCGCGTCACAGGCCTCTTCGCGAGCGCGGGAGAATTCCTCGATGAGGGCATGGGCGAAGGGATTCCACCAAAGGAAGGCGAGGGCGATGTTTTGCAGCAGCACGGCCACGGTGTCGTGCATGCTCAGATGCTCGCTCTCATGCCGGATGAGCCAGCGCCATTGCCGGGGCGTGAGTTCTTCGAATGCCGCTGCTGGCACCGCGATGATGGGGAAGAACCATCCGGCGGCGCAGGGTGTGCAATCGCCATCGGATACCCGCAGCCGCGACAGCGTTTTGGAGTGCTCCAGCCCTCTGGAGCTTTTCGCGGGCCTTGAACCGTTCGAAAGCGCCGGAGGGCCGGCGCACTCCAGGACGCTGCCGCGAAGAAAGGCAGCTTCATCCGCCGAAAGTGTCCGCAATCTCCATGCCCAGCGCTGAAGGCGAATGCTCTGCACGAGCAGTCGAAGCAGCAACAAAGCGGTGACGAGCCATGAGAGACGATGGAGCCATTTCACGAGGTCGTTCCAATCCCATGAAGAAACGGCCGCAGGCGCCGCCGTCGGAGTCACGATGGCTTTTTGCGGCTCGACCTTCACCCGCCAGTCGTGCTCGAGTGTCTCACGAATCGGTGTGAAGACAGGAACGTGCTGCGTTGTCGGAAAAAGATCCCGCATCGAGATGTCGAAAGGACTATAAAGGCACATCAGTACCGCGAGATTCGCGAGGATGCAGCGGCGCAGGGCATCGCGAATGACGAACCGCACCAGCAGCCAGGCGGCCGCGCCGATGACGAGGCTGTGCACGAGGAAATTGAGGAAGGTGATGGTCTCCGTGCTCATGGCTGGTGCTGGCGGATGAGTTTTTTCAGCTCGGCGATCTCTTCGGCGCTGATCTCCCCGCTCTCGACGAGACAGCGCACGAGGGCGAGGCCGCTGCCGCCAAAAAGCCGCTGCTTCAGCTCGGTGAGCACGCTGGTGCGGCCACGCTGCTCCGGCACCGCTGGTTCGTAAGCATGGCTGCGACTGGAGTCATCGCGCACGATCCAGCCTTTGGCCTCAAGACGGGTGAGCTGGGTCTGGAGCGTGTTTCGTGTCACAGGCTCGTCACGGCCTTGATTGACGGCCTCCAGCAGCTCCAAAACGGACGCGGGATGCTTTTTCCAAAGAATGTCCATCAGCGCCTGCTCGGCGGCAGAGAGGGGAGGGAGGGCTTTTTTCGCCATATTTCGCGAGTTTGACGACAAGTGTCGGATTTGTCGAGGAAAATGTCCGACAGGTGTCGGACATGGAGCGAGAACCCCGGGGAATCCACTGATGGAATCCGCCGTTCGCGCCCGTTGACTTGCCTCCCAATTCCTGACAGCATCGCGCACCATGTCCTCTCCCGCCCCCAAACTCACCACGACGCACTGGCTCATCATCGTGATCGCCAGCATTGGCTTCCTCTTTGACACCTACGAGCTGCTGATGACGCCGCTGGTGGCCGCGCCTGCGATCGCGGAACTGCTGAAACTGCCGATGAACAACCCCATCGTCACGAGCTGGGTGGGGAATCTGCTGTGGATCGCGGCGCTCTGCGGGGGCGTCTTTGGTCTGCTTGGCGGCTGGCTGGTCGATAAATTCGGCCGCAAAACGATCATGGCGGCGAGCATCTTCATGTATTCATTCTCGCCGTTCTGCGCGGCGTATGCCACGTCTCTGGAGATGTTTGTGTTCTTCCGCAGCACGACCTTCATCGGCGTTTGCGTGGAGTTCGTGGCGGCGATCACCTGGCTGGCGGAGGTGTTTCCAGACAAGAAGCAGAAGGAGAAGTGGCTGGGCATCACGCAGGCCTTTGCGTCGCTGGGCGGTGTGTTTGTCACCATGATGAGCTCATGGATCAACCAGCACGGCGGTGACATGCCGCACATCGGCCTGCCAGCCGGACTTGGCTCCGCAGATCCTTCCACCTGGCGCTACCTCCTGATGACGGGCATCCTGCCGGCCATCCCGATCGCGCTGCTTCTGCCGTTTGTGCCGGAATCGCAGGCGTGGAAGGAGAAAAAAGCCGCCGGAACGCTCAAACGCCCCAGCTTCGGTGCCCTTTTCGCACCGGAACTGCGTCGCGTGACGCTGGTGACCGCCGCGCTTTCTGCCTGTGCCTACGGCATCGCCTTTGGCGCGCTTCAAGTCACCGTGGCCCGCGTCACGCCGGGTCTGCCAGAACTGCGGGAACAGTCCAAGGCGCTCGCGCCGCTGCGCAAGCAGGGCGAGGAGCTCAACAAGCAGCTCAATGCGATGAAGGCGGACGATCCGGCACGCAAGGAGCTCGTGGCGCAGATCAAGGCGAACTTCGTTCAGCAAAAGCCAATCAACGACGAGGTGAAGAAGATGGCCGACACCGTGCAGTTTCATCAGGAGATGGGCGGCCTCGTGGGGCGGATCATCCTGGCGCTGCTGCTGATCTGGGGCATCAGCCGGGTGGCATTGCTGAAGATCTTCCAAATCCCCGCGCTCATTGTGCTGCCGGCCACCTACTTCTACTTCTTCCATCAGGGCGGGAACGCATTCCTGTGGGCCTACGCCATCTGCGGCCTCCTCACCGTGGCGCAGTTCAGCTACTTTGGGGAATACCTGCCGAAAGTGTTTCCGATGCACCTGCGCGGCACCGGTGGCAGCTTCGCCACAAACGTCGGCGGACGCATGATCGGCACCAGCATGGCGTTCGTGACGACCAATCTCGTCGCTCCGATGCTCGCAGGCAGCGGCCCGATGCTGCCGATGCATGTGGCGAAGGCCGCGGGCATCGTCGCCAGCGTGATCGTGGTGCTCAGCTTTGTCATCGGCTTCCTGCTGCCCGAACCGAAGGGCGAGGAGTGATTCGTTTCACCTTTCCACCTGCATTTCCACGCTCCGGCATCAAAGCAGCCCACGCAGTCCGGTGAAGCGTTTCCGGCTCTCCTGCTTGCTCACGGCGAGTGACAGCGCCCGTTCATCACCCACCAGCACGCACAGCTTCTTCGCACGTGTGATGGCGGTGTAGATCAGGCTGCGTTCGAGCAGGACGTAATGCTGCGTGCTCACGGGAATGATGACGCAGGGGAACTCGCTGCCCTGGCTTTTGTGGATGGTCAGGGCGTAGGCGGGCTGCAGTTCGTCGAGCTCACCGGGTTCATAGCCGACGAGGCGGTCTGCGTCATAGCGGACGTGAACTTTGACGGGGTCAGCATCAATCGTCACGATGTGGCCGATGTCCCCGTTGAAGACTTCCTTGTCGTAGTTGTTGTGCGTCTGGATGACCTTGTCGCCGACGCGGAAGGTGGTCTGAAAGCGCTCGATCTCGAATTTGACCTCGTTCGGCGGATTGAGCGCGAGTTGCAGCGAGTGATTCAATGACGCGGTGCCGAGCAGGTTGCGGTTCATCGGCGTGAGCACCTGGATGTCGGCGATGGGATCGAAGCCGTATTTGGCCGGCAGTCGCGTGTGGGCGAGTTGCACGATCAAATCGCGGATCTCGTCCGGTTCGCTGGCTTCGAGGAAGAAGAAGTCGCTGCGGCTGGCGGGCTTCAAATCGGGCACCTGGCCGCGATTGATGGCATGGGCACTCGTGATGATGCGGCTGCTGGCGGCCTGGCGGAAGATTTCCGTGAGCTTCACGCAGGGCACGGCACCGCTGCTGATCAAATCGTGCAGCACCATGCCGGGGCCGACGGAAGGCAGCTGATCCGCATCGCCAACGATGAGCAGGTGCGCACCCTGCGGCAGCGCCGAGAGAAACTGCGCCATGAGCGGCGCATCGATCATCGAAGCTTCATCGACGACGAAGAGATCGCCAACGAGCGGCTTGCCTCGATGCCGTCCCCAGCCGCCCTCGCCCTGGTATTCGAGCAGGCGGTGCAGCGTTTTGGCTTCGAGGCCTGTGCTCTCGCTCAAACGCTTCGCCGCACGGCCGGTGGGTGCGGCGAGGACGATTTTGACCTGCTTGCTTTGCAAAATGAGAAGGATGCTGCGCAGGATCGTCGTCTTCCCGACACCCGGACCGCCAGTAATGATCAGCATTCGATGCCGCAGGGCCTCGCGCACGGCCCGCTGCTGGCTTTCGGCCAGTTCCTTGCCCGTTTTCTTCATCACCCAGGCCAATGCCGCGTCTTCGTCGATGCTTGGATACGCGGAAGGCAGAGCCGCGAGGGATTTCACGCTGGCGGCGATGCTTTGCTCCGCTTTCCGCAGGTAAGGCAGGTAGAGAAACTCGCCGTGCCGCTCCACCTGCTCGCTCGCGATCAGTGCTTCGATCTGCGGGACGATCAAAGCCTCGACGCCGAGCAGTTCGACCGCCTTCCCGACCACTTTGGGCTCGGGGAAGCAACAATGGCCGTTCTGCGCCGCTGTTTCGAGCACGTGCAAGATGCCTGCCTTGATGCGCTCCGGTGCATCCTCAGCCACGCCGAGCTGATAGGCGATGTCATCCGCTGTTTTGAAGCCAATGCCACGAATGTCCTGTGCCAGCCGATACGGATTCTCCTTCAGCACCGCCTGCGCCTCGTCGCCATACGTCTTGTAGATGCGCAAAGCCCGTGACGAGCTGATCCCATGCTGATGGAGGAAAAGCATGATGCTGTGGATGGCCTTCTGCTTCATCCACGACTCGCGAATCTCCAGCCGTCGTTTTTTGCCCACGCCTTCCACCTCCTCCAGCCGCTTCGACTCGTTTTCGATGATGTCGAAGACCTTGGGTCCGAACTTTTCTACGATGCGCTTCGCATACTTCCCGCCGATTCCTTCGATCAAGCCGCTGCCGAGGTATCTTTCGATGCCGTTGAGCGAATCCGGCCGCTTCAGCTTCAATTCATCCGCCTTGAACTGCGGCCCGAAGTCGCGATTCGGCTCCCACACGCCCCGCGCCTCAAATTCCTCCCCTGCCACGACCCGTGGTGCCCGTCCGATGAGGCTCACGACGTCGCGCTTGCCCTCCGGCACGATCTTGAGGATGCAGTAGCCGTTCTCCTCATTGTGAAACACCACACGGTCCACGAGTCCTCGAAGGACTTCTTGGTTGCGATTGTTTCGTGGTACGGACATGCCGCAAGCTAGTCACGTCAGGCAAAACGCGCGAGGGCTTATCTCTCAACCCATTTCAAATTGAGGTGATCATGTACCGGGTTGTGCCGATGAAAAACCTTCCCAAGGACTTTCTCGCTCCACTGCAAATCACTGAAAGCGCTTTGGCTCGAGCTCCATGGTTCAAAGAGCGACTCCAAACGCTGTTTGTTTGAGTGATTCATCGGATTACTCCATCAGCTCCGCGAGCCTGGAGCCTTCCACTCGCACGACCCAGTTTTCGATGTTTTGGATCTGCTCGGTGGCCTCGTCGTAGCTGCGTTCGACGCGGCATTGGACGACGGTGTCGGCGTGTTGGAACATCGTGGGGAGGCGGTCTTCGGGGAAGGCCATGATGAGCTGGAGGCCGAAGTTGCGGGCGAGGGCGAGGCAGTCGTCGATGCGGTCGCCACTGAGCTTGCTGAAGGCTTCATCCATGACGACGAGGCCGAGGTTCTGCTGTTCCTCGCGGCGGCCGAGGTCATACACGCGACGGAAGGCGGCGAGCGTGGCGACGAAGAAGGGTGCCTGGTTTTCCCCGCCGCTTTGCTTCTTGGCGCTTTTGTTCAAACTGATCGCGGCGGCATCGCCACGACCGGCGGGCTTGGCTTCGATGTCCCAGTGGTGGTAGTAGCGATAGTCAAGCATGCGCTGGTGGCGCTTGTCCTCGGGGTTGTCGGCGGCGTCGATGGCGGCCATGAGCTCGGCCTTGGCCCGCTCGATGTCATCGCGGCCGGCGGCGTTGAAAAGTTCCATCTCGCTGCCGCTGGGCAGGCCTTTTTCGACGAGCGTCCAGATGGCGCTGTGGGCCTTGTCGGCACGACTGGTGAGCTGGTAACGCCAGCCGCCGATCTCGTGATCCATGGCGCGGTTCAGCTCGCGCTTGGTGCGGTCGGCCTCGCTGAGCTTTTCACGCAGCACGTCGAGCACCTGATGCTGCAAACGATCTTCCCATTCCTTCCGCGCTTCATCCGCGGCGGTCTTGAAGCGCTCCAGCTCATGCGTTTCGAGGTCTTCGCGGCGCTGGTCAAAGGCGGCGTTGTCCTCCGCGTCGGCATCGAGGGCATCGCCAAGGTCGGCGTGCACGGTGACGAGCTCGCGACGCTGCTCATCGCGCAGGCGACGGGACTCTTGCGCTCGGGTGTCGAGCTGAATGGCGAGCGCGGCGGCCATTTCGATGGATTTGCGCCAGCTCGTGGCTTTTTGACGCTCGGCGGTGATGCGCGTGGTGATCTCGTCGTCGGAAAAACCGTGCACGAGCATGCGCGAGGCTTGGCGGGCGATGCGAGTCTGCTCCTCCTGAAACACATCCTCCTGGATGGCTTCTTCGAGTCGCGATTGCTCAAGCGTGAAAGCGGTGATGGCCGTCTTGAGGCTGCCGATGCGTTCGTGGATGCCTTTGAGCGTGGCTTTTTGCACGCGGAGGTTTTCCATGGCCTTCTCGTGGTCTGGCGTGGCGAGGAGATTCCAGGTCTCTTGCAACTCGCGGAGTTCTTCGCGCAGTTTGGGCAGGCGCTGGACCTCGTCGGCACCTTCCGGCGCGGTGAAGCGGTCGAGATGGCCTTCAGCGCCGCGGTTTAAAAAGGCGCGGAGGTCATCACAATCGCTGCGCACCTCCTCGATGACGGCATCGGTCTCGCGAAGCTCGTTCTCACGCAGGTCGCGGAGGCGGCGCAGGCCTTCCTCGCCGAGTGTGAGCTCTTTTTCAGGCGTGAGCTTCACACGACGCGGCGGATCTTTGAGCCAGCCATCGAGCGAAATCGCCCGCTCATGCTTGTCGAGCTGCGCGGCCTTGTTCACGGCGACGAGGCCGCCGAGCAAATGATCGAGCACCTTGCCGGCGAGATCGTGTTTGGTCTCGACCATCTCACGCAGCGAGCCTTTGAGGACCTTCGTGGTGGTTTGCGCGGCTTCCTCGGGATGAATGAGCGGCTCGTGCGGATTCTGCGTCTGCTGCGCCTGATCCCACGCGGCGCGGAAGTCCTCAGGAATGACGGCGCGGCGATGGATGCCGAGCACGGTCTCGATGAGCGGCCACCATTTTTCGGCGCTGGCCTTCACCTCGACCACGCGACCGAGCGCGACGGCTTTTTGTCCGCGGGAAAGCAGCGCATTGAGCTGCGGCGAGGGCGTGGCGTGACCTTCGCGAAGCTGCGCGAGGTCTTTGTGCAGCGCGGCCTTGCGCAGCTCATGCTCGTTCAAGCGGGCCACGACGGGCTGGAGCTGCTCGTTCGCCTCGTCTTTCAGCCGCATGTAGGCACGCGCGGTATCGCGTGCGGCGGCGAGCGCCTTGCTCTCGTCCTTGCTCTGCATCGCGGAGATGGCGGCGGAGGCTTCGTCGAGGTTTTGCAGGCCGAGTCGCGACGCGTGGAGCTGCCAGTCCTGCCAGCGGCGCAGATGGGCGCGAATGCGATCATGCAGGCTGCTGGAGGCCGCGTTGAGCCGCTCGATCTCGCTGTCGAGCTCGCGACGGCGGCGGTCGATCTCTTCGAGCTTGAAGGCCTTGTCACCCAGCGCGGCGCGGGCGGATTCCTCGGCGTGTTCGAGGCGTTCGCGCTCGCGGATGGCCTGCTCGTGCGCTTGCAGGTTCTCGGCATGCTCGGCGCGTTTGTCTTCGAGTTCGGCGCGGCGGCGATTGAGGCCTTCGAGGGCTTCTTCGTGCTTCAAAGCATCGCTGAGGTGCGAGTAGAGCGCGGACTCGCGTTTCGACGTGAGCCAGTCCTGATGATGCGCGGAGATGCGCTTCAGGCGCTCGAGCTGGTCGTACATTTTCTCCAGGCGCTCCTGCGCACGGCGATGTGCATCGACGCTGGCCTTCACCGCCTTCACATCCGGCATGCCGGGCTCGAGCAGGAACTCGCGCACGAATTTTTCGAAGTTGCTCTCCGGCTCGAAGGCCATCGCGCGGGGCAGCGTCTTCGCCATCTGCTCGGCATCGAAGCCGAGGTGGCTGCGCAGCGCCATCTCATCGCGGTAAGTTTGCTGGCGATCCCACACATCGCCGTCGAGCTCGCGCTTCACACGGGTGCGGAATTCATCCTCGGGCAAAAATTGCATCGCCTGCGGCCCGGCGTCGCTGTTGAGGAAATCCTGCCACGCGAGGCGGCGTCCAGCACGGAACCAGATCGTCGAAGGCTTCGCCGTGGGGCTTTCATACTCGATGCGTGCACCCCAGGTCTCGCGTCGCGGCTCGCTCTCGCCGGATTGCAGCGGCCAGGTGAACTCCAAGCCAGCCAGCGTGACGCTGCTGGGCCGCAGGTAGCGCTCCGCACCATCGCGGCCGGTCGTGTTCGTGTCGCACAGGCAGTAGCCACGCAGTGAGCGACCGCTGCCCGCACCGGCGGCGGCTTTGTTGAACTTGCTCTGCTGCTCGCCGAGCATGACGAACTGGATGAGATCGAGCAGTGCGCTCTTGCCGCTGCCATTCGCCCCGGTAATGAGTGAGAGGCCGGAGACGTCGATGAACTGGCGGTAGCCATACCAGTTCACCGCGAGGATGCGGCTCAAGGTGATGCGCGGAGCGCTCACGCGACCACCTCCCCGTCTTCGGTGCTGTCTTTGACCGGCTGATACTGCTCCACGCGCTGCTGCCACGCGGCGATGTCATCAAACGGGATCACACGGGCCAGCGAGGGCAAAATCTCGATCTGCATCTCGCCCGCCTGCGTCATGCCCTCGGGCCGCAGCGTGCGGATGAGGCGATGACGGCGGATGCGGGCCAGGCAGGCCTCGATCTGCGATTTTTCCGGCGTGCTGATCTTGTCGAAGTACACCTTCAGCGCCGCCCAAAGCTGGTCCACGGTCACGATGACCGCCTCCTGGCTGCCGGTGCTGATTTCATCATCGTAAAGCCGCCACAACGCCAGCAGCACGAGCGTCTCGTCCTTGTCAAAACGGCCCAGCAGCAGGCACGACTCCGTGCGCGGCCTCGCCTGCAGCAGAGATCGCTCCTCATCGACGATCAACTCCAGCGCCAGCGGCGCGAGGTCTGTCTCTTATACACATCTCC
>NZ_JACSRD010000090.1 GCF_014879935.1 Prosthecobacter sp.
GAATTCCGAGCTACATGAAGTGCAGCTTCAGGCTGTGACCGTTTGCCGAGAGAGTGTGAGAAATGCGGGATAGCCTTCCCGCCAGAAGCGTCCGAGGTCGCCCGTTGTCTGAATCGGCCGTTGATGGCGGCTTCCTTGCTGATGGCGGGGATATTGAGCTCGGGTGGTTGAGGCTTTGCCTGTGAGGGCGCAGATCGGTCTTTCACGGCCCCACCGTCACCGTGACCACGTCTGTCCAGTCGCCATGGGCCTTTTCATCCCAGAAACAAAAGCGGTAGCGGCGGATTTCCGGCCGGCCGGGCACGCGGAGGGGACGCGTGTCCTCAAAGACACTGCCCGTGGCGATGGTGCCCTTGTCCCACTCTCCGTCATCCTGCTGGCATTGGATGAAGATGCCCGTGTGGCCATGCTTCGAGTAGCGGATGATCACCCGCTGGTGTGGCATCCCGGAGGCCACGCGCAGCTTGAAGGTCGGCACCGCGTGCTCGCGGGTGTCCTTGCGCGGGAGGATGCCCAATTGGAGGCCGATGCCCTCGTCATAGTTTCTCACCGCCTTGATGGTGCGGATCAGTTTGAAGAGCCGTTTCAGTGCTCCTGGAGGCCGCGGAACCACCCTCTCCGGCAGCGGTGGCTCCACGTAGGCCACGTGGCCCATCGGATCGCTCCCCGTGCCTGTTTGCGCGTGCTCGATGGACTGGGTGGCCGCCAGGGTAAAGCGGCGCTGCTCCGTGCGCCAGGGACCCAGCAGGTAGGCCAGCCACAGCGCATCCGCGATCGCGTCCCGCATGCGCGGCTCATCGATGGCCAGCCTCCCGATGTATTGGCTGAGCATGTTCGCGAAATGGTGCAGCCACAGCACCTGAGCGGGGATGGCCACCGGGTAATAGTCTTGACGAGTCATGGCATTTCAGAGGGGAAAAAGGGCATCCAGGGCAGGAAGGGGAAGAAAAGCAGGGTCGCAGGCCTCGGTAGCCGAAGCGCCAGGCCTGCCAGCCTCTCCATCGCAGGAGTTCACCCTGCACCGGCGTGAAAAACGGCTTCCCCCTGCTGGCCAGGGGGCTTCGCCAAAGGAGCCAGCCATCTCCCCGGCCGAGAAAACGAAGCCCCCTGATGAGCGGGGGGCTTCGCCAAAGGAGCCAGCGAACTCCCCGCCCGAGAAAACCAAGCCCCCTGACCAGCGGGGGGCTTCGCCGGAGCAGCCAGCGAACTCCCCGCCCGAGACAGCAAAGCCCCCTGACGAGCGGGGGGCTTCGCCGGAGCAGCCAGCGAACTCCCCGGCCGAGACAGCGAAGCCCCCTGACGAGCGGGGGGCTTCGCCGAAGCAGCCAGCGAACTCCCCGGCCGAGACAGCGAATCCCCCTGACGAGTGGAAGACTTCGCCAAAGGAGCCAGCCATCTCCACGCCCGAGAAAACAATGCTCCCTGACGAGCCGGGGACATGGAAACCCCACGTCATCCGATGGTGGGCTGGCTTGGTCATCTCGCCGGACGCCTCCGGCATCCCTTCCTCTGCCAGCATCTTCTCACTGCCATCAAAGCCCGCCCTCCGCCGCCCTCCGGTGGCAGACCAAGATCTCCGAGCTGACACTCCGAGGGCCATGACGCGAGGATGAAATCACAACGTCGTCCGCCTTGGCAAGCCTGAAAATGCGGCTCCGTGCGGCTGGAAAAGCGGCGTCTGGTAAGGTAGGGAGTGTTTTAGGTCGTGATCGAGTCCAGCCAACCCAAATGCGCCCGCTGCGGGTAGCACCTCCCGGATGTGGGAACGCATGTCGAGCACTCGACACTCTGTGGACGCTGCGTAGAAGCGGTGGCGTAGAGCCTAAACGCATTATTGTTCCAAGCGTTAGCCGATATTCATCTGATTGAGTTGCAGGGGATCGGCGACAAGCCTTCAACAAAAACAACCCATTCGTCAAAATTGTCTTTTGCGTAATAGACGGTCATCGGTTGATCGCCTTGTTTCAGTCGTATTGGGTAAACTAAGGTTCCTGTAGGAAGCCCTTTAACTCCATTCGAGACAAGCACTTTGCCGCGTCGATAGTTTGTGGTATCGAGCAATTCATTGAGAATTTTGGCCCCCGCCACAATGATTTCGTCCGGTGGAATAGGTGCAGGCTCAACGAACTTGGACTCCTCCGGTTCATCCTTCTCCGGCTCATCAAAAACCATTTTTGCCTCTGATGGATTGGCTTCACTGAAACTCTTTTGTATTGGCGCAGTCGGATTTTCAATCGCCGTGGCCGCTTGCGGAGAATGTTCCCCACGCATTTGCCAGCCTGACAGGCCACCCAAAACCAGTCCAGCTAAAAGACTCGCCCAATTCAATTTGCTTTGTTTGTAGTTCTTCTGTTGGTCCGATTCGACAGGTGTTCGGCTCCCTTGAGAATTAATTGTCTGAGGGATTTCCGGGGGCTTTAAGGCAAAAATTGCTGCAATCTCCGGAATCGATGAAAGTGGAGTCCACCCAGCTAGCCGTTCTGTCCAGCAAAGGTCATCTCTACCGAGCTGTCCAAGCTCGCAGAATTTGATGACCTCTGCCAGTTCATACGGGCCATGCTTTTGGCCTTCGATTAAAAGGAGAGCCTGCATAAACTCATGGGGCTATAAGTTGCCAAGCAGGGCTTCCCTCACTGCCTGAGCCAAGTCGCTGTCATTATTGAGTGGAACGAATTTTTCTCGGTGCTCGTCAATAACGTATTTGGCCGCTTTGCCGCGAGAAACGGTCTGTTTGATTAACACCTCGGAGTCAGAGACTGCGTAGATACGAGCGCCGAACTTTGATGCGTTTATAGGGAGTTGGTTCATCTTTATAATTTCCACAATTCTGGAGGTTTGTCAATCCACCCCTACTGCCGGTGAATGACACCAAGGACACGTAGGCCAAAGCGTCTGTCCCTCTATAGAGAAATTCCAGCTCCTCCGAACCCGCATCACATCCTGATTTTACCCTGGAAACGGGATTTACAGCGTTGAGTTTGGTCCAGCCTCAGCACGACCTACAACCGTTAGCTTGGCCGATAACGGTGGTAAAAAACGTTTGTCTCAAGACTCTACGATCAGTAGTAAAACCGGAGATTGAAGGAGAACAACGTCAGGCAACCCAGTGACCATAATCCGTCCGCGTGCCAATCGCGTCCCAAGCGCCTCCGAAGCCCGTGACCCGCGAAGGCAGGCACCCGGCCCAGGCAGGTGAAACACCGCAGCTCTGGAGCGCCGCGGAACCAGCCAAAGGCTCTTGGAATCACCGCTGAGTGCCTGAACTCCAGGCGACTCGATGATGGAATCAGGAGTCACTTGCCCAAGGATGTGGGTAGAAAGATGACGGGCAGAAAAATTTTCCCAGAAGCCTTTGCTGAAATTTTTCTACCCCCAATGTTTCTACCAAAGCCAAACCAAGGTCTTCGGGAGATGAGCTTTAAACGGTCTTTCTCGGCGGTGATCCCACCCCTCGCCACCATCGCTGAGCGAAGCACTGCGGGCAGCGCTCCCGACGTGCGGCGTGAACGGACGGATTCGGAACCGCTGATGAGACGCTGGCCCGACGCTCATCCCCAGCCGCTGGCTCAACTGTTCCGAAGAGTTTTTGGGTAGGATGATTGAGGGTAGGATGATTTGAAGAGGTTCCGAACCCCAAAGCCAATGATCCTACCGACAATTATCCTACCAAACCTCTCGCGGTGGTGCCGGTTGGGAAGCGGGAGAAGCCGCAAGTTCAGACCTCCCCGACGTGCTGCGTGAACGGACGGATTCGAACCGCTGATGAGACGCTGACATGACGCTCATCCCCAGCCGTTGTCTCAACCGTTCCGAAGCGTTTTTGGGTAGGATCATTGAGGGTAGGATGATTTGAAGAGGTTCCGAACCCGAAAGCCAATGATCCTACCCATAATCATCCTACCAATCCTCTGGCATGTCCGAAGGGGAGATGACGTCAGTGTGCACCAAATGAACAAACGACAGGCCATCTCTTCGCAGCCACACCCCCATCGCTCCGCCTTTGAGTGCCACCCGGTCTTCCGGCGTGCGTGCTGCTACCTCCACTCATGCTTCGGATACCTTCCGCGAAGCTGCACTTTGACTGCCGGATAACCTTCCCGCCAAAACCTGCCGATGTCTCCCGTCGTCTGAATGGGACGCTGGGCGGGTGAGAGGAGATGAACGGTGACGCTGATGCGGCCGGCGGCGACTTTGGGGTTCTCGTTCACGTCGTACATCTGCTGCAGGATGACGCTGACGGCCGGTGGCTGCTTTTCGTCATAGACGATGCGTGCGGTCTTGCCGTTCTTCAGCGCGTAACGTTCAGGCACGTATTTCTCCAGCATCTCACGCTGCGAGTGGCTGAGCCAAGCGTGCAGGGCGGGGAAGACCTCGCGATCTTTGAGCGCACGGTAGGTCGTGCAGCCGTGGCAGAGCTGCTCGATGATGAGATGGCGGTCTTCCTCACCGATGGTAGGGATTTCGAGCTCGGGCATCCATTTGGCGAGGCAGTTCACGCGCGTGATCCATTGCTCGACTTTTTCGTTCCACAACGGCAGTTCGAGACGTCCGGCGATGACTTCGGCGGCAAGCAAACTCGCGGCCTGCGTTTCATCCGGCTCGCCGCGTTCCTTGCTGGCGAGCACAAGCGTGCGGAAGCGCGTCTCCTCCATGTTCATGACACGGCGGTTCACGCTGTCGTAGCGGGCGCTGCGCCCGCTGGTGCAGTCCTCGGGGAACATCTCGCGCAGCCATTCCTCCTCGATGCGCGTGACGTTGTTGAGCTTCACGGTGAGCGCCTTGCCCTGCACCTCGACAATTTCCGACGCGACGAGCAGACGCGGGGCCTTGATGTGCGCGTCTTTGTCGAGATGACCGGTGTAACCGCCCGCGAGACGGTAAATGCGGCTGCCGGGACTCGTTTCGACGCCGAGGTGATCGCTGAACGCGGCGAGCAGTGTCTTCGCGAGCGATTCGGGTGAGGCGACCTCGTCATTGATGGTCAAACCGGCGCGTTTGGCGAGTTGGAGGAACTGATCCTCGCTGCGCGCGGCTTCCCGCGATGCCATCGCATGCACGCCGTAACGGGCGCAGGCATCTGGATCGAAGTTCATCGCCTCCGCACGCGTGAAGGCCCGCAGCAGCGCTTGAAACTCACTCACGTCGTCCTTCTCCCAGAACTCCTCGCTCTTGTGCGACGCGTTCTTTTGTCCGACGAGCAGAATCTCTCGTCCCTGCGCCACCGCAGCGCACAACGCAGCCTCGCGCAAACACCCGAACTCCGCCGCGGCGAGCAGCATGCGGGAGAAACGCGGATGCAGCGGAAACTTGCTCATTTGGCGGCCGATGTTCGTGATCTGGCCGTTCAAATCGATCGCGCCGAGATCGTGCAGCAGATTTTCCGCACGTGACAACGAGGCAGGTGTCGGCGCTTCAAACCAGTCGAAGGGTTCCTTCGACAAGACGCGCAGCGCGAGCAGCGCCTCGCTCAGATCGAGCCGCTGCACTTCAGGCAGTTCGCATTCGGCGCGTTGCAGTTGATCACGCTCCGGCCACAGACGAACCGCGATGCCGGGCCCGAGACGACCTGCGCGCCCGGCACGCTGCTCGGCCGAGGCGCGGCTGATCTTCTGCACGGTCAGCGTGTTGATGCCGCGACGCGCGTCGTAGTTCGCAATGCGGGCCGTTCCGCCATCGATCACGGCTTTGACGCCTTCAATCGTGAGGGAGGTTTCGGCGACGTTGGTGCTGACGATGATCTTCGGCTGCTCGCCGGGCGTGACGGCGGCGTCTTGATCCTGCGGCGTCAGTTCACCATGCAGCGGCACCACCCTGCGGCCGCGTGCAAAACTGCGGCCCTGGATCGCGGCGATGGTTTTGCGGATTTCGTGACCGCCGGGCATGAAGACGAGCATGTCGCCACTGAAGCCGGGTGAATTCGCCAGATCTTCGCACGCACGTGCCGCCTGATCCCATATCGCCTCGGGATAGCCGGTCTTGAGTTGCAGCGGCGCTTGATAACGGACCTCGACCGGAAAGGTGCGGCCCTGCGATTCGAGCAGCTTGCAGGGCTGCATGAAATCGACCAGCGGACCCGGCACGAGGGTGGCGGACATGACGATGATCTTCAGATCCGGCCGCTTGCGCTGCAAACGCCGTGCAAAGGCCAGCACGAGATCGCCATCGAGATGGCGTTCGTGGAATTCATCGATCACGACGCAGCCGACGCGATCCAGCATCGGATCTTCGAGCATCATGCGCAGCATGACACCCTCGGTGACGTAGGTCAGCCGCGTCTCGCGGCTGGTGATGTTTTCAAAGCGCACCTGATAGCCGACTTCGCCACCGAGACGCGCGTTGCGCTCCCGTGCGACCCGCTGCGCGAGCATGCGAGCGGCGATCCGGCGCGGCTGCAGCACGATGCAGCGTTTGCCCTCCGGCAGCAGGCCGGAATCGAGCACGAACTGCGGAATCTGCGTCGATTTGCCCGAACCCGTGGGCGCTTTGATCAGCAAGTTCGGCAGCGCCGGGTCGAGCAGGGCTGCGGTGAAGGTCTGGCGGAGTTCGAAGATGGGCAGTAAATCAGGCGCTGGCATCGGGCAGTTCATCACCCGGCATGGCCGGCACATCACGCACTTTCTCCATCACGCTGTCGAACTTCCTCCAGTCTCCGCGTTGAGCCCGCTGCTTGATGTTGTCACGGTTCTTCCAGCCAGAAACTTGTGAGGCCAGGGCAATGCTGAACAGCATGTCCATCGACACATGCTCGCGCTGGGCAAACTCACGCACCTGGCGGGCGAGAGAGTCTGGGATGTTGGCCTGGATGGTGGTCATGGCTTGGAGCGGAGGCGGGCGAGGAACTCGGCCGGTGTGAGGACATTGATACCAAATGAGGCGGCCGGTTTCAAATGGCGAATGTTATGCGTGACGATCCTTGGAACAGAGGCTTCGACAGCAAGCTGCACGATGGGTTCGTCATCAGGATCTCTCAACACAGGAACCCATCCTGGAAGCAAGCCATGTTCTTCCGCGACGGCGCAGATAGCGTCGAGTACATCGTCAATGTCTTGGATGGACAGCCCAATGTCGCCCGCGTGACGTTTGCAAACCTCCTCATACTCGGTCAGCAGGTGATTGCTGAGCACAGGCACCCATTCACCGCGACGCAGCGCCTGGAGAATCTGGAATGCAGCTCCCTGGCGTGACCAGAGGGCGCTCAGAAGGACATTGGTGTCCATGATGGCTCGGAAGGCTGGCATTGCGGTCCCAGCATGGCGAATTCAGCCTTCCGGTCGAGTTATTCGTCTGCTTTTGCCAGCTTCAGCGCGGCGAGCTGCTCTTTGCGTTCGCCGACGAGCACCGCACCCCAGGCGCGGAGTTTTTCAAAGCCGAGGAGGAACACGCCGACGGCGGCCACGGAGGCGAGGAGGCCGCCAAACCCGAGGGCGGTGCGCTCGGTGTAGCAGGTCCACACGAACTGGCCTACGCAGAGCACGGCGACGAAGAGGAGCGTGGGCTTGCGTCCAATGAGGTCCACCATGAAGGCACCGAGCGGGGCTCCAAGCGCGACAATGGGCGCGGCGGCCAGCCAGTTCTCATAGACGCCCGGCTGCATGCCGGTGGTGGCGTTTTTGATGACGATGCCCAGGACGGAGGTGAAGGCCATGATGATGACCGAAGTCGGGATGGCGATCTTCAGATCCGCGCGGCACAGCAGCACGAGGGTGGCATACAACACCATGTCGATGCCCACGCCGGTCACCGCAGCGACGGAGGCTGCGGAAAAAACGCCCGTCACCACTCCGACGCGGAAGTCCCAGCGCTCATCAAACTCGGTCATGCCGTGATGCGAGGCGATCTCGCCGATGCGATACAGGTGCAACACACCGAAGCTGGCCCACACGACGGCAAAGGCGAGCTTGATCCACAGTTCGGGCACGTAAGGGGCGATCCAGAAGATGCCTGCGGGAAGTCCGATGACGCAGCCGAGCATCGAGCCCTTCAACATCGACCACGCCAGCGGCTGGCGGCGGGCCAGGATGAAGATGCTGGCGCTGGTCATGCCGATGGATTGCACCGCGAAGCTGAAGTCCCGGCCCAGAGTCGCCGGCAGGCCGAACAGCAGCACGAGAATCGGAAAGCCCACCGTTCCGCCGCCCATTGGCGTCGATCCAGCCACATAGCTGCCCAAAGCCATCGCCAGCGCGATCGGCCAATGCGAGGTCACATCACTCCATCGGTCGTGTCCGAACACCAGCCAGGCCCACACGCTGTAGAAGCCTGCGAGCCAGAGGAACCAGATCCAGAGATGTTGTTGGCGGGGAGCTTGGATGGACATAAGCGCGTGAGGGCGGTCTTACGTCATGAGTTTCTGTGGCGACAATAGCCTTTCAGCATCGCTTTCATGCCTGCCAGGCATGCGAAACTCATCACGGCACCAGCTTCTTCAAGTCGGCTGGCAGCCAGGCGCGGAGCATCGGCCCCGTGGTGGCGGTGGTGAGCAGGCACATGATGATGAACATGGTGAAGAGCTTGTCGTTCAGCAGGCCCAGGTCCTTGCCCACGTTGATCGCGATGAGGCCCATGAGGGCGCGTGTGTTCATCAGGGCGCCGATGGACAGGCCCTCACGCCAGTGTGCCCCGGCCCAGCGTGCCCCAAGCGTGCAGCCACCGAGCTTGCCAGCGATGGCGACGAACGACACCAAGGCGCAGGCGAACCAGGCGGTGGCATTGTCAAAGGAGCCGATCCGGGTATTAAGGCCGGTGTTGGTGAAGAAGATCGGCACCAGGGTGACGATGACGAAGTCGGCGAAACGTTCACGCCAGGCCTTCACCAGCGAGGGCTCCGAGTGCAGCGCCACGCCGAGGGCGAAGGCACCAAAAATGGCGAAGATGCCGAGCTTGTTGGTGATCAGTGAGGAAACAAACAGTGTGCAGAACAGGAGAGCGAGGAATCCCGGTGTGAAGGTCTCCGTGTGGTGATCGTTGCACTGCTTTCGCCACGCCTTGATGATCAACGGGCCAACCACCTTCATCAAAACGGCGAAGTAGAGGACAATCAACGCCACCTGGCCGAGAAACGGCAGCCAGGAGAAGTTCTCCCCCTGCTTGATGATGGCCGTGGCCACGCCGAGGAACACCCAGCCCACCGCATCGTCAATCGCAGCAGCACTGATCGCAGTCGCGCCCAAGGCGGTGCGTTCCAGCTTCATCTCCAGCAGGATGCGCCCCATGATCGGGAGCGCGGAGATGGCCAGCGCGATGCAGACGAAGAGCTTGAAGCCGAACTCAGGCAGGTCCGGCGCGAAGGTTCGGTGCAACCACGGCGCGATGGCGAGTCCGCCGGCGAGCGGGGCGAGGATGCCCATCAGGGAAGAAGCGATGACCACCTTCGACTTGTCCCGCAGGTGTGAGAAATCGAATTCCATGCCCACCTGGAAGAGCATCAGCAGCAGGCCGAGCTTGGCGAGCAACGCCAGGGGGCCCTTGATCTCGTCGGGAAAGATGAAGCCCACGAAGTCAGGCGCGAACAGGCCGATGAACGACGGCCCGAGCAGCAATCCTGCCGCGATTTCGCCCACGGCGGGCGGCTGGCCGATTTTGCGGCAGAGCCGCCCCATCAGCCATGCGGCGGCGATGATGACGATCCAGCCGACCAGGACGAGTTTGAGCGTGTCTTCGATCTTCGCGGGGTTCATGCGGCGAGCCATTGGCTCAGACGCGATGATGACGAAAATAGACTTTCGCTATCACTTTGATGCCTGGGAAGCATGGATCAAAGATCCACACTCAGGCGGAAAAACGCACAGGTGTCGTCGGCCGGAACATCGACTTGCACCTTGACGCGCCCGTCGGGCTGGGGCTGCTCATTCACCGTGACGGTGGAGATCCAAGGCGTGTTTTCAGTTTTCGTGGCGACAGTCGTCCAAGACAGCGCTGACAGATCGGGCGAGCACTGAACCCTCAGCACGATGCCTTCGGTCAAAACGGCCGCGCGGGTGAAGGTAAAGCGGCGGACAGGCGGGCCGCCCTCTTCGGGCGGGGCAAACGAAGGCGACCAGCCGGGAGTGGTGTCTGGCGATTTCGGGTGACGGGCGAAGATAAATTCAAACGCATTCGGAATGCCGTTGCCATTGGCGTCTGCTGCAGGGCCGCTGATGCTTGGGTCCGCGATTTCCTCGGGGGTGAAGTGCGCCGCGCTCCAGAGATCATGGGGTGTTTTGACGTCCACAAAGATCGGTTCCCAAGCATCCGGCAGCCAGTCGTCCGTGATACTGAGACTGCCGATATGACGCTGTCCCGACATGCCTGGAGGCGGCGTCCACTCGAATTGGTCGCCGGGGAGTATGGGAGATGCGATGGAAACCTCGACGCCATTGAGTTTCAGAGTTCCTTCTCCCGTGTAGAACGACAAAGGAGAAAGGGAATCGCCGTCGGGATCTGTTGGCGGACCTCCGACGATTTGCTCATAGGTGAAGTGAAACGTTTGGTTGCGAACGCCGCTGGTCAGGAGCGGATGGGTGGGGATGACCGGCCTGTGATTTAGTATTGCTGGCTCCATGCCCGCATTGGAGGAGACCGATGCCGCGAGCATCAAGTGGTTCCGGAAGGTTCCCATGGGGACGTTCGAGAGGTTGCGAGAAACAAGGTTGCTCTGGATGAGTTCGGTTCCTGCGTTGGTGCCGTCGGTGCGCCACAAGGCCGTCACTCCGTTGGAGGAGTCCAATGCGGACGAAGTGAAATACATCTTCCCGCCTGCACGGACCATGGGGCAGGGCAGGCTGCCTGCGGTGGTGGACCATAGTTGCTGGATGCCATCTGCGACCGAGTAGGCAAACAGCAGGCAGTCGTTGTTGGCGGCAGTCGCCATGAAAAGCAGCTTGCCAGACAGTGAACTGAGCGATTCCGGCCGCACCAGGAGGCTTGAGTCATTGAAGACCACCTGAAGTCCGGCACCATCGGTTTCCATGACCTTTCCGGACTGCGTGGTGAAGTAGAAACGGCCATCGACCTCGATGCCCGCAGGCTTGCCACTGAGGCGATGTTCCTGCGGCCTGTCGTAAATCGGGCCGGTGTAAAACCTCCAAGGGATGCCGTTATCTCCATCCGAATCCACGTCCCAATCCCAAACGTCGTAGGTGGCGTTGTTGCCCGTGCCATTCCAAAAGATGCAGACATCCCCCAACGCACCAAGCAGTTGTGGTGAGTTGATTAGAAAGGGCGGCTCAGAAGGAGCGCCGGTTCCATCCGTGCCCCATACGACACGCTTGTTCGTGGGCTGGGCACCTTGAAGTGCGGTGAAATACAGATGGCCGCTGCTGGCGGTGAGCTGGGTGATTCCGATGCCTGCCGTGTCTTTGTAATATGCCTTGAGGGTCGTTACCGTAAATCCGGAATCGAGGCAGTTCAGCCGCTCGATGGTGCCGTCGTGCTGTTCGACAAAGAACAACTTTCCCGCGGCGGTCTTGAGTGCCGTAGTGTTGTAACCCGGGTTCACCGGGGAGGCGCTGGCGCTGCCGTTGTCGATCTGGAAAAGCTGCTTGCCCCCCGTGCCGCCCGCTGCGGCCCGGGCGAGGAGAAACAGCCGGTTCTCGAACGCCACCAACTGCTCAGGATCGAAGACGTTTCCGATCACGCTCGCGCTGTGCGATTGCCCCGTGGCGGTCATGAACAAACGGCGGTTCTGGCCGTCGTGGGCGGTGAAGTAGAGAACGCCGTTCACCTCCGTGAAATCGTCGGGCAGGCTGGAGGAGTTGTTCGAGATGTCCTGGGGCCGAGTTTGGGGGATGGCGGGAAGCAGGCTTCCGCTCCGGAGATAATACAACCGTCCTTTTTCGGTGGAGGTGTCGGCGATGAACAACTGGTCCCGTTTGTCAGTGACTGGAGCGAACGAAAAGAAATTTCGTGGGGTAGCCGAGTCGGAATGGGGCGAGGTCGCGAGATGGAGCGGCTGCAAGCTGCTGCCGCTGCGCTGGTAAAGTTCTTCACCGTATGTGCTGGTTGAGCCGACGACCCAAAGGGAACTCTCCATCGGAGAGGCGATGCTGCTGTTCCACAAGCGGCTCACGGAATTGAACAAACCGCCGAGATTGGATGAGGAGCCGCTGATGCCATCGGCGAGCTTCACCTGCCAGAACGACGCTTCAGGCTTCACGTAGGCGATCTCTGTCGCGCTGACGATCGTGGCCTGCTGGGTGCCCTCCACCCATGAGTCATACTTTTTGAAGACTGGCGTGGCGGCGGGGTCGGCGAAGTAGAGATCGCGATGTCCTCCGGCGCTTTCCACCTGGAAAAACACTCCTGGATTGCCCAGGCTCATCATGAGGGCGCTCGGGTTGCTGCTTGCCGCGCCGGGTGTCACGTCGGCGAGCAGCGCGGTGGATGCAGATGTGCCATTCGTCTTCCAGACCTCCCGTCCCGCCGCTGCCGAGGTGGCGGCAAAACAAACTGTGTCAGAGCCGTTGGAAACGAAGTGGGTCGCCGGACTTGATGATCCAACGGCGTCCAGAGTGCTCCGCCCTGCTGAAAAGCTATACACTTCGGGCGGGCCGCCGTCGAGTGGCTGATAACATACGAAATTGGTCGTGACAGCAAACACCGGGGTGGCGGGAAGCGGGTTAGATGGATTCGAACCCAGGTTGTCGATTTGGATCACGCCACCACCGCCTATTGCCGACCAAAGATACGCATAACCGGCCGGAGCTCCGAAGGGCCGTGCGATGAACACGATGCCTGAACGAGTGAGGCCACTGGCCGTGGGCAGTAGAGTCACATGGGAGATCGAGTTCTCGGCGAAGTAATCACGTTTCACCGGTGGCGAGGTTCCATTGGTCACCCACAGCTCCGTCGCGGGGCGCTGGGAGGAGCTTGTGCTGGTCGATGGCGTGGTGAACCACAGATAGCCATTGCTCGCGCCCAAAATGGTCGGCGCTGCATGCGTGGCACCGGGTTGGACATCGCCGAGCAGTCCTGAAGGACTGAAGTTGGCCGTGGTGTAGAGTTCCGGGCCGTGGACACCGTCATCCGCCACATAGACGACATAGTTGCCCACCGCGGTGAATTGAGCCGGGTTGCTGGATTCGGGACCGGGGCGTCCATCCCGAAACAAAGTCGCGGAGGAGCCATTGTACTGCCACACCTCGGCACCATGTTCGGAATCGACTGCGGTGAAGTAAGAGGTGCCTTGTGCGGAAGCTCCCGGCCCGACAATCTGCATGGGAACCGACGCATGGTTTAGATCCCCAAGCGAATACACGGTCGGGTGGTCAAGATTTGCATGCGCGGTCTCTGGCAGCAGGCTGATGCCGACGATGGTGAGAATGGGAAACCAGCATCTGAGTGTGGTAGAAACCATGGTGCGAATCATCAGTCGAGCGCTTGCGGATGGTCAATATAATTGTCCGGGTCGTTAAGAAAATTGCATGAAGCGACTGCCCTGACACATTGCCTTTCATCATGGAACTGCGTCATCTTCGTTATTTTCAGGCCGTTGCTGAGGAACTGAGCTTCTCGAAAGCGGCGCGACGCCTTCGCATCGCGCAACCGGCCTTGAGCCGGGCGGTGCAGGAGATGGAGCGTGAGCTTGGGACGCAATTGATCGAGCGCGAACGGAAAGCCCCGCGTCTCACCCCGGCAGGTGCGGTGTTGCTGCGTGAGACTGGCTTGATCCTGGAGCGGCTTGAGGAGTCGATGCGGCGCGTGCGGCGCACGGCGAAGGGCGAGGAAGGGGAGTTGAAGCTCGGCTACATCGGGCCACCGACGCGGACCTTCCTTGCACGCCTGCTCAAAGAGTATGCGCGGCGTTTTCCTCGCGTGACGGTGATCCTGGAAGAGAGAACACCGGAGCGCGTGTGGGAGATGGTGTCGAAAGGGCGGCTCTCGGTCGGTTTGACGCGTCCGGTGCTCGCACACGAGGCGCTTGGTTTGCAGACGCTGCTGTTGCGTGAGGAGAAATTCTGCGCCGCCGTGCCGAAGGATCATCCGTGGACCAAACTGACCTCGCTGCCGTGGAAAAAGCTCGCAGGCGAGCCGCTGATCATCCTCGCCCGTCGTGAGGGAGCCGGATCCCACGACACCATCCGCGCTGCGTGTGACGAAGCCGGCTTTGAGCCGCGCATCAAGCACACGCCCAGCCTCATCGGCACGATCATGCAATACGTCGAGGCTGGTGCAGGCATCGGCGTGGTGCCGGAGAGCACGATGAGCCGCAATCTCGCCCTCATTCCGCTCAAACCGCAACACACCATCCCGCTGGTCATGGTGTGGGCGAAGGAAGGTAACGACCCGGCGGTTTCCGCGTTTCGGGAGCTGGTGAAGGAGTGGTCGCGGGATGGGAAGCTGTGGTCCTGAAAAGCGTTGCGCGTAGGCTTGGATGATTTTCCGTTGCTGCATCCGCGATCATGAGCGGCGCGGCTAAAGACCTTGCATAATTGAATCTAGATGGTTTTGATTTGCGGTGGAGTGATTCTTAACTCTGTCGGCCACCAAATAGATTTCACCTCATTATGACGAAGGGATGTTTTATTTTTCCGCGATGGCAGCATACTTTGTTCTGTTCTGCTTGGCTGTTGATCGCCCTGTGTGCGTCCGTGACTCATGCGGCACCCACGGTGAGCAACCTGACAGTTGCGCAGAGAGTGACCACGCGCCTCATCGACATCAATTATGATGTGCAGGCGTCAGGTGTTGGCACTGTGAAAATCAAACTCGAAGTTTCAGCGGACGGTGGTGCTTCGTCCTCAGTGCCGGTGCAAACGGTGTCAGGTGACGTCGGCGACAACGTTGCTGTCGGTGCCAATAAGCAGATCACATGGGACGCGGGAACCGACTGGCCAGGTCACGAAAACTCTCAAATGAGATTTCGGGTGATCGCTGACGATTTGGTGATAGCAGGCTTTTCACGAATTTAAAACGGAACCTTTTCAATGGGCGATTCGTTGGACGGTTCGAGCAATGCCACTCCACACGACGTTTTGATAAACACCTATTACATTCATGCGACCGAGATCAGCAAGGGACAGTGGGATCAAGTGCGAACATGGGGCAGTTCGCATGGTTACACAGACCTCGAAGTTGGTGCATCAGCACCTTCTGACCGTCCAGTCGGAAGCGTGAGTTGGTATGGAGCTGTCAAATGGTGTAACGCACTCAGTGAAATGAACGGAAAAACACCGTGCTATTACACAGATGATGCCCAGATGACAGTATATCGTATAGGCGATGTTGATGTGACCAACAGCATGGTGAATTGGGCTGGAAATGGCTACCGTCTGCCCACAGAAGCAGAATGGGAGAAGGCGGCACGAGGTGGGCTGGTGGGAAAAAGGTTTCCGTGGGGTGATCTTATTACGCACAGTGATGCAAATTATTGGAGCGACGCGACCTACCCTTACGACATCAGTCCGACTCGTGGAGCTCACCCCAACTATCCAACGCCTGTGGGTTTTTTTGCAGCCAATGGCTACGGCGTCCATGACTGTTCGGGTGGTGTGTTTGAATGGTGCTGGGATTGGTATGATGTTGCTTACTATGCAAGCTCACCAGTCTCAAATCCCATAGGACCTGTGGCAGGCACGATCAGATCAAGGCGCGGTGGGTATTATTCGGGCCTCGCTCATCGCGCAAGATGTTTCCATCGAGACAATAGCAGCGCAACTTTGGTTCACCCTGGCCAAGGCTTCCGCACTGTGCAGACGGGTTCTCAGATCACGGGAACAATTGCCTCGGCTGATTCACCGAATATCACGGTGATCACCACTATTGTTCCTGAAATCGTGGTAGAGCAGCCGGTAGGAACAGTATTAGCTGATGGCAATGCGACGACTAGCTGGAATGCTTTGCCGATCAACGGAAGCTCAGCCTCGGTGACTTACACAGTCCGTAACTTTGGGACGGGGTATCTCACCGGATTGGTGCTTACCAAGTCCGGGGCGAACAGCGCTGAGTTTTTATTGGGAACGCTTGGTGATGTGACCCTGGCACCGGGTGGCAGCACCAGTTTTACGGTGACCTTTGTTCCTTCGGCTGGGTCTGCCAGCGGCCCTCGGTCGGCTGCATTCCAACTTGCCAGCAACGACGCTGACGAGAACCCGTTCGCTGTCAGCATTGGCGGGAGTGCATACTCGACTACGCTGGATGCCGACAATGACGGTATGAATGATTGGGGGGAATATAAGCTGGCTGCTTTTGGGTTTGATTGGCAGGTGTCGAATGCGGCTCTGGTGTCTGCTCTTTACAATAACGCCAGTGCTGCTGGCCTCTACACAAACACCCAGTTGCAGGATTTGAACGTTGGCAGACCACTTCTGCAGCGAAATCCAGGCACTGGCAGGTTCATGATTCGCTTTGGATTGCAAAAATCGACCGATCTTGGTTCTTGGAGCCTGGTGCCAATGAATGCGACGGATGCGTTGATAAACGGGCAAGGGGAGCTGGAGTTTAATTTCGCAGTTCCTGATAACGCTGCCTTTTTCCGTCTTCGGGCCGAATGATCACAACGGTGAAGCAGTGAGGAAGGCCTGAAATGGAGGAACTGCAAATGGTCCAGATGAGGCGTTTCAGTGCCATTCGACCATTTTCCATTCCTCCATGCTCTGAATCCTCGCTTGCCCCCACGCGTGGCCGGTGCTCCCTTCGCGCCCCTCTCGCCGGGAGCACTCCAGCCCTTCGGCAAACCTTCACCCACATCTACCTACCATGTCCGACGCCAAGTCCTCCCTCGCTCAAATGGAGAAAATCGTCTCCCTCTGCAAGCGCCGCGGCTTCATCTATCAAAGCAGCGAAATCTACGGCGGCTGCGGCGGCGTGTGGGACTACGGCCCGCTCGGCGCGGAGCTGAAGCGCAACCTGCGCACCGTCTGGTGGAACACCATGACCCGCGAACGCGAGGATGTGCTCGGCCTCGATGCCAGCATCCTCATGAATCCCGCCATCTGGAAGGCCAGCGGCCACGTCGATACCTTCGCCGACCTCATGCGCGAGTGCTCGCTGACGAACAAACGCGTCCGCGCCGACCACGTCGAGCCGCAGGACGGCGTCGTCATGAAATACAGCGGCGCGAAGGCCCCGAACGGCTGGCGTTGGGACCGTGCGATCTCCGCCTTGCTGAAAAATGGCGAGCACATCGAGAGCTTCCGCAAACGCATCCGGGCCCTCATCGCGCAAAACGCCGGTGAAGCCGCCGGCAAGCCCGAGGAGATCGAATTGCTCGGTGAAGAGAAAATCGATGCCGTGAATGGCAGCGTCGATTTCCATCCCGAAACCGGCGGCATGCTCGGCGAGGCCCGTCCCTTCAATCTCATGCTCAAGACCTACCTCGGCCCCACCGCGACCGAGGACGACGTGACCTACCTGCGCCCGGAAACCGCGCAGGCCATCTTTGCGCAGTTCAAGAACGTCTTCGACTCCAGCCGCGTGAAGGTGCCCTTTGGCATCGGCCAGATCGGCAAGGCCTTCCGCAACGAGGTCACCCCGAAGAATTTCACCTTCCGCAGCCGCGAGTTCGAGCAGATGGAACTCGAGTTCTTCATCAAGCCCGACGAAGCCGTCGAAATCATCAGCGGCGAAGTCGCGAAGTGGCATGAAGGCGCCGATTTGAGCGAACCGCAGCCAAACTGGGGCTGGGAGCTGTGGCACCGTTACTGGGTCGATCAGCGCACGAAATTCTACCAAGGCATCGGCCTCGGCGACGTGCTCGAATACTACTGGCAGACGCCCGCCGACCTCGCCCATTACGCCCGCGCCTGCGTGGACATCCTGTGCGAGTTCCCCTTCGGCACCGAGGAGCTGGAAGGCATCGCCGCGCGTGGCGACTTCGATTTGTCGCAGCACCAGAAGCACAGCACGAAGTCGCAGGAGATCTTCGACGAAGAACTCAAAACCGCCGCCGCCAAGCTCACCGACGAGCAGAAGGAGGCCCTCATCCAAAAACGCCTCGCCGCCGAAGCCGCGAAGACCAAGGGCGAGCCGATGCCCGAGGCCGATGTCCGTGCGTGGTTCGAGCGTCTCTTCAAAGGCAACTACGTCCCGCACGTCATCGAACCCTCCGCCGGTCTCGACCGCATGGCGCTCGCTGTCATCGCCAAGGCCTTCAGCGAGACCGAAAAGGTCGATGAAAAGGGCAAGAAGGAAGTCATCACCGTCCTGCGCCTGCATCCGCGTGTCGCCCCGATCAAAGTCGGCGTCTTCCCCCTGCTCAAAAACAAGCCCGAGCTCGTCGCCAAGGCTCGCGAGGTCTATGCGCTGCTCAAGAAGCACATGAACTGCTTCTACGACGAAACCGCCAGCATCGGCCGCCGCTACGCCCGCCAGGACGAAGTCGGCACGCCCTTCGGCGTCACCATCGACTTCGAAACCTGCGGCGAAAAAGGCCCCGAGCTCCAAGACACCGTCACCCTCCGCCACCGCGACAGCGGCGAGCAGGAGCGCGTGAAGATCTGCGAGCTGCTCGGGAAGCTGCTGCCGTTGGTTTCTTGATCAAGGCTCCCTCGTAGCGGAACGCGTCAGCGTTCCGAGCACGGCGGAAGACTCACGTCTTCCGCTACGCTGTTCACTTCACCTCCGAGCCGGATGCGTTTGTTGGCTTTTCATCAGCGGCGTTTGTTGGTCAATCGAGAGCGATATACCCGTCGCTGGTGGCTTAAATCAGATAGGCATTTGAAGCCGTCTTGTCTGGCGGATCATGTGCGGGTAAAGAGGTTGCAGGAAAACCTCACCATGAAGGAATTGGCTCTGCGATTGGGCGTTTCGCATGGCGCTCTGAAATATTGGGAAATGCACAAAAGTCGGCCAATTGGACGCAATCGTCAGGTGCTTGTAGCCTACCTTGGATTTGATCCGGAAGTGGTTTCCCAACAATAGGCAACTTACTCGAAAAAAGTTGGTTTGTTTATAGAGGCGCAAATGAATGATTCTATGGGGAAAGCCTTCCCCTCGCGGCTACTGCATGCGCCGCTACCCCATCGTGCGGGGAGGTTTCCCCGCAACGCCCCTCGCTGTTCGACCCGCCTCTGCTCGCTCGATCTTCGATCCAGCTCACGCCACCGCTTTCCGAGGTGCATCAGTGATCGCTGCCAGCCCACCACAGGCTCCGCCTTTCGTGCAGCTCTGGCAGCGTTCACCCATGCACGCGTGGCCTCCCCCGCAGCCAGCGGCCCGTCTGGCATCGGCTCCTACGTCGTCCGAATGGCAGACCAGCCGTTGCCCCGGCCTCCCTTGGCCGCGTCACCAGTGCCGGATGCAGGGCCAGTTCCTCCCCGCCTTTCCACGAGGACTTGCCCAGTATCCGCCACCGGCCACGCAGGGGCACGGGTTCGGAGAAGAACCTGTTGGACTTTAACTAGCTGAACGCCGCTGCGAGCATGGCGATCTCCTGTTTCACCTCGTCCGGGGTGGTCACGGTGTCTGAGACGGTTTGTTCAAGAAGGGCACGGTAGCGTTTGCGCAGGCGGTGGACGCTGACTTTGATGTCGCCGACGGTTTTGCCGAGCTTCGCGGCCACGTCTGCATAGCTCTCATCTCCGGCGTTCCAGGCGATGAATTGCTGCAAAGCATCAAAGACGGCCGTCTGCCCCCGAGTGGCAAATTCATGGCGCAGTGCGTCTTGGACGCTTTGCAGCAGAGTGGCGGCCCAGGCACGATCAAAGAGCTGCTCGGGCGTGTTGGAGTCCAGCGGTTCCACGCCATAGCGCTGCTCGGCGAGCGCTTGGTCGTAGGACTCGATGATTCTGCCACCGCCGCGCTTGGCGGCTGTTTGCCGGGTGCGTTCGTTGGAGAGGTAGAGTTTCACATCCGTCAGGAGGAAGGCGCGCAGCTTTCCGCGACTTTTGTCCGCCTGATCGAGGTATTGACGCTCCAACAAACCGGCAAAGTAGCCCTGGGTGAGGTCCTCGGCGTCCTGCGGACGGTCACAGGTGCGGCGGATGTAGGCGTAGATGGGATACCAGTAGGCCGAGCAGAGGTCATTCAGAGCACGACGTGCCTCAGCAGCCTGGCCGGAGCGGGCTTTGAGCACGATGCTCCAGCGGGTGGTGAGGAAGGGATCGGGAGCGTGGCGGGCGGTTTCGCTCATGGCGGCTGGTTTTGTCAGGATACCGGTTCGAGAGCAACCCCAAAGAATTTTTCACCTGTCTGTAACCTTCGGCGCGGTGGTCACTTGAGCGGGGCAGGCCGGCATGATGCCGAGTCCCATTACCCAACGAATCCATTCATGAAAACCACACGCTCTTTTCTTCGTTCTCTGGCAGTGCTGGCGCTGCTTTCCTCCTCCGTCATGGCGGCCCAGGATTTCTTTCCTGCTGACACCACGGTTTTGATCCAACACGACCGCCTGCGCGTGCCCGCCCGTGCGCCACGGGGGCGTCCGCTGAACTACAACACGAAGTTTTACCCTTTCACGGTCACCACCCCGGGACTTTACCAGGTGGCGATGGCCTCACAGGCACGCGAGGAGAATCCAGGTCATCTTGAGGGCGGTGTCCTGACCGCTTCCCAACGGAGCGCCTTTGAACGCGGCGTGCATGTGGCCCAATGCACACTGGTTCATTTTGACGTCGCGCCCTTGTGGAAAAAGCAGCTCAACCCGGGCACCTACTGGTTTGCCGTGCGCACCCGCTGGACGCATGAGGGCGATGGAAAGACAGCCACCTACACGCTGCGAGCGGACCGTATCGACCCTGCGCCGGGGCTGGGCCGCCTTTGGTTCTGGGATGAGTCTGCTGACGTCACACGCTTTGTTGCCGCCAAACCCGAGCTTCGCAGCCTGGCCATCCGCGTGAGGTCTGACCAGCGGCTGATGATGAACGTGATCAAGGAACTGGATCATGTGAGTTCCTTTCTGATCCGAGAGGATCAACTCACGGCCTGGCGTGAGGGCCGGAATCTACAGCCGGTGCATGAGTTCCGTGGCTTCTCCTCCCAGTTCAACATGGGCGGTCTGCCGCTTGGAAACTATTACTTCGTGAGCAGCCGCGGAGGCCGTGCCTACAGTGCGGGCGTGATGTGGGTGAACACCTACCGCAGCCGCTGAATCGAGCCTGTCCCGCTGCCCTCTTCACCTTTTGCGCCCGCACTTTTATGCAAACCATGCATCTGCTGCTGCTTGTCCCTGGTGTGATGTTCTTTGGGTTCGTCCTCGCGCCGGGGGGTGGAAAAAAACAGGAGTCCGCCGCATCTCACGTTGCTACGGTGGCGCACCGGACGAGGCCGACACAGCTCCACTCTCGTGTAAAGACGAGCAGGCAGGCTGGCGTGAGTCTGGCGGATTATCTGGCCGCGCTGGAGAGGGCCCTGCGGGATGGTGGGCAGCCTGCGGTGGTGTTGTGCAGCCACTTGCACATGGCATCTCCAGAGCTGCTGGGCGGGCTGCTGGAGCATGCTTTTCTGCGCTGGGGAGACCAGCCCTGGCTCCACGAGGTTTGTGCGCCCTTCTTGCGGCGTTGGATGAAGGGTGACGTGCGTTTGCTGGACGCCTGGCTTGCTGGCATCCCGCGCCATGACGCGCATCTCAATGCCCTGCGCACGGTCGCCGCCATCTGGGTCGCCGATGACCCGGTGGCCGCGCTGGCATGGACAGGGCGTCTGGCGGAGGAGAAGCAGGGCATGGTGCTTTCATCCATGGGGGAAATGCTGCTGCTGAGCCACGGTGAGGCCGCCTTGTGGCAGATCGCCCGCAGTGACTCGGCGGCGCGGGAGCCCTTGCTGAACGCGATGCTGGAGGTGCTTGCGGACGAGCAGCCCGCTCGTGCCTGGCAGATCGCGCTTTCTCCACAGATGAGTTTGTCAAAGGAGGGCATGCAGGCCGTGGCTGCCCGTGCAGTGCGGGTGAAGGGCAGCCGTGCTTTTGCCGAGTTGGAAGCCGCCCAAGGCTGGCAGGATAACGAAAAACGAGCCGTGGCGGCGGTGATGATGTCTGCATGGGCCGAGAGCGATCCTGCAAGCGCAGCGGCATGGCTGGTGGAGACTCCCGGACAATGGGAAAATGCCACGCTGGTCTCCGGTCTTGCCTTCAACCTGCTGGAGGCAGATCCCTCCGCCGCGATGGCCTGGATGGAGATTATTCCAGAGGAAGAAGTCCGGCTGGCGGGGCTACAATCGGTGTGGAGCAGGTGGGCGCAGGCCGACCTCGCTGCCGCGCAGCAATGGAGGCTGGAGCATCCCGCGCATGAAGCACTGCTGGCGGAAGGCGGCCTGTGAATCAGGCGCACCACAAAAAACATCCGCAGCCTGTAACCCTTTTTGGCGGCTTCCTTTGAGCGTGGATGAATCCCATGAAAACATGCCTCTCCATCCTCCTCGCCTCCGTCGTCCTCCAGTCTGCCGCCTCGGCCCAGTCCTGCCTGCTGCATGAGTGGATCTCGAACGACCAGCGCCGCATCCACGCGCGGTTCGTCGGCGTGGGAGCCAGCTCCGTGCTGATCGAAAAGGACGGCAGCGTTTTTCATGTGCCGTTTGCCCGCCTGGCTCCGGAAAGCATCGCTCAAGCGCGGAGTCTCGGCAGGCTGGATGACACGAAAAAGGCCTTGGCGACGAAGGCGGTCAGACAAACGCCACCAGATGCACCGAAAGCCCCTGCCATGCCTGTGACGAGGGTTGTCTCGAAAATGCCCGCACCTGCTGCGTTGGCGAAACCGGTGTTGCATCGCCCGCCGAGCCTGCCCCCGGTGAAACCGGCGGCCTCCGCCATGCCCTGCCTGCTGTCTTTGAATGGCAAAACAGCCACAGCCACCACCGAGGTGCCTTACACCATTCAACGGGCCATCGAGGCGGGGAACTACCTCCAGACGAAGCCCTATGTATGGGGTGGCGGCCATGGATCGGTGATGGACCGGGGCTATGACTGCTCAGGCAGCGTGTCCTATGTGCTGATTCAGGCCGGGCTGTTGAACCGTCCGCTGACTTCCAGCAGCTTTGCTCGTTACGGCTTGCCGGGGCCGGGCAAATACATCTCCATCCATGCTGGGCCGGGGCATGTCTTCATGACCCTTTGCGGTCTGCGCCTCGACACGGGAGGCCGCGGCGGTCGTGGGGAAAGCGGCCCGCGCTGGAGCAGCACGGCACGTTATGGCAGCCAGTGGACCGTGCGGCATCCGCCGGGCTGGTGAGGCTCCTCGGAATCTCACGCCGCTTGTTTGAAAATGCTCCGCGTTTGTTTTTAACATGCCGACTTAAGCCCAACGACTTATTCATTGGTGGAACTCACCTCCCGGAAGCTCATGAAACTGCCCTGCCCGCATTGTTCGCACCTCTTGACGCTGGATGACACTCGACTGGAGGCCTACGCACCCGGTTTTGACTGCCCGCAATGCGGCGACCGAGTGGAGCCGGAACTCGCCACGGAGCCAGAAGACTCCGCGCCCACGCTCCATTCGCCCACCGGCCAGTGCCCGCAGTGTGGAGCCACGCTGCCGCCGGGCATGGCCCCCAGCCAGTGCCCGCGCTGCCTGCTCGGCGCAGGCATGGCGGAGAGTGAGGGCTCCGTGCTCCAGCCGGGAGGGGAGTTTGACTCCCGCTACCGCATCGAGCGGCTCATCGGCAAAGGTGGCATGGGCGCGGTGTATTCGGCGCTGGATGCGCGGCTCGGGCGGAAGGTCGCCGTGAAAGTGCTGCCGGAGCACATCGCGGATCATCCCGAGGCTGCGGCCCGCTTTGAGCGCGAGGCACGCGCCATGGCCGCCCTCCAGCATCCAAACATCGTGCAGGTGCATGACTTCGGCGTCACGCTGGATGGCGGGCACTACCTCGTGATGGAGCTGGTGGATGGCATGAATCTCCACCAGCTCCGCCAGAGCCGTCAGCTCACGCTTCATGGCACGCTGCAAATCATCTCCCAGGTCTGCCAGGCACTGCATTATGCGCACAGCCGCGGCATCGTGCATCGGGACATCAAGCCCGCGAACATCCTCGTCACCCGCGAGGGCGTGGTGAAGGTGGCGGACTTTGGCCTGGCCAAGATGCTCGGCACGGAGACACGCACCTCCGCTGCCGCGGAGCGCACGTTGACAAAATCCGGCACCGTCATGGGCACGCCCGACTACATGGCCCCCGAGCAGATCGAAGGCCGCCGCGTGGACCACCGCGCGGACATTTATGCCCTCGGCGTCATGCTTTATGACCTGCTCACCGGCACCCCGCCACGCGGTGCCTGGTCGCCCCCGAGTGATCTGCTGGAGGTCGATCACCGGCTCGATGAAATCATCCTCCGCGCCCTGCGGCTGGACCCGCAGGACCGCTACCAGAGCGCCCTCGAAGTGCAGCAGGATGTCGACAGCGTGAGCACCAGCACGGGCGGGCAGCCTTTGCCGCCTGGACCCGCCGCGCCGCTGCCCTCCACCGGCTCACGCCCCGCTGCCGTGGCCCCCGCACGCCGTGCCACCACGGTGAAGGCCGCTGTCGTGCTCGCAGACTCTGCGGCGGAGCAGGAAGAAGACGACGAGGATGGCTACGATCCCGCTGTGGAGGCCATGCTGCGCACCACCCGCAGCCTGAACAGCACCATGCTCATCCTCGGTCTGCTCGCCATCGGCCTCATCGGCGGCCTGGCCGTCTTCCTCGCCATGCGAAAGACCGGAGACGTCCACAACATCAGCCAGACCATCACCACCACCGTCACGAACAACAGCTACTTCACCCAGCTCATCGCCTCCGGCGTCACCTCGCTCGATGACCTCGCCGCGCTGGAAATCCGGCCGCTGGGGGATGCCTTCGTCGGCATCACCCGCAGCTCGCAGACCTGGACGCAGGCCAGCGAGCTCGCCAAACGCACCGGGTCGGAAGTTTTGACCGTCGATACCGCCCAGACCTCCGAAATGGAGCAGCTCGAAGCCTGGCTTTCCAGCGACAGCAAAGCTTCCGCAGCCCTCTGGGTGCGCCAGGGCATCGAACCTGCCCTCTACGCCGCCAAGTCGGTGAAACCCTCCGCTTCACCAGATGCCCAGCATCCCGCCCTGCTGGTCTGGAAGCCCGAAAAAGTCCTCTCCGCCTCCAAAAACACGGAGACCACCGCTCAGCCACCTCCTCCTGCTCCACCTTCTCCCACTCCATCTGCCCCGCCACCAGTCTCCTCCTCTCCAAGTCTCCCCGCCTCCATGTCTCCCAGTCCTCAAGTCTCCCCGACGCCTTCGAGCTGGACCGATACCACCGGCCGCACCATCCAGGCCACCTTCCTCCGCCTGGAGGGCGAGTCCGTCATCGTGCGCATGGACGGGAAGGAATTCACCATCCCCTTCACCCGCCTCTCCCCGCCGAGCATTGAGCAGGCCAAGAGGCTCGGTGCTGCCGCAAAATGACTTCCCAACTGACCCACCTCATCCCCATGAACACCCGTCTCATCCTCCTCGCCTTCGCCATCTCGGTCCCCAGTTGTGACCGAAGCGCTCAACGACAAGAAGAAGCCATCGCCTTCGTCAAAAGCATCGGCGGCGTGGTGCGGTTAGACGACAAATCTCAAACCAATCCAAAGCCCATCCGTCATGTTAGCTTCGGCGGTTCAAAGGAAAACATGTCAAAGCTCGATGACAGCGCGATGTCACGCGTAGCCGATTTGGGACAGATCGAAGAGTTTCACATCAACGGCTACCCGGCTTTCACAGACCAAGGCATCGCCAGTCTGGCGAAGGTCCAGGGCCTGGAGCGCATCATGCTCTGGGGCGCTCACAAACTCACCGACCAATGCTTTGAGCACCTGTCCCAAATGAAGAGCCTCACGTCCCTGAATGCGGGCTACAGTGGCATCGACACCATGACTGGTGCAAACCTAGGTTCGCTGGCAGCCCTCCCGAACCTGCGCAGCCTGAACCTCTCCAACCTCTACAAATTAGAGGGCCAGAATCTGGCTCACCTGTCAGCTTTGAAGCAGCTCGAAACACTCGATCTGATGCACAACCCCAAGGTGGCAGACGCCGATCTCGCCTTCATGTCCGCGTTGACGCATCTGAAACAGCTTTATCTGGGCAGCACCCCGTTGACGGATGCCTGCATCCCTCATCTCGCCAGGTTGCAAGCACTTGAAACTCTCAACCTCAGCAATAGCAAGATCACCGACACCGGAATCAGGGGATTAAAGGGCTTGAAGCAGCTCAAAAAACTGAACTTGAAACAGACCACGGTCTCCGATGCCGGCGTGGCAGACCTCCAGTCCGCCCTTCCAGGCATCCAAATCACGCGATGAAGCTTTCACATTGTGCCGCCATGAACACATGCCTTTTTTCCATCCTCCTCGCCACCGCCACCTTCGCGCAGGCGCAACAACCGCCGCCAGCTTTTGACCCGACGGTGCTTGCGCAATTTCCTTCCAACTGGGACATCATGTTTCCAAAGGCTGTCCAAGTGGAAATCCCAGCTGCTGGCAGCGGAAAGAAGACGGTGAAAACCTATTGTGGCCTAAAATACCTCATTGGAGGCGATGGCTTCAAGGCCGACAAAACCAGCGCTTATGAATCGAAGATCGACGTTCGTTTGCTGGTCACCTCTGACGAGTCCCTGCTGACACCCGCCTCGGACAGCACGGAGAGCGGTATCGTCACCACCTTGATGAAGAGCCTAAGTGAAGTGGGACGTAGGACAGTCATTGAAGCGCTGACTCCCTTATTGCAGTCCCTTGAGCCAAAGAAAATAACTGACCGTGATCCTCTCTGGCTCCTTGAAGACGCCCGGGGCCGGGTGCGTGCCTATGTGGCAGAAGTCAACGCCGTGCTCGCCGTCACAGCCGAGCAGACGGTGCGTGATTACATCCGCAGAGAGCTTCAGTATGTCGGCTCCGTGGCTGTCAAGGCGGCAGACCGCCCGGCCATCCATGACTTTGCTGCGTTGCCCGATCAGCTCAAAAAGGCGCGAGCTCAACTCAGCGCCGACATGCAAGTCCTGGCAAACGCTGCCGCCTGGACAAACACGGAGAAATGGTTTGATGGGTTCAATAGGCAAATGCTCCCAACATTGCGGGCGCGACTCAAATCCCCGGAAGCAATCGCTCTCACCGACGAGGTCATTCAAGGAAAGAAGACTACCGCAGAACTGGGTTCATTCGCCCAGAAGCAGCGGGACAAGCTGCGGGACGCCACCGTGATCATCCATGCACTCCGCAGCGGCTCAAACCCTGAGATCATGCAGCTCCAGGCGGAAACGATTCTCAACCACTGGGCCAAGCCATAACTCCCTTCTTACACTCCATGAAATTATATCCAATACTCCCCATCCTCCTCACCGCCGCCACCCTAGTGCTGGCGCAAACCACCGAAACCCAAACCTGGACCTCCAGCGATGGACGGGGGATCCAGGCCACCTTCAAAGAACTCACTGGCGACAGTGTGACGCTCGTCATCAATGGCGCACCCACCGCTGTGCCGCTCGCCCGGCTTTCCCCGGAAAGTCAGGCCCAGGCTCGTGCGCTGGCTCAAAAAGCACCCGCGACGGCCAACCCGCAGGCCCAGAGCCGTCTCGAGATCGTGCCACGCTTCGGGAAAAAGGCTCCGCTCACTCCCAGGGCGCTCGGTACCCTGCCGGAGGCCCTCGCCAGTGCCGCGAATGTCATCGATCTCTCCGTCCATGAGCATCATGGCATCGCCCTGCTGTCAGACGGCACCGCCATCCCCTGGGGTTACGAGTTTTCCAACCTCACCCCAGCTCCCGCCGAGATGCTCGGTGCAGGGAAAAAGCTCCGCCAAGTCATCGCCAAGGGCGGCGAGGACTGGTTCCTCTATGAAGACGGTACCGTCGATGCCTGGGAGGCACCGTTTAACCGGAAGCTCCGCATCGAGGCCGCCACCGCCTCCCTTCAGGGCATGAAAGTGGTGAAAATCAGCGCCAGCGGCAGGATCAACGCCCTGGCGCTCACCGATGGCGGACGCCTCGTCTATCTCGGCCAGGAGCCCGTTTTCAAACTCCCGCCCGCGGTCGAGTCCGCCACCATCACCGATATGGCCGCCGGGACGGATGTCAGCCTCGCCATCACCGTCGAAGGTCGCGTCCATGTGTGGGGAAAAGACAACAACGGCTGCCGCGACCTGCCCAAAGCCCTCGCCGCCCTGCTCGACGCCGGCAAGGACAAGGCCCTCCACGTCGCCACCGAAGGGGACACCTGCGCCGCTGTGCTCGGGTCCGGGCGCGTGTTCTTTTGGGGGAACGGCACGAAGGACTGGAACAGCCTGGACGACCGCATCCCCGGTGCCGGACGCATCGTGAGCTTTTGCTATCACAGCTACGACGGCGCGGCGATGGCCGTGCAGGACAAACAGGGCAAATGGCGGCTCTATGGACGCAAGCCCGCCTTCAGCGACGACCTGCAACGCACCATCGGCACCGCCCCCGCCCTCGGCGGCGGTTTTGAGGCCATCGCCGTCCTGCGGGTCAAGGAAGACCGCTAAACTCACACTCCCCACGGCCATGAAACTCGCCTGCCCACACTGCTCCCAGACACTCGAACTCACGCCCGAGGTGCTCGCCTCGCTGCAAGGCCAGCCGCATTTCGAGTGCCCGTCGTGCCAGGGACTCATCGCTTTGCCGGATCAGCGTCCGATGCCTCGCCGCTCGGCCGCACAAGCTGGCAAAGCCGCCATGCAGACACAGCGCGGCATGAACCGGAACCTGCTTGTGCTCGGCGTTGTGGCCCTGGTCGTGCTCGGAGGCATCGCCGCCTTCCTCGCCGCCCGGAATATCGGGAGCATCACGAACATCTTCCAGAACACGACCAACAACATCATCCACAACAGCTACTTCACCCAGCTCATCGCCAGCGGAGCAACGACGATGGAGGACTTGCAGGCCATCGCGGAGATTCGGCCCTATGGAGATGGCTTCATCGGCGTGAGCAAGGAGTCACTGAGCTGGGAGCATGCGCAGGATTTGGCCCGGCGCACAGGAGCGTCATTGCTGTCCATCGAGTTCGTGTCGAATGGCAAAGTAGATGAGTTCCTTCGCTGGTTCTCGAATGCCTTGCCTGACCAGACCGGGATTTCAGGTTGGGTCTTCAGTAAGAGCAAGCCAGCCACACTTGAGTCTGGAGCCATCAAGACTGCACTTGGAACGGATCAAGCCAGACAAGCCGTGCTTCATTGGTTTAATCCCGGGCCGATGGTTTTTGAGGAGTCCTTTGCGGAAACGGAATCTCTGCGGCGGACGCATTTAGTGGAAGGACAATACAGTAGGCCACCCTCGATCAGCAGGAGGCTGGGCCTCGAGTTTACGCTGGCGCATCACCCTGGCATGGTTTGGCCGCTGGCTGCATTGGGGGATTCTTGCCGCGCCCAGTTTGAGGTGAGGATTCCCCCACAAGGCAATGCCGTCTGGGTTTTGCATGGAGCAGGGCTTGGAAACAGCCTCTTGCTTGGGACTACCCTCACACTAGGGCAGAAAGAGTTGGTCATCCACTTGGGGGAGCGTGAATTGGGCAGACACCGGCTGCTTGCTCCACTGGCACAGGAAGATTGGACGGCGGTGCAGACCGATGTGCTCGGAAAGCAGCTCGCCGTGAGAATCCGGGGCACGCTGGTTTGTACCGCAGAGCTACCCACAGAGACGGATGCCATAAAGCCCGGATGGTTGGGCCTCTCTGGCAGCAAGTCGGTTGTCTATCGAAACGTGAAGCTTTGGTCATCGGAAGCTGATCAGAGCCAGCAGCCCGAACTCCTGCCAGCTGAGACGCTACGTCCGAGTTCCCAAAGTGAGGAGCTATTCCACTTTTCTGAGCCTGACGGAGCCTTGGGTGGTCGATGGAGCGTCCATCAGCCCGAGCATGTTCGTGTCGAGGACGGCACGCTGCGCCTGTCTGCCTATCACAGCAATGGTTGGCCTAGTGCATTCCTCACTAACCCCTTTCACGGGCCAGTTGCAGTGGAGTTCACGCATGTGCTCGATTCCCCAGCGCCCCTCAACCTCACGCTTCTTTTCGCCTTTGCTGATGCGCCGCCATCTCAGGTAACGGACACGAAAGAAATTTGGCAGGTTGCCCTGCCAGATGGTCAAGGTGCATACCGCATTCGCCATGGGGCGAATCCTGGAAAATCGAGTTTGCCACTGCAACAGCAGGAATACTGGAAGAAGCATTTCGGCTATTATGCCTGGGCAACCTCGCTCGCCGCCACTGCGCGATACGCACCGCTTCAAGGCCGCCCCTATCGTGTGCGGGTGGAGTTTTCGTCGAAACATGTGCGCATCTTTTTGAACGGCAGGTTTCTACTGGAGGCCGAGCGCCCCCCGGCGTCCGGGAGTGATGATCCCAAGGCCCCAGAAGCCCCGTTCTACCTCGGGTTTCAGCAGTTTTACTCTTCATCGCTTATTGGCGACATTCGGGTCTTCCGCCTCAACAATGAATAAAGCTCTACCGTTCTCCCCTCATGAAACTCACCTGCCCGCACTGCTCCCAGCCGCTCGAACTCGATGCGGAGACTCACGCTGCGCTGCAAGGCCAGCCGCATTTTGAGTGCCCTGAATGCGGCGGGGCCATCGCTGTGCCGGTTTTGGCTCCGGCGCGGCCTGCGACGCCGCAGGCGAGGATGTCGCCCGGCACGAGCCAGGTGGCAGGAGCGGCAGTGAAGGCTCAGCTCGGCATGCAGCGGAATCTGCGCTGGCTGGGCATCGCGGCGCTGCTGGTGCTCGGCGGTGTGGGGGCCTTTTTGGCGCTGCGAGGTGGGAATGTTTTCAACACCACGCAGAACGTCCGCCAGATCATCAACAACCAGTTCTTCCAAAACCTCATCACCACGGGCAAGGCCACGCGGCAGGCTTTGGAGGAAATGGCGGCGATCCAGGCGGATGGCGAAGACTTTGTCGGTGTGAGCCGTGAGAAGCTGACGTGGACGCAGGCGCAGGATCTTGCCCGCCGGGCAGGGGCCGAGGTGCTACCCATCGAGCCGCAGGGCAACGACCTCCGCCCGCCGAGGCTGGAGCGGCTGACGCAGCTCTTCCCGGATCTGCACGGCCTCACCTCCTGGGTCCGTGATGAGGATCTGCCCACGCTGCTCGACAGCCCGGACCTCGCCCGTGCCACCACACCGGAGAGGGCACGCCCCGCGCTTTTTCAATGGCACGCGCTGCCGGAGGACAAACGAGCCTGGGTCAAGATTGTGTCCACCAACCCGCCTTCGCCGCATGTCTTCAAAACAGGCGAATTTGTGACCGCAAAGGTCGATTACAACAATCCGGGGGCGAATGCGGTGAACATCTCCATCGAAGGACGGAAGGGCAACATCATCACCAGCTACTTGTATCGAACCACTCCACCTGCACCGACAGGACAAGGCAGCCAGGACTTGGGATTCAGCCTGCGCAATGACGACAAAGTGGACGTCATCCGCGTGAAGATGACGGATTCCAGCACGCGAAAGCTGCTCTACGTCACCTCGCTGCCCGTGGACTTCGAGTGGAAGCGCGACCTGAGCGCCTACGAGATCGAACTCACCGCCGTGAAGGCTCCTGCCGTGCTCTTGCCGTCGAAGGACATCCGCATCCAGGCCAAAGCGGGGCAGAAGTTCAAACTGGACCTCACCGTCCGTTACAAGACACCTTCATCCACAAAGCTCGCGGCGAATCTGGATGTCGAGAAGGCCAATATCCTGCCGCCAGAACTCCTCGCCGAGCTGAACAAAGACTACAGCATGACTCGACACTTCGACACGGGTTCACGGCCTGGCTATCAAGCCGTCGTGGGGGCGGGAGAGATCACTTTTGACCTCACGGGCTATGCGCCGCCGAAACCGGGCACCTACTCCATCCCGATGAACATCGGCCTCTACGACTTCATCTCGTGGAGCACCATCCTGAGGCCGGAAAATACCGTCACGCTGGAGGTTGCGCCCTAACTCCACCTTGTCACACCATGAACACACCACTCGACGCCTCCTCTTGGTTCTACTCTGATCGCCAGCAGACCTTTGGTCCCGTCTCGACAGAGGAACTCGCCATCTTGGTCCAGCAGGGCCAGGTGAGCCGGAAATACATGCTCATGCCGGAAGGCGGCGCGGAGTGGATGCCGGTGCATGCCTCGCCCTTCGCAGAGCATTTGCCGCAGGTGGCTGTGACCGTGCAGATGACGCCGCCCGCGGCGGTGAAGGCACCGCAAATCGCGAAGAAAGGCCGTGCACTTCCTTGGAAGCCCGTGCTCGCCGTGCTCGCCGCAGGTGTCGCGGGGTATTTCCTGCTCGGGCCAGGGGCTGGACCGCCTCCGCGCCGCACCGTGGAGCGCATCGAGGCAGAGACGCTGCGGGTCGTCCGCTCATCTTCCGGGGTGAAATCGGCGGCGGAGGTTGTCCCCGCTAAATCAGCCGTGATCAGTGACGGAAAGGTCTTCCTGGCCTCTGACATGAAGGTGGGAGACGAGGTGGTGCTCGCATTACCGGTGAAGGAAACGGCCCGCCAGCGTGTGCGGGCCATTTTGGCCACAGGCCGGACTTACCGCAGCGTCTCCATCACGCTCGATGGACGCGAGGTGCCCGGCTCGCCCTTTGACCTGAATGTGTGGCCGCCGACCACCACGGACATCCTCGACTGGGGCGTTATGGATTTGGCCGCAGGCGATCACGAGCTGGTCATCCAGCGGGTGAAGGTGGAGGGAGATGCCGCGTCTGCCGCCTCGTTCGGCTTTGATTGCCTGCTGCTGGAGCCGGAGCAGCGCCGGGATGCACCGCAGCCTGCGGGCGCGGACCTGGCCGCCATCGCAAAAAAGAGCAGTTCTTTCGACTCCGGCATTCTGACCGTCAGCGATGGCAAATGGCCGCGCAGCATGAAGTCGAACGACTTCTCCGTGCCCGCGCTGAGCACCTGGCCGAATCGTAGCGCCTTGGAATGGGCGCAGTATGAGTGGGAGACGCCGCAGTTCGTGAATGCAGCGGAGATCTTCTTCGCGGATGAGACTCAGACCGGCCTGTGGGGATCACTGCCGCACTGGTGGCGGCTGCTTTACCGGCAGGAGTCCGGTGCCTGGGCTCCGGTGGAGGCTGAATTCCCCGCCGCACGGCTGGACGGGTGGACCACCATCCGCTTTCCCACGGTGCGCACCACGGCGCTGCGACTCATGGTGCAGTGCGCGGCAGTGCGCAGCGCTGGCATCCACGAGTGGAAAGTCAGCGCCGCCGCGCCCGAAGTAAAACCCACGGCGAAGACGCCACGCGATCTCTTCCTCGGCGAGCTGGCACCGCTGCGGGCAAAGCTCAGTTATGATCGCTATCACACCATCAATCAGCACTCCAGCGGCCTCGTGCGGCGGGATCTCTGCGTCGGCGGCAAGCTCTGCACCGGCTACCTGTGGGCACACGCGCCCAGCCGGCTGGATTTTGCCATCCCGGTGGGCTACACCCAGTTCAAAGCCCACGGCATCACCAACTCTTTCCCAGACAGTCGCAAGCCAGCCGGTCACGGACATTGGAAATACATCGTCCGCGTGGATGAGAAGGTCGTCTTTGAATCCAAGCTGCTGCAAACCTACCCGAACAAGGAAATCTCCATCACCCTGCCGCTGCCTGCCGGAGCACGGGTGCTCTCCCTCATCGTCGATCCGGCGGGCTCTGACAACGCAGACCACGCTTACTGGGGAAATCCGGTGCTCAGCGCCGGTGGTGATACCTTGTCAGAAAGCCTGCCAGGCACCCAACCGGCACCGGGGCAGAAGCCTCTCACTGAAAAAGACGTCTATCGCACCTGGACCGATACTCGGGGACGCAAGCTCGAGGCCACCTTTCGCGACATCGAGGGCGAAAACGTCTTCCTTCAGGCGCGCGATGGCTTCGTCCACCGCCTGCCGCTCACCAACCTCCGTGTGGAGGACCAGGAGATCGTCAAAAACCTCAAACCCGAGGAAATCCTCCCCGGCACCCAGCCCGCGCCGGAGCTAAAGCCGCTCACTGAAAAAGACCTGCTCGGCCGCTGGACCTGGAAAAGCGCCTCCGGCCTCAAAGGCACCTACGACTTCCAGCCTGGCGGAAAGCTGGTGGCGGAAACAGGTGGAAAACTCAATGAAAAGGAAACCACCTGGAAACTCGACCGCGGAGCCGTCATCTGGCCTCACGGAGGCCGTGAAATGAGACTGGTTCTTCAGTCAGATGGACGCCTTAGAGGCATCACCGGCACGGATAACTCCATCTTCGCCGAGCGGGCCACCGGGCAGTGAGGAGCCGAGCGCGGCCGGACACGGCCTGAAAAAAGTTCACAAAGGTCTGTAACCCTTTTTCGGGACTTCACTTGGCGGGGGTGAAGACCATGAAAACACGCCTCACCACCCTGCTGCTCACCTTTCTCTCCCTTACCACCGTGAATGCACACAGCGGTGACCTGCTGAACTGGACCTCCAACGACCAAAAGACCATCCAGGCACGCTTCATCGGCGTGGGAGCCTGCTCAGTGCTGATCGAAAAAGAAGGCCGTGTCTTCCACGTGCCCTTCACCCGCCTTTCCGCGCAGAGCGTGGCCCAGGCGCGGCAGTTGGGCGGACAGATCGCGGCGGAGAAAACATGCCCGAAGCCCGAACTCCGAATGCCTAAAGCTCCGCAGATCATGGCAGCGGCTTCGCCTTCGTCATTCGTCACTCGTCATTCATCATTTTCAGGGCCCCGCCTGCCATGTAGCGCGGAGTGGAACTTCCTTGGTGCCTGTCGCGATGGCATGGACATCGCGGTGCAGCGCACGATGGCGACCGTTTTCGGCCACGACACCAGTCTCGGCGTCATCGACCCGAATGATAACGGCCGCTGCGCCAGCGGTCGCGGCACCTGGGCGAATCCGGGCATCCTTGGCTGTGCCTTGCCAGTCAGCCTCGCACGCCGCTCCACCATGGGCTCTCCGTTTGCTCAATTGGCGGGCCTGCCGTGGTTCACCCAGGTGGAGGTCACCTATCGCGGCCGCACCATCACCGTGCAGCTCATCGACAATGGCCCCTCCGCCCCCAAGTCGGGAGATCGCATCCCCGCCGGCATCGACCTCACGCCCGCCGCCTGCCTGGCACTCGGCATCCCGCTGGAGGACATCCGTGCGAACCGCGTTTCCTTCCCCGTCAGCTTCCGTGTGAAAAATGTCATCCGCCCCATGCTCGCCGCCAACTGAGCCCGATCCCTGCTGTTCACCCTCTCGCCTCTCACGCCATGAAACACATCGTCTCCCTTTTGCCGCTGCTTTCCCTTCTTCTGTGGCTGCCTCTCGCCCAGGGCCAGGAGGCCTCACCCGCCCAAATCAGCTCTCCCTCCGCGGCGTGGACTGCGGAAGACTATGCACGCTTCACGCCGGCCACATTCAGCCAGCATCAAGCCGCGCAGCAGGTGATGGACCGGGATCAAATCGACCACGCTCTTCTCAACGCCGCGCTTTTCTTTGCCACAAACACCGAGCGTCTCCGGCACCGGCTGCCGCCTTTTCAGCCCTCGCGGGCGCTCACGCTGAGCGCCTTTGAGCACTCGCGGGACATGGCGCTGAAGGGCTTCTTTTCTCATCAAAACCCGAAGGATGCCGCGAAACGCACGCCCTGGCAGCGCATGGCCGCCCAAGGTGTCACCGGAGGCCATCGCGCGGAAAACATCGCCATGCGCACGGCCCGTGGCGTGACCTATCTCGATGCCGCGCAGGCGCTTTTGAAGCAGTGGATGAACTCCCCCGGCCATCGGGCCAACATCCTCAATCCCAAGTTCGCCTTTCTGGGTTGCGGAGCCCATTTTTGCCGCAGCGCAAAGCTCCAGCTCTACGCCACGCAAAACTTCGCCTCCACCGTGACGCAAACACCCGCACCTTGACCGCACCGAGAAACGCCGAACCTTTTGTCCCGTTCTTCTGCCATGAACCTCGCCTGCCCTCACTGCACGCAGCCGCTCGAACTCACGCCGGAGGTGCTCGCTGAATTGGCGGGCTGCGTGGACTTTCCGTGTCCCGAATGTGGTGGTGCGGTGCCGCTGCCGGTGGATTCGCCACCGGCTGAAGAGACCGCGATGGAAAAGCCGGTCGAGGCACCTGCGGATGAGATGATGAAGCCTGCCGCCGCCGTGATTACGCGCCGGAAGGTGGCGCTGGAGCTTTTTCAGCAGGCGAACCGGCGTGTGCTCATCCTCGGCTCGGCGGCCATGCTGGTGCTGGGCGGTGTGGCGGGCATGCTGGTGCATCACTTCAGCGGGAATCGCGTGGACCTGAACCAGGACATCACGAACGAGATCCTCAAAAACAAGTTTTTCACCGACCTCATCGCCTCCGGGGCCACGACGATGGAGCAACTGCGCCGGGTGGAGCGCATCGAGGCGCATGGGCCGGGCTTCATCGGCCTGAGCCGTGAGGAGCTCACCTGGGAGCAGGCGCAGGAGCTGGCGCGTGCCACCGCCGCCCGGATGCTGGCGGTGGAGACGCCCTCGGAGCACCGCGCTCCCTGGACTTCTCCCGTGATGCAGCGGCTGGTGAATTTTCTGGAGCAGCGCTTTCCCGCCGCGCAGGGCCGCACCGTCTGGGTCATGCAAAACAGCGATGCGAACCTGCCGCAGGTGTTTCACGCCCCGGATGTGAGCCACGTCACGACGCGAGAGCGGCCGCGGCGGGTGTTTCTGCACTGGATGCAGCTCCCGAAAGCGCCGGACAAAGGAGCCAATGTCTCCGCGCTCCGGTTTGAAGGCCGCCAGGCGGTGGTGGTGCAAGACCACGCGGATTTTCACGAGATCGAGACACGGGACGAGCTGAGCATCGAGGCATGGATTCGCGTGCATCGGCTGGACCGGAAAATTTTTCCCATCCTGGACAAGTCCGACACGACCGATGGCTTTGGTTGGTACTTTGAGCTGAATGGGGACACGGTGACTTTTACCACCGGTTGGCGGGGCGGACTCGCCTTCAAATGGCAGGCACCCCTCTGGCAGTGGTGCCATGTGGCATTCAGCTACCGGAGGACTGAAGGCCGGGCGCACTTGTATGTGAATGGGCGTCCCTCAGGAGAAGTAGCCTTTAATGCCGAAGTGCAGCCCACGACGGAGACTCCTCTATACATCGGACGCGGCATCTCCGGAGTGAACGAGTTCACGATCGGTGACATCGACGAAGTCCGCCTCTGGAAGCGTGCTCTCAGCGCGGACGAGGTTCTGGAGCGTTATCAAAGCCAGGTCAAAGGAGATGAGCCGGGGCTGGTCGGCTGCTGGCGCTTTGATGAAGGCAGCGGTGCCACCTCGAAAGACCTCACTGGACGCCACCAGACCTCCTTTTCTCCCGAGGATGCACCTCCGCAGTGGGAGTCTGCGGTTCCATTTCTCTCGCCTCACTCCTGATCCTCACCTCTCACGGCCATGAAATTCCAATGCCCTCACTGCGCCCAGTTGCTCTCCCTGGCGGATGAGCAGGTCGCCGCGCTACCGCAGCCGGCCATGATCGACTGCCCCACCTGCGGTGGCCGCTTGATGCTGCCTGTCACCGCACCGAGGCCGCAGCCGAAAAAACCGACCCTGCACTTTTCCGCGGCACCACAGCCTGCGAAGCCAAAAAAAACCGCACCGTCCCCCAAACCTCGGAAGCCCAAAAAAACACGCGCTCCACTGGATCCAGCCCAAGTGCGCCGAAACATCCTCATCCTCGGCTGCGCCGCGCTGGTCACCCTCGGCGGCATCGCTGGATTCCTGGCCACGCGGGAAGCTGGAAAGACGGTCAAAATCGAGCAGAAAATCGTCAACAAGCTCATTCAGAACGAATACTTCCAGCGCCTCATCCGCGAGGGCAAAACCACCGAGGAGGCACTGGCGAAGGTGGAGGATGCCTACGCCTACGGCCCCGGCTTCATCGGCGTGAGTCGTGCTGAATACACTTGGAAGGAATCCGAGGAGCTGGCCCGCAGCACCGCCTCCGTGATCCTGGACGTGACCGTGCATGCACGGCAGGGCAGAGAGGAGCTGGGCGGCTGGATCGCTCAAAACATCCCTGCACTGCGCAACACACCTGTGCGCGTCAAACACCTCTCCAAACTCGCTTTGATGGATGCGCCAGACCTTCTCAGCCTGTCCGAAGAAAGGCCGCGTCGTGTGCTGCTGGCATGGCCAGCGGTGGAGGACTGGCCGGACAAAGGCTGGACTTGGACGGTGAAACCGGACTTTGAGGCTGTGGAGCGCTTTGATGCCGCCACGGGCCTGGCCCGCGCCCGTTCCGGTGGTCACTGGGGCCTCATTGACCGCAAGGGCGCGTGGGTTTTAAAGCCCGAGCACGAAAGCATCGATCGCTTCAGCGCCCGGCAGTCCGCCGTGCTGCATGGCAAAGACGGCATGCAGGGCCTGGTGGACTCCGCCGGTCGCATCGTGGCACCTCCGGTCTATGAGGAGGTGCAGGAGCTGATTCATGGCTTCGTGCCGGTGAAAAAAGACGGCAAATGGGGCTACCTCGATGCCACTGGAAAGCAGGTGGTGCCACCCGAGTGGGAGGATGCCTGGCGTTTCAACGCTCTCGGCTACGCGGTCGTCACGCATGACCGCAAACGCGGCCTCATCGACCGCTCAGGCCGGGTCGTGCTCCCGCCTCAGTGGGATGGCATGATCAATTTCTCTCCGGAGGGCATCGGTGCCGTTCGGCAGGGCGCGCGGGACTGGGGACTCATCACCCCGCACGGGCCGCTTACGCCGGTGAATCACGAGCTGGACTGGCAGGAGCGCACCCTGGACCTCGGCTTCATGCGCTTGCGTGGCAGCGATGGCAAAAGGACCGTCTTTGACCTCCAGGGCAAGGAACTCGCAAGCCTTACGGGCGCAGATGCCGTGCATGTCGTCGGCTCACCCCGCGGCCCGCTTTTGAAAGTGGAGTGGCCGGATGGCTCCCTCAGCCTCCAGGACCCAGATGGCCGCGTGCTTTTCCGCACGCAGGGAAAAGGCCGCCTCACCCACTTTGGCACCGACGGGCTGGCGGTGGTCGAGGATGACCGCGGAGCCGCTCTCATGGATGCGCTCGGCAGGCTCAGCGCGCCCTTTTCCAAGGAAACCCGGCCTTCGGCGAAGCCGCCGGGCTACGACAACGCACCGCCGGCATCTTCTCGATACAGCCAGAGCCGCGGCTATGGCTCCGCTTACGGTCAGTTGCCCCCCGGTTGGACCACCAAGACCGTGAAGTCCGCCTTCACTCCAGAGTCGCCCTACTGGAACCGCTACATCAAGAGCATGCCCTACCGCCTGCAAAGCGCCCCGGACCTGCTCTCCCCCAGTGGCAGCATCGTGCTCAGCGGCATGAATCCACGCCACGAGCTGCTGGAGGACCTCGTGCCCTATGCCATGCCGCCGAAATACGGCCTGATTGATGCCTCCGGCCGCGTGCTCGCCGAGCCTGCCTGGGACGAGGCCCGTGTGCTCTCCAAAGATTGGGTGCTCATCCGTGTCGGGCACCGTTACGGCCTCGCCAACGGCCAGGGGGAGGTCGTGGTCGAGCCAGTGTGGGATGACATCAAAGTGCCATTTGTCAGCTACGTCTCCCTCGCTGCGGATGGCAAAACCGTGCAGCTCGGCACCGAAGGCACACGCTTCCGCGCCCCCTGGATCATCGCCTATCAAAAAGACGCCAAAACCGTGCTCCTGCCGGATGGCAAACCCGCCCTGCCTGCGAAGCTCGACCATGCCGAGACACAGTATGTGGACTTCTACGGCCCGGACCGGCTCGTCATCCGGCTGAAGGAAAGCACCGGCGTGGTGAATCTAGCCATTTACGAACCACGCAGCGGTGCCCTCACACGCTTTCCAGAGGCAGGCAGCTTCCTCTGGAACTGGACCAGCGCCGCCGCTGGCATGATCTGGATGAAGGACGCCAAGGCCACCACGGAAATCTGGCGGCTCATGACTCGTGAGGGCCGCCCGCTCGGCTACACCCGGGCCGAGGAGCCCTGGGGCTGGGGCTTTGCCGAGGACCGCGCCGCCCTCCCCACGCCAGACGGCTGGACCTTCATCGACCCATCAGGCCGCCGCATCGGCGATGGCACCTTCTGGCAGGAGGTGCGCGACTTCCGCGAAGGCCGCGCCGCGGTGAAAAAAGATGGCAAGTGGGGCTTCATCGACCTCGACGGCAAGCTCGTCATCCCCGCCATCTGGCAGGAGGTGCGCGACTTTCATCATGGCCGCGCCGCCGCGCTGGGGGCGGATACCTCATTCTGGGGCTACCTCGCCCCGGATGGCACACTGGCCCTCGCGGCCCTCTGGACTGAGGCGCGTGATTTCACCGCCTGGACCATCGACGGCACGGGGGAAAGCCTCAGCCGCATGCAGGACACCCATTCCTACTACAACCGTCGCCTCCAAAAATGGATCCACAGCGGCGAAGGTGCTTGGAAAGGCCAGTCCAGCGATCCACAGCGTCGCGGCACCCCGCGCAGCCGCCCTGTCGCCACCGTCCAGAGCGGCACCACCTGGGTCATCATCGGTGCCGACGGACTCCCGCTCATCGATCCCGTCATCACCAGCAGCCCGCCCGCCGAGTTCCTCCTCCGTGAAGCCGCTGACGGTCAAATCAGCCTCGTGAAGCCTGGTTTTGGCCCCAAAACACGAGGTCTCATCTGGCAGGACGCCACCACCGCCTGGGTGCTGGAGGAAAACGGCATGGGCTGGGCCTTCTGTGACGCCACAGGGCGCAAACTCAACCCCACCATCTGGAATGATCCTCCCCGCCAGGGAGAGCCGGATGCCTTCTCCCTCGGCGGCACCGTGGCCCGCAGCCAGGAGGGGGCCGAGGCGCTGCTTGCTCCCTCTGGCCAGCTTTTGCTCCCGCCCGCGCAGGAGCGCATCATCTGGGTCGCTCCCGGAGTCGCCGTCACGTGGGAAAAAACGACCGGTGGTCTCGTCAATGCCCAAGGCCAGTGGCTCTTCAAAGATGACGCCAAGCGCCGCATCGCCCGATTTGGCAGCCTGAACCGTCGAGGCACCTACGACGAACTGCGCCATGGCCTCATCGTCATTGAGGACCAGCCTCGCTGGGGCTTCGCCCGCCTGAACCGCCCCTGAAAACTCCGCTCATCTGTTTTTCAGACCATGAAACGCCATTTTGCTCTCCTTTGCCTCACACCACTCATCCACGCCGCCAGCCTCCAGGAGCAGGCGGATGCCTTTTTTGCGCGTGGTGAAGCGGCGGAAAAACGCGGCGACACCCAACTGGCCGAAGTTTGCTACCAGCTCGCACTCCGCGCCCAGCCCGGCCATTTCGGAGCCATGGAGCACCTGCAAAAAATGTCCCCCGCGGCCTTCAGCGCCTCCACAAACCCCCAAGTGGCCGGAAAGTGGGTGTATCCCCGAGTCCAGTTCCAAAGTGCCACTCTCGACGAAGCTGTCGAGTTCCTCCGCGTCAGATCACGGGACATTGATCCCCGAGGCATCGGCGTGGACATCATCCAGGCGGCTCCTTCATCACAAGCCTCCATTAGTCTCGATCTCCTGCAAGTGCCGCTGGAAGACACCGTCCGCTACTGCGTCGAACTCTGCGGTCTCGCCTGGCGCTGGGAAAACGGCCGCATCCTCATCACGCCCAAAGACCAGGCAGGCAAACCGCTGCCCGAAGTCCCTATCGCCTCTGGAGCACCGGATCTCGCTGCCTGGCGGCTGCCCAAGCTCACCTTCAGCGCCGCCCGCCTGCCGGAGGTGATGGATTTCTTCACCCGGGCCAGCACCAGCGCCGATCCATTCAGCAAGGGCATCCGCCATGCCTTCCATGATGCTCAAGGAAAGCCGGTTGACGCCAAAGCCTTCAGTCAGGCCACTCTCAGCCTCGAACTGCACCACATCAGCGCCCACGAGGCTTTGCGCTACATCACACTCCTCTCTGGCGCGGTCATCCGCGTGGAGAAAGACCAGGTCATCCTCCAGCCTGCCGGAGCAGTTCCCCAGCTCCACCATTGGACCAACACGGCCGGAGCCACCGTCGCGGCCGCCTTTGTCCGCCTCGACGGCGATTCCGTCGTCATCCAGCGTGACGGCAAAGAATTCACCATCCCCCTCGCCAAGCTCGATCCCGCCAGCCGGGAGCTGGCAAAAAAATTATCGGCCCCTTAACACAGACCTTGGTCGGGGCGCGGCGCTCGATTTGCTGACGCGTGGCGGGATTGATCCGGCAAAGCTGAGCGTCTATCAGGTGACGGGTGATGACCGTGTATATGTGGAAACCTCTGCCGACAGGTCCTGCACCACGATCTATCTGCCGGAGGAGTATTGAGCCATGAACGATCTCATTTGCTACCAGTTCAGCCGGGACCGTGTTGAGGCCGGGGATGCCAAGGACTTCCTGTCCCGGTTTGGCAAGTTTCGTGTTCCCGTGGGCAAGCAGCTCCAGGGCATGATGAA
>NZ_JACSRD010000277.1 GCF_014879935.1 Prosthecobacter sp.
CGACAAGGAGGCGGTCGATGCCCTGCTCACCGATGCACGTGTTGCGGCGGTCAGTTTTGTCGGCTCGACACCGATTGCCGAGTACATCTATGCGACGGGAACGGCCAACGGCAAGCGGGTACAGGCGCTCGGCGGCGCCAAGAACCACATGGTGGTGATGCCCGATGCCGACCTCGATCAGGCCGTCGACGCGCTGGCTGGGGCCGCCTACGGCTCGGCTGGTGAGCGCTGCATGGCGATCTCGGTTGCCGTGGCCGTGGGCGACATCGCCGACCCGCTGGTCGAGCGCATGGCGGCACGTGCACGCACCCTCAGTATCGGCCCGGGGATATTGCCCGATGTCGACATGGGGCCGCTGGTGACGCGTGCGCACTGCGACAAGGTGAAGTCATATGTCGACTGCGGCGTCGAGGAAGGGGCAAGCCTTGTCGTCGATGGCCGCGATTTTTCGGTGCCCGGGCACGAAGGCGGTTTCTTCCTCGGTGCCTGCCTGTTCGATCACGTAACGCCGGCCATGCGCATCTATCGCGAGGAAATCTTCGGGCCGGTGCTGGTGGTCGTGCGCGTGCCGAGCCTGGAAGAGGCGATCCGGCTGATCGATGCGCATGAGTATGGCAACGGCGTGGCAATTTTTACCCGCAGCGGCCATGTCGCGCATGAATTCTCGCGCCACATCCAGGTTGGCATGGTGGGTGTTAACGTGCCGATTCCGGTGCCGATGGCGTTCCACAGTTTCGGCGGCTGGAAACGCTCGCTTTTTGGCGACCATGCGGTGCATGGCCCGGAGGGGGTGCGCTTCTATACCCGTCTGAAGACGGTGACCCAGCGCTGGCCGACCGGTAGCCTGACGGCTAACGCATTCGTCATGCCAACACACTGAACGGGTGAATGCCAATGAAGACGAAACAGGTTCTCGACCTGGAAGATGCGCGGCAACTGACGGCGATTGCGGAAACGGAAGCGCGCCGCAATGGCTGGAATGTCTCGATCGCGATCTGCGACGATGGCGGCAACCTGATGTTCCTGCAGCGCATGGACAATGCTCCACCGATGAGCGCGCAGATTGCGCCGGAGAAGGCGAGGGCCTGCGTGATGGCACGCAAGCCGAGCAAGATGCTGGAAGACATGGTCAACAACGGCCGTTTTGCAGCCCTCGATCTGCCAGTGATGATGATAGAAGGCGGCGAGATGGTGGTGGTTGATGGCGAGATCGTTGGCGCCATCGGTGTTTCCGGTGTCAAGGCGTCGCAGGATGCCATCGTCGCACGGGCGGCCGTTCTGGCGATTGGGGCTTCCGTCGAGCTATAGCCATCTGACGGGTGGAGGCGTCTCTCGCCCTGCCGTTCTTCGATGGCACCATGACCATTCCCGGCCACGACGAATGACAGGCCGTGACTGTACTTGACCCTTGCCTGCTGCTCACCCGATACTGATCCGATGTCACTCAGCTTCTGGTCTGCCCTTCACATACTCCTGCTGGCATGTGTTGCCCTGCGGCTTTTCTCGCGCCGGGCCGCGCAGGGCTCGACGGTTGCGTGGCTGCTGCTGGTGGTGCTGGTTCCGTTTTTCGGCGTGCTGATCTATCTGCTGATCGGCGAGCGCCGCCTGGGGCGCCTCTGGATGAAACGGGCGGCAGCGCTTCGCCCGCAGGTCTGGCAGTGGGCGCAAGGTATTCCTCCGGCTTGCGTGGCATCGGCAAGAACCCTGTCGGATGGCGGAGAGAGCGTCAGCCGGCTGGCCCGGGCGGCAGTCGGCATTCCGCTGATGAGCGGCCATCGCCTGCAGTTGATCGCCGACAGCCCGAGCATCATGCGCTCGATGATCGAAGACATTGATGCGGCCCGTGATTCGGTGCACATGGAGTTCTATATCTGGCAGGCCGGCGGTTTTGTCGATGCGCTGGTCGATGCCCTGATCCGGTCTGCCGGGCGCGGCGTCCGCTGCACGACACTGATGGATTCGCTGGGAAGCCGCCCGTTCTTCGGTAGTGATGCCTGCAGGCGCTTGCGCGAAGGCGGGGTTGCCGTCGTTGAAGTGCTGCCGGTCAACCCGCTGCGCATGTTCTTCGTTCGCTTCGATCTGCGCGACCATCGCAAGATCATGGTGGTGGACGGTGCGGCCGCGTTCACAGGCGGCATGAACATCCGGGAGGGGAACATGCTGTCGCGCAACCCCGCCCATCCGGTGCATGACCTGCACTTTGAAGTGCGTGGACCGGTGGTGGCGCAGATCCAGCGCGTGTTTGTGGAGGATTGGGAGTTCTGCACGGGTGAGACCCTGGAAGGCCCGCTGTGGTTCCCGGAGCTGCCTGCCTGCGGCAGTTGCAGTGCGATCGGCATTGTGGACGGTCCTGATGAGGACCTGGAGGTGATGCCGGCGGCGTTTTTTGCCGCGCTGAATGCCGCGCGCGAGGAAGTGCTGATCATGACGCCGTATTTCCTGCCCACCGCCACGCTGATGGCAGCCCTGCGTCTGTGCGCGATCCGGGGCGTGAAGGTGACGATCCTGACTCCGGCACAAAACAACATCCCCTTCGTCGCGTGGGCGGCGCAGACGCTGTATCCGGAGCTGCTGAGCGTGGGCTGCCGCATCTTCGAGTCGCCACCGCCTTTCGACCACGCGAAGTTCTTCCTGATCGACGGCGTATGGTCCTTCCTGGGCTCGACGAACTGGGACCCGCGCAGCCTGCGGCTGAATTTCGAGCTGAACCTGGCCTGCCATGATGCCGGGCTGGGCGGACGCCTGCGGAAGGAGATGGCGGAACGGCTGCTGCTGTGCCGTGAGGTGACGCGCGAATCGGTGGACGCCACGCCCGTGCTGCAGCGGCTCCGCAACGGCTTCGCACGCCTGTTCATCCCGGTGCTATGAATAAGAATGCAGCTTTTGGCTAAAACAGACGTATTTCCCATCGTTCAATTCCTGCCCATGACGACCACGGAACCCCCAGGCCACGCATCCCCGCAGATTCGCGGGAATAAGAACGACTGTTCCCGCGTCCCATGCGACCTGCCGGTGAAGATCGTGTTTCATCGTCATTCCTGAACCCTTTGCCCCGGCGGACGGGGCCGCTGCCGCGCACAGCCATCCGCGCACCCTAACTCAAACCATCCTGACACAATCATGAAGAAACTCATCGCCCTCGTCCTCGCGTTCGTCGCCTCCTCCGCGTTTGCCGCCGAGTTCCCGGACATCAGCATCGCCGACCTCAAGCAGGCCATCGCTGATAAAAAGGTCACCGTCATCGACGTGAACGGCGCCTCGTCCTACGCCAACGGCCACATCCCCGGCGCGGTCAACTTCGCCGATCAGAAGGACAGCCTGGCCAGCGTGCTGCCATCCGACAAGAACGCCCTCGTGGTGGCCTACTGCGGCGGCCCTGCCTGCAGCGCCTACAAAGCAGCTGCCAAGAAGGCTGCTGAACTGGGCTACACCAACGTGAAGCACCTCTCCGCCGGCATCTCCGGCTGGAAGGCCGCCAACGAGAAGCTGGAGAAGTAATCCCGGCCTCAGTTCACCCCGACCGGGTGTGCGGAATCCCCGCCACCCGGTTTTTGTTTGCCTTCATGCCGCCGGAGACCAGGCCTCCATCGCGAGACTGGCCGCACCGAGAGCTCCGGCATCATCACCGAGCGCGGAGGGCGTGACCTTGAAAGGCACCCCCTGCAACGCGGGCATGATCTGCCGCCCATGAGCGACGATGGCCTCGCAGAACCGGTCTCCCAACGCCGTGAGCGGTCCATGCAGGATGAAGATCTCCGCATCCAGGACCAGCCGCAGGAAACCGATGACGCGGCCGAAGTCGGAGCACACGGCATCCCACGTGGTGCCCTCCATGGTCGCATGTTCGGCCAGCGCCGCCCTCAGATCGTCCGGCAGCTTCGCGCCGGCAGGCACACCGGCCAGCCGCCGCCAAGTGGCCGTGGCGCTAAGCACATGATGCAGCTCCTGCTCGCCACCGGTGCTGCCCGCCAGCGGCCAGGGCCACAGGCCGACTTCACCGGCGGCGTGATGGGCTCCTTCAATCAACTGGCCACGCATCACCATGGCGATGCCGAATCCGCTGCGGGGACCGAGGATCACGTAGTCACTCACATCGTGTCCGAGTCCGAACCAGCGCTCCGCCAGGGCGATGGCGCGGAGATTGTTCTCCAGGATCACCGGAACCTTCAGCCGTGACTCGATCTGACCCACTAGAGGCACATCAACCCAGTCGGCGATGAACGCATAACGCAGCCCGATCCCGGCGGTTGAGTTCACCAGCCCCGGTGCTCCCAAGCCAACGGAAAGCAGCTGGCCATGCATCGCCTTCGCCAACGCAGTCACACTGGTGTGAATCGCCTCGATGACCGCGGGCACCGTCACATTCGCAGGCAACCAGATGGAGTGCGAGGCCGCAGCCCGACCTGAAAAATCCACCGCGACGGCCTGAAGGCGATGAGCGTTAAACTCGACACCGGCGAACCAGCCAGCCTCCGGGACCGTGGTCAGCAAGCGTCGCGGCCGGCCCATGGGCCCCTGGTTCAGTCCCGACTCATTCAGCCACCCATCAGCGATCAAGCGGTCCACGTAGAGGCCGATCGTGGAAGGCGAGATGCCTAATGACTTCGCCAAGGTGGTGCGTGACGTCGCAAGCCCGCTGCGCACCTTCAAAATGGCTGCGGCGAAGGTTTCTTGTTGGAAGACTGGGTTTTTCCGCATTCAAATAAAAAGTCCGTGGCACCGCTGTTCGTCCAGAAGGATCAATGCCCGCCGTGAAATTATTTTTCACGTGCTGAATGATCGCATTATCCAGCCAGCCGGACCTCCGCAAGATCGAACTGCCACGGATTTTCTCGCGCTACCACCCCCGGACCGGTTACAACCCCCGGTGCCGGTCATCGCCGCTCATTCCCTTCCTCTTCTCTCTGAATCATGAACACGCGCCCTCTATTCTGCCTCCTCCGCATCATCGCCTCCGCAATCATTCTCGGTCCGCTGCTGGCCACATCTGCGGAAACAGGCACGCTGAACGTGCTCTTCATCGGCAACAGCTTCACCGCCCGGCACAATCTCTCCCAAGTGGTCAAAGCCATGGCTGAGGAGGGCAATCCCGGCCTGAAGTTTGAGGTGACCACGGTCATCTACGGCGGCCGCACCTTGAAAGACCACTGGCGGCTCGGCACACCGAACTTTGTGAAGATCTCCACGCTCACCGCAGCGGAAGAGGAACAAACGCTCGCCTACCTCCGCGAGGCCGCCAAAGACCCGAAGGACCAATACGCGCCCCTCGCCCTGACGCGGCACGAGGAACTGGCGAAGTCACTCGGACAGCCACATCGGAAGTGGGACATCGTCGTGCTCCAGTCCTACCGCGACGACATGCCGGACGATCCACGTTACGTCGAGTTTGCTCCCAAGTTCGTCGAGTTGGTGAAGGCCCAGGGCGGCCGTGCGGTGCTCTATGAAACCTCTCCACAAACGCAGAATGAAAAACCGCTCGCCAGCGCCCCGGACATCGCCCCGGTGCTCGCCAAGGAGAAGATCATCCGCGACATGGCCGCCAAGATCGGCGCGGATGTGGTGCCGATGGCCCTCGTCGCACATCACTGCCAGACCACGCGTCCTGACTTCACGCTTCGGTTTGTCAATGACGCGCACTTGAACCAGACCATGGCTTACCTCACCGCCTGCACGATGTATGGCGTGCTGTTTGACCGCAGCCCGGCCGGGCTTTCGGTGAACAAGATCACCGACACCCGCTATCTGGATGCGCAGCACCGCGATCAGGATCGCGATGGCGGCCCGCTGACGCGGGTCTTCAGCGACAAGGACCGCGCCGACCTCCAACGCATCGCCTGGGAGGGCCTCCAGCAGTTTCGCGCCCTGAAATGACGGCTGTGTCAGCCGCGCACCAGCCCCATGAGCCAGCCACGCAAGGCACCACCACAAAGACCCACACAAAACGGCAGCGAGATCCGATTGAGTCGGGGTCCCTGCCCTGATCTGCGATCCCATTCCCTGCCTGACAGCGCGGTCATGCGCAGCCAAACCGTCAACGCATTTCAAACCATGAGCCAGCCCGCCAACGAACGCCCGACCAAGACCGTGACGCCGCACCTCGTATGCCGCGACGCGAATGCCGCCCTCGACTTTTATCGCCGTGCCTTCAATGCTGCGGAGCGTTTCCGCATGCCGGGACCGGATGGCAAAACAATCATGCACGCCTGCATCCAGATTGGCGACTCGCCCGTCTTTCTCGTCGATGAAAACCCGCAATGGGGCTCTTTTTCACCCGCCTCGCTCAACGGCACACCCGTCACCATTCACCTTCAGGTCGATAACGTGGATGAACTCTACGCCCAGGCCATCGCCGCCGGTGGCACCGTGAAGATGTCCCCCGCCGACATGTTCTGGGGAGATCGTTACGGGGTGCTCATCGACCCCTTCGGCCACCAGTGGTCCATCGCCACCCACAGGCAGGACTTCACCCCGGAGCAGATCGTGCAGAACATGAAAGCTGCCTTCGGAGACGGCACCTGCGCTGCCGCCTGACATTTTCCCTCATCAACTCCACCCAACGCGCATCATGAATCCGCCCGCTGACTACCCACCCGTCACTCCCTACCTCGCCGTCCACGACGCGGCAAAGGCCATCGAATTCTACAAGGCGGCATTTGATGCCGAGGAACGCATGCGTCTCGACGACCAAAAGACCGGCAAGATCGGCCACGCGGAGATCGCCATCCGCGGCCAGGTCATCATGCTCGCCGACGAGTATCCCGGCATGAACACCAGTCCGAAAACGCTCGGTGGCGCCAGCACCTGCTTCGCCCTCATGGTGCCCGACTGTGATGCCGCCTATCAACAAGCCGTCGCAGCAGGAGCCACCAGCGTCCGGCCGCCAAATGATGCGTTTTACGGCCACCGCACCGCCATGGTGACCGATCCGTTCGGCCATCCATGGTCATTCCAACAAGAACTCGAAAAGCAAAGCCCCGAGGAGACGCAACGCCGCTGGGATGAGATGGGAGGGAGCTGCGACTCATCGTCCGCAGCGTGAACCAGTTCCCCAAAGCCCCCGCCCGCCGGCTCATTCGTCATTCGTCATTCGTCATTCGTCATTCGTCTTCACATCATGAAATACGCCGCTCTTGCCGCTGGAATCCTGCTCGGCCTCCTCTTCGTCTCGTCCGCCGTCGTCGTCCTCTTCCATCTGGCCGCCGTTCCTGACATCCCGAAAGACTCAGCCGTCGGCCAGTTCATGGCCGCCACCGGCCCCACCGGCTTCATGACTTTCGTGAAGGTGTTTGAGCTGCTGGGCGGCCTGCTCGTCATGATTCCCCGCACACGGAACCTCGGCCTGCTGATCCTCGGCCCCATCATCGTGAACATCCTCGCCTTCCATCAGTTCATCGCCGGCGACGGCATCTTCCAGGCCACACTGATCGCCATCATCACCCTTCCCCTCTTTCTCCTCTGGGTCGAACGAGCCAGATGGAAAGCGCTCCTCTCCTAAAACCCCGCCCAGCCTCACGTCATTCGTCATTCGTCATTCGCCCCCATGCCCACCGTCGAGTTCACGGTCAATCTCGCGCATCAGACCCAGGCCCCCAAGTGCCGGGTGAACGGGAAAAACGTCCGCGAGTGCCTGCAAGCCGTGTTTGACCAGCATCCGGCCTTGCGGGGCTACGTGCTCGACGATCAACACGCGGTCCGGCAGCACGTCGTCGTCTTCATCGACGGCACCGCCATCCGCGACCGCCGCACGCAATCCGATGCCGTGAAGCAGGATTCGGAGCTTTTCGTCATGCAGGCCCTTTCGGGCGGCTGATCCCCCACATCGCCATGAGCACCAAACTCTATCTCGGCACCCGGAAAGGCCTCCTGGAAGCCGTTCGCGGCCCTCAGGGCTGGCAGATCAGCCGTCTGTCGTTTCTCGGCATCCAGGTGCCCATGCTGCTGCCAGACGCACGCAGCGGCACCCTCCACGCCGCCGTCGAACACGGCCATTTCGGCACCAAGATGCACGCTTCGCGCGATGGTGGAGCCACCTGGGAAGGACGTGCCTGCCCGACCTACCCGCCGAAACCGGAGGACTACGCTGAAATCATCAATCCAATGAGCCAGGAGCCGGTGCCCTGGACGCTGAAGAAAATCTGGGCGCTGGAGACCGGCGGGAACGATGGCGAGCTGTGGTGCGGCACCATTCCCGGCGGCTTGTTTCACTCCACGGATCACGGTGCCTCCTGGCAGATCGTTCGAAGCCTGTGGGATCATCCTGCCCGCGCCAAGTGGTTCGGCGGCGGTGCGGAATGGCCCGGCATCCACAGCATCCTCGTGGATCCACGTGACCGCCGTCGTCTTCTTCTCGCCGTAAGTTGTGCCGGCCTCTGGGAAACCTGCGACAACGGCGAAAGCTGGCAGAACATCGGCCAGGGCATCCGTGCCGAGTTCATGCCACCAGACCAGGCCCATGATCCCGGCATTCAAGACCCGCACCGCATCGCCCGGGCGGCATCCCAGCCCGACACCCTCTGGATGCAGCATCACAATGGCATCTTTGTCAGTCACGACAGCGGCCGCAATTGGAGCGAGATCACCAACGTCACTCCTTCCGCCTTCGGCTTCGCTGTCGCCGTCCACCCGCAGGATCCCCAGACCGCCTGGTTCATCCCTGGCATCAAAGACGAATTCCGCATCCCCTGCGATGCCGCGCTGTGCGTCACACGCACGCGGGATGGTGGCCGCACCTGGGAGCAACTTCGCAACGGACTCCCCCAGCAGCACGCCTACCACCTCGTTTATCGTCATGGGCTCGACGTCAGCGCGGATGGACGCACGCTGGCCTTCGGCAGCACCACCGGCAGCGTCTGGATCAGCGAAGACGGCGGCGACTCGTGGCAGCGGCTCAGCGCCGACCTGCCGCCGGTCTATTGCGTGCGGTTCGGGTGAGTGGCGGTGTCACGCATCGTTTCAAGGCCAGGGCAGCCGGGGTAATCCATGCGCCACACGCGCCTCGTTGCACTTTTCATCGCCGATCTCGACGCTGCGGCATGGAGTGGGCCGCTGATCGTAAATCCCGCACGCGACCTCGTGGCCCACGTCACCCTCCAGATTCACACAGCGCACCGGATGCTCCCCGGTTCCCCGGAAACACACCTGCCAGGGGCTGATCTGGAGCACCATCGCCGGATCGATCCCGCGCTGCTCCGCCTCCTGCCAGTAAAACGAGACCCGGAAATGGCTGCAACAGGCGCCGCAGCCCAGACATGTGGCAGGATCGGCAGGCATGGCGGTCAACTGATGAGCAACAGCCGCTTTTGTCCCGGCACAGGATCAGGCGCGCGATGAACGCACGGCGGCACCGGCGCACCCGGCCAAAGCGTGGCCACGCGCCATAGATTCCCAACACCGAAAGCAAACGGCACGGCTCCCGGCAGCGGCAGGTAATGGAGGTCGAAGTAATGATCGTTCAGCCACGCCTCAAAGTCGGCGTCATCTTCACCGCCGCAAGCTTTCAGCAGCCTCGCCCGAGTCCCTGGCACATCGACATGACGGATCGCATCCTCGTTGCGCAATCCTTCGGAAGAGGCACCCCGGTAGGTGCACAGGATCGTGTCAGCTTCGCAGGTGGCGCTGTCCGCATGGAACGAGCAAACATCGGTGCGCAACAACTCCGGCTCCTCAGGCTGCCGGTAGCCATTGATGCAATCAAGCGTCGGCTGCAGCCCGTGCTCCACCAGCCGCGCAAAGTCGTCCAGCATCGCCCTCACCGCCTGCATGCCTCCCACACCCAGCGGCAGCGACCGCAATTGCTCCGCCGTCAGGTGCGTGATCCCCGGCTCGACGTCGAGATGCCGGACCACCTCCTCAAAATCGCCTGTCAGCGTTCTCGGCCAGCAAAAGGCGTTCACACCGTCAGCAAACCGTGCCTCCATCAACGCCTCAAAACTGCCGACTAGGCGAATGCGAGGATGATCCTGGAGAAAGCGGGACGTGAACACGAGATCTCCCATGCCAGTGCTCCAAAACCGCCGCCACATCAAAATCCACCTTCGACGGAAGCGCCCTTTCATCTCCCCCGCTCCGAATCAGTCCGCCACCAGCCGCTCACAGCCCATCATGCCGTCTTTTTCGACCACCAGCGTCGCATGCAGCGGCCCGTCCATGTTTTGGCCGACATTGATGACGGCTGTGCGGCCGATTTGATCCTGCCAGACACCGTTTCGAATGCTGGTGCCGTGATCGTGGCCGCAGACGACCATGCGCGGCTGATGTTCTTCAATCGCATCGCGCCACCACGGATGTCCTTCCACCACCGAACCGGCCACGGAGAGCCGCGTGCCCGTAGGAGGCTCGTGCATCACCCAAAGCTGCCGCGCCGCGTCGCCGTGGTCTTTGAGCAAAGCCGGCAGCCAGTAGCCGTAATGTTCGCCGCCGAGCGGTTCTCCTTCGGAAAAGGCCTCCTCCTGCCCCATCGCGCAGGGGAAGCCGATCACGCCGACACTGCCGACTTCGGCGAAGGAACCATTCAGCCGCAGCAGAGCCGTTTGATGCAGCGAACGCCACGCATCGCGAAACTCGAACCAGTTCTCGTCCTCGTGATTGCCGCGCACAAAGAGGATCGGCGCGGAGACGGCGTGCAGTTCCACCGCGCACTGTGTCGGGGGTCAGTTGCTTCGTGCGACCATACGGCAACAGGCCCGTGCCATGCAGAAAGTCCCCGCCGAGGATCAGCGCATCCGGTTTGACCTCGTCACAGAGCTTCATCAGTGCTTCATAAAGCACCGCACGCTGATGTAGATCGGTGGCGATGAGAATTCGTGAGGGCATGAGACTAACGATCCCTCAATTGGCGTCTGATCCAGCGAGGGCTTCGACGACAGTCGAGCACGGCCACGATACGCACTTCATTGTTTTCGACTTGGTAGTAGAGGGCGACCGGGAAGCGCTCAACCAGACAGAAATGGAAACCGTGACGCCGAACATGAATGCCTCCCGTGGTTTCCAAACTTCTCGCCGTGCGGGCAAATTCCTGCACGAAATACAATCCCACACCGGCCTCCTGTTGGTCGTAGAAATCGGACACAGCATCAACATCGCTGTAGGCCGCCGCTTCGATGACGACCCTCATGTGTATTTGGTCTCCAGAGACTTAACGGCATCCTGCAGCGGAATCCAAGTCGCCTCGCCGCGCGCGATGCGTTCCTCTCGCTCCTGCAAAACGTTCGAATGCCAGGCAGGAGGCTCGATCTCGTCTGAATGCTCTTCAGCAACCTCGTTCCAAAGGAACTGAAACGCCTCCCACTTCTGCTCGGAGGTCAATTGGGACAGCATCTCGTTGATGGGGGGCTGAATGGTCGCGGGCATGAGCAAGATTAAGAGTTTTAGGCCCTGGTGGCAAACAAAGACTGAATGGGCTTAAACCCAATGCCGTTAAGCAATCCTGGTGACTTCATACTCTGTGGCTGAAGATGTGGAGGTGGGTGAGATCA
>NZ_JACSRD010000279.1 GCF_014879935.1 Prosthecobacter sp.
ATTGAAATAGGTCAGGTGAATGTGCGCCTCGATCAGCCCCGGCATGATCGTGCCGCCCTTCGCGTCGATTTTCCGCGCGTCCGTCACGGGCGGGGCGTCCGCCGCAGGTCCTGCATACTCGATGAGACCGTCTTTGATAAGAATCGCCGCATTCGAGACCGGCGGTGCGCCCGTGCCGTCGATGAGCTGGCCGTTGGAGATGAGAGTGGAGCCTGGTTGGAGCTTCATGGCAGCAACAACGCGTGTCGATGACACGCTGAATCACGCAGGCACAAAAAAAGGCGGAGCCGCAGGTTGCAGCTCCGCCTGGAGATGAGTTCGAGGGCAGCCCCGATTACTGGCGCACGTTCTTGATGTGCTTGTCCGGCGCGGCGTCGAAGGCGGCCTTGCTGGCGGCGTCGGCGAATGCAACCGGGCGGCTGTAGCTGACGGTGATCGACGGGTCGGCCTTCTTTTTGCTCAGCGGGCACTGGCCGGTGATGGCGGCGACGATGTTGCTCAAGTAGGCCTTGGGACTGGCGTTGAACTGCGTCTTGCAGCGGTTGCAGCACACGGCGACGGATTTTGTGTAGGTGCTGGTGATGGCGGGATTGGCCGGCTTCCCGGAGATCGGGCAGACGGTGTTCAGAGGCTCGGCCGCGCGGGCTGAACCGGCGCAGATGCCAACGATGGCGGCGATGGTGAGGAGGTGTTTCATGGGGATGAACAGAGCTGGATGGAGGGCTTTGGAATACGAATTCAGAAAGGTGGATGCAACGCAAAACTGCGCCTGGTCGGCAACGGTGGCGGACGGCGGTTCGGTCCGGGAAGAACCCGTTGACAACGCCGGACGCGAGCCCAGGCTCCGCCGCCATGAACTTGTACGTCAGCAATCTGCCTTACACCCTGACGGACGAAGAGTTCAAAGGCGTGTTTGCCGCCCACGGCCAGGTGACGGGTGCACGCATCGTCAAAGACCGTGAGTCGGGACGCTCGCGTGGTTTTGGCTTTGTCGAAATGCCGCTGGAGACCGAGGCGCTCGCCGCGATCCATTCGGTGAACGGCCAGGAGATCGGCGGGCGGGCTCTGCGTGTGGTCGAGGCACGGCCCAAGGAGGAGCGGCCGCCACGCTGAAGTCGGCGCTGGCACCACACAGCATCTGGGATTTGTGAGGGAAATCACTTCGAATGACTTCTTGAAGCGTCATCTTTTTTGACCGCGTCATGGTGAGGTAAGTTGTTTGTAAAGGAGGGGCCGTCGGATTGCTTCACGATGCTGCGACTCTATCGTGAAAGCGTTCGCAGAATTGCAGTCCTCAAACGCGCTCTCATGACTCCGCAAGCCCTCCGTCGCAGGCCCATGCCCTCCCGTCACATTCTTCCTGTGGCGTTGAGCTTCATCTGCATGACCGCAAGCGCGGCGGACCTCGGGCCGGCGAAGTCGCTTTATGTGGACTGCTCGTCGCGTCCGGACGCGCGATCGCTCGCCGCGTTCGATCTGTGCATTTTGAATCCGCATGCCGAGGTGGACATGGAGCCCGGACATGCGCTCGGCCATCGCTTCGTCGCGCTGCTGGATGTGGCGCGGGTCAAAACAGGCTCGTTTGAGGCGATGCTGGCCGCGAAGCGGGGCGTTGACTCGACACCCTGTGGGCAGGACGGCAGGACGCGCAATCTTGAGGCTTCTCATGCGCAATGGATTCCGTGGGCGGTCGAGGCGCTGGTGGACCCGGCGGCGAAGAAGGGCTTCGACGGCTTTGCGCTGAGCCTGGGCAAGGAAACCACCGCCGGCTCACGCCAGGCGCTGCTGACGCTCGCGGCCACGGTGCGCCAGCGTTATCCTGACAAGGCCATCCTGCTGGATCTGCACAGCGGGACGGGCATCGAGGCCGCCTCGGTGGCGGATGGATTTCTCGCCCTGGGAGTTTACACACGCGAAGGCCGTGGTGGCGGCGTGGACTTCACCACGATCGCCGAGACGCAGCAGCTCACACGGCGCATCCGCACCGTCCAGCTTCAGGGCATGCGTGTGTTCGCGGCCGATTTCGCCCCGCTGCATGATCGGGAAATCGCACGTGATGCGGTGAAGCGCCTCACCGCCATCGGCGCGGTGCCGTTCATCACCACACCTGCGGTGAATGGCGTCAATCTGGGGCCGCTGGAGGAAAAATCCCGTCAGGTGCTCGTGCTGCATGGCTGGGATGCGAAACACACCGGCCAGGCCGCCCCTGCTGCCGAAACGACCGCCACCGCCCGGTTCCTGGGCAAGACTCTCGAATGGCTCGGCTGCCAGCTCAGCTTCCGCGTGGCGCAGGAGGCTGATTCTTTGCCCCAGGAGCATGATTTCAGCGCCGTCATCCTCGATCCGGGCCTGCTGCTGGATGCCGGGCAGCAGCGCACGCTCGCCGCGTGGCTGCCGTCGTTGCGGGCGAAAAAAATCCCGCTGCTGCTGACCTGCCTGCCTTTCACTGATGAGGCCGCGCGTCATCAGGCACTGCAGCACCTCGGGCTGGGCGGCAGCGGCAGGCCCGCCTCGCGTCTCGTCAAAACCAGCGTGGCAGGCATGGATTCGCAGCTCATCGGCGCAGGTGCACGGGTGCAGGCCCGTTCACTCGGTTTTCTGGAGCTGACCGCCCCCGTGGATGCGCACATTGTCCTCGCCCTGCGGGGGGAGGACGGCCTCGGCGCCGAGCATCGCTTCGATCAGACCTTTCTCGCCCCATGGGGCGCCGCGTGCCTGGATGCCGGCTTCGCCACCGCCGGCCCGCAGCTCGATCTGCCCGCGTTTCTCGCCGCATGGCTGGGGGATGACATCACTCCCGTGCCTGACACCACCACCCGCGCCGGACGTCGGGTGTTTTACAGCCACATCGACAGCAGCGGCTTCGCCACGCCCTCCACGCTGCCTGGTTTCCCGTCATGCGCCGAGGTCATGCGCGACCGTATCCTGGACCGCTACCTCCTGCCTTTCACGGTGTCCGTTTGCGAGGCGGAGCTGCGTGGCTGGCTGCCCGGCCAGGACGTGCGCGACGTGCCGCAGCTCGAGCACATGGCCCGCAGCATCTTTGAAATGCCGCAGGTGCAGGCCGCCTCGAATTCCTTCACCCGCCCGGCGCACTGGACACCCGGCGTGCGCATCTCCTCGGAGCTCAATGAACGCGCCAGCACGAGCCGTTTCGACATGCAGCGGGAGATCGCCGGCTCGATGAACTACATCCATCGTCGTCTCCTGCCGCTCGGCAAGGAGGTGAGCCTCATGCTGTGGCCGCGTCATTCGACCCCGACCGCCGCGGCGCTGGACTACTGCGCCTCGCTCGGCGTGCACAGCCTTTCCGCCGCGTCTTACGCGGCCGCCCTGCCGGTCCCTGCCGTGTCTCCTGCTTCCAAATCGATCCGCATGGAACCTGCGGCGGTGCGTTGCAGCTTCGAGGACGTGCGCACGGAGCAGGGCCTGGCCGCGCTGGGGAAAACCCTCGATGAATGCGCGGGCGAGCCGCTGCATGCGATGACCGCCGCCGCCTATGCCGCCAGCGTGCGTGACGCGCGTGACACGCGTGTGCTGCAGGTCGCGGAAGGCCGCTGGATCATCCTGAACCGGGGAGACTGCCGCACGCTGCGCCTCCCCGCCTCCGCCGGCCGGCCGGACATGACACGCTGCCTCGGCGTCTCCGGCTACAATGTGCACGAGGGCCAGCTTTACATCCACACGATGGGCGGCGCATGCACGGAGCTCGTCCTCACCAAGGACCAGCCCGTGCAGCACCTGCATCTGGCGGAAAGCAGCGCTCCTGTCGAGTTCATGGAGCTCTCCTCCCGTCGTGCCACCTTCCAGGTGCGTGATTTGCGTCCCATCGAGGTCGTGTTCGGCGGCTTCGAGCCGCACGGGCAGTGCGCCTACCTCGAAAACGGCCGCCCCTACACTGCGAAAGCCGACGCCAGCGGTCTCGTGCGGCTGGAGCTCGTCTGCCGCTCCATCGTCAGCCTGCAATCCCTCCCGCGTGCCACGCAGGCCGCGATGCGTTGAGCCACTCTTCCTTTTTCCCAATGTCCCGCACCACGCGCCAGGCCCTGCTGCTCATCGTTTCCTATACCAGTCTCGCCGTCGCGTGGGGCTGGCGCTTGCATGCCGGAGACGCACAACCGTCGCATGAGGAGCTGCGGCTGCAGGCCACACGTGAGCAGATCGCCGCACGTCTGGCCGATGCGCCGGGCCGCCTGCAGCAGGCCGCCGCGTTTCAGCTCGCCATGCTGCCCGACCATGAGGTCCGGGCGCTGGATGACTGGTTGCAGGCCGTTCCGGAGCAGCGTCTGCGCCAGCTCACGATCGTGCAGGGTCCTGTTCATGCGCCGTGTCCGCTGAACACCGCGTTGCTGTTTGCCGAACTGGAGCGCACTGATGCGCCGCCGGCCGAGGACGCGCGCCTGATGATCGCCGCCGCTGGAGATCGTGTGGAGGAGCCGCACAAGCTGGCATTGCTCGAACGGCTCGCCACACAGGCCGCTGAGAATCACCAGCCGGCGCTCGCGCTCGAGATTCATCAGCGTGTTTGCGAATCGGAGATCGCCTCATGGCACAACGTGCTGCGCCTGGTCGAGGCCGCGCGTCTCGCCCGCCGTCCTGCCGCCGCCCTCCGTGTCGTGAACGTCTGGCTGGATGGCAGCACGCGTCACCTCGACGCCGCGCAGCGTGAGGACGCGCTTGATTTGCAGACCCGGCTGCTGCTCGAAGGCACACGCTACGCTGAGGCCAGCCGGATCACGCTGGATGAGCTTCGGGCTCTGAAGCTGGGCGAGGCCATCCCGCCGCGTCTGCTGGAGCGGGCGCTCCTCGCCACCCGTGCCGCCGATGAGGCTGCCGAACTGCTGCCCTGGATCGAGCGTCATCTACGTGCCTTTCCAGAGCACAAACTCACGGTGGAGGAGATCGCCGGCGGGAGAGCTGTGTCCGCCACCTATCAGCGCTGGCTGTACGAGTCGGCCACCATCGCCGATCGTCATCAGCACACCAGCATCGCCTGCGACGGCTTCTTCCGCCTCGCAGCGGCGGGTGATCTCCGCGTTCTGGCCCGGCTTCACGCCATCACCGCACAGGTTGGTCGCGGCACTGAGTGGCATGGCCTCGTCACCGCCATGCAGCGTCGTTTCTCCATGCTGGAGATCGCCCAGGCGCTCGTCACCGGCAATGCGCCTGCTCCGGCTCGCGATCTGCTGGCCGGGCACCTGAAAACGTCCCCCAATCATCGCGCTGGCTGGCGTCTGCTCACGCAGATCGACCTCCAGGCCCGTGGGGACGGCTCGGCGGCCACGTTGTGGCAGACTTTCCTGCGCCGCTTCCCCGGGGATGTGCCTGCACTGCGGGAGCTCGCGCAGCTGCAGCTTCAAAACGCCCAGTTTCCGCAGGCCTTGAAGACGTTGCAGCAACTTCCGGGCGAGGAACTTGATGAAGCCACGCTGCGTCAGATCGCAGCGCTCGCCATCCAGCTCGACGACCTGCCCACCGCCCGTCGTGCCCAGCAGCTCATCGTCCAGGGCTCAAAGACACCCGCTGTGAGCGATGTGGCGGCCCTGGCCGAACTGACACGCCAGCAGTCCGATGAAGAAGCCGACGCCGTGCTGGCACAAACCCTCGCAAAGCTGCCCGCGGGTCCTGCTTTCCAGCAGTCTCTCATCGCTCCTCCCGCCACATCCGGCGAAGCCTCGGGCTTCAGCACGGCCGCGCAGGCGAAGTGAGGGCTGCGTCGCGATTATTCGTTCTCGAAGGGCGGCCACGGGTCTATGATGAGGCATGAACCGCCTCACCTTGCTTTTACTCGTCACGCTGGCCGCGTGTACCTCGCTGCCGAGCGATCCTGCCAGCCGCCGTCAGGTTTACGAACAGCGTTTGCGCCGCCTCGATCTGCCCGTCACCCGGGCGCGGCTTTACAAGACCTTGCGTCCTGAGTCACCCGCGCGGCCGACGGGTGATCCAGGCGCCAATCTGCTCTCTGGTAGCGAATTTTATCGCCTCGACAACGACTTCGGCGTCGAGATGTCGGTCGTTTACAAGGCCGTCGTCGGTGCGGAGGACTATTTGAATCCCGCGCCCACTTTGCGCGGCCAGATCCGCTCGATCCTCGATGCCACGCAGAGCATCGACAACTTCGTCAATCGCGGCACGCCCGAGCATCCCGATGACATCGTTCGGAAGGCACGCATCGTCATGCGGCCGCGTCGCTATTGAACGCCGGCTCAGCCGTGCCGTTTGATGATCTCGATGAAATCCGGCAGGTAATCGCGCGCCTTCTTCTCGCCCACGCCACGGACTTTCAGCCCGGCCTCGATGGTTTTCGGCTTCAGACGCGTCATGAACTCCAGCGTCTGGTTGCTGAAGACGATGTAAACCGGCACGCCCTCGGCCTCCGCCACGGCGGCACGATGGCGTTTGAGCTTCTCGAACAAGGCGTCGTCGAAACCGAGCTCCTTCGCGGCCAGTTCCTCATTGATGGCGGTCTTGGTCTTCGGCCTGGCCGCGGGCGCGTGCATGGATGGCCAGCGCAGCCGGACATCCTGGCCGTTCTTCATCGCCCGGATGCCAGCGGAGGTCAGCGAGACGAGCGGATACTCGCCGCTGCTGGTCTCGATGAGGCCATTCTTCTCCATCTCGACGAACAACGGATGCAGGACCTGGGTGCCGGCGTGTTTCAGCAGGCCGTAGGTGCTGAGTTGATCGAGACCGGCGTCCACGATCTCCTTCGATTTGCTGCCGACGAGCATCTGGATGATGCGGCCTTTGCCAAAGCGGCCTTCCCAGGAGCCATCCGCGCATTTGGTGGACATGCGGGCGACGCCGCTGAGCGCCTGGCGCAGCATGGTGACCTCCTCGGGCGTTCCAGGCCGCGGTGGTTGCACACCTTCGGCTCTGCACACGTCACAGGTGCCGCAGGGCGTGCTCTCGCTCTCGCCGAAATAGCGCAGGATCTGCTCCTGGCGGCAGGCTTTGTCGTCGTAGCACAGCTCGATCATCGCCTTGAGCTTCGAGCGGTCGCGGCGGTCTTTTTCGCGCAGCGCCTCCACGTCGAACTCAAGATTCCGCGTCAAAACTTCCGGCCGCAGAAGTCGCGTGCCACGGATGCGCTTCCCAGGAATGTCGAACCGTTCGATGTAGCCGTTCCGTGCGAGGTGACTGAGCGCCGAGCCGATGGCCATGCTGTTTTTGGCGCCAGAACGGTCCGTGATGTCATCAATCGACGCCTGCACCTCGTGATTTGAGTCCGCGGCGTTCAGGAGCGTCTGATAAACGGCCCGGATGATGTCCACGCCGGGGTTGTTGCCTTCGATGAAGAACTCCTGCGTCTTCGTGTCGGCAAAGTTGAAGAACAGATCGCACTGCGAGGGCTCGCCATCGCGTCCTGCGCGGCCTGCCTCCTGGTAGTAGGCCTCGATGCTGCCCGGAACGTCGAAATGGGCGACAAACCGCACATCGGAGCGGTCGATTCCCATGCCGAACGCGTTCGTCGCAACGGCGACATCGGCCTTTTTGGTGATGAACTTCGTCTGTCGCGACTCACGCTCCTTGTCGTCGAGTCCGCCGTGATACTCGATGACCTTCAGTTTCCACGAGCGCAGCTCCTCACCGACTTCCTCGACACGTTTGCGGGTGGAGCAATAGACGATGCCCGTTTTGAACTGCGTCACGATCTTCCGCAGCCGGTCGTACTTGTCCCCGTTGTTCTTGGTCTGCGCGATGTTCAGGCTGAGGTTCGGCCGCTCAAAGCCGCGGATGGCGATGAAGGGATCGCGCAGATGCAGCGTCTGCAGGATGTCATTCCGTACCTCCGGCGTGGCCGTGGCCGTTAGTGCGACGACCTGCGGACGGTCGAGATTTTCCAGCGCCTCGCCGAGACGCATGTAATCCGGCCGGAAATCATGCCCCCACTGCGACAGACAGTGCGCCTCATCGACCGCGAAGAGGCCGATCTGCACCTGTCGCAGCGCATTCGTGAAGGAACGGCTGCGAAAACGCTCCGGCGCGACATAGACGAGCTTGTACTCACCACGCCGCAACGCGCCGATGCGTTCCTGCTGCTCGGAAAGCGAGAGGGTGCTGTTGATCACCGTCGCTGGAATGCCGCGCCGCTCCAACGCATCGACCTGGTCCTTCATCAGCGCGATCAGCGGGCTCACCACGACGGTCACACCGTCCATCACCATCGCGGGGAGCTGGTAGCACAGCGATTTGCCGCCGCCGGTGGGCATGATGACCATCGTGTCGCGTCCGCCGACGATGTTCGCGATCACCGGCTCCTGCCCGTCCAGGAACTCGCGGAAGCCGAAATACTTCTGCAACGCCAGCTTGGCGTCGTGGATCGGTGTGTTCGCGGCGATGGAGGTTTCGTCAGACAAGGGCGCGCATCATGGATGGGGCGGAGAATGGCCGCAAGAAGCGTCCATGCTGCTCAGTGCTCCTCTTTCTTCGCTCCGGCCTTCGGTTTGATGGATGGGGAGAAACCAAGCGTGTCACCGGCTGCTTCGAGGGATTTCACAACGTTGGCTTCTTCAAACTCCAGCGCCTGCTCCAGGCCGAGGCCGCTCGTCTTGGGCAGTTTGGCGGCGTTGCGCTCGCGGACCCTCGTGAGCGTGCGCGCGAGCAGGGTGCCAGGCTTTTCGGGAAAGGTGGCCCAGTAGCTGGGTTTCAGGCAGGAAATGTCCAGCGGATCGCGTGTGATCATCTCCAGGTGGTAGTTGATCGCGGGATTGTGCTTCTCAAACAGCGCCAGCATGCGCGGGAGGTCCAGGATCCCCTCGCCCAGCGGCACTTCGGAGAGCAGGAAGCCGTCCTTGGTCTCCTGAACGGCCATGTCCTTGATATGGGTGGTCACGGCGTAAGGCGCCAGCGCCTCCACGACCTCCATCGCGTCCTCCAGCAGCGCGATGCTGTTGCCTGTGTCCACACAAGTGCCGAAATCCGGGCTGCCGATGCGCCCGAGCATCTCCACCAGTTCGGCGGCGTGGAAATCCTTGTGGTTCTCGATGCCGATCTTCACGCGATGACGTCGCGCGGCGGGCTCGGCCAGTTGCATGGACCTCAACGCCACGTCTTTGAAGTGCTTGAACTCCTCCAGGCTGGAAAACAGCTCGTAACGACGTCCGCCGAGCGCACTGCGGAAGATCGTCGCGCCTGCCAGCCGGGCGATGCGCAGTTCGTTTTCAAAGCGTGGGACGTCATTCTCGTTCTTCGGCAGCGTGATGCTTCCTTCAAGCTGGATGCGGTAGGATTCGCACGTGGCGCGGACTTTTTCGGCGAATTCCGAGTTCCAGCCGCCCACCGTGATCTGCAAAGAACCGACGCCGAGATCACGCACGTGGTCCAGAACGTCGAGAGCGCTGCGGAACGGCGGAAACTTGAGGCTGGAGAAGTTTCCCTTCCATCTCTTGCCATACGAGTGGATGACAATGCCCATCTTCTTCCCGCCCAAGGCCGCGGCAGACGGCAACGCAGCCGCAAATGCGGCGGTGGAGGTCATGAAAGCGCGTCGGTTCATCGGAATCTGGAACGCTGATGGCGCGAAGATCGTTGCGTACAAGTGAGCCCAAGCAGCGATCCTGCCGGAATCACGATTTCAGCATCTCAGATTTGAAAAGATGCAGAGCAGGCGGGTTTTGCGTTGGTGGCGTTCGAATGACTGCATGCGTGTCCATCGTGGTATCTGATTTGAAGGCCAACGGCCTTCCGTCATGCAGCCCAGGGTTGGAACAACCCTGGGTCACATGGACCCACGATTCCCGAAGGTCGTGGAACCCTGAATGGGTTCCGTCTGCGGACATCCACCGGCCTTCGATGATGGACGGAACCCCGTTGAGGTTCACACTTCAGCACTTCAGCACCAGGGTTCTTTCATGGCGACCCGGGGTAGCGCTTCCTGCCTGCAGTGCTTCGCACAGCGATGCAGGCGGGCGCGACCCTGGGCTTTATGACGCAAGCCCGTTGGGCTTGATCGCTTTTCTACCACCACCGAAGCCAGTCAGGCAGACTGTGCCAGAACTCATCGCCATAGCGCATCGCGAGAAAACCGAAAAGAACCGCAATGCCCGCGACGAACGCCCAAAAAGTGCCGGTGAACGCCGCGATTTCCCTCAAGGCGAAGAAAAATCCGATGATGCCACCGAATACAAAGCCGCAGCCAAAACGAACGCGTTTTTCAGAGGCATCGGGTTCTCCGTATTCGCTCATAGAAGATGCGACAAAAATCACCTCACCGTCCCGCCAACCCACTCCGGCTGCCGTTTGGCGAGGCATTCGGAGAGCCAGCGGACGAGGTCGGCGACGGAGTCGTGCTTTTTGCGCAGGGCGTTGAGCGCGGGCCAGTCGATGCCGTGGCGTGGCGTCGGAAGGGTGATCTTCTGGATGCGCAGCAAGTTGTGCACGGCTTCGAACTCGGCGGCGCTCATGGCGCGCAGTTCCTTGGCGGAGGGCAGTTCATCGAGCTGCGTGAGCTGGATGCCGAGGCTGCTGATGCCGACGCCGAACTGGTGGCCAAGGCTGCGGAGCGCATCGACGAGGGCCTCGTCGTTGAGGCCTTCGGCGATGACGATCTCGCTCTGCAGCGTCCAACGCGTGGCGCTGAGGGCCTGGAAGAAGTCGGCGCTGAAGGTGTCGAGCGAGACGTTGAGCTTTAACTGCACGCCAGTGAGGCCGACCTCGGGTCCGCCGAGGTGGCGGCGGAGATTGAGCATGGCCTCGTCGAAGCGCGGGGCGTCGTCGCTGCCGGTGTCGAGGTCCCAGTCGGCGACGACGAGGTCGGGGATGTCCCATTCACCTTCCATGCTGGGCGCACCGCTGCTGTTGCGGTTCAGCAGGAAGGGATAGCGCGAGCGCTGGAGGCTGAGCCGCTCGTAGATGGCGACCATGCGCAGGAAGCGTGACCAGCACTGGTCGCTTTCGCCTTCCTCATCGAACAGACTGGTGCGGCTGGCGCCATTCGGGCCGGCTGACTTTTTCTGCCGCTGGTAGTAACCCTGTCCCTGATCGACCTTCGCGATGGGCGAGGTGGGATCGTAGCTGAGGATGGAGAAGTGATAGCGCAGCGTGGCGTCGCTGTAGCCTTCGCCGAGGCGGAGACGCACGAGGCGGATGAGCTCGGTGCCCTTGATGGCCTCCGCGGGATCATCCGGAAGGATTTCAGGGAGGGTGAGTCGCAGTTGTTCGCGGAGGTTCATCCGTAAGTGGGATGCAAGGAGGATGCACGTGCCGGGGTGCGATGGTCAAGGTGTAAAAAAACGGAGAAGAGCTTGGAGCGGAGGACAAAGAGCGAAGAGTTTTCGCGACGAGGCTGAATCGTGCTCGTCCTCGATTTGAACGGGTGGAGAGGATGGAAAGCGGACTAACCCAAGTTTCGCAGATTTCTGCGAAAAGCAGCGATTTTCGCCCATCTGCCGCGCTGGAAGCCTTGATTTTGCGAGGGG
>NZ_JACSRD010000161.1 GCF_014879935.1 Prosthecobacter sp.
CTACCAGGGCTGCATCACGGAGGAGGTGGATGGTGTGGAGCGCTACCGCGAGCTGAACCGCGCCCGCACAGACTTCTTTGCAGGCATCGACTTTGAGCACCGGCCGGTGAAGTTGGCACACAACGGCCATGCCATCTATCCGGCCAGCACGGGCATCGGCACGCTTTGCCATGGACTGGTCACGGCCTGCATGGCCTTGCAGACAGATCGCGAGGATGTGCAGCTCATGGCGCTGGAGAATCCACTTCAAACCTCCGCCTTCGATTATCCGAAGGAGTATTCCCTCAAGAGCCCGAAGTTCGCCCGCGCGATGGCGGTGCGGGCAGGCGAGTATGTCACGACGTGGATCTCCGGGACGGCGAGCATCGTGAACTCTGAAACAGTCCACAGAGGTGACATCGTGAAGCAGACGGAGCAGACGCTCACAAACATCGAGAAGCTCATCGCACCGGAAAACTTTGCGCGGCAGGGCTGGGCGGATGCTGGAGCCACTTTCGAGGATCTCGCGCGGTTGCATGTGTATGTGAAACGACCTGAGGACTACGAGGCATGCCGCGCCGTTTGCGAGCGTCGCGTGGGCCATGTTCCCTCCATTTACGCGGTGGCGGATGTGTGCCGCTCGGACCTGCTCGTGGAGATCGAGGGCGTGGCCTTCTCCCGTGTGCGCAAACCCCAGTCCCAGCTTCAGACCACCCGATGATTCGCCATGAACCCCCCATGTCTCTTCTTCCTGCTGGCCGCGATGACCGCAGCCGGAGCGGTTGACGACACGGCACGCAAAAGCACGCCTGCCGCCGCGCCGTCGCCTGCCGTCAAACCCACGCCAGCGACTCCAAAAGCCAATGCAGCGAAGTCACCGCTGCTCGCCACGGCATCCAAAAAGGCCGCTGTGCCGGTGCTGCCGCCTCCGCAGCCGAAACCGGAACCCAAGGTTGAGCCGCCGATCTACGAGAGCACCTCGCCGGTGAAGCCTGCGGGCGAGATCGACAGGCTCGTGATGGCGAAACTCGCGCCGCTCGGTGTCAAAGCGGTGCTCTGTCCAGACGCGGTGTTTGTGCGCCGCGCCTTCCTCGATGTCATCGGCACGTTGCCGACGGCGGCTGAGGCGCGCGCCTTCATCGAGGACACGAAACCGGACAAACGCCGTGCTTTGATCGAGGCGCTGCTCCAGCGCGATGAGTTCGCGGTGTATTGGGCCATGAAGTGGAGCGATCTGCTGCGCATCAAGGCGGAGTTCCCGATCAATCTGTGGCCGAACGCGGCGCAGGCCTATCACCGTTGGGTGATGACGGCGATTGAGGACAACATGCCCTACGATCAGTTCGCGCGTGATCTGCTGACATCGAGCGGCAGCAACTTCCGCGTCGGTCCCGTGAACTTTTACCGCGCGATGCAGAACCGCGAGCCGGAGGGCATAGCATCCACGGTGGCGCTCACCTTCATGGGCGTACGCACGGATGCGTGGAAGCCGGAGAAGCTCGCGTGCATGGCTCGGTTCTTCACGCAGGTGGGCTACAAGCCGACGAGCGAGTGGAAGGAGGAGCACGTCTTCTGGGACCCGATGGGCACGCACACGCTGGCGGGAAACATCGCGCCGGGGAAAGCCTCCATCGAGGAGATCGGAAAACCTGCCGCGCCCGCGCAAGGTGTCGCCACGACGGACGCTCCGGCGTTGCCAGCGACAGGCGAGGCGGTGTTCCCGGATGGGAAGAAGATCAAGCTTCCGGAGGACCGCGATCCGCGCGAAGTCTTCGCAGAATGGCTCATCACGCCGAAAAATCCGTGGTTCACGCGGAGCATCGCGAACCGCGTTTGGTCCTGGTTTCTGGGTCGCGGCATCATCCATGCGCCGGATGACCTCCGTGAAAACAATCCGCCGTCGAATCCCGAGCTGCTCGCTTATCTCGAAGGCGAGCTGGTGAAGTCGAAATACAACTTGAAGCACCTTTACCGGCTCATTTTGAACTCGAACACCTACCAGGCATCCTCGCTGCTAGGCGACACGAAGCCGGAGGCGCACTTTGCCCGCTATCCGCTGCGCCGTCTGGAGGCCGAACTGATCATTGATGCGATCAACAAGATCACCGGCACCACTGAGCTTTACACCAGCGCCATTCCCGAGCCCTTCACCTACATCCCGCAGGGCGAGCCGGCGATGTCGATTGGCGACGGCAGCATCACCAGTCCCTTCCTCGCGCTCTTCGGACGTTCGGCGCGCGCCACTGGCATGGAGGAAGAGCGGTCGAACAAGTTCATCGCGCCGCAGTGGTTGCATCTTTTGAACTCCACCCAGATTCAAAAGAAGCTGGAGAGCGGTCCCGGCCTCAGAGACATCATCAATGCGAGACGCACGCCGCAGAAAACGCTCGACGAGCTTTATCTGACCATCCTCTCGCGCCTGCCGACCTCCGCCGAGGTGGAGCTGGCTCTCTCGTATGGCGAGCCAAGGGAAGGTCTGAACAAAGTCGGCAAACCGCGCACCGGCAAACGCACCGAGGAGTGGAACGACATCGCGTGGGCGCTGCTCAACAGCAGCGAGTTTTTGTTTCGTCACTAACCCCCAACCTCCGAATCATCATGAGCACGTCGAACCTCCATCAAATCGGCATGACATGCAGCCGCTCCACCACGCGGCGGGATGTCATGCAGGCCGGTCTCTTCAGCACCGCGAGCGTGTTGTTTTCCAACACACACGCCGCCACCGCTCCAGCGCCGCAGGCATTGCCTGCCGCACCCTTCAAAACGAAGGCGAAATCCGTCATCCAGGTCTTCCTGTGGGGCGGCATGTCCCACAACGACACCTGGGACCCGAAACCGGACGCGGGCTACGATTACAATGGCCCGATGAAGGCCCCGCTCTCCACCAACGTGGCTGGCATCCGGCTAAGCGAGTGGTTTCCAAAACTCGCGCAGCAGGCGGACAAGTTTTCACTCATCCGCAGCATGACGCATGGCAACAACGGCCACGAAACCGCTGCGTATCTCGTGCAGACCGCTCATCAGCCAGGCGAGCGTCTGGCGTATCCGAGCGTCGGCGCGGTGTTTTCGTATTTTCGTGGCAAAAACTACAAAGGCGTGCTCCCGCCCTATGTGGTGCTCACGCAGCCACAGGGCCGTTTTTCAGAAGAAGGCTTCCTCGGGGCCAAGTTGAAGCCTTTTGCCACCGGCGGCGATCCAAACGCCTCCCGCTTCGAGGTCGAGGGAGTCATCTCCCGCAGCATCAGCGATACACGCCAGCAGGCGCGGCGTGATTTGCTCGCGAAAATGGACACGCTGAGGCAAACCGCAGGCGGCGATGCGCAACTCACCGCCTCCGAGCAGGCCAAGGCGGAGGCGTATGACATGATCCTCGGCAAAGGACGCGAGGTCTTCGATCTCTCGAAGGAGAAACCTGAACTGCGCGACCGCTACGGGCGCCACACCTTCGGCCAGGACTGCCTCGCCGCGCGGCGCATGGTGGAGTCGGGCGTGCCTTACATCGTGATCAATTATCCCGGCGGCTGGGACACGCACAGCAATCACTTCCAGACGATGGGCCGCCAGGCGCCGGAGCTCGATCAAGGTCTCGCCGCGCTGCTGCTCGACCTCAAAGAGCGCGGCTTGCTGGAAAGCACGCTCGTGTGGTGCTGCGGTGAGTTTGGACGTGGGCCAAAGATCGACTGGCAGCCGCCGTGGAATGGCGGGCGCAATCACTACGGCAAGGTCTTCTCCGTGCTTGTCGCGGGCGGCGGATTCAAAGGCGGCCACGTTGTCGGTTCCTCCGATGCCAAGGCGGAGGAGGTGAAGGACCGCCCCGTATATCCCGTGGATTTACTTGGCAGCGTCTATCAGCTCGCGGGCATCGATCCGAAGGCAAAACTCCCGCACCCGATGGGCCTCGAAGCCCACGTCCTGCCCTACGGTGAGGAAGGCGTGAAGTCCGCCGGTTTGCTCACTGAAATCATGTAACCACTCACCGCCATGAAAATGACACTGGTCACTGCCGTGCTCGCCGCCACCGCGGTGATGGCTCTCGCGGCTCCGAAGGTCAAAGCGCAGTCACGGCCATACATGGGCTACGTCTATCCCGCTGGCGGCCAGCAGGGTGCCACCTTTGCCGTGAAGATCGGCGGGCAGTCGCTCGACAACGTCACCGGAGTCATCGTCACCGGCGGCGGTGTCAGTGCCAAGGTGGATCGTTGCTTCAGCCGCATCGGCCCGCAGGAGATCACGCTGCTGCGCGACCAGTTGCGCGAGCTGAAGGCCGCGCAAAAAGCCGCAAAGGCACCCGACCCAGCCACAGACGATCTCATCGCCCGCATCGAGAAGCGCATCGGTGAATACTGCCAGCGTCCCGCCAGCGCCGCGCTCTCGGGCCTCGTGTTTCTCGATTTCACCATCGCGAAAGACGCCACGCCTGGAAAGCGGGAGTTGCGGCTCGTCACCCATCAGGGTGTGTCGAACCCGCTCGCCTTCCACGTCGGCCAGCTCCCTGAGATGACGCGCAAGCCCATGCTCACCGCCGAGTTTCAAGTCCTCGGCAAGGAACAGCTCGCGCTGCGCAAACGGCCCATCGAAGAGGAACTGGTCAACGTCACACCGCCCTGCACGCTCAACGGCCAGATCGCCTCCGGCGAGGTGAACCGCTACCGTTTCACCGCCCGCAAAGGCCAGCGGCTGGTCATCTCCGCGCTCGCAAGGCAATTGATTCCCTTCATCGCCGATGCCGTGCCCGGCTGGTTCCAGCCCGTGCTCGCGCTTTACGACAGCAAAGGAAAAGAAGTCGCCTACCAGGATGATTTTCGCTTCAAGCCGGACCCCGTCGTGCTCTTCGAGGTGCCGCAGGACGGCGAATACACCGCTGCCCTCTCGGATGCGATCCATCGTGGACGCGAGGACTTTGTGTATCGCATCACCATCGGCGAGCAGCCTTATCTCACCAGCGTCTTCCCGCTCGGAGGCCACGTCGGCGAGACACATCAGCTCAAGATGCAGGGCTGGAATCTCGAAGGTGCGGCTTTGAAGCAGCCCGCGAAAGACGCTGGCGCAGGCGTGCAAAGCGTGGCAGCCATCGTGACAGGCGTCGTTTCAAACGCCGTGCCCTTCGCGCTCGACAGCTTGCCGGAGACCTTCGACAAAGAGCCGAACGACAGCAGCAGCGCCGCGCAGAAAGTCACGCTGCCCGTCATCGTGAACGGCCGTATCGACAAAAAAGGCGACTGGGATGTCTTTGAGTTCCAAGGGAAGGCCGGGCAGGACCTCGTGACCGAGGTGCAGGCACGCCGCCTGGAGTCGCCGATGGACCCCGTGCTCAAAATCACCGGACCCGACGGCAAGATGCTCGCCTTTAACGATGACTATGAAGACGCCGGCAACGGCGTGAACACGCACCACGCCGACTCGTATGCCACGCTCAAGCTGCCCACCGACGGCGCGTATCGCGTCCACATCAGCGACACTGTGCGCGGCGGCGGGGAGGAATACGGCTACCGCCTGCGCATCAGCGCCGCGCGGCCGGATTTTGCCCTGCGCACCGTGCCATCGAGCATCACGCTGCGCGCCAAATCCGGCGGCGGCAGCATCAGCGTCTATGTGCAGCGCAAGGACGGCTGCACCGCGCCCATCACCATCACCTTGAAGAATCCGCCCGCCGGAGTGTCGTGCAAACCGGTCACTCTCACCGGCACGCAAAGCGTCGCGCGACTCGCCATCAAATGCGATCTGCCCTCCTCTACGCCGGCCTTTGATCTCATCGTCACTGGCAGCACCACGCAGGCTGCGAATCAAGCCGCGCTGCAACACGACGCCGTGCCCTGCGAGGACCGCATGCAGGCATTCCTCTGGCGTCATCTCGTCCCCGCGCCCGATTTGAAGGCCGTTGTCTTTGATCCAGACAACAGACCCGCGCCGAAACGCGTCATGCCGCCCGCCACGCCTGCGGACATCGAGGAAGCGAAGAAAAAACTCGTCGGCACCACGGCCAAATTTACCAAGAGCCAGGTCACCGGTCGTCTCCGCCAGATCGAGGGCCTCTACCTCGAAGGCCTGCTCACCGATGCCTTCACCTCAAAACGTGTGGCCGAATGCGCCGCACATGAGGAGCCAACTCAGTCACCATGAACTCAACCACTGACAACGAATGGGATGTTGCCGTCATCGGCGGTGGCCCCGCTGGTGCCGCGCTCGGCACCTTTCTAAGCCGCGCCGGGCATCGCTGCGTCGTGCTCGAAGCAGCGCACTTCCCGCGCTATCACATCGGCGAATCGCTCATCCCGCACACCCACGGCATTTTCGACCGCCTTGGCCTGCTGCCGAAGATGCGCACCTCGCACTTCCCGGTGAAGCACAGCGTGCGTTTCGTCTCCGCAGATGGACACGAGGCCACGCCCTTCTATTTCTCCGAAACCATCGAAGGCGACCGCGCTCGCACCTGGCAGGTTGAGCGCAGCGAGTTCGACATGATGATGCTCGACCACGCCCGCGAGAGCGGCGTTCACGTCCGTGATGCCGGTGTGAAGGAAGTGCTCTTTGAGAACGACAAAGCCGTCGGCGTGCGCTTGAACGGCAGCACGAACGGCGAGGAACTGCGTGCGAAGGTCGTCGTCGATGCCTCAGGCCGCGCCTGCGTGATCGGACGCCAGCTTCATCTGCGCGAGGAACTCCAAGACCTGCGCAAAGCCTCCGCCTGGGGCTACTATCGCGGCGGAAAACGCCTGCCCGGCATCGACGCGGGCGAAACCACCATGTTCATGATTCCCGGTGGCGGCTGGTTTTGGTATATCCCGCTCCCGGATGACATCGTCAGCGTCGGCATCGTCGCTGATCCGCATTATCTCCTCGGCGACAGCGACGACATGGAGACCGCTTTTTTGCGCGAAGTCTCGAAATGCGCCGCTCTCTCCGAGCGCCTCGTCAGCGCGGAGCGCATCGGCCCCGTTCGCGGCAGCCGCCAGCTCGCCTACCTGAACCGCCAGACCAGCGGCGACGGCTGGGTGATGATCGGTGATGCCCGCGCCTTCCTTGATCCCATCTATTCCTCCGGCCTCTATCTCGCGCTCGGTTCCGCCGAACTCGCCGCCGGTTCCATTGATGCAGCTCTGAAATCCGGCGATCTATCGGCTGCGAAGCTCGGAGCCTTCGAGCCCGCGCTCTGGAAAGGCGTCGGCATCATCCGCCAGCTCATCCACGCCTTCTACGACCCCGAGTTCAGCTTTCCCAAATTCGCCCGGCGCTTCCCTGAACAACGCGCCGCGCTCATCGACTGCCTCATCGGCGATGTCGTCGGCAAGGACATGAGCTCCTTCACCGCCGCGCTCGAACAAATGACCCCACCGCCAGGTCCGCTGGGCGGCTAAGCCGCCTTTCACTCATGAACATCCACTCCACGATCAATCGCCGGCGTTTGCTGCAAAGTTCGCTCGTAGCAGGCGCGGTGATGGCCCGCCCGCTGCTGCCAGGGGCGAATGCCGCACCATCAGGCCTCTCGCCGAAAGGCCTGGGCCGGGCGGCGTGGGTTGAGATGCTGATGAAGGTTTCCGAACCAGTCATCGCGAATCTTGCCGCGCAGCAGTTGAAGAAAAACATGCCTGTGGAGGCTCAAAAAGGCCACGAGACCAAACGCGCTGCTGCCACGCATCTCGAAGCACTCGGACGCACGCTTGCAGGCCTCGCACCGTGGCTTGCGGCCTCTGGGCTCGATTCGGCTGAAGAAGCCCTTCGTGTGAAAATGGCTGCGCAGACCCGAAAAGCTCTCGCAAACGCCGTGGAGCCAACTTCAGCCGACAAACTCGATTTTACCGTCGCCACGCAGAATCTCGTCGATGCCGCATTTTTGGCTCTAGGCCTCTCACGAGCCAAAAACGAGCTTTGGGACGCTTTAGACACCACCACACGAGAGCGCTTCGTCACCGCCTTGCAGAGCACGCGAAAGTTCAAGCCCGGCAAAAACAACTGGCTGCTCTTCTCCGCCACCATTGAGGCCTTTCTCGCTTCCATCGGTGCTTCGTGGCTGCCAGAACCCATCGAGACCGCCATCACCGCGCACGAGGAGTGGTATCAGGGCGATGGCATGTATGGCGACGGCCCTAAGTTTCACTGGGACTACTACAACAGCTTCGTCATCCAGCCCATGCTGCTCGCAGTGCTTGATCTCATGAAGCCCTTCGATGCGCGTTGGGAAGGGCACCGCGCCACCATCATGAAGCGTGCGCAGCGCTTCGCCGCCATCCAGGAGCGACTCATCGCGCCTGACGGCACGTATCCGCCCATCGGCCGCTCCATTACCTACCGCTGCGGAGCTTTTCATCACCTCGCGGACATGGCGCTGCGGCGGCAGTTGCCTGTCGGTGTGCCTCCTGCGCAGGTTCGCGGTGCTTTGAGTGCCGTCATTCAGCGCACCCTCACGCCTACAGGCACGTTCGATGATCAAGGCTGGCTCCGCATCGGCCTCTCCGGCCATCAACCGTCCCTCGGCGAGAGCTACATCAGCACCGGCAGCCTCTACCTCTGCACTTTTGCCTTCCTGCCGCTCGGCTTGCCTCCCGACGATGATTTTTGGTCGGGGGCCAAAGCGGACTGGTCTGCCTGCCAGGTCTGGAACGGTGCCGATCTGCCTGCCGACCACGCCATCTGACTTTCTCCTCGAAACAAAAGTTCACAACCAACCCAACGATCACCATGAGCCACCATCCCAACATCATTTCGCCACCTGGAACCACCACCGCCGACCGCACGGTGGGCGAACTCGTCGCCGAACGTCCCGGACGTTCGCGAGTCTTCCAGGATTTCAAAATCGACTTCTGCTGCCAGGGCGGACGCACCCTGCGCGAGGCATGCGAACGACGCGGCGTGGCGCTCGAAAGCGTTCTGGAGCAACTCGAAGCCGAGCAGCACAGCAACAAGGCACCGGATTTCAATCCAGCCGAGCTGCCGCCGACGCAGTTGGCTGATTTCATCGTCAAAACGCATCACACATTCCTGCGACAGGAACTCCCGCGCCTGCACATGATGGCGGAGCGCGTCGCACATGTGCATGGCGGCCATACTCCTTCACTGGTGACCATCTTTGAGGTGTTTCAAGGCATGGAAGACGAACTCATCAGCCACATGGCAAAGGAGGAGCAGGTGCTGTTTCCCGCCATCAGGGCATTGGAAGCAGGCCAGCCCTCCTTCGGCCCGCTGGATGGCCCCATCTCCTGCATGATGCACGAGCATGAGGATGCCGGCTCGGCGCTGGCGGAGATGCGTGCCCTGAGTCACGACTACTCACCCCCCATCGAGGCCTGCAACACCTACCGCGCCCTCTTTGCCGGCTTGCAAGACCTGGAGGAGGATCTGCATCGCCACATCCATCTCGAAAACTCCATCCTCTTCCCAGCGGCGCAGCAGCTCGCCAGTGCGGCTGGTTGAGGCACGGCATCATCTGCGATGCACCACCAGATCAGCGGCGACCACTGGCAACCGGTGGTCACGGGAAGTAAATACCGTGTGACAGGTCGCACTGCGATTGTCATGGCGGCGGGTGGTTCAGTATTTTTCCAGCAGTTCGAGAAACCGGCGGTCGAGCTGGTGGCCGTGAAAGTCCTCGTAGCGCACATCGGTGCGTTCGCTGTCGAGGATGCCGAAGGAGCCGCGGAAGTTCCACAGCGCCCAGCCGAAGCCGGCGGCCTGCCAGTTGCGCAGGCAGTCCTCCGCCCAGCGCAGCGTGTCGTCATGCGGCGTGCGGTGGAAGGCACCCCACTCGCCCACCATCACGCCCACGCCGCGCTCCGCGAGCTGCATCCACGGCGCGACGGCGTTAGTCTTGAGCCATGCGCCGTCCTGCAGCACTGCGCCGGTCAGATGACCGTCCTGCCAGCGCAGCGGGCCGGGTTTTTCGCCGTATTTGCTCTCCAGTTGCACCACGGACTCCGCTCCGCCCTGCACCACACCGATCTCGCTCAGCGAAAGCCAGTCGCCCTCGGTGACGCGCACGGACACGGCCTTCGTCCCGGCCGGGATTTTCGCGGTGTAGTCGCGGTCATAGACGTTCTGCCAGGTCTTCCACTGCTCTTTGAACTCCGCCTTCCGCCACTCGCCCTCGCCGGGACCGCAGACGAAGAGCTTGTCAAAAACGACCGCGTCATCCGCGGCGACGACGAGCCGCGCTTTCGAGGACACCACGCCCACACGCAGCCGCAGTGTCATTGCAGGCTCAAAGCGTCCCTCAATCACCAGCGGCCGCGAAAGCTCCTTTTTCACCGCGCCGTGCAAAAGGCCGTTCGAGCCGAAACTGCGCGGCCAGGCCGGTTTGGGGAAACGAGCGCTGTTCACCCAGCTCGCGCCGTAGTGGCTGATCTCCATCGGCGTGTAGCCGCGAGTCGCCGAGGCCACTTTCAGCTCGCGCAGCTCCTCCATCGGCACCTGGCCCCATTTCGGGCCGTCGCAGATGATGAGCCGTTTCGGGTCCTCGGCGCGGATGGCGTCCACGAGCAGCTTCATCACGCGGAGAAACACCGCGCGGTCCACCTCGGCGGGTTCGTTGAGCAGATTGAAGCTCAGCCGCGCGTTCGGCACCTCGCGGTAGCGCCGCGCAAACGCCGCCCAGTGCATCGCGCACACACGCTGCGCCTCCGCGTCCGTCCACAGGCTCCGTGCCTCCGGCGGCTTCGCCACGGTGTAGCCAGGAGCGCGGTGAAAATTGATGCAGACATGGATGCCATGTTTCCCGCCCCACGTCACGGCTTCATCAATCTGCCGCAGCGCGTCCTCATCGAGCTGCTCCCAGTCCCCGCCGCGAATCCAGCCGCGATAATCCATCGGCAGCCGCACGAAATTGAACCCCAGCTCCGCGATGAGCCGGAAATCCTCCTCGATGAACGGCTCGTGCCGGCCTTTGAAATAAAACTTTTCGAGCAGATTGAACCCGCGCCACCGCGGCAGCTTCTCCGCAGATGGCTCGGGCAGTTCCGCGAACAATCCGGAAGCCGAAACGAGCAGCAGAAGAAGAAAGGCAGTTCTCATGGGGAAATTAAATAGCTTGCTCCAATAAACCGCAATGCCCGACCCATTGTCACATCCATCTCGAAAACTCCATCCTCTTCCCAGCGCCGCAGCAGCTTGCCGGTGCCGTTGGTTGAGGCACGGCATCATTTGCGATTCACCGCGAGATCAGCAGCGACCACTAGCGATGGCGAGAATCTACCTTCTCCCATTCAGGATCATCTCATTGAGCTTCTGGCGCATCGCTTCCATGTCAGGATCGGCGAAAGCAGTGTCCAGTGTGCTCACGCCGTTTGTGTTCGCACTCGTGCCGCTGATGGCGCTGTCGAGTTGGGCTTGGCTGATCTCGCCGGGCGGGCCTTGGGAGCCGTCGCTTCCATTGCTGCCATCGTTGCCGCGTGGGATGGCGAAGGTGAAGCGCACG
>NZ_JACSRD010000253.1 GCF_014879935.1 Prosthecobacter sp.
ACTGGATGGCCGGCCGTCTCGACCTGCAAATCCCTTCAGCTTTTACCCACCCAGCATAGCGAAGCGCCCGAAAATCTTGTCCGTGGCGGCGATGGTGCGGCGGGCGTTGAGGCCTTCGATGATGCCTTCGCGGGTGAATTCCTTCACATAGACGCCGCCGTAGCTCGTGTGCGTGGAAATGTGGTCGCTATTCGCCCACACGCCGAGTTTGTGGCCGATTTCGAGCGCGTGCTGATACACGCCGTTGTTCTTCACGGTGAAACTGCGGATCGGTTCGCCCACGACGGGCACGCCGACGACATCGGAGGAGTGGTTGTATTTTTCGCCTTCACGCAGGCCAACGGTCGGCTGCGGAGCGCCGGGGGCTTCGTAACTGACGCGGGCACCTTGATAGATCTCGATCACGTTTTCGACGCGATGATCGATGGGCGGGATTTGATCCCAATCGGTGCCCATGCCGGTCGCGCCGGTGTGGGAGATGGCGGTAACGGGTTTGCCGTAGCGGGTGAGCACGCTCCAGAGTTCGCTGGGATGCAGTTCGGCCTCGCCGTCTTCTTTGACGGGGAAAAGCTTCTGCCAGGGCGAGGCGAGGTAGTTCTTCCGCTGGATGTAAACGATGGGGCCGCCCCGTTGGGCGAAGACCATGTTGCGATGACCAAACGGCCACTTTTGCTCGCGCTCGTAGGCATACATGCTGGTGAAGAAACCGGGCGCGTAGAAGACATCGACGAGCTTCTGATTCAGCCACCACTCGTAGGGCGTGTAGATCTTCGCGATGTCGGTGTGGTCGCTGGTGCCGAGGGTGTCGAGCTTGCCCATGTCGATGGCGTAGCGGAACTGCTCAAGGATGCAGCCGTCATTGCCGGTGATGCAGTTTGAGAAGTCGGTGTGGCGGTGGTAATCGCCCCAGTAGAGCTTGTAGGTCACGCCGTCGTGCGTCCACGTGTGGCGCTCGGTTTGAGCACGCTCGGGCGTGGTGGGATTGATGTAGGCGGGGAATGGTTCGCGTGGTTTGACTGCGGGTGCGGCGACGAGCGGCACATCGGCATCCGTGGCGATTTTGGCGAGGTGGATGCCGGTGTTAAGTTGAAGCTTTGAGCTGCGCAGATCGCTCGGCCACGCGATCCACAGGCTGCCATCTTTGCCCAGAGCGTGCGTCGTTTGGTGATCCTGCGAATAGACGCTGCCGGGGATGGCAAAGGGCTTCGTCCATTGCTTCGTGGCCTCGTCATAGCGTGTCAGCGCGATGCGCCACGCGTAGTTCTTGAAGTAACGCACGGTGAGCCACGGACGACCCGCGGCATCGAGCATGACGTGCGGCAGATTCACAGCGGCGACTTGATTGGGACCAGCACGACCGACTTCTTTGTCCTTCGCGGCGCGGGCCTTCGCTTGCTGCTCGGCCTTGGCTTTCGCCTTCGGATTGTTCGCACGAGGAGCGGCTTTGCCAGGTTGCGGCCCGGGAAGATCGGCAAAGAGGGCGTCGGGCGCGGGGAGTTCATTCACCTGGCCGCTCTCGATGTCGAAGTAGGCGAAGACGGTGTCTTTGCGGCCATTCAGGCCCTGCGCGTGACCATGCGCACGCATGTCGAGGCCCCATTGCTGGTTGCCACGCTCGCAGGTGATCCACAGGCCTTTGCCGTCCTTTGAGCCGATGGCGGAAACGCGGCCTTCATAGCGATCCGTGGCGATGAGCTGCTTCGCTTCGCCCGCTCGCAAGTCATCGCCGATGGGCGTGGCGTAGATGTTGAACTCATTGCCGCGGGCCGAATCGAAGACGACCCAGGCCTTTCCACCCGCGAAGGCCACACAAGGCTCCCAATCGCCTGCGGCATCCTTCGTGACTTGGATCTCGCGGGACCACTTTTGGCTCTCCACATCAAAGAAGCGGCAAAACACATCCGCCGTGCTGCCACGCATGCCTTGCCACACGCACCAGACATCGCCGGAAGGGCTCGTGGCCGCTTTGGCGAAGGCATTGCCGCCATTCGGCGAGGAGGCGAGCATGCCGACTTCAGCTTTGCCATCGCGGATTTGCGTCCAGCGCAGCTCCATGAGGTCTTTTTCGTTCACCTGGCTCCAAAACACATGCAGCACACCTTTTCCGTCTTTGGCGATGGTTGGCTGATGAATGATGCCAGGCTCCCCGATGGTCAAAATCTCGCTCAAAGCCCCGTCGGTGAGTTTCGCGACCTTCAGCGTGTCTTTTTCGCCATCCCACTGCACATAAGCAACCCACGGCGTGCCATCGGCGGCAGTGCAAAGCGCGGGGAAATCAGCCCAGGCACCTTCCGGCTGGTGCACCACGGGTTTCGGCAGCAAATCCTGCGCGAAGCAGGACGTGGCGACGACAATCGAGAGAAAGGCAGGTCGGAGCATCGCCCTTTAACATTCTGTTTGCCCATTCCTTTCATGCAGCGATGAAACCAAACACCCCACCCAGCCATGAAACTGCGCCTTCTTCTCGCGACCTTTGCCCTCGGTTCACTCTCCCACGCCCAGGAGCATGACGTTGTCGTCTATGGCGGCACCTGCGCCGCTGTCATCTCCGCCGTGCAGGTGAAGAAGATGGGCAAGTCCGTCGTCATCGTCAGTCCGGACAAGCATCTGGGCGGATTGAGCAGCGGCGGCCTCGGCTTCACCGACACGGGCAACAAGGCGGTCATCGGCGGCCTGGCGCGCGATTTTTACCATCGCATCTACATGCACTACCAGAAGGCGGAGTCGTGGAAGCAGCAGAAGCAGTCCGAATACGGCAACAAAGGCCAGGGCACGCCAGCGATGGACGGTGAGAACCGCACGATGTGGATCTTCGAACCGCATGCGGCGGAAGGGGTGTTCGAGGACTACATCAAGGAATTTGGCATCGAAGTCGTGCGTGATGAGTGGCTGGATCGTGCGAAGGGCGTCAAAAAGGACGGTGACCGCATCGTGAGCATCGCCACGCTGAGCGGGAAGACCTACGCGGGGAAGATGTTCATCGACTCGACCTATGAAGGCGACCTCATGGCGGCCGCCGGCTGCCATTACCACGTGGGCCGCGAGGCGAACAGCGTGTATGGCGAGGGGCACAACGGCGTGCAGGTCGGCGTGCTGCATCACGGCCACCACTTTGGCAAAGTGAATCCTCCCATCAGCCCCTACAAGGTGCCGGGCGATCCCAAGAGCGGTGTGTTGCCACGGGTGAGCACCGAGTTCGTCGGAAATTTCGGCGAAGGCGACAAACGCGTGCAGGCCTACTGCTTCCGCTCCTGCTACACGAACGTGCCGGAGAACCGCATCCCGTTTCCGAAGCCGGAGGGCTACGATGCGGGACAGTATGAAATCCTCCTGCGCGTGCTGAACACCGGCTGGCCTGATTTCTTCGAGAAGTTCGATCCGATCCCGAACTTCAAAACCGACACGAACAACCACGGTCCGTTCAGCTTCGACAACATCGGCTACAATTACGACTACCCCGAGGCCAGCTACGAGCGCCGCAGGGAGATCATCGCCGAACACCGCACCTACCAGCAGGGCTTGCTGTGGTTCGTCGCCAATGACCTGCGGGTGCCCGCCAAGGTGCAGAATGAACTGCGCGAGTGGGGCCTGCCGAAGGATGAATTCACCGACAACGGCAACTGGAGCCACCAGCTCTACATCCGCGAGGCCCGCCGCATGATCGGCAGCTACGTGATGACGGAGAACGAACTGCGCAAAAAGAAGCCGACGCCGGAATCCGTCGGCATGGGCAGCTACACCATCGACAGCCACAATGTGCAGCGTTACATCACGCCCGAAGGCTACGTGCAGAACGAAGGCGACATCGGCGTCAGCACCAACGGCCCTTATGAGATCGCGTATGGCTCGCTGGTGCCGAAAAAGGGGCAGGGGAGCAACCTGCTCGTGCCAGTCGCCATGTCCGCCAGTCACATCGCGTATGGCAGCATCCGCATGGAGCCGGTGTTCATGATCCTGGGCCAGTCCGCGGCCACTGCGGCCGTTTTGGCCCTCGATGGCGCTCTCACCGTGCAAAACGTGCCGTATGCGAAGCTGCGCGAGCAGCTTCGCAAAGACGGCCAGGTGCTCGAATACACCGGTCCGAAGTCCTCACGCGGCGTGGAGATCAAAAAGCTCAAAGGCATCGTCATGGACGACACGCAGGCCAAGGTGACCGGACACTGGCAGGAGAGCGGCGCGGCGAAAGGCTTCATCGGCGACGGCTACAGCCACGATGGCAACGCGAAGGACGGCCAAAGCAGCCTGCGCTTTGAGCCCAAACTGGAGAAGCCCGGGAAGTTCCGCCTCCAGCTCGCCTCCCCGCCGAACAACAACCGCGCCACGAACGCGCAGGTGGAAGTGCAGCACCTCGGTGGCGTCAAAATGCTCCCAATCGACCTCAAGAGCGGCCAGGAAAGCGAAGGCGTGTTCTGGATCGACCTCGGCGAATACGAATGCGGCAACGACACCGCCATCAGCATCAGCAATGCAGGCGCGAACGGCTACGTCGTGGTCGATGGCGTGCGGTGGCTGCCAGTGGAGTGATCCTTATGCTTCCACAGCCACTGATAGCGCGGTTTCGTCTTGTTCTGGGCCTGTTCATCGTCGGCCTGTTATTGAGCGGCATCACCGCGTTTCCGCTGCTGCATGAGCTACGGCTGATGGCGTCGTGGCTTGGAATCGCCGACCATGCGGACTACGCACGACACACGGGCTTGGTGTGGTGGATCGGCCATGTCTGGCACGGCTTGGAGGTCACACAGGCACAGTTTCCCTTCATCGCCTACGGCACGGACTGGCTGGCCTTCGGGCACATCATGATCGCGTTGTTTTTCATCGGACCGTGGCGTGATCCAGTGGGGAACGCCTGGGTGTTGAAGATGGGACTGGTGGCCTGTGCCGCCGTGATCCCGCTGGCACTGATCTGCGGGGAAATCCGCGGCATTCCGCTCCACTGGCGGCTCATCGACTGCTCGTTCGGCGTCTTCGGGGCGGTGCCCCTCCTTTACTGCCTGAAACTGACGCGTCGGATGCGGGCGGGCTGAGTCTTTTCCGCCTCCTCAGGAACTTTCAGCCCTGCGTAATTTCCCGCCCTCCGGTGGCGTATGGCTCCCAACCCCTCAAAAATCATCGTCATGTCCTCACTTCGTCATCTGATCCTCACCGCATCGCTCGTGTGTGCCTCGAGCGGGTTTGCCGCGTATCCGACCTTCACCGCCACCAAGCCGAACGGCGGCCAGCGTGGCACGGAGGTGAAGCTCACCGTCACAGGCACCCAGCTTGCTGATTTCGAGAGCATGATCTTCTTCTCGCCGGGTTTCACGCAGAAGAGCGTGGAGAAGGCGGAAAATGGCAAGGTGGAGCTGACCATCGCGATCGCGCCGGATGTGCCGCCGGGGAACCACCTCATGCGCATCCGCACGAAGACGGGCATCTCACACGCACGTCAGTTCTTCGTGGGCATCTTCCCGAATGTGGATGAAAAGGAGCCGAACAGCGACTTTGAGACGCCGCAGGTCATCCAGTTGAACCAGACGGTGGAGGGCGTGGTGCAGAATGAGGATGTGGATTACTACCGGGTCAGTCTGAAGAAGGGGCAGCGTCTTTCCGTGGAGGTCGACGGCCTGCGTCTTGGCTACACGGTGTTTGATCCGTTCCTGGCGATCATCGACAAGGACCGCTTTGAGAAGGTCATCTCCGACGACACCATCCTGCACCGCCAGGACGGCTACTGCTCTTACGTGGCGGAGGAGGATGGCGACTACACCGTGATGATCCGTGAGTCGTCCTATCGTGGCGGCGGCAATTCATTCTACCGGCTGCACGTCGGCAGCTACCGCCGTCCGGACGTGGTTTATCCCGCAGGAGGCAAGGTCGGCACCACCACGAAGGTGCGCTTCATTGAACGCGACGGCTCCTTTGAGGAGGACGTGCCGCTGCCGGCCGAGGTCGATCCTGGCTACATGATTTACTCCAAGTCGCAGGAACCCGCGCCTTCTGGTAATCCGTTCCTCCTCGTGACCTATGACAATGCCCTTGAGGCCGAGCCGAACGATGAGCAGGCCAAAGCGACCGCCGCCGCGACCTCGCCGATCGCCCTTAACGGCATCATCGACAAGCCGGGGGATGTGGATTTCTTCAAGGTGCCGCTGAAGAAGGGCATGGCGCTCCAGGTGCAGGCGTATGGACAGAGCCTGGGCTCGCCGCTCGACAGCGTGGTGAACATCTACAACGAGAAAGGCGGCAGCCTCGGCGGCAATGACGACGGCGGCGGACGTCGCCGCCTGGACAGCAAGTTCAAGGTGAACATCCCGGCTGACGGCGACTACTTCGTGCGTGTGGCTGACCATCTGGAGCGTGGCGGGCCGAACTTTGTTTATCGTGTCGAACTGACCGCCGCCGAGCCGGAGGTGTACTTTGCCTCACCGCAGTTCACGGTGAATGACACGCACTACCGTCAGTTCATCGCGATCCCGAAGGGCGGTCGTTACGCGACGCTGGTGAACGTCTCCCGCAACAACGTGGGTGGAGATTTCAAGTTCGAGGCGCAGAACCTGCCCCAGGGCGTCAAGCTGCTGACCGAGATGGCTCCGAAGGACCTCGGCAGCATGCCGCTGCTGTTTGAAGCCACGGCGGATGCGCCGCTGGGCCATCAGGTTTCGCCCGTGAAATTGCTGCCGACCGATCCGAACACGAAGATCACCGGCAAGCTGCGTCAGGAGTTCGACATCGTCCGCAACGGCAACGTCGTTTACTACACGGAGATCGAGGACAAGCTGCCGGTCGCCGTCGTGGAGGAGGCACCCTACTCCCTGGAGATCCCCAAACCGGCGGTGCCGCTGGTGAACAACGGCATCTTGGAGCTGAAGGTCGTCGCCAAGCGCAAGGAAGGCTTCACCAAGCCGATCCGCGTGTTCATGATCTGGAAGCCCAATGGCGTGAGCTCGCTGGGTGAGCAGACAATCGCGGAAGGCCAGAACGAGTGCACCTTCCAGCTCGACGCGAACGCTGGAGCGCCTGCGGGCACGTGGAAGTTCACGGTGATGGGCGAGGCCGACGCCGGCGGTGGACGCATCTACAACGCGTCTCCCTTCACCGAGGTGGTCACCGCTCCCGCCTATCTCACAGCGCCTGCCATTCCGCTGGTGGCCGTGGAGCAGGGCAAAGAAACCGTCATGATCGCCAAACTGGAGCATCTGCAGCCGTTCGAGGGCGAGGCCAACGCCCAGGTGCTCGGCGTGCCGGACACCATCCCGATCGAGCCCGCCAAAATCACCAAAGACACCAAGGAAGTCTCTTTCAAGGTGAAGACCGACGCCAAATCGCCCATCGGCAAGCAGGCGAACCTGTTCGTCCGTGTTGACGTGCCGGTGAAGGGGACGAATGCCACCACGATCCATCGCATCGCGCTGGGTTCCATCCTCCGCATCGATGCGCCACGCAAAGCGCCGCCGCCCGCGCCCGCGACTCCGGTGGTCGCCGCCAACAAGCCGAAGGAAGAGCCGAAACCAGCCGCTGCCGCGCCAGCCAAGCCGCTCTCCCGCCTCGAACAGCTCCGTCAGGAAGCTGCCGGCGGGAAGAAGTGATGCCTGTGGACTTCGGCCACGCAGATTGATTTACCTGAAGCGGCGGCGATTCACTTCGCCGCCGTTTTTTCTGTCCGAGGACAAAGGCGAGGGGCTTTGTCTTGTTAAGGGTTCCGCCTTCAGGCGGAGAGGCCTTGGGAGCTTGAGGTGGTTCGGCCTGGCGTGTGAGCTTGGCACCGATTCCCTTCGCTGCCGCTCTTCCACCTGAAGGCGGCACTCCGAACGACCCCGACGCTCACTCCTCGTGTGGCAGGTCCCAGGCGGTGATCCACTCGACTTTGGTGCGCTTGAAGCCCTTCTTCAGGAGGCGTTCCTCCATGTCGCCGAGATGCGCGGCTCCGTAAAAGATGGCCAGGTTCTTTTTCCCGGCGGCGATCTGCTTGTCCATGACCTCCAGGGCCACGCGGTTGCGCTCGCCCAGCAGGGCCGTGCCTTGTCCAGATTCGACCCCGGCCATGATGTCCTCCACCGTGTCAAACTGCTGGGCGATCATGCGTTTGAGGCCTGTGCTCGTGTCTTTGGCGGTGAGAAGCTTCAGCAGCATGATCAGACCGGCTGCATCCGAATCCATGCCGCTTTTGGCATTCGCATCCTTCTGGGCCAGTGCCGCCTTCAAATACAGCGTGAGAAAGCTTTCGTTCTTCTGCTCCTGCGAGTCGGTGAACTGCTCCGCCCCCATGTCCGCATGCACGAAGTTCTTCGCCTGGTAGTCGATGCTTTCGAGCTGACCGTGGAGTTTCAGTGTCTCCTTCATTTTTGCCTGCAACTGGCCGACCCACGCCAGCTTGTGCTGGCTGTTGGCCGCCGGGGCCTTTCCGCGTTCGGTGAACGCAGGCCCCACCAGTTCGTAGAGCACGGCATCGTAGGCTTTGAAGCGGGTGTTCAGGGAGTCGAAATAGACCTTGTCGGCGATGTGGATGGCCCCGACGAGATCCACTCGCACCTTTTGCGGGGATTCGTAGCTGACGATGGCGGTCTGGAGGTGATCGCTCGTTTCACCCGGCTCGAAGCGGATGAAGTCCGTGCTTTCCCCTGCCGCGGCTTGCGGAGGACTGACGGGAGCAGTTGCGGGCGCTTGTGGATCTGCCGCCCAAAGGCCGCAGGTGAAAAGCAGCAGGGCAGGGAGGCGCTTCATGACGAGGTGGTTCGGTTACTTGCTGCCGAAAAGACGCTCGAAGAACTGCTTCATCTCTTCCCAGGAGGCCTTGTCGGCGGCCTCGTTGTAGGCAGCGCCTTTGCTGTTGTCGTTGCCGGCGGCTTTCTGGGTGAAGGCGTGCACCGCGCCGGGATAACTCACCAGCTTGTAGTCCACCTTCGCGTCCTGCATTTCCTTCTCGAACGCCGCGATGTCCTTCGCGGGCACGAAGGGGTCGTCCGCACCGTGAAGAGCCAGCACCTTGCCCTTGATGTTCTTGCCATCCGTCGGATTCGGTGAATCCAGGCCGCCGTGGAAGCTGACGACGCCTTTCACCAACGCGCCGCTGCGTGCGAGCTCGATGACACCCGTGCCACCAAAGCAGTAGCCGATGGCGGCCACCTTGGCGGCATCGGTGTGGGGATTCTTGTTCAGGACTTCCAGCGCCGAGAGCATGCGTTCGCGGTAGAGCTTGCGGTCCGTTTTGTATTTCCCGGCCTCCTTGCCTGCCTCCGGCGGCTGGGGACGGACGCCTTTGCCGTAGATGTCAGCGGCGAAGACGTTGTAACCCAGCTCGGCCAGCATGCGCGCACGCATCTTCTCGTTCTCACTCAAGCCGGTCCACTGATGGATGATCAGCACGCTGGGCAGCTTGCCCGTCTTGGCGGTATCGACCACATGGAGGCCTTCGCAGACCACGTCGCCGGACTTGTATTCGACGGTGGTTTCTTTGATTTCGGCCCGCAGACTGCCGGAAACGGCAAGCAGGACGGTGAAAAGGAGCGCGCGTTGAGTTTTCATGGTTGGAACGATGATAAGCGGCATGAAACCGGTTTTCCAACCAGTTTCATGAGCAGGCAGGAAGTTCGTCTTACTTCAGTTCCTGGATGCGGATATTCCGCCACATCACTTCCTTGCCCACCGCGTCGGTCTTCTTGCCGATGCCGTGCACCTGGAGGGCGATCACGCCTTCCTTGGTCAAGTCATCCGTGAAATCCGCCGCCGGGACGCCGTTGATCCAGGTCTTGATGCTGTTGCCGCGGCACTCAATGCGGGCCTGGTTCCACTCGCCCTGCTTGAAGGCCTTTCGCGCGGCTTTGTTGTTCTTCAGGTCGAACAACCAGCCACGACGTCCCTCGTCATACACGCCGCCGGTGTAGGCGCGGTCGCTGGGGTCGATCTCATACTGGTAGCCATGCACGCGGTCGGCGGGGAATTTCTTCTTCTTGCCCGCGATCTCCACCTCCGTCTCCTTCTCGTAGTAATTGCTGCGGAACTGGATGCCGGAGTTCATTCCTGCGCCCACCTTGAACTCGATCTCGACGATGAAATCGCCGTATTTCTTGGCGGTGCAAAGGAAGGAATTGCCCGTGTTCGGTACCGTCTTGCCGATGATAACACCATTCTCCACGCGATACTCCGCCGTGCCACTGTGTTGTTCCCAGCCGGTGAGCGTCTTGCCGTCAAACAGCGGCACGAAGGCGTCCTCGGCATGAAGGACGGTGGCAAGAGATAGAACTGCGGCAAGAGAGAGAAGGCGGTGGGTCATAGAGCGGTGGTAAACGCCGCCCTCCGCGCCGGTCTGGCAGCAAATATTCTCGTCATCCCTCGCTCTTGTTCGAACATCAGACCGCTACCACAACCCTGCACCGCCTCCACGCCCTGGCGACAAGGCCAGCGACCACCTTCTCGACACCCCGGAACCCGAACGCACCCGCCTCATGGGCAGCATCACCGCCATCCACGGCCTTATGACAAAGCATTCGTAGCTGGCCCCATCAGCCTAAATATTATCTGTCCCCCAAAATAGATTGACGCATTTCCCACGCCCAGGTTGTACTCCTCCTTCACGCGATGAAAAATCCTCTGACGAATTTCCTCCGCCCCATTCAGGCTGGTTTCATCGCGCTCGCCTTGCCTGCCGCCGCGCAGATTCCCGACACGCTGCTGCATGAGGTGCCGCCGCCTGATATTGGACTGCAAGGTGGGGCGCAGCTCGGATACAGTGTGGCGATGGATGGAGAGTATGTGGTGGCGGGGGCTCCCTATGATGACGCAACGGGGACGGATTGCGGGGTGGCGAAGGTGTTTGGCGCCACCACAGGCGAATTGCTGTTTACTCTCTCTTGCACACCAGGAGGAGGGAATTTTGGCTGGTCGGTGGCCATTTCGGGGACACGCGTGGTGGTGGGAGCCTATCGGCAGGATGTTTCGTCGGGAGGAAAAGTGTTCGTTTTTGACCTTGCTGGTGCAAATCCCACCGTCCCAATACTGACACTGACTAATCCCAGCCCAGGCGGAGACGACCAGTTTGGTTATTCTGTCGCAATCTCTGGCACACGCGTGGTGGTTGGGGCCAAACAAGATGATACGGGTGCTAGTGATGCGGGCCGTGCCTACGTTTACAATGTGGCAGGTGCAACCCCAACCGTCCCGATCTCGACGCTTAACAATCCAAGCCCGACGACACAGGACTATTTTGGGCGCTTCGCTATGCTGGGTGGGTAAAAGCTGAAGGGATTTGCAGGTCGAGACGGCCGGCCAT
>NZ_JACSRD010000005.1 GCF_014879935.1 Prosthecobacter sp.
GGTTTCCAGCGCGGCGATGTTGTCCGGCGAGAGGCTCAGGCCCATCGCGTGATTAAGAAACTCGGCGGCTTCGTCGGCCGTGAAGCGCAGATCGGCGGCACGCAGCTCAGTGAGTTGGCCGCGCGCGCGGAGCCTGGCCAGCGGAAGTTGAGGATCTTCGCGGGTGGTGATGATCAGCTGCATCTGCGCCGGCAGGTGATCGATCAAAAACGTCAGCGCTTCGTCGATCGGTTTGCAGTCGAGGGTATGATAATCGTCGAAGACGAAGATCACACGATCAGGGATGGTGGCCATTTCGTTGAGCAGCGACGTCAACAGCGCGGCGGTTGGCGGCTGCGCGTGCAGTGCCGCCAGGATGCCTTCGCCAAACTGCGGCGCAATGGTCTGCAGCGCGGCGACGAAGTACACAAGAAATTGGGCGAGGTCGCTGTCGCCTTCATCCAGCGACAACCAGGCGATCTCCCCTCGCCTTGTGGGAGAGGCTGTAGGTGCCAGTGCTGTTCCGGCAGTGGAGGGGGTGAGGGTGGCAATCCATTCACTCACCAGCGTAGTCTTGCCGAAACCGGCGGGAGCCGAAATCAGCGCGAGTTTGCGGCCGGCTCGCAGCCCGTCATTCAACCGCGCGAGCAGGCGTGGTCGGGGCACGGCGTTCGGCCGTGGCGGAGGAAGGTAGAGTTTGGTGGCCAGGATGGGCGCGGGCATGAGTGCATTATACAACGCCTGTGCCGGTTATTTCTTGCAAAGCGACTCGTAGTGAGCGTCGATGTAGCGTTTGCAGTCCGCTATGACCTGGTCTTTCGTTTTCATTTCGGGGCTCTTGTACACAAAGTTCACCCGGTCAGGAATGCAGGCAAACCACAGGCAAGTGGGGCTTTGGTATAAATCGATCTGGATGCCGCGGTGCGCTTTTTTGACGTGGTTCTTAATGCCTTTCATGATGACCTTCTGCAGGTGTTCCGTTTTCGTCTGTGTTAGTGGATGGTAATGACCACGTTGCCCTTCTTGTGCCCGGTGTCCACATAGCGATGCGCTTCGACGATCTGCTCCAGCGTGTAGCGGCGATCGATGACGGGTTTGAACTGGCCCGCTTCAATGATCTCTTTAAGGGCACGCAGGTCTTCTTGTTTCTCGCCGTTGCCGGAATCCTTGTGCACGTTGAGATAGACGCCGCCGGACTTCAATGCTTGTTTGCCGTGCGACGCCGCCAGCTTGCCGACCGCATCGAACACCACATCATAGATCGGGCCGCTGCGCGTGAAGTCCTCCTGGGTGTAATCCACAACCCGATCGGCTCCCAACGATTTCACGAGATCCAAATTGTTGGTGCTGCACACGCCGGTCACATCGGCTCCGAAATGATGTTTGGCCAGCTGAACCGCGCAGGTGCCCACTGCGCCGGACGCGCCATAGATCAACACCTTCTGCCCGCGCTGGATATTGGCTTTGCTAAGGCAGCGCACCGCCGTCATCCCCGCACCGACGGCGGCTGCTGCTTCTTCGTAGCTCCAGCCGGCGGGCTTGAGCACCAGCATGCCATCTTGCGGGAAGCATTTGTGTTCCGCGTAGCCGCCGAAGTTCACACCCAGCGTGGACGCCATCACGGCGTCGCCGATCTTAAAGTGCGTTACGTTCCGGCCGATCGCTTCCACATCCCCCGCCAGTTCCATCCCCAGAATGTGTCGCTTGGGTTTGCGAATGCCTAGAATGAGCCGCGCCATCAGTTTCTGCCAGCCTGAGACGGGCAGGTTGAAGCTGCGCATGATCGTGTCGCCGATGGTGACGGTGGTGGCGCGGACTTTGATCAGCACTTCGTTGTCGCGCGGTGCGGGCTTGGCGATCTCAACCAACTGCAAA
>NZ_JACSRD010000280.1 GCF_014879935.1 Prosthecobacter sp.
GGAGTGCGCCGGCCCTCCGGCGCTTTCGAGCGTCCTCGGGCCTGCGAAAAGCTCCAGAGGGCTGGAGCACTCCAGGACGCTGCCGCGCCTGCGTCAGCTCAATGGCATCGTAATGGCTGAGGCAAATCGTCCGTTCCTGCTCACGACTTGCCAGCAACTCCACGACGCTGCCGCGTTAGAATGCACTCCAACTTGTGGGTAAAGGTCAGCCCGGGCCTGAGCAGCTCACTTCACGGAATTCCGTGCCCCTTGGCCGCCACCCAGAAGGCATACCAATCCTCGCGCTCAAGCTGGATGTCCGCGGCTTTCACGCAGGCCTGGATGCGGTCGAGCTTGTTCGTGCCGATGATCGGCAGCGGCTTGGAGGGATGCGCCATGATCCAGGCGTAGGCGAACTGGTCGAGCGTCGCCCCACCGTATTTGGCGCTGAGCTCGGCCGCTTTGGCCCGCAGGGGCTCGGTTTCTGGATTGCCCTGCATCAGAGCGCCCTTCGCCAGGGGCGACCACGCCATCGGCAGAATGCGGTGACGCTGGCACTGGTCGGCGGTGCCGTCGTAGATCGGGTCCATGTGCAGCAGGCTGAATTCGACCTGATTCGTCACCAGCGGCTGGTCCATGCGTGAGTTCAGCAGTTCGAACTGATGCACGTTGTAGTTCGAGACGCCGACGGCGCGGATTTTGCCGTCTTTGAGCAGTTTGTTCAGTCCTGCGGCCGTCTCGTCCGCACTCGTGAGCCAGTCCGGCCGGTGCACCAGGAGCAGGTCGATGTGGTCGATGCCCATCAGCCGGAGTGACTTCTCCGTGCTCTTCACGATTCGTTCGGCCGTCAGGTTGTAGAACGCCACTTTCCGCTCCGGATGGAAATCGCAGGGGATGTAGATCCCGCATTTGGTCACGATCTCGATCTTGTCGCGAAACGCGGGATCGAGTTTCAAGGCGCCGCCGATGGCCTCTTCGACGTGGTAGGTGCCGTAGATCTCCGCAGTGTCGAGCGTGGTGATTCCCAGGTCCGCGCAGGCCTTGAAGCGGCTCAGCAATGCCTGGGGCGTGCAATTGGCCTTGTCCTCGTCATCCAGAATGCGCCAGGTGCCATAGACGAGGCGGGAGAACTCAGGGCCGTTGGGAGCGATGCGGTGGCGGGTCATGGCAGAGGGAGGACGGTTGGAGTGATGAGGGAAGGATTGGTGGATGAATGGATGGTTGGATGAATGAGCGCAAGCGCGGCGAACGCAGGCGGCGCATCCATCCATCACTCCAGCCGCTCGCCGTCTGCAAAACAAAACGGCGTCCCTCGTCAGGACGCCGTTTTCGAAAGTTCTGGAACTGCCGGATTACTTCGTCAGCGCACCGACCTTGAGGGCCAGGCGGCTCTTGAGGCGGGAGGACGTGTTCTTCTTGAGGACGTTGGTCTTGGCGGCCTTGTCGGCGGCGGAGGCGAACTCGCTCAGGCTGGCGCTGGCGGCAGCGGCGTCCTTCTTCTCCACAGCGGCCAGCACTTTCTTGCGAAGCGTGCGGATGCGGCTTTTCACCGTCTGATTGTGAGCGGTGCGAGCCGTGGTTTTGCGGATGTTCTTTTCAGCGGAGCGGATGTTGGCCATAAAGGGGCGGGGGAAAGGGGTGGCGAGAATAGGACGCCACCCCCAACCTGTCAAACTGGAATCCAGCCGCCGTTTTCTGCCCGTCTCCGGCGCGGAACGGCGGCCCGGCGGTGCCCGCCGCATTCGTTTCACCCGCAGGTGGCCTCGTGTTGCAGCTTGGCGCTGCATGCAAAGGCGTTTAGGATCGTATGGAATTGAGCATGACGGGAATCTCAGGCCAGTTGCAGGGTGTCAGACGTCTCGTGGGGACGTGCGTGCTGGCATACACGTTGAGCGCGTCGGCGCAGACGGCCGAAAAGGCGTGGTCGGAGCGCGACACGAAGCTGGCGAACGAGTATTTGTCCCTCCTCGTGCAGCAGCCTGAGTATGGGCGCGTCCTGGACCTGCTCTGGGCGCTGTATGAGAAGCACGACGCCACGAAGCTGCTGGTCGAAAATGTGTCGCAGCAGGCGCAGTCGTCGAAGTTTCAGGCCGTGAAGCTGGTGGAGGCGCACCTCATCCGCCGCAGCGGCGATTTGAAGAAGGCGGCACAGATGTATGACGAGCTGCTGAAGCAGGACGGCAGCAACAAGCTCCTTCTGCAAGCGCGGGCGGCCGTGGCCCAGGAACTGGCTGATCCCGCCACCGCCTACGCTCACATCAAGCGACTGGCGGAATTGATCGGGCCGGACGATCCCGCCGGCCCGCAGATGTGGCTGCAAATGGGCGGCTGGGCGCTGGCGGTGAAAAAGAACGCGGAGGCGGCGGATGCTTATGAACGCGCAGCCAAAATGCGGCCGAAGGACATGGACCTCGCACGTGAGGTGGCCCAGTTGCTCCTGCAGGCCGGGTTTCCCGAGCGTGCGGTGACCTTCCTGCTGAAGCTCGCGGAGCAGAAGGACCCGCGGAGCAAGCTGGCCGCGCTGTATGACCTCGCCCGCATCCACGAGCACACGGACCAGTTCCCGAAGGCCGATCAGGCGCTGAAAGACGGGCTCGCGCTGCTCCATTTCCGCGACGGCCGTTACCTGGACTTTTTTCGCCGCCGGGTGCGTTTGCATGAGCGTTTCGGAGCGCTGGAGGATCTGCGTAACGCGCTGGTGACTGCTGCGAAGGCGGTTCCGCCCTCAGAGCAGGCCTTGTTCGATGCCGCACGGTTCTTTGACATCACCGTGGAGCCCGAGGAGCACGTGAAGTGGCTGCGTGAGCTGGTGAAGGCGGTGCCGCAGGCTGAGGACTACCGCTGGCAGCTCGTGCGGGCCTTGCTGGATCATGATGACACGGCCGAGGCGGCAAAACTGCTCGATGAACGGCTCAAGGGCGATGGCAGCGATGTTCCTGCCATCGTGCTGCTCCGCTGCGAGGCCGATCTGCGCGGTGGCGATGCACCGAGTGCGGTGAAGCGGCTCATGAAGCTGCTCGAAACGCAGGGCGGCGTGGATGTGGAGAAGCAGGTGCTCGTTTTCGCGCAAGGACGGTCGCTCGACGCGGTGGTGGAAAAAATCCTGCGAGCCCGGGTGGAGCGCGATCCGCAGAAGTCGGAGGCGGTGTTTGATCTGGCCGCCTTTTTCCGCGCCCGCCGGGATGTGGCGGCGGAAGACAAGCTGTTGCGCGAGTTCACCGGCAGCGCGACCACGGATGAGGAACGCATGAAGCGGCTGATCGAGGCCTCGTCGTTCCTGGCCGCGAGCAACAACCTCGACAGCGCGATCATCCTGGCCCGTTCCGCTGTCGCGAAACCGGATGCCGGCCGTGAGGCGTGGCTGCGGCTGGCGGATCTGCTGGCCGAGCAGGGTGAAAACGAGGAAGCGGCCGAGTGGGTGGAGAAAGCCTGGCATGCGAGCACCACCGACGAGGAACGTGTCGATGTGGACGAGCGTTTGCTGTCGATCCTGATGGGCGGGCAGAAAGTGGAGCCGAAACAGGGCCTGTCGGCCGAGTTCAAGCTGCCGGATGCGTTCACCGGTGCCGGCGGATTTGGCACCGGCGGAGAAAACGAGGGGCAGAAACGCGAGCAGATGCCGCAGGCGGTGATGGAGTCCGCGCAGAAGCAGATCACCGCGGCGCGAAACAGTGATTTCAAAACGACGGACGCTCAAGCAACCGCATTTCGCGGCTTCTGGTGGGCGCTGCGCACCGATCAGATCGAGGAGGCCTACGAGCTGCTTCACCGGCTGGAGTTTGATCCCGTCACGAAGAAGGAGCGGCCGCTGTCGCTGGTGGCGGAGCAGTTGAAGCTGGATCTGGCGGTGGCGGATGAGAACGCCGGGCTGACGGAGCGCCAGTTGCGGCACCTTTCCGAGATCGATCCGTCCGGGCGCATCCGCTACACGCTGCGGCTGGCGGAATTGCGGCTGGAGGCGGAGCGCCGCGTGGATGCGGACCGCAGCAGCCCGGGCTGGAAGACGGACACGCCATTTCCGCCGATGGGTGTGGAGGCGGCGAAGCTGCTGGAAGAAGCTTACCGCGAGTTTCCAGAATCCGGACAACTGCTCTCGGCGCTGACGAAGGTGTACTTCGTGCAGCGGCGTGCCGAGGATGCGCTGGCGCTGTGGCGGCAGGCGGTGAAGCGGGCGGAAGGTCCTGCGGCCATGCCTCTTCTGGAAAGCTACGCGGACATCCTGCTGCAGCAGCACCGCATCCAGGAACATGTGGAGGTGCAGGCGCAGATCCTGGAACGTGAGACGGATGTGAAACGCCGCCGCGAGGTGCTGCGGCGCTGCATCGACCGGCTGACGTTTTCAGACGCCAGCGGCGGGGAACTGGCGCCCAGCGTGGCCCGTGACCGTCTGAAGCTGCTGGAGAATGCGCTGCTGGAGCGTGTGCAGCGGCATCCCTTCGATGGTTTCTACCACGAGGCGCTGGCGCAGGTGTTCGAGCGCGGCGGTGAGCATGTGAAGGCCTTCGCCAGCATGAAGCAGGCGTATTACACCGCGCCGGACACGCCCTTCTCGCTGGATCAGTTGCGGGACGCGGCCCTGCGCGTGTCGGATTTGAAGTCGGCGATCTATTTCCAGAAGCAGATCGCCGCGTCCGCCGCGCCAAAGGACATCGCCCCGGAGACCCGCCGGCTGGTGGAGTTGCTGGAGCAGACGTTTCAGATCGCGGAGGCGGATCGTGTGCGCCGCCGCCTGGAAAGCCGGTTTTCCCAGGATGCGTCGGCTTTGGAGGAGCTGGCGAAGTATTATCAAGGCACAGGTCAGGACGAGGCGGAACGGCGTGTGTATGAGCAGATGGCTCGCGTGCGGACCTGGGACGGCCGCGCACGGCTGCGGCTGGCCTTGAAGTGCCTGCGCTTCGCCGATGAGGCGGAGGCGGAGCGGCAGCTCCAGGAGGTGCTGACGATGCCGGTGAAAGCACGCAGTTACGCCAGCAGCGGCATCCGCGCCCCCCTGCCGCTGACGGACACACGCCGGTCGTCGGAAGGTGGCGTGACGACGGGTGACCTGGTGCCGCTGCTGGACTTCGCACCCGGACTCGACCGCAAGGAACTCGACAAGATGCGTGCGTTTCTGGGCCAGCCACGGGCTGAATTCGCTGAATTGCCGACCGAGGCGGAGCTCGTGCGCCTGCGCGTGATCGAGGAGCTGGCCAAACTGCGCCGCACCCATGGCGGCGATGGCCTGGCAGCGTGGATCCGCCAGTGGAGCGATGATCCGAAGGCGAACGCGGTGGAAAAGCTATGGGCGCTGTATTATGCGGGCGCAGGAGCGGAGTTCCGCGCGGTTTTGAAGAAGGTGCTGCCGGAAACGGGCACGCTGGAGGCGCAGTTCTGCCTGGTTTGGCTGACTTTGCGCAGCGGCGGCATGGCAGACGTGGTGGCGTGGGCCAGTGAGAAGGGCTGGGCGCCGGATGTCATGAAAACGCGCACGGAGCTGCTGCAGACCTGCGTCTCGATGCTGGTGGATGTGTCCGATTTTCGTTATCGCGACGAGGAACTGCGCACGCTCGGCCGGTCACGCGTGCTGCGGAACTCGGCGATCGTGGAGCTGACGCGCAAATTGCAGGACAAACAGCGCTACGACGAGGCGCTGGCCCTGGGCGAAAGCCTGCCGAAGAACTCACCGGAGATGGAGATGGACTACTCCCTCTTCCTGGCACGCATCGCAGAGAGTGCGGAGCGTTGGGATCTGGCCCGCCGCTACCTGGACGACGCCCTGCGCGGACCGGTGACGGCGGAAAACTATCGCACGACCTACGATCCCTATCTGCTGAGCCTGACTTCCCTGAGTCGTGTCTCGGCATCCGACCAGCAGCGCGAGGAAACGCTGCGCGATGCCTGGCGCAGGCTGCAACGCACGCGGCCCTCGGCCTTGACCTCGATCCGCAAGGCGGCGGTGGCCGGATTGAGCGGCGCGGATGAGAAAGGCGCGGCCGCGTTGGGGCGCTTCCTGTCCGGGCCGTTCCTGGCCCAGCGGGACATGAGCGAGTCCCGGGGCAGCCTGCTGCCACAGGGTTCCTCTCGCTATGAGGAGCCGCTGCATCTCCGCAGCTACTGGGAGGAGACGCGGGAGATCCAGGCGCTGATGATCCAGCAGGGCCTCGGCTCGGTGGTGACTGGTGCCAGCAGCGCGGTGGCCGCGCGTCATGGCAATTCGATGCTGGGTCCGCGTTCGGATTCCGAATTTGGCGAATGGCGCATCAACGAGCTCCTTTCCAAGCTGCGTGAGGTGGATTTCCCCACGCGGAAACGGATGATCCGCGAGCACCTGGCCGCCGTGGATCTGCGCACCGAGCACTCGGTGGACACGCTGGGGAATCTCGGCAGCCGCCTGGAAACCGTGGGCATGGTGCGTGAGGCGATCGCGGTTTACGCCATGCTGCCGGACCGGGCGCCATCGAATCCCGACTACGCGCTGTGGCTGCTGCGCGTGTGCGAGAACTCCATGGAGATCGAGCCAGGGCTGCAGTTTTCGCTGAAGCTGCTCCTGGCGGAGCCGCCGCTGAAGCCGCCGCAGCCGGGGGATGACACGCTGCGTGAGAAACACGCGCTCTTCCTCGCCCGTGATTTCAATGTGGATGAATTGCGCCGCCAGGGCTTCCGCGAGCAGTTTTCACAGGTGCTGGAGCGTCGCCGTCCGCATGAGGTGTCCTACCTTCGTGAGCTGGGTCTGCTCCACGAGCGCCTGGGCGATGACAAGGCAGCCCTCTCCGCCTGGGATCGCCTGCATGCCTCCTACGTGGTCAATGACCAGGCCGGGACCGATCTCGATCCCGAGGCCAGTTTGCATCGCGGCCAGATCCTGCGCCGCCTGGCCCAGCCGCAGGCCGCCTTGAAAGTGCTGCGTGAAGTGCCCCTCGCTGATCCGCTGGATGCCACGGGGCAGGACGTGCTGAAGCTGCGCTGCCAGATCGCCACAGAGTCCAGGGATGAGGGCGAGACCCGGGCTCTGATGAGCCTGTGTGTCGAGCGCAAGTCGCTGCCCTGTGTTCTCGCTCTCGCCGCTGGATTGCGTGCGCACGATCGCGGCGCCGAAGCGCTCAACCTGCTCACCCAGGCGGATCGCACGCTGAAGGGTGACCACGAGCGCTTCACCCTGCGCCTGGAACAGCTCAAGGTGCTGGCCGCTGATCCCAACTGGACGCCGGAACGCGGACGCGCGCAGATTTCAGCGCTCTTCCGCGTCACCACACGTGATCGTGACACGCTGAAGGCCATGCACGACTGGCTCAAGGGGCTCGCAACCGGCAAACACGCTCCAAGCTGGGCCGCCATCCTGCGCACGGAGGCGCGTGCGGGGGCCGATCGCCCGCTGGCAGCGCTGGCCTTGAGCGCCTTCACCTCACAGCTGCCGGAGGCGGCGCATGCCGATTTCATGCACGCGTGGCAGAAGGCCGAGGAAAAGGACCGGCTCTGCATCGAGACCGCCGCGGAGGCCATGCTGCAGCAGGGCCGCGCCCGCTGGGCCTGGGACGCCTGCGCCATCGTGGCCGGCATTCCCACTCTGCGCGAGCAGGGGCGCAAACTGCCGCTTTCGGTGCGGGTGGCGCACGCCCTGGACGACTCGGCCTCGGTGCAGGAGCTCTTCAACGAATGCCTCCGCCTCACCTTCCCGGGCGGTGCGCAGACCATCGAATGGGCGCGGGCATTCGAAGCGGCCGGCCGTGCCGATCTCGCCCGCGAGTTGTTTGATGCGGCGCAGCGTCGTCTCGATGGCACTGCCTCGCTGCAGCCGGACCTCTTTGCCGCCCACGCTCGTTTTCTCATCCGCCAGCGCCAGTTTGAGGCTGCGGAGGCTTACCTCATGCGCATGAACTGGACCATGCCGGCCGAGTCGGCAAAACTGATCTTTGAACTCGAGCAGAGCTGGGGCAAACTGGCTGCCGTCGAATCCGAGCTGCCCAAGTTCCAGCTTCCCGGAGCCGTGAAAAAAGAAATCCTGTTCCTCAGAAGCCAGGCCGCCAAAGCCACTCCCCAGCCATGACCCGTTCATTCCAGCTTCTCCTCTGCCTCTCCGTCTCACTCGCATTGTCCCAGTGCGCCGGCGGCGACAAGAAGAAGGAGGAAAAGAAAGACTTTGCGGGCATGAGCCTGGCCCAGCGATCCATGCAGAAGCCGGATCAAAGCCGCCGCAGCACGTATGAGAAGTACATCACCAACTCGCGGTCGCGGGGCAACGCCGGCTCCCACTTCCAGAAGCAGATGCATCACTCGAAATCCTTCAACGGCGGTGATTCCTACGCGGGGCAGAAGCAGTTCAAAACGTCGCAAAGCTGGTTCAGCAGGTCGAAGAGCCGCAGTTCTGACATGACCTATTCGCTGGGTGGCAAGCAGGCGGTCGAGTCCAAGGGCTCCTTCGAGACCCAGGCTTCGCGTTTTGCCGACCAAAGCGCCCGCGAGGGCAGCTCCATGTTCAGGGACGGCAGAAACGTGTTCGAAACAGGCTCCGCCCTCACTCGCGATGAGCGGCGGGTCAGGAAACCGCTCATCATCGAGAACTACAACGACCGTGCAGAGGGCAAAAAGAGCGCCTATACGGAGGACGAGGTGAAGAAGCTCCTGAATCGCAACTGAGCGCCGATGGATGCGCGCACGTGAACGCGTATTCGCTGGATGAAATCCAGCCTGCTTGCCCTCCTCGCGCTTGTTTCCGTCTCCGTCGGCAAGGAGTTGCCCAAACTCGATGTCCCGGGCGTGCACGAGGAACACGTGATGATTCCGATGCGCGATGGCATCCGCCTTTCCGCCTACCTCTATCATCCTGAAGGCGATGGCAAATGGCCCGCCATCTTTGAGCAGCGCTACGCCGACATCAGCGGCATCAGCACCCGCAAACGGGCTGCGGAGATGGCCCTGCGCGGCTACGCGGTGGCGATGGTGAATTTCCGCGGCTCGCAGAAGAGCGAGGGCAAATACGTCGGCTATCGGGCGCTGGCCTGGGGCGAGCAGAAAGACGGCTACGACACCTGCGAATGGCTCGCAAAGCAGTCGTGGAGCACCGGCAAGGTCGGCACCTTTGGCAGTTCTCAGGGTGGCTTCGCGCAGAACTTCCTCGCTGTCACGCAACCGCCATCGCTCAAGTGCCAGTACATGGTCGATACCGGCCTCAGCCTGTTTCAGGAAGGCTATCGCATCGGCGGTGTCACGCGTCCGGGCCGCTTCGCCGACTTCGGCGCGAACTGCCGCGTTCCTTCTGACAATGCCGACCTGCTGCGTGAGTGGGACCAGCATCCCGACTATGACGACTACTGGCGTGCCGAGGACTGCACGCTGCATTTCGACAAGATGAACGTCCCCTGCTTCACCATCGGCAGTTGGTATGACTTCATGGTGCAGGGCAGCGTGCAGAGCTTCATTGGCCGCAAAGCGAACGCCCAGCAGCAGCTTTTGCTCGGCCCTTGGCTGCATGGGCGACTGAACAAAGGCAGCAAGGTCGGCGAACTCGTTTATCCCGACAACGCCACCTGGCCCGAGGTCGAGCACATGGTACGCTGGTTCGATCACTGGCTCAAAGGCATCGACAACGGCATCGAAAAAGAGCCCGCTGTCCGCTACTACGTCATGGGCGCTCTCGGCGAGTCCAATGCGCCCGGCAATGTCTGGCGCGAGGCCAAGGACTGGCCGCCGCAGGTCGAAAAAACCAGCTTCTATCTTCACGACGGCGCCGTTTTGAAATCCGACGCGCCTTCCGCGGCGAACAGCGGCACCAGCTACGACAGCGACCCGCTCAAGCCGATGGAAATGCCTGGCCGCGCCTTCCTCGGTGCCAAGGACGGCCAGAACTTCGAGAAACAGAAGGACGTCCGCACCTGGAGCACCGAACCGCTAACCAAGCCCCTCGAAATCACCGGCGAAATCGAGGCCGAGCTGTGGGTGAAGTCCACCGTCACCGACACCGACTTCATCCTCCGTGTCTCCGACGTTTATCCCAACGGTCGCAGCATCGTTCTCATGGATTATCCCATGCGCGCGCGTTATCGCGAAGGCATCGATCATCAGGTGCTCCTCACTCCCGGCGAGCCAGCAAAGCTCAAATGGCACATCGGCTGGACCAGCATCATTCTCAACGCCGGCCACCGCCTCCGCGTCACCGTCTCCAGCACCGGCGCACCGTTGTATGAGCCGAACAATCAAACCGGCGGCCCACAGACCGTCGATTGGATGAAGGAAACCAAACCCGGCACGCACACCATCCTCCACGAGAAAGACCACGCCTCACGCGTGCTGCTCCCCGTACAGTAGCCATCTCGCTCCGCGAGATGAGCCGGGCGTGTTGTTGTCACCCTTCACATCCTTTGGCCCCCCAGTTGACTCCCAAGCCTCAAGGGCTTGCGTCAAGCAGCCCAGTGTTCGTAGAACCTGGGTTACTGAAGGCCTTTGCCTTCATGGCATCATCCACCCATCCCATCCATCCGACAGAAAAAACCGTCCCCAAAAACGAATCCCTTGTTTCTGTCCGCATTTTTCTGTCAGTGGACTCCCCATGCGCATCCTCCACACCGCAGACTGGCATCTCGGCGCCCGACTCGTCGAGCGTGACCGCCTGCCGGAGCATGCCGCGTTTCTCGACTGGCTCATCGAAACCCTCCGCAGCGAGAAAATCGACGCGCTGCTCGTCAGCGGCGATGTCTTTGATGCTGCGAATCCGCCGCAGGATGCCGTCGCGCTCTACTTCGACTTCTTGAAGCGCCTCGCCGATCTCAAAACGGTCAAAGCGATCATCACCGGCGGCAACCACGACTCCGCCTCCCACCTCAACGCCCCGCGTGAGCTCTTAAAACGCTTCGACGTGCATGTCTTCGGTCACGCGGGCGAAACCAATGTCGTCGATCTCGGCGGAGCCGTCGTGGCCGCTGTGCCGTTTCTGCGCGAACGCGATCTCCGCCAGGCCGCCGCCGGTGAAACGATCACCGCCGTGCACGAGCAGCTCCGCAGCGCCATCCGCGCCCACTACGCCGCGCAGCTCGCCGCGTGCCGCCAGCTCGCGCAGAGCCGTCCCGTCATCGCGATGGGCCACCTCACCGTCCTCGGCGCCACCACCAGCGACAGCGAGCGCGACATTCACATCGGCAACCTCGGTGCCGTCGGCGCGGACATTTTTGAAGGCTTCGACTACACCTGTCTCTTATACACATCTCC
>NZ_JACSRD010000124.1 GCF_014879935.1 Prosthecobacter sp.
TTTTCTGCCCCCATTTTTCTGTCAGCCAGCTTGGGAGTCAGTTACTCCTTGCCCCACACCCCGCCCCCCGGCGTTCGGGTGCTACTGTCTTGAGAGATCCGTAGCATGAGCATGAGGCTGAGGGGCGTTTGATGGAATCCATTCTTCGCGCTCACCATGCCCCGCCCCCTCGTCCTCGCCGCTGTCGCCTTTCTCGTCTCCACCGCCGGAGCCGCGCCGCCGCTGCCGGAGGTGGAGACCATCACGGCACCGGCGGACTGGCGGGAGTGGCCGTTGGACCCTTCCGACCGGCCTGATCGGGCCGATCCGCGCAATCGCATCGACCCGGCGACGGTGCCGGCAAATCCCGCCTTCCCCGGAGCGGAGGGGCATGGCGCACTGGCCACCGGTGGACGCGGCGGACGTGTGATCAAGGTGACCACCCTCGCGGCGAAAGGGCCGGGCAGTCTCGACGAGGCCTTGAATGCGAAAGGGCCGCGCATCGTGGTCTTTGACGTGAGCGGGGTCATTCGTGGGAACTTCGTCATCAACGAGCCGGACCTCACCGTCGCCGGACAGACCGCGCCGGGCGCGGGCATCACGATCGAGGGCACGCTCTACACGCGCTTTGCGAAGACGGCGAACGTCGGCAATGTCATCCTGCGTTTTCTCCGCGTGCGCGTGCCGCCCATCCCGGCGATGAGCAGCGAGACGCTCGACGGCGTGCGCATTCTCGGCGCGAACCGCGCCATCGTGGACCACGTGTCCGCCTCGTGGGCTGCGGATGAAGTCACCGGCAGTCCGGAATCCGTGAACGTCACCTATCAGTGGTGCTCCGTCGAGGAATCCGCCATCCAGGGGCATCGTGAGGGCCTGCACAATTATGGCATGAAGGGCGCGGGCTATCCGTGGGGCTTCATCCATCACAACCTCATGGCGCATCACTCGAACCGCACGCCGAGCGCCACCGCGCACGTGATCAACAACGTGGCCTATGACATCCGTCGCGGTTTTGTCATGGACCAGCCACCACCGCCGCCGGATCTCTTTTATGCGAGCAACCTCATCGGCAACTACTACAAGGCCGGCCCGAGCGAGCCGAACATGATGCCGATCCTGCTGAAAAAGAACACGGCCTACTTCGCCGCCGACAACTTCATCCACGGCGTCGGCATCATCGGTGACCTGTGGCGCGATGCGCACCTTTATCCCGGTCTCAGGCTCAATGTCGGCATCGGCAAGCGCCTCACCCAGCCGCGCCCCTATCCGTACTTCCCCATCACCATTCATTCCTCGCAGCGCGCCTACGAACTCGTGCTCGCCCACGCCGGCTGCCTGCCGCGCGATCGCGTGAGCCGGCGCACCATCGAGGAAGTGAAAACCGGCACCGGCAAGTGGGGCCGCAACGCCCCAGACACGCTGACTGACGAATGGTTCCTCGAAGGCCTCCAGCCCGGCTCCCCGCCCCCCGACGCCGATGCCGACGGCATGCCCGATGCCTGGGAGACCTCCCACAGCCTCAATCCACAAGACGCCACCGATGCGAGCAAGGTCGTCCCTCGCGGCGCCTCCACCAACGACCGCCACGCCGGCTACACTTTCCTCGAATACCACATCAACGACCTCGCCGACCGCCTCGTGTGGAAGGCGATGCAGGACGCAAAGGTGAAGCCCGAGCTGCCAGGTCAGATGCCATGAGGCACGGACGCCCCTGGGAAACGGGGACAGTGGGGGCGCAGTGTGCAAAAATCTGACCGACCCTTCACCTCAATCGTCCCTGCCTCCGAGGCTGCGGAGCCTGAATCGAACCGCGAAAGCCTTTCTCTCGCTCGGGCATGCCTTTTCATTCAATCGGCCTGTTGGCAGGCTGGTACTGGAGCATGGCCAAGCCGGTTTGGCCGTGAGCTGGAGGTTCCCGCGTAGTGACGGTTCCCCGTGGACCCAGGCCGGATCTGCCCACGAGCGTTGCGCGGAGATGACCGCCAGCGACCAGTGAAACGGGGGGGATGAGCCCCCTCTCTTACTACGCCAAACGGCGAAGGACGAAACGCCTCCCTGCCGTCCCGCCGGTAATCACCTCGCGCGTTTGGCGCGGAGAACCTCCCCCACCTCCTCGAGGGGCAGGCAGTTGAGGATGTCTTTGCGGGTGAGCCAGCCTTTGCGGGCGGATTTGATGCCGAAGATGACGTCCTGGAGTCCCCGGGTGCTGTGGGCGTCGGGATTGATGCTGCATTTGACGCCTTTCTCCTTCGCGAGCTTCCACCAGCGCCAGTCCATGTCGAGACGCCAGGCGCTGGCGTTGAGCTCGATGATGGTGCCGGTTTCCGCGGCGGCATCGATCACGGCGGCGACGTTGACCTGGTAGGCGGGACGCTGGAGCAGCAGGCGGCCGGTGAGATGACCGAGCATGGTGACGTGCGGGTTTTCAATGGCGCGGATGATGCGCTTCGTCATCTCGGCCTCGGGCAGATTGAAGACGTTGTGCACGGAGGCGACGACGTAGTCGAGCTGGGCGAGGATTTCGTCGCTGAAGTCGAGGCTGCCGTCTTTGAGGATGTCCACCTCGCTGCCGGTGAAGAGGCGGAAGCCTTCTTCGGCGTATTCCTCGTTCAGCTTTTTAATTTCCTCGATCTGGGCCAGGAGGCGCTTCTCATCGAGGCCGTTGGCCTGGAAGGAGGATTTGCTGTGATCGGCGATGCCGAGGTATTGCAGGCCGAGATCGTGCGCGGCCTCGGCCATCTGGCGCAAGGTGGCGCCGCCGTCGCTGGCAGTGGTGTGGTTGTGGAAGACGCCACGGAGGTTTTCGAGCTGCACGAGGCGTGGCAGCCGGCCGTCTTCCGCAGCGTCGATCTCGCCAGTGTTCTCACGCAGTTCAGGATCGATGAAATCGAGGCCCAAGGCGCGATACAGATCCGCCTCGTCGTGAACCGGCGGGATGACGGGCACGTCCGCATGATCCGGCACGGGTGTGAAGGCATACTCGTTCAGCGACCAGCCACGGGCGAGCGCACGCTGGCGGATGGCAACGTTGTGCTCCTTGCTGCCGGTGAAGTACATGAGCGCGAAGGGGAACTCCTTGCCCGAAACGGCCCGCAAATCGCACTGGATGCCGTGTGTGGCATGGATGCTGGCCTTGGTGGGGCCTTTGGCGATCACATCGACGACGACGGGCAGTTTGACGAAGTCCTCGATGACCTGCGCAGGCTGCTTGGTGGAGACGAGGAAGTCGAGATCGTGCACGGTTTCCTTCCCGCGACGGAAACTGCCGCAAATCTCCGCCTGGGAGACGTCAGGATGGCCGCGCAGGGCCTCCAGGATCTCCTGCACGAGGCCATGGACCTGGTCCTGGCGGAACTCGGAGGCGTGTTCCTCGCGGAAGGCGATGCTGTCGAGGATCTTCTGCACCACCTTGGCGCCGAAGCCGGAGAGTTTCGCCGCCTCGCCGCATTCACAGGCACGTTTGAGGTCAGCGATGGAAGAAACGCCGAGCTCCGCATGCAACGCGGCGATTTTCTTCGGTCCGAGGCCCTGGACATTGAACAGCTCGAAGATCGTGTCGGGAAACTGGGCCTTGAGCTTCTCATAGAACTCCAGGCGGCCAGTGGTGGCCATCTCGTGCAGCTTGTCACGCAGCGCCTCGCCGAGGCCTTTGATGCCGGCGAGCTGATTGTCGGCGGCCAGTTTCATGATGTCGCCGCTGAAGCTTTCGACCAGCTCGGCCCCGGTGCGATAAGCCCGCACCTTGAAGGGGTTTTCTCCCTGCATTTCGAGCAGGATGGCGATGCGTTCAAAGATGGTGGCGGCGTCCTCGCGGGTCATGCGCGCATCATGGCGCGGGAAGGCGGGCGATCAAATCCAGCCGCGCAGCTTGTAGCCCCACCAGCCGATGACCTCGTGCATCCACATCTCAAACAGCAGCAGATGGGTGGCGTTCGGCAGGCTGAACCAGGTGATCTTGCGGCCGCGCATGGGCGCGCTTTCATAATCGCACGGCACGGCGATGACGGGAGCTCCTGCCTTGCTGAAAACCGCGTGCGTGCGGCGCATGTGGGCGGCAGAGGTGACCAGAGCGATGTTCTTCCAGCCATTTTGCTTCGCGAGAGCCGCCACTTTGACGGCCTCGTCGTGCGTGTCGGCACAGCCGCCGAGGCTCTGCACCGGCACGGTGGTCAGCGACCATTGCGTGAACCAATCGCGGACGCTGTCGGCCTCGTAGAGCTCGCGTCCGTCGTCGGTTTTGACACGACCGCCGCCGACGATGATCTGCCTGCCCTTCCCCGTGCGGGCGAGGGTCAGGGCGGTGAAGAGGCGGTCCGATCCGCCGAAGAAATGAATGCCGGCGGGTTCCTTTGACGAAGGTTCCGAGACGCCACCGAGCACCATGATGGCATCGCATTCCGGCAGCGTGGCCAGATCGACCGGCGGCCATTCCTTTTCGAGCGATGCCATGAGGTAATGCGGCACGGGAAGGGCTGCGGTGAGCGTGAGCAGCAGCCAGGCGGAGCCGGTGACCCAGAGCGGACGCCAGCGCCGACGGCGGATGTGCCAGGCGCTTTGGAGCAGCAGCACCAGCCAGATGAACGCGGGCGGCTCAAGGAGATCGACACAGGATTTGAGGAGCGAGATCATGCGCGGCGTTGGAGTCGGAAGCTGAGGGCGGCCAGGAGAAAGGTGCTGGCGATGAGCAGGGTGCTCAGCGCATTGATCACGGGCAGGCTGCGGCTGGTTTTCATCATGCTGGCGACCCGCAGCGGCAGCGTGGTCGTCCCCGGACCCGAAACGAAGAAGGTGATGACATAGTCATCGATGGAGAGCGTGAAGGCGAGCAACCCGCCGGCCAGCACGCCCGGGAGCAGCAGCGGCAGCAGCACCTTGATCACTGCCTGCTTCCGCGTGGCCCCCAGATCGCGGGCGGCATCGATCAAGGTGAAATCGAAGTCCTGCAGGCGGCCGAGCACGACCATGGTCACAAAGCTCAAGCAGAAGGTGACGTGGGCGATCCAGATGGTCAGCAGGCCGGTTTCGATGCCGCTGAGAATGAACAAGGCCAGCAGCGACATGCCCATCAGGATGTCCGGCATCACCAGCGGCAGCGTGATGAGCACGGAATGCACGCTTTGCAGCCAGGAGCGGAAGCGATGCAGCGCATACGCGGCCAGAGTGCCCAGAGCCATCGAGGCGAGCGAGGCGGACAACGCGATCTTCAGCGTGACCCAGACCGATTCCCAGACTTCGTCAGCGGCCCAGAGCTTCTCATACCAGTTCCAGGTGAATCCCTCCCACTCACCGCCGAAACGCGAGGCATTGAACGAATTCGTGACGAGAACGACCAGCGGCGCGAACAGGAAGGCGATCACGACCGCCGTGAGCAGCGCTGGAAACCACGAGCGCCTCATGACGCGGCCTCCTTCCGGCCAAATCGCTGCCACATGGTGACGATGAGCATCGGCACCAGCACGGCGAGCATCAGGGCGGCCGCCAAGGCGCTGGCGTGGGGCAGATTGCGGTCGGAAAAGACGCGCTGCGCGATCTTGCTGCCGAGCATCTCATCCGAAGCACCGCCGATCATCTGCGGGATCACATACTGGCCGAGCGAACTGACGAAAACCATCACCGCCGCTGAAATGAGGCCGCGACGAACGCCCGGGACGAAGACCTTGGAGAAGGAGCGCCATGGACCAGCGCCGAGATCACGCGCCGCATCGAGCAGGCTGAAGTCGAACTTCTCCGCGGCGGCGTAAAGCGGGAGAATCGCAAACGGAAGCTGCGTGTAGATCAGCACCAGCAGCACCGCGCCGAGGTTGTTCAGCAGCATGGCGTCCTCCGAAACGAGATGCAGGGCGATGAGCAGCTTTGTGAGCGGGCCTTCGGGGTGCAGCAGCGATTTCCAGGCGAAGACGCGGATCAAAAAGTTCGAGAGAAACGGAATGACGACGAGCAGCAGCAGAAACTGCCGCATGCGTGTGCCCACGCGTGCGATCTGGAAGGAAACGGGCAGTGCGAGCGCCAGACACACCAGCGTGGTGAGACCGCTGAGCCATGCAGTGCGCCAGACGATCGGCAGGTAGGCCGGATCACGCAGCACCTGGAGCGTTTCGGTGGTCCAGCCGCTGCCGACGCCGCCTTGCAAATCTGGCGGCCGGAAGGCGGTGACGACGATCAAGACGGCCGGAATGACGAAAAACACGCCCAGCCAGGCCAGCGACGGCAATGTGATCAGCCATTGCTTCGAAACGCCGCGTGGGGAGGTCATGCGGCGTCCTCCAGGCGCACGACCCGGGCCTCGTCGGGATGAAAACTCATCCACACATCGGCTCCTCGCGGAGGTTCGATCCCGCCGCCGCTGAAACGGCTGCGCTGGAGCTGGGCGATCACGCGATGTTCGCCGATGCGGACCCGATAGCGCGTGTGGGAGCCGAAGTAGGCGATGTCTTCGACCGTGCCGGGAAAAGCGTTCACGCGCTCGCCGCTGGGCGGCCGGTTCAACGTCAGGCTGATCTTCTCCGGCCGCACCATGAGCTTCAGTGTCTGGTTTGAACCGACGGCGCCATTGCTGAGCACCAGCGGGCTGCCGAGTCCGTCCACCATCACGCGCACATAGCCCTCGTGCTGATGCTCCACGGCGGTGCCGGTGAAGAAGTTCGCATCGCCGATGAAAGTCGCCACGAAGCTGCTGCGCGGCGTTTCATACAAGGCCTCCGGCCCGTCCACCTGCTCCACCTTGCCCGCGTTCATGACGGCGATGCGGTCGCTCAGGCTCATGGCCTCGCCCTGGTCATGCGTGACGTAGATGAAGGTGGTGCCGACTTGCTCATGGAGGGTGTTCAGTTCCATGAGCATGTGCTGGCGCAGCTTCAAATCGAGCGCCGCCAGCGGCTCATCGAGCAGCAGCACCTGGGGCCGGTTCACCAGCGCACGGGCGATGGCGACACGCTGTTTTTGACCGCCGCTGAGCTGCGCGGGGCGCTTTTTCGCATGTTCGGAAAGACGAACGAGCTCCAGCATGCGGTCCACGCCGCCACGGATCTCGTCACGCGGCCGGCCGCTCATGCGCAGACCGAAGGCGATGTTCTCCCACACGCTGAGATGCGGGAAGAGCGCGTAGTTTTGAAACACGGTGTTCACCGGGCGCTGCTCCGGCGGCAGATGGCTGATGTCCTGCCCGGCGACGAGGATGCGGCCGCTGTCAGGCCGCTCAAAGCCGGCGATCATGCGCAGCAGCGTGGTTTTTCCGCAGCCGCTCGGCCCCAGCAGCGAGAAGGCCTCCCCCGGCCCCACCTCCAGGCAGACATCGTCCACGGCACGCAGGGAGCCGAAGGATTTCGAGACATGATCGATGACGAGGAAACCGCCCATGAAGGTTGGAAAGGAACTCTAGTCCGCAAACACGGACCGTGGCAAGAAGCTTGCAGGATTTGGCATCACGGACGAGCTTTTCTGAATGGCATCGAATTTTGAGATCCTGCGCACCCTGGATGAGGACACCTCCAGCACGCTGCATCTCGTCCGCGACAAGAAACGCGGACGGGAGTCGTGCATGCGCCGCTTCAAGGCAACGAAGCCGGAGGACGTGGCCGGGTTGAAGGAGCTCCACATGCAGATCTCGCAGATCGACACGCCGAACCTCCAGCCCCTGGTCGAGTTCGGCACGGACAGGGAAGGCTTCTTTTACATCACCGAAGGTCCGCCACCGGGCGAGTCGCTGAGCGAGGTGCTGGAGCGCGGTCCGCTGACGGAGAAGGAGTTCGAAACGGTGGCCGTGCAGCTCCTCACGGTGCTGGATGTGCTGCATGAGCAGGCCATCGTGCATGGCAGCCTGCGGCCGGACTTTGTGCGGGTCGAAGGCAAGTCCGCAGACACCTGGCGTGTGACGCTGCATGGCTTCGGCCAGGGCTTCTCCGCCCGTGGCGAAAGCAAGGAGGAGCAGATCCGCGCCTACCGTTGCACAGCCCCCGAGCAATGGCAGGACGGCACCACCCGGCGGCGCACGGATGTGTATGCGCTGGGTTGCGTATTGTATGAGGCGCTGGCCGCACGCCCGCCCTTCGATGCCAAGGCGCTGAAGGAACTGCGCCTGAAGCATGTCAGTCATGACCTGGCCCCGCTGCAAAAGCTGGCCTCCCACGTGCCGGCCTGGATGTGCGCCTGGGTCATGCATCTGCTGGCGGCCGATCCGGAGCAGCGCCCGCGCAAGGCCGCCGTGGCCCGCGACTTGTTCCTGCGCCGCGAGGCCCCGCCGCTGCCCGAGCTGCCGCCACGATCGGAGACGCCGGCGCAGATGGCCCCTCTGACGCCGCCGGTCAGCCTGAATCCGCAACCGCCTTCATCCCCCGTGGTCCTGCCGGTGGCGCAGCAAAACATGCGCTACCAGGCCACTTCGAGCACGATCCCCATCGCCGCCGGGCCGCATGTGGCCGCCGCTGCCGCGGCAAAGAAGCGCCCCACCACCGTGGTGCAGCAGCAGCCTGCACGCCGCACCTACACGGCGCCGCGCAAGCCGCCGCAGGGCGGGCAGAAGAATTTGAAGCTCATGATCATCGCGGGCGCCTCCGTGCTGCTGCTGGTGCTGGTCTTCGCGCTGACACGCTGCGGCCAGACACCGCCGCCTCCGGCGGCCAAAGCGCAGCAGAAGAAGCCGGTGAAAAAGTGAAGCAGGCATCGCTGCCTGCCTCACCCATTCCCACACGCGCGACGCTCCTCAGATCGTCGCCAGAAAATCGAGCAGTTGCTGCATCTGCTGCTGGTTCAGCTTCAGGTAGCGCTCCTTCGCGGCCTTCGCCTCGCCATCGTGCGCACGGATCGCCTCGTCCACCGTCTGCGCACGGCCATCATGCAGATACGGGGCGCTGGCTCGCAGGCCCCAGAGAGGAGCGGTCTTCATCTCCCGCACATCCGCCGGTCCCTGGGCGATGCCGTCTCCCAGGGAGCCCATGTCATGCAGCAGCAGGTCGGAGAACAGCCACACCTCCTTGTTCCGCAACGCGGGCGAACGATGCGGCCCCGTGATCATCACCGGCACATGGCAGATCGCGCAGCCGGTGTTTTGAAACACATTGCGTCCTGCCGCCGCGGAAGGTGTCGGCGTCAGCCTCGGCGGCGGTGCCAGCCAGCGCATGTAGGCCTCCACGCGGTCGATGTCCGCCACGCCGTTCGCATCGGGCACGTCCTCGGGATCAGCCACAGTGTCATACTGGCTGAGAAGCTGCGCATCGCCATTGGGAGCGTTTTCCACCGGGAAAAGCCGGTTGGTGATGCCCATCTCATTGAGATAGGCGTCTCCGGCAAAGGACAGCAGCGTGGCCTGCTGAGCCTTCCAGCCAAAACGGCCGATCAGCGTCCTGCCCGTGGCCGCATCCGCCACGCGCGCCACTTTTCCCATCACACCATCGACAGGACGCCGCCGCTCGTTGCGCAGGATCTGCGCATCCGGGATCGCCTCGATCAATCCCAGGCCGAACAACGGCGTGGAGTTGCGCTGCGCCACGACATTGGCCTCCGGCGGCACCACCTCATGCAGCACGGCGTTGATCTCATGATCCTGCTGCAATGAACCGCCGAGTGAGGCGAGCGGATTGAAAACACCGTTCTCGATGCGGCCGAAACGCGTCACATTGATCTCGCTGCCACCACCCGTGACGGGCGCTGAGTGGCAGGTGGCGCAGGATTCGCGGTTGAAGATCGGGCCGAGGCCGGCTTCCTCCGTCTCGCTGTCCTCGAAGTCCTCCTTGCCGTCGAGGAACTCCTCAAGCTCACGCCGGTTCAGTCCGGGCAGCGGATCGCCTAGCTTCGGCCGCATCGCATTGGGCGGATGCTTCATGGGAGGCGGCGCATGCTGGGGACGATGCGCCGGATGCTTGTTCGGAGCCTGCGCCGCCGCCTGCGGCCCGAAGGCCGCTGCGAGCGCAAGTGTGATGACGGGTGCCAGGTGTGTCGCTTTCATATCATGTTGGATCTGGTTTGCGACCACGCCCGTGCGCATGATCGGATTACGCCGGGAAAGGCTTTCCGCCGCGATTCGTTACCCAGTTTCTGCAATCCTCCGCCACTCATGACCTTCAAAATCATCATCAAATACCTTCTCAGCGCCGGCATCATCACGCTGGTGAGCGAAACCGTGAAGCGCAGCGACAAGGCGGGCGCGCTGCTGGCCGCGCTGCCGTTTGTCAGCATCATCACGCTGTTCTGGGTGCACTTTGAGAGCGCTCCGGACGTGCGGGCGCAGAAGACCGCCGACCACATGTGGTACATCTTCTGGTATGTGCTGCCCACGCTGCCGATGTTCCTGCTCTTCCCCGCCTTCCAGCGCTGGTGGGGCTTCTACGGCGCCCTCGGCGCCAGCGCCGTGCTCACGATCGGCCTCTTCGCCATGCTGAGGGCGGTGAGCGCCCGCTTTGGGTTGATGCTGTGAACGAACCGCTCTATCCACAAGCCACCATGACCACCACTCACTGCCGCTGGGGCATCCTCGGCGCCGCCTTCATCGCACGCAAAAACTGGCAGGCCATCCGCGACGCTGGAAACGCCACGCTCGTCGCCGTCGCCAGCCGTGATCTCGCCCGTGCGCACAGCTTCATCGCCGAATGCCAGGCCAGCGCACCGCATGCGACCGTGCCCGAAGCGATGGACAACTACGATGCCCTGCTCGCCCGCACGGACATCGACGCCGTTTACATCCCGCTGCCGACCGGACTGCGCAAAGAGTGGGTCATCCGTGCCGCAGAAGCTGGAAAGCATGTCCTGGTCGAAAAACCCGTCGGGGTGAACGCCGAGGACGTGTCGGAGATCATCGCCGCCTGTGAGAAACATCGCGTGCAGTTCATGGACGGCGTCATGTTCATGCACGGCAGCCGGTTGAAACGCCTGCGTGAGGTGGTGGACCGCGATGTGGGCAAAATCCGCCACATTGCGACGCAGTTCAGCTTTCTGAGCGATGAAGAATTCCAGCGCACCAACATCCGCGCGCATGGCACGCTCGAACCGCTCGGCTGCCTCGGCGATCTCGGCTGGTATTGCCTGCGCTTCACGCTTTGGGCCATGAACTACGCCGTTCCCGCTCAAGTCACGGGCCGCATCCTCGCCGAAACCCGGCAGACAGCCGATTCGCCGCCCGTTCCGCTCGAATTCACCGGCACGCTCACGTATGCCGATGGAGCCAGCGCCTCATTCTACTGCTCCTTCACCACCACAAACGCCCAGTGGGCTGTGGTCAGCGGTTCCAAGGGCCTGCTTCAGCTTTCCGACTTCGTCCTGCCCTTCTCCGGCCCTCAAACGCGCTTCAGCCTCACGCGCCCGAATTTCGTCGTCGATGGCTGCCGGGCGGACATGCATGAAGGCTGTGCGGTCGAAACGCTCGACGAACCCAGCAACAACGCCCCTGGCTCGCAGGAGTGCGGTCTCTTCCGCACCTTCTCAGAACTCGTGCTCTCCGGCAAAATCGACCCCCATTGGCCGCGGATCAGCCTGCTGACGCAACGCGTGCTGGACGCCTGCCTGCAATCCGCAAATCAGGGCTCGAAAGTCATCGACCTGGGGGCCTGATCAAAGATCCAGCACCTTGTCCATGCGCTTCGCGACATCGGCCAGGTAGTCCCAGTCCCCCGCCTTCACCTCTGCGGCAGCCCAGCCGGAGAAATTGATCTTCGCGAGTTCCGCACGCACGCCGGGCCAGTTGATGCTGCCTTCGCCGAGCGGCTTGTCGAAGCCCTTGCGCATGCCTTCCTGCATCGCCTTGTCGAGGTCGTACTCCTTCACTTCCAGCTTCATGCTGCGTTTGCCCAGGATCTCCACCCAGTGCTCCGCCACACCCCAGCGCATCTGGTTGCCGATGTCGAGATGCACGCCCACCCACGGGCTGCCCACCTCGTCAATGAACCGTGCCATGTCATAGGCGCTGATGAGAAAGGTGTTCCAGACGTTCTCGATCAGCATCTTGATCTGCTGCTTCTCCGCATGCGCCGCCGCCGCTTTCATGCGTGCGACGGATTCACTCCAGGTCTTTTGCAGCGACTGCTCCTGCGGATAGGCCAGCACCACGAGCATGGAGTCACCACCGAGCTTCTTCGTGAGGTCCACACCTGTTTCGAGCCCTTCCGCACGCCCGCCCACGGTGCCGTCGATGATCAAGCCGCTCTCCTTGCTCGCCGCGATCCATTCGTCCGCGTTTTTGTCGCTCACCTGGCCGATCAGGCTCGGTTCGATGCCGTCAAAGCCGCAGGCCCGCAGTTTCTTGAAGGCCTCGACCAGCGTCATGTCCTTCGCCGCCTTCTGTGCCATGCCCCACTTGAGTGATTTGCGAATTTTGCCCGTGAACTGGCCAGCGCGGGCTTGCGCAGCAGGAATGGCGGCCAGAGCGGCGGCGGAACGAAGAAAAGAGCGTCGGTTCATGAAGGGCAGCTTGGCAAAGACCACACAGCAGTGTCGAGCTTAAACGCGATTCGCTGCCAACCTTGAACACACCTCCCCTGTGCGGCATGTTTTCATGATGAACCGCCGCCGCCTCCTGCAATCCGCCGCCGTCGCCCTCTGTCCAGCGGCCTGCCATGAGAAAACCGCCACGCCACCGGCCGCAGCCACGCCTCCGCCACCCGCCGATCCCGCAGCCTTTGCGTCTCTGACCGAACTCACCGCCCGGATGCAGTCCGGCAAGGCCACGCCAACGACGATTCTTCAGCATTACCTGGATCGCATTCAGCGGATCGACCGCACCGGACCGAAGGTGAACGCGATCCTCGAACTGAATCCCGACGCCAAGACAATCGCCACCGCTGCCAAATCCGGCCTGCTGCAAGGGCTGCCCGTTTTGATCAAGGACAACATCGAAACTGCCGACGCGATGCAGACCACGGCCGGTTCGCTCGCCCTGCGTGACCACAAGCCAAAACAGGATGCGGCTCTGGTGACGCGGCTGCGTGAGGCAGGCGCGGTCATCCTTGGCAAAACGAACCTCAGCGAGTGGGCGAACATCCGCTCTCCCCGCTCCACCAGCGGCTGGAGCGCCCGTGGCGGCCTCACACGCAATCCGCACAAGCTCACGCACACCGCCAGCGGCTCCAGTTCCGGATCGGCCGCCGCCGTCGCGGCCGGACTGGCCCCGGCCGCGATCGGCACGGAGACAAACGGCTCCATCATCAGTCCCGCCAGCGCCTGTGGCATCGTCGGCTTCAAACCAACCGTCGGACGCATCAGCGGGGCTGGAATCATCCCGATCACGCACCATCAGGACACCGCCGGGCCGATGACGCTGACTGTTCGCGATGCCGCCTTGCTCATGCAGGTGCTCTCCGGGGATTTCAAAGGCGATCTGCCTGCCGATGCGCTGAAAGGCGCCCGACTCGGCATCCTCCGTGGCCAAAGCGGCAGGCATCCACAAGTCCTCGGCCTTTTTGAGGCCATGCTGCAAAAGCTCCGCGATGCCGGAGCCGTCATCATCGACTCCGTGGCCCTCCCGAACGCACGACAGATCGGCGGTCTGGCCTGGAAGTCGCTGCTGGTCGAATTGCGGACCGATTTGAACGCCTACCTCGAACAACGCGGCGGCGACGTGCGCTCGCTCTCCGACCTGATCAACTTCAATCAAAAGCATCGCGACACCGAGATGCCGCATTTCGGCCAGGAAACCTTCGAGCAGGCCGAGGCTCTCGGCGCACCGGAGGTCATCGCCGCCGCTCAGGAGGTGCGCAAAGAGGCCACACGGCTGGCCGGGCCGGAGGGCATCGACGCCGCTTTAAAGGAGCACAAGCTCGACGCCCTCATCTGCCCCACCAACGATCCCGCCGGGGTGATCGACCTCGCCAAGGGCGATGTGGATGTGCGCGTCCTCACCACGCCCGCCGCAGTGGCCGGTTATCCGCACCTCACCGTGCCCATGGGCTTCGTGGACGGCCTGCCCGTCGGTTTCTCCTTCATCGGAACCGCCCGTGACGACGAACGCATCCTCGCGCTCGGTCACGCCTTCGAGCAGATCACGCGCGCCCGGATTTCACCGGCGCTTTGATCGATTCGACATTGCAGAAGCATTCATGTTTTTGGCATATTGCGTGTGTCAAAGGAGAAGGTTTGATAAAAGCATTTCAATCCAGTCATGAATGACGATCTGCGAACGCTCATTGATACCTCCCGGTGGTGCCAGGCATCGGTAAACGCGTTCAAACCCCTTCTACCGCCGGACGACGGGGAACTCGATGCCTTGGTGGAGGAAATCGTGGCAGATGGAGACGGGATGGGCTTTCACTTTGTCGTCATCGCAGCCATCTCCGCCGGCCGGGTGGTGCAGGCGCGTCATCTGGAGAAGGGGGCGGTCTTTTTCTCTCATGACTGCTTTTTGGGCAACTGCGCCTGGCATATGCAGGGGGAGGTGGCAGCGCATCTCGTGCGTGCTTCTGGCAGCACCTCCATGATGCACCAACACCGGGCGATGGCGCTCATGATCGCCGCCGCCTGGAGCCGGGAAATGAAACCAGAGTCTCCCCTGCCGGAGGATCTGGTGCCGCAGGCCCGATTGCTGGCGCGCACGAAGAACCTGACGTCCGATCAGTGGTCCTACATTCTCGCCATGACGGCGGTGATCGCGGATGGGCATCTCACCGACCTCGTGGTCAGCCAGTGCGGCATCAAGACTTCACGCGACGAAGTCCTCCTGCGCGGGCTGAAGCTGGCGGAGACCCTTCTGGCCATGTATCGAAAGCCGCCGTCTGAGCATGTGCCGGAGGAGCCGCCACGACACATCTCATCGGGCGGCCCCACCCGCCGGGCGGTGGCCCGCGTTGGCCGGAATGACCCCTGCCCGTGCGGCAGCGGAAAGAAGTACAAAAAGTGCTGTCACGACAAAGACCAGGAGCGGCTGCATTTTTCCACCTCCGTGGCCGGAAAGACGCACGCGGAGCTGCGCCATGAAATGGAGGCGCATGTGACCCTGGAGCGGTTGGAAAAAATGCGCCCCTACGAGCTGGCGCACATGGATCCGTGCAAGCTGCCACGAAAGCTGCTGCCCCCCTTTTTGCTGCTGCTGGGCGCGGTCTATGAGTTTGAAGCGCTCGCCTCGGCCTTTGAGCGTGTGGAACTGGGGAATGACCTGGAAAAATCATGGGACGCAGGCACCCTCTATGCCGGGATGAAGGGCCGCGCGGACATCGTGCGCCGTCTTGTGCGGGCCCGTTACCGCGAAGACGAACCACCACCAGCACCAGAGGAGCTGTCGATGCGTGTGCGACTCGCGCTGGCCCAGGATGACCCGGCGGAATTTCTGCGCACATTGGAGGCCGTGGCAAAGGAGGCGGCAACCTCGACTGACCACACGCTGCTGATGGACACGGGCTATGCAGCCCTTTTCTCGCCCTACAAAGCGCTGGGCATCCTCATCGCTCGCGGACTGCTGCCGCTGGTGCGCAAACGGGACACAGTGGCCCTCTTTGATGAGATCCTGCGCGCGCGAGACCTGCTGAACATCAGCGCCGACGACCCCTACGGCGACATCATCGAAAAACGCTTCACTGAGGAGGTGGTGGACACCGGAAAAGACGCCGAGGAACTGCGCAAAGCGCGGACTTTGCTCGAAAGCAAAGCACGCGAGGTGCGGGAACTCAAAGAGGCCCGCGAGGTGGCGATGCGGCGGCTGCGATTGATGGAGAAGAACCACCTGCGCGAAGAGAAATCCGAGCAAGCTCGTCAACAAGCACCTCAGGAGAGCGAGGAACTACGAAACCTGCGTCAGAAAGTTCAGGCGATGAAGTCCGACCTGCACGCCCGCAACAACGAGCGTGCCGAACTGCGTCGCAAACTCGGCGAGACCTATTCGGAACTCCATGCTCTGCGCGGGCAGGCCGCGCCATCTCCTGCTGCTTTGGACACAGAGGACGCGCTGCTCGGGGAGGAAGTTTCACACACCCAGCCGCTGCGTTTGCTGGAGTTCCCGAAGAAGTTTCATGACACGCTCTCCAGCCTTCCACGGCAGGTCGCACGCGGTGCGCTGGAACTGCTGGGCCGCCTTGCTGGCGGAGAGCCTGCCGCCTTCTCCGGCGTGGTCCGTCTCAAAGCTTTGCCAGATACCCTGCGGGCACGCATCGGCATTGATCACCGCCTGCTTTTCCGCCTGCTGCCGGACTGCGTTCAGGTCGTCGATCTCATCAACCGGCGTGATTTGGAGAAGCGCATCAAGTCCCTCGGCGGGTGATTTTCGGCATCCGGCTCTGCCTTCTGTAGGCGGCGGGCGTCATTCCCATGATGCGGCGGAAGCACCGCGTGAAATGCGCGTGGTCGAAAAAGCCCAGCTCCACCGCCAGCGCCGCCACCGTGTCCTCGGTTTCCGCCAGACGACGGCATGCGGCCTCGACACGCACGCGCAGCAGGTATTGCCGCGCGGAGGTGCCAAAGACACGACGAAAACTGCGGTCGAACTGGCTTTGCGACAGGCCGCACTCGCGCGCCATCGCGGCGCTCGTCAGCGACGCCTCCGGCCGCTGATGCATCTGCTCGATCACCCGCGCGAATCGTGCCTCGCCGCTGCTCCGGCTGCGCACCCGCTCCAGCGGACGGCTGAAACCGGCCACGCCGATGATCTCGCCCGCCGCGTTGCGCAGCGGCAGTTTGCTCGTCATCACCAGACGCGGTGACCCCTCGGCCTCCGGGGCGCTTTCGACGCAGTTCACCGCCGGTCTGCCACTGCGCATGACCGCCTCGTCGGCCTTCTGATATTCGCTGGCACGCCGGCGCGGAAAGAAATCGTGGTCTGTCTTGCCGATCGCATCCTTTTCACGCTTCACACCGCAGTATTCGCAGCCGCGATGATTCAGGGCCATGAACCTGCCCTGCCGGTCCTTGATGAAGAAGGACATGTCCGGAAGCAGATCAAACAGCCGCACCAGCTCGGAGCCGCGCAACTGACGTAGAAAGGCCTGGGGTGAAATCGCCGCCATGAGGGGCCGAATTTACACAAGGAAGGCACCCGCATGCAAGACAGCATGAGCCACGCAGGCGTATCCTCAGGCATGCAAACCTTCGTCCCTTCCCTCATCCAACGGCGTGCCAGCCTCCGGCGAATCGCCGGCAGCCTGCAGCGCGGTCACACCCGCGATCTGCACCGGCTGGACGCCCTGCTCGGCGATCCGGAGCTGGTTGCCTCGATGGATGATGTCGAATTGAAGGCCCTGTTCCTCGTCGTGAAGCATCATCGCCCGGAACTGGCGCTCATGCTGCTCACTCATGTGCGGACGGTGGAAGAGCGACGCAGCCTGGGCAGTTGCCTGGCCGCCATCTGGAGCCGGATCGATATCAATGCGGCCTGGCGGGCCATTTCTGCCAGCAGCCTGCCCAAAGCCGAGCGCCTCGCCCTCCACAGCGCGATGGTTTGATGACAACATCCGCACCAACGAGCGCCAATTCGGTCGCAACATTCTCTGTCCAAAGCCCGTAGGCACAAACATACCGGCCCCCGGCACTTTCATACCATGAGCCAGAATCCGCTTCTCTCTCTCACCGCCGTCCTGCTCGGCCTCTCCACGGCTGCTCAGGCCGCCAGCGGCATTGAGTTCAACCGCGACATCCGCCCCATCCTCGCAGATGCCTGCTTTCACTGTCATGGACCGGACCCGGGAACGCGCAAGGCGGGTCTGCGGCTCGACACGGAAGCCGGATTCTTCACCGCGAAGAAGGGAGAGCAGCCGACGATCATCAAAGGCAAGCCAGATGCGAGTTCGCTCTTCCAACGGCTCATCACCAAGGATGAAGACGATGTGATGCCGCCGCCGGATTCTCACAAGGAGATCAAACCGGCGCAGGTTGCTCTCATTAAACAATGGATCGAGCAGGGCGCTCCCTGGCAGCCGCATTGGAGCCTCATCCCGCCGCAGAAGCCGGCCGTGCCCGCCGTGAAGGACGAATCGTGGGTGAAAACGCCCATCGACCGCTTCGTGCTGGCCTCGCTGGACAAAGCGGGCCTCAAACCGGCTCCCGAGGCCGATGCGCACACGCTGGTGCGGCGTATTGCTTTGGATCTCACGGGGCTGCCGCCTTCTTCGGAATTGCTGGCGCGGTATTGTCCGACGAGTCAGACCAGTCCGACTCGTCTGACGGATGCGCAGATTTCGCAGCTCATCGACGAGCTCATGAAATCCCCCGCGTATGGCGAGCACCGTGCGCGTTACTGGCTCGATGCGGCGCGTTATGGAGACACGCATGGCCTGCACTTCGACAACTACCGTGAGATGTGGCCTTACCGCGATTGGGTGGTGAAGGCCTTCAATCGCAATCAGCCCTTCGATCAATTCACCGTCGAGCAGATCGCGGGTGATTTGCTGCCGAATCACACCGACGACCAGCTCGTCGCGACCGGTTTCCAGCGTTGCAACATCACCACGAATGAAGGCGGCACGATCGACGAGGAAAACCTCGCGAACTACGCGGTGGATCGCGTGCAGACGATGGGCTGGGTCTATTTTGGCCTCACCACGAACTGCGGCCAGTGCCACGATCATAAGTTCGATCCCTTCACGCAGCGCGACTTCTATTCGATGGCCGCGTTCTTCCGCAACACGACGCAGCAGGCCAAGGACGGCAACATCAAGGACGGTCGCGGACCCGTGCTCGTGATCCCGAGCGAGCAGGACAAGCCGCGCTGGGAAAAATTGCCCGCCGAGATCGCCGAGGCCACGAAACAGCGCGACGAGCGCAAAAAGGCCGCGGGCAAAGATTTCAATGCCTGGCTCGCTTCCGCGAAACCGGAGCATCTCGACCAGGATGTGCCCACGAAGGGCCTGCAAGTGCATTTGCCGCTCAATGAGGGCGTCGGCAACGATGTCGCGAATGTGTGCGGCACTCCGGCGAAGGCCAAAGCGCTCGGCCAGATCTCGTGGACGCCCGGTGGCAAGCTCGGCCCCGCGCCGGTGATCAAGCCAGGCAGCACGTTTGAAGTGAGCGACGCGGGTGATTTCGAGTTGAATCAGAAGTTCAGCTACGGCGCTTGGATCAAAGCCGGCCGCAACGGCGTCTTCGGTGCCATCATGGCCCGCATGGACGAAAAGAACGCGTATCGCGGCTGGGACCTGTGGCAGAATGATCGCGGCATCTCCGTCCACATCATCGACAAATGGGAAGGCAACGCCATCAAGGTCAGCACGCGTGATGCGGTGCTGAAACCGGGCGAGTGGCAGCATGTGTTCGTCACTTACAATGGCAGCGGCAAGGCGGCGGGCGTGCAGATTTACATCAATGGCGTGCCGCAGAAGCGCCTCGTCACGAATACGAACACCATCAAGCCGAAGGCCAGCATCCGCACCACCGTGCCGCTGAAAATCGGCCAGCGCAGTGATGGCCAGCACTTCACCGATGGCAGCGTGCAGGATGCGCGGGTGTATGATCGAATGCTGAGCGAGGCGGAGATCAAGACGCTCGCCGATGTCGGCCCGCTGCGTGCCGTGCTCGCCGCTGCGACGGACAAACGCACGCCGCAGCAGCGCAACGCGCTCTTTGCCCACTACCTCGCCACGCGTGATGCCGAGTGGATGAAGCACGAGGGCACCGCAAAGCAGCTCGAAGCCGAAAAAGAAGCCATCAAGGCCCGCAGCCCCATCACGCACGTGCAGCAGGAAGTCATGAACGTGATGCCGATGGCGAACATCCTTGCCCGCGGTGCCTACGACAAGCCCGGCGAACGCGTCGAGGCCGCGGTGCCCGCCGCTTTGGGCAAGCTGCCCGCCAATGCGCCGAAGAACCGCCTCGGCCTCGCGCAGTGGGTCGTGAGCCAGGACAATCCGCTGACCGCACGCGTCACCGTGAACCGTTTCTGGCAGGAAGTCTTCGGCCAGGGCATCGTGAAGACGCCGGAGGACTTTGGCATCATGGGCGCGGCTCCGAGCCATCCCGAGTTGCTCGAATGGCTCGCCGTCGAGTTCCGCGATGGCGGCTGGGACGTGAAGAAGCTCTTCAAGCTCATGCTCACCAGCGCCACCTACCGTCAGATGGCCGCCACCACGCCGGAGAAGCTCGACAAGGACCGCGACAACACGCTCCTCAGCCGCGGCCCGCGCTTCCGCATGGATGCCGAGATGCTGCGCGACTACGCGCTCGCCGCCAGCGGACTGCTTTCCGCGAAAATGGGCGGCCCCAGCGTGCGTCCGTATCAACCCGAAGGCATCTGGGACGTCGTCGGCCTGCCCGGCGGCGACACCCGCAACTACGTGCAGGACAAAGGCGAAAATCTCTACCGCCGCACCTTTTACACCTTCTGGAAGCGCATGGCCCCGCCGCCAAACATGGAAGTCTTCAACGCCCCCAGCCGCGAAGTCTGCACCGTCCGCCGCGAGCGCACCAACACGCCACTCCAAGCCCTCGTCACGATGAACGACCCCCAATTCGTCGAAGCCGCCCGCAAACTCGCCGAACAAGCCCTCATCACGAAAGCGCCGCTCGAATTCATCGCCGAACGCATCCTCTGCCGCCCGCTCACCGCCAAAGAAAAGCCGCTCGTCGATGCAAGCCTCGCCGATCTGCGCAAGCACTACACGGCCAACGCCGCCGATGCCGAAGCGCTCCTCAAGGTCGGCGAATCACCGGTGGATGCGAAGCTCGCGAAGCCCGAGCTCGCCGCGTGGACCATGCTCACGAACCAGCTCTTTAATTTGGACGAAGTCTTGAACAAGTGACGTTTTACATGCCGAAAAGACACTCCAGACCTGAGAAAGACTTCACTATTACCTCCCTTGCTTGGGAGAGTGACATTGAAGATCAGCATCACCGAGCAGGCTTCCCGCCAGTTCCAAAGTCTGTCTTAAAGCGTCGATTCTGGCAGTTTATCGACTTTCTTCAAAGCCACGGAATGACGACACGCCCAATAGCTAAGAGCATCGAAGAACTTTCCAACGATGCGCAAATGCGGAACAGCGATCTGAATGACGATGGCTTCTACTTCGTTCAGCGATTTCATGGCCGTTGGCTCAACCGAACGCACAAGGATCTGGGCCCTGAGAAGGAAGAAGCATTTCTATCAAAGTGGTGGGCGCAATTCCACGATGGACCACATGCTGTTTAGCTGCCTTATCTCGAATCCCTCAAACGTTACCCCCTTCGATTCTCAAAACCTTAAGTCTGTAACCTGAAACCTCTTCCTTGCCCGCCAACGCCACATATCCCTTTCCGGGACTGAATACCTACTTCGAGAAGGAGTGGTTTCAGGTGCATCCTGCCATGATTGTCCATGCGTTGGTGCAGATTCAGCGGCAACTGCCCGCCGATCTGCGTGCCGTGATTGAGCAAGGCATGACGATCTCAGCGCTTCCGCCCGTCGATCATCAAAGCATGAAACCCGATGTCTCGGTGTGGCGAATGCGGGAGGACACGTTGCTGGCGGCCGCCCCGCCGAATTTCGTGCCACCACTAACCCGAACCATCACCTCTCCCAAACCGAGGCATCTCGCCATTCGTCAGAGTAGTGGCGAACTGGTCACCGCCATCGAACTCCTGAGTCCCAGCAACAAGCACTCTGGCGGGGCGGTCAGTTATGTTCAGAAACGGATGAGCATCATGGCTCTGGGAGTGAATCTCGTAGAGATCGATCTCGTCAGGAAGTGGGGGCTGGCCCTTCTCCAATTTGAAGGCGAGGAGATGACCGAATCCCTGCGCCAGCCTGATGGCAGGCTGCCTGCGCACTCCGTGAATGTCTTTCGCGCCGAGAACCCTCAGGAGCGGGAAATCTATCCGATCAGCTATCAGCAGCCACTTCCCGCGTGCCGCGTGCCTCTGCGACCCGATGACTCGGATGTCTGGCTTGATCTGCAAAAAGCCGCCGAGCAGTGCCACGAAGAATGTGCCTTCGAAAAGGCAACAAACTATACCCGCGATCCCGAGCCACCGCTCTCCCCCGAGGACGCTGCGTGGCTCGACGGGCATCTCAAGTCCCTCAAACTTCGCTGAAGAGACCATGAATCCCCTCACTGCCAATTCACCCACTGACTGCCCCGGTGCTTCAAACACCGCGACAGCGTCGTGGAGTGCGGTGGCAGAGATGCGAGGGCGAAGCCTCGCATCGGCGACACCGCTTTCGAACGTCCATCGGCTCCCGCAAACTCTTCTCGCCCTCGCAAAGCGGTGTCGCGCTTCGCTTCCCACCGCACTCCACGACGCTGTCGCGCTTCATCGCCCCAATTGGCTGCTCTTCGCGATCTTGGCTTCGATGACCTGCCTGAGCAGTTGCGACAAAAAAGCAGAGGAAGCGCCCAAAGCATCAAAGCCCGCCGCAGAAACCTCTCAGGTGTCTTGGCGCGACTGGATTGCCAAAAGCACCGATCCGACTTGGTGGAAGGAGCATTGGTCCCAAGCATCTGAAGCTGCCAAAGCCGCGAAACGGTCGCTGGATGCCCTGAAGGCTGAGGAACTCAAAAAACAGGCTTCTGACCTTCTCAAAGCCATCGAAGACATGAAACTGACCGAGGTCGAAAGCCTCGGAGCTGAACTGAGCAAGCATCTGACCATCGAAAAACTCGGGGACGGCCTGAACTTCATCATTCTTCAACGCCAACAAGGCGGCGAAGCAGCAGCCAAGGCGATTGAAGCTTACGCCGCTCGCACCGATTTGAATGACCACGAACGAGCCGCCGCTCAAAACCTCAAGAAGGGCCTGGAAACGCTGCAACGTGATGACGTGCGCGGCGGCATTGTTTGGGCCGTGCTCTTTGCTTGCGAATGCAAGTTTGGCTCCCACGAAGGAGCCCTGATCGGCGGATTGATTGCTTCCATTCTTTTTCCCGACTTCAAAGCCCCAGCCAGCAATCCCTGAAAAGCCATCGCCATCTGCCGCACGACCATTCGTCACAGACACATGACTCCACGCTTATAAGCAGTAACCAAGAAATGTACATCCAGCTTCCCATCTCGAACGTTCAACCTGCCAAAGAGGGCTCATCCATTTGGAAATGGATCGTGCGCGGCCTGCTGGCTAGTGTTGCGCTCGTGATTTTGGTTGTCGTAGCGGGGCTGCTTTACTTCCGGAGTCAGGCGCTCGTTGAATCTGTCTATCCGGATGTCACCTTGGAACAAATCGCCGAAGTGGAGAGGCTCACAGGCATCACGTTCCCGAAAGGATCTGTATGGCTTGGATACGAGTATGATCATTGGACCTGCATTGATCCGTCCATGATCGCCAAAGTCCAAATTCCTTCGCACCTACTCAACGAGTTCAGAGCGAACAAACTGCTCTTTACCCCGGCAGAGCGAGTCAACGTTACCGACTACAAGAACTACCCTTCATGGTGGAAGCCTAACCAAGTCAGCAAGACAGCCGACGGTGAATACTACAAGGACGAAGCTTTTGTGCGATGGACACTGGGGACCGCAAATGATGACAACCTCTTCTACATCCACTGGTCTGTTCTTTGACCACTCAACCATTTCTCCATAACTCCACCACTCCACTTTTATGAACCCCTTCACCCGCCGCCAATTCTTCACCAACGGCTCTCACCTCCTCGGCGGAGCCGCGTTGTCGTCGCTCTTCGGGCAGTCGTTGCAGGCTGCGATGTCGCACAAGGCGGGAGGGCCACATTTCACGCCAAAGGCCAAGCGCGTCATTTACCTCCACATGGTCGGTGGCCCGTCGCAGATCGATCTGTTCGATTACAAGCCGGAGATGATGAAGTGGTATGACAAGGACCTGCCGGACAGCATCCGCAACGGCCAGCGACTCACCACGATGACCAGCGGACAGGCGCGATTCCCCATCGCGCCGTCGAAGTTTGAATTCAGCGCGGCGGGCCAGTGCGGCATGATGATGAACACCGAGCTGCTGCCGAATTTGGCGAAGAAAGCCGATGAAATCTGCTGGATGCGCTCGCTGCACACGGAGGCCATCAATCACGAGCCTGCCATCGCGGCGATGCAGACGGGCAACCAGATCGGCGGGCGTCCCTGCCTCGGCTCCTGGGCCTCGTATGGCCTCGGTTCGATGAATGAGAATCTGCCCACCTTTGTCGTCCTCGTCGCCACGCCGACGAATCGTGAGCAGGAGCAGGCCATCTCCGCGCGCTTGTGGAGCAGCGGTTACCTGCCCGGCGAGCATGCGGGCGTGTCCTTCCGCAGCAAAGGCGATCCCATTCTCTACATCAACAACCCGCCCGGCGTGCCCGACAGCGTGCGCCGCCGCACCATCGAAGGCCTCAACGCGCTCAACGAGCTCGAATTCCAGCAGCTCGGCGATCCCGAAACGCAGACGCGCATCTCGCAGTATGAAATGGCCTTCCGCATGCAGGCCAGCGTGCCGGAGCTCACCGATCTCTCGAAGGAACCCGAGCACATTTTCGAGCTTTACGGCCCCGACGCGAAAAAGCCCGGCTCCTTTGCCAACAGCGTGCTCATGGCCCGCCGGCTCGCGGAGCGCGGCGTGCGCTTCATCCAGCTCTACCACAACAACTGGGACCACCACAGCAACGTCGGCGGTCGCATGCCCAGCCAGTGCAAAGACGTCGATCAGCCCTGCTTTGCCCTGCTCGAAGATTTGAAGCAGCGCGGCATGCTCGATGAGACGCTCATCATCTGGGGCGGCGAATTCGGCCGCACCATCTACTCCCAAGGCGGCCTCTCGAAGGAAAACTACGGCCGCGACCACCACCCGCGCTGCTTCAGCATGTGGATGGCCGGCGGCGGAGCCAAAGGCGGCACCATCTACGGCGAAACCGACGACTTCAGCTACAACATCGTCAAAGACCCGCTCCACATCAGCGACTTCCACGCCACCGTCCTCCACCTCCTCGGCTTCCACGCCGATCGCTTCAGCTACAAGTTCCAAGGTCTCGACGCGAAGCTCATCGGCGTGAACCCGGCCAAGCCGGTCAAGGCGCTGCTGGCTTGATCATTTCTCAGCGATCTTTTGCATCGCCCGAAACTTCCCCGGTGCCATGCCCGCGTAGCGGCTGAAGTGCCGGGTGAAGGCACTTTGGTCGCACCAACCCGTTTGCAGGGCGATCTCGCCCAGCGGGAGATCGGTCTCACGCAGCAGCCGCGTGGCTTCGTCGAGGCGGAGCTTGTGCAGGAGTTGCAGCGGGCTCATTTGAAAGAGCTTCTGCACGCGCTGCTCGAACTGATAAACGCTGAGGCCTGCCTTCGTGGCGATGTCCTCGATGCGCAGGCTCTCGGTGAAGCGTGAGCGCATCAGCTTCAACGCCGAGGCAAGCTGCGCGTAGCCGCTGTCCTTCCCGCTGGGCGCGTTCAGGTCGCGCGAGATGCCCGTCACGCCGAGGATGCGGCCCTGCGCGTCGCGCAGCGGATGCTTCGTGGTGAGACACCAGCCCGCCTTGCCACCAGGATAAATGTGCAGCTCCAATTGATGCTCCACGGGCTTTCCCGTTCGCAGGACGCTCTCATCCTGCCGCGCATAACTTGCCGCCAGTGGTGCCGGGAAGACCTCCTCGGGCCGCTTGCCGATGAGCTTCGTCTTGTCCCCCCCCGCGCAACGGGCCGCAAGTGTCTGGTTCACCCGCACGTAGCGTCCGGTGCGATCCTTGATGAAGAACACAACATCCGGCAGCGCATCAAAGAGCGCCTCCGCATAGGCATGTGCGCCGAAGAGGTCATCCGTGGCCGTCATTTTGGCAGAAATGGCAGCTCCCCAACGCCAAAGCAAGCAAGACCCTCTTGCCCCACCTCTTACCATACCCTCTCGCAACGCCACATTTCGTCATTCGTCATTCCCATGTCCCTCTCCACCCCTTCCCTCAACTGGTCCGGTGTCTTCCCGGCCGTCGTCACGCAGATGAATGAGGACCAGTCGATCGACTTCGACGCGTCCGCGCGCTTTTGGGAGGCGCAGATTGAGGCGGGTGTGCACGGTTTGATCGTCTGCGGCTCGCTGGGCGAGAATCAGTGCCTGCAAGCCGATGAAAAGCGCGCTGTCGTGAAGCACGCCGTCGAAGTGGCCGCCGGACGCGTGCCTGTGATCAGCGGTGTGGCGGAAATGAGCACGCGCGCCGCCATCAGCTACCTGCACGATTGCGAAAAGATCGGCGCATCTGGTTTCATGATCATGCCACCGATGGTTTACAAAAGCGATCCGCGCGAGACGCAGCACTGGTTCCGCACGCTCGCCAAAGCCACGCCGCTGAGCTGGATGCTCTACAACAACCCCGTCGGCTACCACACCGATGTCACGCCAGAGATGTTCGTGGAGCTGACGGACATCCCGAACCTGCTCGCCATCAAGGAAAGCAGCGCCAACACCCGCCGCATCACCGAGCTGCGCAATCAAACCGGCAACCGCTACCGCATCTTCACCGGCGTGGACGATCTCTTCCTCGAATCTGCCATCCTCGGCATCGACGGCTGGGTTTGCGGCAGCGGCATCGCTTTCCCGAAGGAGAATCAAAAACTCTGGGACCTCGCCCAGGCAGGCAAATGGGGCGAATGCCGCGCGCTCTATCGCTGGAGCCAGCCGCTCATGAAGCTCGATACGCACCTCCACTTCGTGCAATACATCAAGCTCCTCGTCCAGGAGACCGGCCTCGGCAAAGAATGGGTGCGCGAACCGCGCCTTACACTCGCCGGAGCCGAGCGCGAGCAGGTGCTGAAGATCATCCGCGATGCGCTGGCGAAGAGGCCGGGGTGACTGTCCTGCTCAAAACGGGGACAACCTTGAACCTTGAACCCCGAACCATGAACCTCTAAAAGAGCGCATGGTCCGCCCGCGAAAAAAATACACCGTCCACGATCTCCGTAAGCTCAAAGGCAAACGCGTGCTCACGCACATCCACGTGAAGTCACCGCAGGAGGCCATGGCCGCCGAAGCTGCGGGCGTGGATCTCATGAGCTGCAGCTTTGACTCGCCGGAGGCGCAGGCGCGTCTGCCGCTGCTCGTCGCCGCCGCGCCCACGGCCTTCCTTTCCGGCAGCACGCCGCACGGCATGGCGACTCAGGAGGAGGCCATCCGCACCGGCTTCCGCGCGCTCGAAATGGGCGCCAGCAGCGTCTATTGCTCCGGCAGCCCTTTTTTGATCGAGGCCATGGCTCGCGAGGGCATTCCAGTCGTCGGCCACATCGGCATGGTGCCGCGTCATGTCACCTGGACTGGCTATCGCAGCATCGGAAAGACCGTCGATGAGGCGAAGGCGCTCTATCGCAAGATGAAGGACCTCGAAAACGCCGGCGCGTATGCCGCCGAGATCGAAATCGTGCCACACAACCTCGCCTCGTGGCTTTCGAAGCAGACGAGCATGCTCCTCATGTCCCTCGGCTCCGGCACCGGCTGCGACACGCAGTTCCTTTTCTCCTGCGACATCCTCGGCGACTACGACGAGCGCATCCCGCGCCACGCGAAGTCCTACCGCAACTTTGCCGAGGAACACCGCCGCCTGCAAAACGAGCGCATCGCCGCCTTCAGCGAATACGTCGCCGATGTGAAGGAAGGCCGCTTCCCCGAGCTCTGCCATCTCACCGAGATGGATGCGCAGTTGCTCGATGAAGTGGTGAAATCGATCGCGTGAATGGTCATGCGCCCCGTTGCCTGCGTCTTTTAAAGAGCTGTGATTGACTGTTTTCGACGCCGATGGCCGGCTGCTTCGCCTCATTTCGGGCGTGCTGACGAAGTGAGCACCCACAGCCTCATTTCGATGCTCCGATTCCTCTGCCTGATCGCTGTTTTCGTCACGCAAGGTGGTCACGCCGAGTCCGTGCTGGCACGCTACGATTTCGAAGCAGGTCTCGCCGACACCACCGGCCAGCAAGCGGCGGTCACGCTCGCAGGTGGAGCGGCTTGGGAGCCGGGACGTTTGTCGTTCGCTTCAATGGCGGATAAAGCGGAGGTGACGATCCCGAACAACCAGTTTTACATCGCTGGCCAGACGCAGGCGATCGAGCTGGATGCGTGGATACGCACGGAGGCATTTCTCGGCAACAGCGTGGGTTCGGCGTATGTGATGACGCTGCTTCAGGCCTACAATGCCCAGCTGTCCTTCCTGCAGGACAAGTGGCAGTGGACTCCGCGCAGCATTTTGGGCAATGGCCATGAAGTCGTGTCGGCTGCTGAACTGGCTCCATATTGGCAGCATGGCATCTCGCATCATCTTCAACTGGTCATTGATGCCGAAAAGGCCTCCGTGTGGGTGGACGGGCGATTGCTCGGGGAGACGCCTGCGCCGGGAGAGCTGGGCCTGTGGGGCCGCTCCACTGGGGTGAGCACGCTGAGCATGGGCATGTTCCATGGCGTGGTGGAGGAAGTCACCATCAAGCGTCATGACACCATCCCGGCCTATGTGAGCAAGGAGACGCCCTTCGAGATCACGGAGGTCGAACGTGGCATGGATGGACGGCTGAATCTGCGCTGGAACAGCCGCCCGGGGACGCAATACACGGTCGAAACTTCCACCGACCTCATCCACTGGGCTCCGCAGCCGCTCAGCGTGCTGACGGCCACGGCGCTGAGCACTTTGCAAGACGTGGCTGTCGATGCGGCAAGTCCAGATTTGTGTTTTGCGCGTGTGCGTGTGGGAAATGCCTTTGACGGCCAGGGGCCGCTGCTGCTCTCCCACCAGGATGGACAGACGCTGATCGGCAGCAGTGCTTTGATCCAATGGCTGCCCAACACCACGGGGGTGGATGAGTGGGTGGTGAAGGCAGGCAGCGTGGCGGGCGGTGCAGATTATTTTCAGAGCATCTCACTGCCGGCCAGCAGCACTCAGTTCACCCTGAAGAACCTGCCCACCCGGGGAGAGGTGACGCATGTCACCCTCTCGTATCGCAAAGGGGTCTCGTGGTATGAGAAGCGCTTCACCTTCACCGCCCAGCAGACGGATGATCTGCCGGACGAGCGTGAAGGTCTCTTCCCCATCGCCAGGCCGAGCTACAACGGCATCGACCAGATCCTCGGGCTGAGTAACCGCTGGCTGATCGCTGCGGTGGTGGACACCGAGGAGGTGGCGGCACGCATCAACACGCTTTCCGGCGGCCAGCTTTTCACGCATGCAGACAACTGGGACCGCGGCACACCTGCTGGCAATCCAGCACGCTGGGATGCCTGGACCGGACTGCCGCAGATACGTGACACTTACATCGCCCAGGCGCGCATTGACTTGGATGAGTCCCGATACACACGGCCCGACTACTACGCCATCACATCGACCGACGATCCGGCCTATGCCACCGCCCGCGAACCGCTGCGGGCCACCCAGTATTACGTGGGCCTGGATGGCGGCCAGACGCGTGGCATGCACAACCTGCACTACGCTCATTACTGCTACATCGAAATGCCTGACGCCATGGTCAGCGGGCGCACTTACACCCTCACGCTCGACAACGGCAAAGCGGCGACTTTTCTCTACGACGAGAGCCGCACGGTCTCACGGGCCATCAAGGTGAATCAAAACGGCTACCTCTCAGACAGCACCAAGAAGTACGCCTACATCGGCGGCTGCGTGCATGGCTACGGTCCCCTGTCGCTGAGCCACGCGACGACCTTTGAAGTCATCAATGCCCAGACCGGCGCCGTGGCTCACAGTGGCAATGTCACCCTGCGGGAGGCGAATCCGCGGTTCTCCGTGAAACCGGGCAATACCGATGATCCTGCCACGCGTCCGCTCATGCTCGGCGAAAACTTGTATCAGATCGATCTCAATGGCCTGACGCAACACGGTTGGTTCTTCATCCGTGTGCCTGGTGTGGGCCGTTCATGGACATTCCGCCATGCGCCGGATGCGTATGGCGAGGCCTTCTACACCAGCGCACGCGGTCTTTACCATCAGCGGGCCAATAGCGCCTACCAGATGCCGTTCACGCCGTGGAGCCGCATCAAAGCCCACAGCGAGCCCATTTATGAAAGCGCCCTCGTCTGCTTTGGCTTCGGTGACTTTGATGAACCCGCCAATTATCAGCGCTTCGACATCGTGGGAGCGACGCTCGATCTCACCAGGGCTACTCCCAATGTGGAAGGTGGTTGGTATGATGCAGCGGACTGGGATCGCAATCTGCGCCACTACACGAACATCTTTGACATGCTCTACGCCTATGAGGTCGCCCCGGCGAAGTTTGTCGATGGCCAGCTCAACATCCCTGAGAGCGGCAACGGCGTTCCCGACATTCTCGATGAGGTCGAATACGGCCTCGAAGTCTGGACGCGCAGCATGACCGCCACAGGAGGAGTCTCCGGGATGGTGGAGACATCCACGCATCCCACCATGACGGATCCGGCCTACAAATACGGCTACAGTCAGCGCACACGCTGGTCATCGCTCCTTTACGCTGCCGCCGCTGCACAGCTCGCTGAATTGCTCGCGCCCATCGATGCCGCACGCTCCACCAAGTATCGGCAGCTCGCTCTAAAGGCCTATGGCTTCGGCGCTGATCCCGCCAACAGCCTCGGCACCATCACCATCCCGGCCGCCTCCAATCGCGGCCTCGGCACGCCTTACAGCTACAACTGGACTGAGCTCGCAAGCATGAATGATCCCTATCTGTTTCATGCCAAGCTGCGGCTCTACTACCTCACGGGTGACACAGCGTACCTTGGCGGCATCGAGAGCCATCTGGTCGGCGCCGCCCCATGGGCATGGCCGAACACACTGCGGGACTGCGTGCCATGGTTTTACTTCAGCATCGCCAAACGTGGCGCAGGCATCTTCAACCAGGGCCTCATCGACACCTGGCGGAACAAATACATCAATGGAGCCGATGGCCTCGTCGCCATGCTCGACGCCATGCCTTACCGTCACACCTGGCCACGCTATCAGGATTACTTCGCCGCCTGGGGAGAGATGGACTTTGCCAATCGCAGCCGCCTTCTGCTGCAAGCCTATGCATTGACCAACAACACCACCTATCGTGACACCGCCGCCTGCAACATGGACTACATGTTTGGCAGCAACGCTATGGGCATGAGCTGGACGACCGGCATCGGCTACACTTACCCCGCCGTGCTCCAGCATGAAGTCAGCGCCAATGATGCCATCGATGACCCGGTGCCCGGCATCAGCATCTATGGTCTCGACGGCGGCCCGATGCACTACACCCTGCGCAACGACGTCTGGAGCAGTCCGACTGATCCTACTGCCACCACGCGTCATTCGTTCTACCCCGACCCTGGCACGCCCTTTTATCGTCGCTGGGTGCCTCATCCAACGGCGAACACGGGCCAGTGTGAATTCACCATCCATGAGACCATGAGCGCCACCCTATTCACCTGCGCCATGCTGCTGCCAGACGGCTGGACGCCACCCCTGAGCCTAAAGCAGCGCAAGCCACGCCATCGCGGCAGCCTCTTTGGCTATTGGTATCTGCCTTGATGTGCGGCCCGGCTGCTTGGGTTGTTTTTTCAGCCGCGTCTCTCAAAGCATCCAAGACGACACCCAACACGCGGTTTTTTTCACCGGATGCAGCGCATCCCCATCATCGACTCCCACACCGGCGGCGAGCCCACACGCGTCGTTTTGAGCGGCATCAGCGCCGCGGAGCTCGAAACGTATCGTCGTGCGATCATTTGCGAGCCACGAGGGCATGAGGTGATCGTCGGTGCCTTGCTCGTGGAGCCGAAAGACGCGACTTGTGCTGCGGGCGTGATTTTCTTCAACAACGTCGGCCTGCTCGGCATGTGCGGGCATGGCATGATCGGCCTCATCGCGACGCTGAAGCATCTCGAACGCATTTCAGCCGGCGAGCATCGCGTGGAGACGCCGGTGGGCGTGGTGACCGCCGTTTTGGATGACAGCGGCAGCGTGAGCATGCGCAATGTGCCGTCGTATCGACAGGCGAAGGGCGTGAAGGCCAGTGGAGTGACCGGAGACGTCGCGTGGGGCGGAAACTGGTTCTTTCTCGTGTCGGATCACGGACTCGATCTCACGCTGAAAAATGTGCCGCAGCTCACGCAGGCCAGTTTGGCGATGCGCGAGGCCGTGCGGGCCGCAGGCTACCCGGAAGTCGATCACGTCGAGCTTTTTGGCCCGGCGCACGATCCCGCAAATCACAGTCGAAACTTCGTTTTGTGCCCTGGCGGTGAGTATGATCGCTCCCCCTGCGGCACGGGCACGAGCGCGAAGCTCGCGTGCCTCGCCGCAGATGGAAAACTGGCCGCAGGCGAGATCTGGCGGCAGGAAAGCATCCTCGGCAGCGTGTTTGAAGGCAGCTACGAAGCCACAGAGAAAGGCATTCTGCCCACGATCACCGGCGAGGCCTTCATCACGGCGGAATCGACGCTGGTGCTCGATCCGGCGGACCCGTTTCGTCTTGGCATCGCGTGAGGCTTGAAAGCAAGGTGGAACGGATTCAGTAGGGCTTGGATGCCCCCCATGGATTTCGATGCCAAGCTCAATGAATCGACGCCCGGAGTCTTTCTGACGACCCGTTGGTCGCTGGTGGCGCGTGCGGCGGATGAAGATGACTCGACGGCAGCCCAGGCCCTGGCTGATCTGTGCCGGGATTACTGGCGGCCCTTGTATCATTTCGCCCGGAGGAAGGGGCAGACGCCGCAGGATGCGCAGGATCTGACGCAGGGCTTCATCGCGAAACTGCTGGAGAGCGGATCGTTTTCGCGGGCGGACCGGGAACTGGGGCGCTTCCGGACGTTTTTGATCAGCTCGTTCGTGAAATACATGTCGAACCAGCACCGCGACCAGACCGCGCAGAAACGCGGCGGTGCCATGAGTCCGGTTTCACTGAACGATGCCAGTGTCGAGCTGGAGTATGCCACGCACGACACCATGACACCGGAGCGGCTTTACGAACGGAGCTGGGCACTGGCGCTGCTGGAGAGGGTGATGCAACGACTGCGCGAAGAATACGTGAAGGCAGGACGCCTGCGGCTTTGGGAGGCGATCGAGCCGCATCTGGCTGGTGGTGGCGGGCGGCCGGGCTATGCGCGGATGGCGGCGGAGCTGGGCATGAGCGAGTCGGCGCTGACGGTGTCGGTGCATCGCATGCGGAAACGCTACGGCACGCTGCTGCGGGAGGAGATCGCCTCCACAGTGGCGGATGCGGCGGAGGTGGATGATGAACTGCGTCATCTCATGACGGTGGTGTCAGGCAGCGCAGATGCTGTGTAAGGATCGACTGAATTCTGGTAACACAGATTTGAATCCCCCGATGCCTGAGCCCGACGCCACACCCGAAAAGCCACTGCCATGCGCCGTTTGCGGCACGCCGTTGATGGCGGGAAGGCTGGGAAACCGGTGTCCGCGCTGCTTGCTGAGCCTGGCGTCGTTCACCATCGAGACAGCGGACGATCTGGGGGCGGAGCCGGCAGGTCTGCGGCAGTTTGGCGACTATGAGTTGCTGGAGGAGATCGCGAGAGGCGGCATGGGCGTGGTGTACCGCGCACGGCAGCTGAGCCTGGGCCGCGAGGTGGCGGTGAAGATGATCCTGGCCGGCGAGCTGGCGACTTCCGAGTCGGTGCAGCGTTTCCGCAATGAGGCGTCCACCGCAGCGCGGCTGGAGCACCCGAACATCGTGTCCGTGTATGAGATCGGGGAGCTGGACATGCAGCATTTTTTCTCGATGCGGCTGGTGCTGGGGCGGCGAAACATCGCGACCTGGGCCAAGCGACTGACCGGGCGGGCCGACGAACGCGACAGGCTGGTCGCGGCGATGATGGCGAAGGTGGCACATGCGGTGGAGTTCGCCCACGAGCGCGGCGTGCTGCATCGCGACCTGAAGCCGTCGAACATCCTGGTGGATGACCAAAACGAACCGCAGGTGACGGACTTCGGCCTGGCGAAGCTGCTCAATGAGCAGGACAGCAGCCTGACGCTCTCCGCCGTGATGCTTGGCAGCCCGAGCTACATGGCCCCGGAGCAGGCGGATGGACGACACGGCGATGTGACCACGCTGACGGATGTGTATGGCCTCGGCGCGGTGCTTTACGAGTTGCTGGCCGGACGTCCGCCCTTCGCGGCGGCGACACCACTGGCGACAGCGAAGCAGGTGGTGGAGCATATGCCCGCAGCGCTGACCGGCACGGCACGCGATCTGGCCACGATCTGCCTGAAGTGCCTGGCCAAGGAACCCACGCAAAGGTACATGAGCGCTCTCGCCGTGGCGGAGGATCTCGAAAGCTTCATGCGAGGCGAGCCGATTCGCGCACGGCCATTGACGCTTCCTGAGTCGGTCTGGCGCTGGACGCGGCGGCGTCCGAAGGTCGCCGCGTTGCTTGCCACGATAGCCCTGGTGTTTTTGCTCGGTTTTGCCGGAGTGACCTGGCAGTGGAGACGGGCTGAGGAGGCACGCGTGGAGCAACGGCGGGCGCTGGGCCATCTGGCGTGGAATGAAGTGGTGAGACAGGCGGGCACGGATGAAAAACAACCCGCGCTGGCCAGGCTCGCGGCGATGTTGCGCGAGGATCCCTCGCGCTGGCAGGCGGCCATGCTCGCGATGTCGATGGTCGATCAATCATCGTTTCCGATGCTGGTGGGACCGCCGATGAAACCGGAGGTGAAGCTGCTCACTCCGCCCCGCCTTGCACCGGATGGCACCTGGTTCGCTGCGGCTGGGGAAGATCAGATCCTTCGCACCTGGGATGCCGCCACGGGGCGTGAGACCAAGCGGATCACGCTGGTCTCGCCTGCCACAGCGTTGGCCGTGGCAGCAGGCCCGTGGACGCTGGCGCTGGCCACCCACGACGGCCACATCCACATCCATGCCACCTTGGAGACTGCGGCGGCTTCGCTGGCGCGTGATCGTTCGAAAGCCGTGCGTGAGCTTCAATTCTCCGCAGACGGCTCACGCCTTGCAGCGCGGTCCGCTGAACAGGTGGAGATTTGGGAGTGCGGATCATCCTGGGAGTCTCCGCCGCAGCTCTTCCTGCTGGAAGGTGGAGTGGCGGGAGCAAAGCTGTCCGCCGACGGCAAGCGTTTGCTGGTTTGGAATGCACGTCGGGCGGCAGTCTTTGAGACCGTGTCAAAACGGGCACTGCTGCAGATCGAGGCACGGGAAAAATTCCGCGGCGGGGCGCTTTCTGGGAATGGCGGACGGGTTTCCATGCTCGATGAGCGCTTCACCACGCGATCATGGGCCGTGGAATCCTCCGTGGTGCTGAGTGAAATCGACAGCCAGCCGTCACCCTGTCGTTTTCTCGTGCTGAATCATGACGGCACGCGTGTCACCCTCGGCACCGCCGCCAATAACCTCGCTGTGTTCGACACGGGGACCGGTTTGAGTGTCGCCACGGCCATGAACCATCTTTACAATCCGGCGGCGCTGATCGCTTCGGGGGACGGCAGTCGCACATTGAGCTACGGCAAGGATGGTCGCGTGCGCCTGTGGGACGCGGAGTCCGGCCGCGCGATGATCAGCCCGGTGTGGCTGAATACCGAGGCCTCGATGGCGATGGACGTGTCGCACGACGGCCGGAGGATGCTCATCGCGCCCGAATCCGTCCGCGATGGCGAGGCGACGATCAGCGTGTGGCAAGGTTCCGCGCCACTGCCGCCGCAACGGCATCGGCACCCACGACAGACGGAGGAAATGGCGGGCAACCGCATCAGTCCGGATGGACGTCTCGGCTGCTTGAGTGTGTCGGCGGAGCATCGCGCCCATCTATATGACCTCGCAGACGAGCATGTGGTTCTGGATGCTCCAACTCGTGGTGACATCTACGAGCATGTCTTTTCGCCGGACATGAGCCGCTATTACGCATTCACCGGCAACGGCTGGCTGCATGGCTGGTCGCTGGAGACGGGACAGGAGCTGTGGCCGCCCAGCCGTCAAAGCGGTGCGATCCGCCCGGCAGACATCTCCCCTGACGGCCGGCATCTGGCTGCCGCGCACAATGACGGCCGCATCCGCATCCATGACAGCGCCACCGGCAAGCTGGTGAGGACGCTGGACCATCCTGGCGAGATCAAGGTGCTGCGTTTCGCGCCCGATGGCAGCGGACGCTTTTTCACCAGCTCCACCGACCGTGTCACGCACGTCTGGGACATCAGGACGGGCGAAAAGTTGCGAACCTTCACCGGCCACTCCGACTCGATCATCGCCGGGGCGTGGAGCCCGGACAGCAGGCTCATCGCCACGGCTTCTTATGACCAGACGGCACGCGTCTGGGACGTCGCCACCGGAAAGGTGGTGGGAAAGCCGATGCCGCATCTGGCCTGGCTGTCGCACCTGGAGTTCAGCCCGGATGGTGAAATCCTGGCCACGGCATGCCGGGACGGCACCGTGCGGCTGTGGCACCCGCACACAGGCACGCCACGGTCTTCGCCACTGCCGCAGGCCAGCACGCCAGTGCTCGTGCGTTTCACCGCAGACGGGCGGTGCCTGCTGGTGCGCGACCACTTGGGCATCAGTTTTTGGGACACGTCACAGGGGGAGCAGGTGACCGCGCACTATCCCGCCCCGATCGCCAGCGGCCATGGCTACGACTCAGCGCCGGGCCGCGCTGTGCTCTCACCTGACGGCACGCGCGTTCATTTGGGCAGCTCCATGATGGAAGGCGTGCTGTGGACGGTCCCGCAGCCGCGTGAACCGGTGCCATCCTGGTTTCCTGAGCTGCTGGAAAGCCTCGCGTTGATGCGCACTGGAGACGCCGGTGTCACACGGGTGATTTCGGGCGAAGTTCTGCTGAAACTGCGCTCCCGGCTCGCCAGCACGACGGAGAAAGGCATCTACGCCGATTGGGCGAGACGCGTCCTGAGGCTGCCAACTGGCCAACCGTGAACCCGGAGGCACACTTTTTTCACGAAGCCGGTAAGGATTGAAAACAGACCGGTAAGACCGGGGATGAATGACTGTCTCATCCTCCTGTTTCACCGGGCTCCGGCGGCTCTTGCTGGGTTTGCTCGGCTGCGCCTCCCTGGCCCAGGCTTTTCCGCCCGCGCCGATGTTCACGATCCACGGAATTGCGCGTGATTCCTTCGGTTGGGCGCTGAAGGCCTCGGACCAGGCCACCGTGGTGGTGCGGCAGAACGGCGTGGTGATCGCTGAAGCCGCGGTCGATGAAAGACCGCGTGCGGGCGAAAATTTCCGGCTGCAACTGCCCATGGACACGAATCCGGCCGATCCCTACCGCACCGGAGCGCAGACCACGGGCACGCTGCTGTCCATCGAGGTGCGATTCCCGAACGCGACCCTGCCGGTTTCGAGTCTCACGGCCTCCAGCCGCACGGTGGGGCAGCCAGCAGGCAGCAGTTTCATTGATTTCACCATCGGAGCCGACACGGATGGCGATGGCATTCCAGACAGTTGGGAATGGTGGCAGCTCGGTGAAGCCGGCATCGGCCCCGGCGACCCACGCTGGTCGCTGGCGACGCTGGGCGGCGGCGACTTCGACCAAGACGGCACGTCGGACCACATCGAATACCTCGCGGGCACCTTTGCGTTTTTGAATTCGGAGACGCTGGCCCTGAAGATCACCGGCTGGCACGAGGACGGCTCGGCGCTGCTGAGCGCCTTCGTCGTGGTGGACAAAACCTACCGGGTGGAGTTTTCCGCCGACTTGAAGGACTGGACGCGCACGGATGTGCGCCAGGATTCACCCACGGCGCAGGCACAGACGACCTTCACCGCGGCGGACACGCGGGAGGTCAGCCTCTACTCCCCGGCCTCGATCGGAAGAACCAACCTTTTCTACCGGCTGGTGCTGGTGCGCTGAAAACGTCATGAAGATCTCACGAACCGTCCTTTGTCTCGTCGCGGCGATGCTGCCGATGGCAGCGCGCGCTGAATGGCGCACCGAATCCTTCGTCCTCAAAGCCGGCTGGAACGCCATCTACCCGCATGTGGATGCCAGCCATGCCACGCTGGACACGCTGCTGGCCGCCTATCCCGCAGTGGAGCAGGTCTGGCGCTGGCAGCCGGAGCGTGTCGATCCACGTGCGCCGGGGGGCGTCACCGCCGTGCCTGCCGGGACCGAATGGCAGATGTGGAAAGCCGGAGTGCCGGAGGAGACCACGTTTGACCGGCTGGATGCCAACTACGGCTATCTGGTGAAGGTGGCGGACGGAGCTCCGAATCAAACCTGGCATCTGAAAGGACGCGCCACTCTGCCGGAGGTGCGCTGGCGCGGAGACGGCCTGCATCTGGCGGGTTTTCCCGTGGTCGAGACAGGCACCACGCCGACTTTCGCGGCGTATCTGGCCCCCACGGGCTTCGCCCTGGCCCAGGCGGAGATTTTGCGCTACAACGGCGGCCCCATCAGCAGCGGGGCGAATCCCCTGCCGGTGAGTCCATCGGTCGGCCGCATCACACGCGGCCAGGCTTACTGGGTGCGAGTGGAGCAGTTCTCACGCTATTACGGGCCGCTGAGCGCAGCGGTGGACCACGGTGACGATGTGAGCTTCGGCACACGCTCCGACACGGCGCGGCTGGTGCTGAAAAATGAAACCAATGCCAGCCTGACCGTGGCGCTGGACAGCGTGGCCTCGGAAAGCGCCCCAAACGGCCAGCCAACGGTCTCCGGTGTGCTGCCACTCCTCGCACAGGTGGATGCGGAGACGGAATTCACCCCGCTCGGCGCACGAACGATCACGCTGGCGGCCGGTGCGGTGATTCAGGTGCGCCTTTTGCCAGACCGCACCGCGATGAGCGGCGCGGCCGGGACACGATTTGCCTCGCTGCTGCATTTGAGGACGACGGCAGGCGTCGTGGGTCAGGAGATGTACCTCCCGGCCACGGCGGAGGTTGCGACTCCAGCCGGACTGTGGATCGGCGAGGCCAAAATGACCCAGGTGGGCAGCATTCTGCGTCGGTATCAACGCGATGCCGCAGGCAACACGGTGAAGGACAGCAGCGGCAACCCGCTGCTCATCGAGGATCTCACCACGCCCGGCGGCGCCACTCAACTGCCCGCCGTTTCGAAGCCCTACACGCTGCGCCTGATCGTTCATGTCGATGCCGCCGGCCAGTCACGGCTGCTGTCCCACATTTATCAGGGAAAGCTGGCCGAATCCGCCGCAGATGCGCCCGTGGGCCTGACCTTGGTCGAGTCCAGGCTCGACAGCACCCTGCTGGACAAGGCCGTGCGCCTCTCCGTGGCGCATCTCCCGCTGGACACCAATCTGGCCTTCAACGGCTCCTTCACCCCCGGTGGCAGTCTGGCTGGCAACGGAGACCTCGTGACGCCGCACACCTCTCCGGTGAACCCCTTTCTGCACGTCTATCACCCGGATCATGACAACCTCGACGCGCGCTTTCAACAGAGCCTGCCCGCAGGACGTGAGTCCTTTGAAATCCGCCGTCAGATCAGCGTGACCTTCGATGTCAGCCGTCCGGAGGACGTCCCCACCAGCTGGGGAGCCACTCTGATGAGCGGGATCTACCAGGAGACCATCTCCGGCATCACCAAGCCCGGCTCATTCCTGCGCATCCGCGGCCCCTTCGTCCTGCACAAGGTCAGCGAGACCACCTCCATCTCCGGCCTCTGAATTTCACCCACCCAACGTCCCCTTCCCCGCCACCCGTCTCATGAAAACCGCGCTCCAATGCCTCCTGCTCACCGGTCTGCTCCTCCATGGCGCCGGATCACTCCACGCCCAGTCCATGGTGCCCTCCGCGATGAACTACCAGGGCGTTCTCACGGACAACAACGGCGATCCCGTGGCGAATGCCGCGCCGGAGAACCGCAACATCGAGTTCCGCATCTACAGCCAGGCCACCGGCGGCACACCGTTGTGGGGTGAGGCGCAGACGGTGACGGTTTTCAAAGGCCAGTTCAGCGTCGTGCTCGGAAACGGCACAGCCGTGGGTGGAGCGCCTTCCGGACCGGCCTCGTTTGCCGCCGTCTTCGCCAACGCGACCTCCGCGGATCTCTATTTTGGCATCACGCCGCAGGGTGGAGCCGAGTTTGCGCCGCGTCAGAAGCTGCTCGCCGGCGCCTATGCGCTGCGGGCCCGCGTGGCCGAACAAGTGAGCGCGACGACCGGCTCCTCCACCTTCAACGGGATCAATGCCAACGACCTGACCATGCAGGGGCCCGCGAGGATCGACGGCGGCAACGTGCTCGAATTCGGCACCAACGACGCGGAGCGGACACGTAACACGGCAGCAGGCCAGATCGGCTACAAAGTGTATTCCAACGGGCTCGACATCGTGGGTGCCGGGCCGGAGATCAACGAACGCCGTCTCACGCTGTGGGCGGAGGCGGGCACGGAGTTCAAGGGGCCGATCTCCTTCACCGGGCGCTACGGGCAGCACATCAGCCTGAACGACGCGTTCAACGGCTTCGGAGTGCAGACCGACGGGGTGTATGTGCGTGGCTTCAACCGCGTCTCCTTCTTCGCCAACGGCACGCACAACGACGGCGTGTCCAATCCCGGAACCGGAGGCACGCTCATGGCCACGCTGACCCCTGGCGGCTTCACGCTGAATTCCGGCGTTTTCACCGGGAATGGCAGCGGCCTGACCAACATCAGCCCCGCCGCCCTGCCAAACAACTACAACTACCTCGGCATCAACGGCAACAACGTGATCGAATTTGGCCGTGGCGTGGCCGGCAAACAGATCGATGCGGGCAAGATCGGCTACGGGACCTTCAGTGGCGGGGCGGCGCTGGAGATCGTTGGCGCGGGCACGGCGGCGAACAGCTCCGACCGGAAAATCAATCTGCATTCCCAAGGCGGCCTGCGCGTCCTCGGCCCGGCGACGGTGGAAAATAACGCGACCATCGGCGGCTTCCTCAGCGCCAATGCAGGCATGAATGTTTCGGGCGCACTGGGCATGAGCAACAGCTCGATCAATTTTGGCAGCCGCACGGGCCAGCACATCAATCTTTGGAGCAACGAATACGGCATCGGCATCGCGAACAGCACCACCTACTTCCGCACCGCCAGCAACGCCGCGTTTCGCTGGTATCGCGGCGGTTCACATGCGGATGATCCGGTGTCGGGGACCAATGGGGTGCAGCAGATGTTGCTCGACAGCTTCGGACTGACGGTCAATGGCGGCGTCAGTGTGAGTGGCACCTTCACCGCAGGCGGCTTCCTGAGGGCTCCTGGCATCACTCTCGGCAGTGGCAACTGGAGCATTTCCTCCGGGTCGGACCTGGACATTAATCTCAACGGCACTCGTCGCGCATGGCTGCTGGCCAGTGGTGGTGGCTGGGGAACAAGCTCTGACCGCAATCTCAAGAAGAACATCGAAACCTTCCAGGATGGTCTCGGCAAAGTCATGAAACTGCGCCCCACACGCTATCACTTCAAGACCCAGAAGGATGAGGAGCCTCTGCAGCCGGGCTTCATCGCCCAAGAGGTGGAGGAGATCATGCCGGAGCTGGTTTCCCAGCGGGACGGAGTCCGCGGCATCGACTACCAGGGCCTGATCCCGGTCACCGTGGCCGCTGTGCAGGAGCAGCAGAAGAAGATGGAGTCGCTGGCAGGCGAAAATGCGGAGCTGAAACAGCGGCTGGAAGCCCTGGAAAAGAAACTGGCACGTCTGGTGGATCAACTGCCGGAGTCACAGCCTGCGACGGACAGCGCCGCTGAGGCGCGCTGAGACATTCCCTGCCAAGGACACTTCAACCGACGCTGCATGTCATCATGAGAAGCCACAGCCCGCCTTTCCTCCTGGGCCTCCTCGTTCTAGCCGCTGCCAGTACTCTCGCGGCGCAGGACGTGGTGCCCGGGGTCAACAACATCCTGTGGCCGAACCCGCCGCTGGCTCCGGGTGACCCCGCCACCGCAGGACAATTCTCCAGCTTCAGCAGCATCAGCTCCAGCCCGTCCACAGCGGTGGACTCCCAGGTGCCGTCCAGCGGCAATCTGCGCCTGCGCACGTCGCTGCTCGGCGCGGCCATCGCCGGATCACCGCCGGAGTTTGCCATGGGGGACATCATCGGCACTCCGCTGGCCACGTTTCCGAATGCCAGCAACGTTCTCATCTCCCTCCGCCGCGAACCGGTCCGCAAGACGGAAACGGCCTTCAAATATCGCACGCTGACCGATCCGACGATCCGTGATTTCAATCCGGGCACCGACATCCTCGGTGAACGCTTCTTCTGGAGCCAGCACGCTCGTTTGGGCACGCAGCCGGATCTCTCGGGCAAGTTCGAGGAGCAGACGGAGATCGGCGCTCCGGGCAGCATCGCACGGGACGGCTTTGTCTATGCGTCCCAAGGTGGCAGCAGCCGCATTTACTGGCGCACCACGGCGTCCATCGGCGTGGATGGCGGCAACAATCCGGTTTACGGCCTCGTCGAACGCGTCGTGAACGTCTCCAGCGCCAGTCGGCAGGCCGTGAGGCGCATCTTTTGGACCGAGCACGGCTTCCAGGGCCAGCCCGTGCAGGTGCCGCAAGGTGAGATCCAGCAGGTACGCATCGCCTACAACGACTCAGTGCCCGAGGAGGTGCCTGAAGGGCAGCAGTTTGATGTCGGTGGCGATGTTCCCGTGACCCGCCGCACGCTCTGGCATGACAGCACGCTGAAAACGCTGAACGCATTCAATCGCGAGGGTCGTGTGCTGGTGGAATTCCTCGGCGAGGCACGCGCTGGCGGCACCGGCCTGCGCCGTCAGGTCGGTGTCGAGGTGGTGGACATTGTACAGGAAGCTCTGCCCAGTCCGGTGGAACTGGCTGTGGGTGATCGCCTCTTCCCTCTGCCTCCGGATCAATCCGCCCAGCAGCCCTACCCTCTGCCAGCGGCCGGCGTCGCGCGTGATGCGGTGCAGGCACGCATCGACCATCTGCTCACCCAGTTCGGCCCGCAGCCGATCCTCAGCACGGCGAACCCGCCCTTCACCCGCAGCTTTGCCGTGGGTGACCAGACCGCCTACTACGCCACGCGTGCCACGACTTCCCCGAACGATGTGCAGTTCTGGACCGAACCCGGCGTCGCCGGAGTTCGCTGGCCCAAGTTCCTCAACCGTTACCGCCAGTTCTGGCCCGAAGACCTCGCGGACTATGCTCTGAACGTCCGCCCCTCCGACGCTGGGACATCCGCAGCGACGCCACCGGTGTTCGGCCAGGGAACCACCTTCGAGCTGGTGCATCAGGACAACGGCCGGGCGATCACCACGGATCCCACCGCCTTCGTGGTGGAGCTCGGTTCCGGCTACAACACCAACCGCAGCCTTCTTCTCGTCACCTCCGGGGACAACTTCTGGTTCCTGCGTGTCGAGTCCGTGCTGGACTCGCACATGGCGGTGAATCCGCGTTACAGCAGCTACTTCCGCGAGACGGAACTCGATGCCAGCAGTGCCACGCAGCCGCTGACCGCCTTCGTCGGTCAGCGCATCCATGCGCCTGCGGGCGCAGACAGCACTGCCGGCTATGTGGACCTGGCCTACGGTGACGCGATCGATCCCACCGCTTACCTGGACCCCTTTGCTGAAGGCATTCCTGAAGCGGAGCAAGGCAGCGCCATCATTCCGGTCAATGCCGCGCCGAAAAAGGGCGACAAAGACAATAATCGGCTCGGCATCTGGTGGTTCAAAAAGGTCAATCCGCCCGCGCAGCTCGCAGGACGCATCGCACCGATCTACTGGCCCTCATTTTACTCGCGCTACCAGCTCGCCTGGCCGGTGAATGCACCGCAGATCGTGCTCGCCTCGAACGCGGGCTCCGGTGATCTGCCTGCGGATGCCGCGGGAGGGACGATCTACTTTGAAAACGATCCTTCCCAAGCCGGTTACAACCCGAATGAGGAGCACGCACTCATGATCGCAGGTCGCGCCTACGCCTTGCGTGACGACCTGAACACCGCGCAGACCACTTCCAGCCCCTACGTGCTGGTGCGCTACAATAACGCCGTGGACAAGCGGCCGGACATGCGCGTCTTCCGTGTGCTGCGGGAAAACGAGACCCACACCTTCACCTACAACGCCCGCGCTGGCACGGTGCTGCAGCCGCCCATGCCGCTGGCTGTGATGCCGCCGCCGCTGGATGACGATGGCGACTCCTACAACACCGAAGTCACGCCGGAGAACCTCGACCCTGCGCTCAATGTTCCTGGCAATGCCGCTGCTGACTTCGAACACTACAACCGCTTCACTTATGAAGACCGCAAGGGGCTGAAATGGGTCTATCGCGGCCAGCACAATCCGGACGGCAGCCTGCCAGCCCTGGGCATGAAGTTCTACTACGCCACGCTGGAAGGCTTCGCCTACCCGGACGCCGTCACAGGCGTGGATGAAGCGCCCGAAGCGGGCACCATCACCCCGTTCCTGCATGACGGCGTGAATGGCAGCAAAGTCACCGGCACCGCCATCACCGTCAGTTACCGGCCTTACTGGCCTGATCTCGGCACCCGCCACGGTCTGAAGGGCGAGTATTACAACAACATGAACCTCGAAGGCACGCCGGCGCTCACACGCGTGGACACGACGGTGAACTTCACCTGGGATGGCGTCTCCAGCCCTGATCCACGGGTGAACGCCACGCAGTTCTCCGCACGCTGGACCGGCTACATCCTGGCCCCTCAGACCGGCGACTACACCTTCCACATCTCCACGGACGACGGCACACGGCTGTGGCTCGGCAACACCGACGCCGACCCTCTGACTGACACCTGGAGCAATCCGGCGCCGGCGAGCCATGACACCGACTCCATCCATCTCGAAGCCGGCCAGCGGCTGCCCATCAAGTTTGATGTCTTCAACAACGCCGCAGGCGCTCTCGCACGCCTCGAATGGACCGGCCCGGGCATCGCCAGGCCCGTCATTCCCGCCACCGCGCTGCTGCCTGCGGACGGTGATTTCACCGAGGTGCCGTCCCTCCAGTTCGCCGAGACGCTGGTGAAGCCAAAGGCGGGCCTGCCCGGGCTCGACGGAGCCACCAGCGCCCGCATTTTGTATCAGCAGTCCGTCGCCAAAGACGTCACGGCCGGGAAGGAAAGCGCCGTGCTGCATGATCCCACCCGCAGCAAGATCTATCCGCTCGGCGGAGCTCTGGCCGCGATCCCATCAAGCATTCCCGTGGATGCCTCCGGCAGCCGTGTCTATTTCCAAGGCCTGCCTGCGCATCTGCAGGAGCGTTTCTTCATGGATCCCGCCCTGGGACCTGGCAACCCGCCCGTCGGGGCGCTCGTCCTGCAAGGCCAGTTTGTGGATGAAACCGTCGGCGAGGACTACCTCCTGCTCAATGTGCTCACGTCTGCGGAGATCGCGCTGATCAAGGACCTCGTCTCCAACACCGATCCTGACGCCTCCCGATGGCGCGCTGCGGTGGATGCGCTCACCACCACGCTGGAAACCTACGTGGACGATGGATCGGGCAGCTACAGCCCCGACGAGAACAAGAACAAGGTCTTCGGTCCCGGCCAGCTCGTGCGCGTGACACATTCAAACCAGGCCGTGGACTCCTACGCGCTCACCGCCGTCGGCGGTGGTGATGGCTATGTCACGCTCATCCTTGGAGACGGCGATGCCTTCACCGATGTCAGCGAACCCGTGCAGATGCACATCCTGAAGGTCGGCCCCAGCCTCTATCGCGGCCAGGTGAAGCCGATCGCCTCTGAGAATCCGCTCGCGGAGGATCTGACACTCCAGCACACGGGTGATTTCGCCGCGCAGGAGAACCTGTTCGAGTTCGAGTGGTATTATGCGCCGCCGGTGAACGGCCAGCCGCCAGCGAACCGCCCCGGCGAACCCGGCCCCACCTGGCTCTCGCAGGACGAATACGACGGCCCGCGTGTGATGCTCGGTGCCAGCCAGCCGCTGCTCGCGCTCACGGACAACTATTTCGTGATGCGTCACCGCCCTGTCGAAGGCCACGCACTGCGTCCTGTCGGCTCGAATTGGGCGGACGACGAAGGCTGGAGCCAGTGGACTGAACCCGCCCTGGCGGAAGGCTGGATCAAACGCGTCCTCGCGGGCATCAATCCTTTCAACCAGCGCATCACCGACTTCCTCAACAACACCGTCAACACCGACGTCAGCCTGCTCACCCAGGCCGGTGGACGCTGGGAGGGCGATGTGCCGCTCACGCTGGATGCCGCGCAGAACGAGGGCCTCATCGCCATCTATGAGACCGTGCTCCGCCGCGGCATGTCCTTCACCATCGAAGGCACGCCGGGCTTCAACTATGGCCCCGCCAATGACGCGCTGCTGCTCGCCGCAGGCTACTTGAACGATCTCTACATGGCCCTCGGCAATGAAGCCTACGCTGACGCTGCCAATCCGCTCATCTCGCTCGATGTGGACCCGCAGCGCCTCGTCCAGGAACAGTCGCTGCCCGCCTCCATCGGCACCAGCATTCAGACCACCGCCACCGCACGCTTCGCCTTCGAAGGCCAGACGCCGACGCTGCTGGATGAGGAGCTGACCCTCCTGCGTGGCCGTGATGACTTCCTCGTCCCGAGCGTGCGCACCGCCCCCTTCTACAACCGCTTCATCTGGAACTACACCCGTGGCATCAATGCCGGAGAGGTCATCTACGCGGTGAACTACAACATCCAGGAGAAGGCCGGCCTCGGCGCTGATGGCAAGATCGATGCCTCCGACGCCGCCCGCCAGTATCCCCAGGGTCATGGCGACGCCTACGGGCACTACCTCACCGCCTTGAAAAACTACTACCGCCTGCTGGCGAATGAGAACTTCACCTGGACGCCCCGGGTCGAGGCTGTGAACATCCTCGGCGTCCCGGTGACAGTGGATTACCAGGATGAGCGGAAGCTCGCCATCGCGGCCGTTTCTCTCGGACGCACCGCCAGCCGTCTGCTCGATCTCGAGCGCCGCAAGCTGCCGCTGGGTGCCGGTTCCGGCTGGAGCGCGATGCGTGAGTCCCAAACCAATGTCACCACCGGCGTCAGTCGTGCCTGGGGCATGGAGCAGTGGGCCTCCCGCGCCGGCCAGGGCAATCTGCTGCACTGGGCTGCCGCCAACGCCGTCCTGCCTGAGACGGACGACGCCAACACCGGTCTGCAAAAGATTGATCGAACGACGGTCACCGAACTCGAGGAACTCGCCACGCTCGGCGAGGAGATCCAGACGCAGCTCGATGGCGCGAACCGCAAGACCAACGCGCTGAATCTCAGCGATGGCAGCCTGCTCTTTGACCTCTCGCCCTCCAGCCTCACCTCCGGCCAGAGCCACTTTGATCAGATCCTCGCCCGAGCCAAAGCCGCGCTCGCAAACGCCGCCACCGCCCATGAGCGAACGGTGCATCAGAACGCCCTGCTGCGCTCCGTGGAAAACCAGGCCGCCGACTACAGCTACACCGTGGACCGCCAGGAATGGGCCTTCATCAACAAGCTCTACGACATCTACGGCATGCCCTACCCCGGCGACGTCGGCCCCGGCAAGACCTACCCGCAGGGCTACGCCGACCCCGACTACTTCCGCTACATGTTCATCAACCGTCCCTACGTTTACAACCAGCAGCAGCTCTTCGGTGTGAACCAGGAGAACAACTTCACCCGCACCTTCAAGCTGCCGGTGCGTTGGAGTACGTTTGAATCCCTGGTGGCAGGATTTGACGGCTCCACCGGTTCCGCCAACAAGATCATGGAGGCTGATGCTGCGACCTACAGTGTCTCCAACAATGTGGCTGAACTGAGCTACACGATGAATCTCAACGATGGCCCCTATCAGGTAGCGACCGCCAGCATGGGCGTGCGTCCCTTCATCGGAAGCATCCAACGTGCCCTCGCAGAGACCATGCAGGCGCGTGAGAACCTGGCCTGGCAGTTGAGGCAATTGGAACAGCAACGCACACTCTTCAGCAGAAAGCTGGACCGCTTCGCTGAAGGCATTGATGCCATTAACAAGATCACGGAAAACAATCGTTCACTCGCCAAGTCACGTCTGGCTTTGGACAAGGCCATTGGTGCCTGGAACCTGTTTGAAACGATCACGGACAGTCTCAAAAAGACCTTCGAGGATACCTACCGGACCGCCAAAGAAGCACTGCCTACCCATGTCGGCCTGTCTTTTGACGCCTCGTCACCAGCTCGTGCCATTCTATCCACCACAGCCATGCTCGCCACCCGCGCCACCGACGTGAAACGCATCGCCTCGCAGTCCATCATCTATGGGGCCGAACTCGCTCAAAGCGTCGCTGAACTCAAGGTCCGAATCATCAATGAAGACCTCGACTACGACGGTGCTGTGCGAAACGCGGTGGCGGATCTTGAAGCCAGCTACCTGGAGCTGTTTTCCACCATGCGGGACGTGGATCTCACCGTGCAGGCGCTCGATGCCGGCCTGGCCTCCTACCAGAACGAGCTCGTCAATGGTGCCACCATCCTGGCGGAGCGTGAAACCTTCCGCAAACGCGCCGCCGCCGTCATCCAGGGCGCACGCACGCGTGATGTCGCCTTCCGCGCCTTCCGCACCGAGTCGCTGGAACAATACAAGATCCTCTTCGACCAGGCGGCACGCTACGTCTTCCTCGCCGCCAAAGCCTACGACTATGAAACCGGCCAGCTCGACACCACCTCCGGCAGCGACTTCCTGAAGGGCATCCTTGCCACACGGGCGCTCGGTCTGGTCGGGACCGGTGGCGAGCCCCAGTTCGGCGGCTCCGGCAGCGGTGACCCCGGACTCTCCAGCTACCTCGCCAAGCTCCAGGCGGACTGGAATGTCGCCAAAGGTCGTCTCGGCATCAACAACCCGGACACCTACGGCACGGTCTTCAGCCTGCGTCGTGAGCTCTTCAATCTGCCCTACCTCGAAGACGGCAGCGCCGAGGATCACACCGCCTGGCAGGACCGTCTGCGCTCCTGCCTGGTCAAAGATTTGCGCACGGATCCCGTCATCGCCGCGCATGCTCTCCCCACCTCCAATCCCACCGGCCTCGCCCAGCCAGGCTTTGTCATTGATTTCTCCTCCGCCATCGAGAGCGGCCTGAACTTCTTCGGCAATCCGCTCGCCGCAGGTGACAGCGCCTACTCCAGCGCCAGCTTCAGCACCAAGATCAACAGCGTCGGCATCGTGTTCCAGGGCTATCTCGGCATGAATCCAAGTGTGAGCGGCAACACCGGCATCCCGGCAGCACCCACACACAGCTCGCCGGACGCCCTCTCTGCCACGCCGTATGTCTATCTGATCCCCGGTGGTGCAGACAGCTTCCGCACACCGCCGCTCAATGGCATCCCCGCACGCACCCGCGAATGGAACGTGCTCGATCATGCCATGCCCCTGCCCTACGACATCGGCAGCAGCGGCTTCGGCCAGAACACCCAGTGGACCGCCGCCACCTCGCTGTCCGAGACCTACTTCCTGCCGCGCAAGCACCAGCCCTTCCGCGCCAGCGACAATGCAGGCCTCTTCTTCACTCCAGGCCTCCAGGACTACACCAACCGCCGTCTCATCGGCCGCAGCGTCTGGAACACCCGCTGGAAGCTCGTCATCCCCGCCCAGACCCTCCTCGCCAATCCACAGGACGGCATCGAGCGCTTCATCCGCAGCGTCAAAGACATCAAGCTCTTCCTCAAGACCTACTCCCACGCAGGAAACTGACCCCCTTTGACCGAAATCCCCGGCTGCAGGCCGAAACCTGCCAAGAAACAGTGCCCGCACGGAGTTCGATCATGGATCGACTCCATGAATGTCCCCGTCATCCACGCGCTTCTGGCCGCGCAACTCCTGATCGGCACCGCCTGGAGCGCCGATGACCTGCCGAAGCGCACCGAAAACAAAGTCTTCCGGGACCGTGTGAAGCCCAACTGGCTCCCGGATGGGAGTTCCTTTTGGTATCGCGTGCAAACCGGGCCGGGCAGCCACGAGTTCGTCTCCATCGATGCCGCCACCGGCAAGCGCAAGGTCGCCCCAACGCTCAAGGACCTCGGTCTTCCCGAACAGGAGGCCGTGACGACCTCCAAGTCCAAGATCCAGCTCCGCAAAACCACCCGCACCGGCGGGGAATCAGGCTTCAAATTCATCAATCAGTTCGATGAAGACGTCGATCTCTTCTGGATCAACCAGCAAGGCGAGCACGTGAGCTACGGGCGCATCCGTGCTGGCAGCGAGCGTGAACAGCACACCTTTGAAGGCCACATCTGGCTCATCACCAGCCGCACGGGCGAACACCTCGCCGTCATCGAGGCAGCGGCGGCCATTCAGACCCTCATCATCGACGGCAAGGGCCTGTCGCCAGCACCAGCACAGCCAAAGAAGACGGATCGCGGCGTGAAATCCCCCGACGGCACATGGTCCGTCATGTATGAGAAGGAGTTCATTCTCCTGCACCACGAGAAGACCCACAAACTCGTGCGGATGAAGGTCGAGCCTGCGGCCCGGATGCCCTTCCGCGACAAAGCCATCTGGTCGCCGGACTCCAGCACCTTTGTCCTCAACTGCGCTCCGCCCCTTCCCGTCCGCAAAGTGGGCTTCATCGAATCCACGCCCAAAGACCAGCTCCAGCCCCGGCTGCGCGAGTTTCAATACCCCAAACCCGGAGATCCGCTGCCCAAACCCTTCCCGGTGATCTTTCGCATCAGCGAAACTGGCTGCGAATGGACCCGCGTGAAGTCGGACCTCTACCCCACGCCGTTTCTCAACGCCGAATTCTTCCAGCTCACCTGGTCGCCGGACAGCAGCGAATTCTACTTCGACTACAACCAGCGCGGCCACCAGCTCTACCGCGTCCTCGCCGTGAACGCGAAGACCGGCTCCGTGCGCGTGATCGTCGAGGAAACGTCGGAGACCTTCATCGACTACACCAAGAAGACCTGGCGCCACTGGCTGCACGACACCCACGAACTCCTCTGGATGAGCGAACGTGACGGCTGGTGCCATCTTTGGCTCTACGATGGGAAAAAAGGCGTGATGAAGCATCAAATCACCCAAGGCGCGTGGCCGGTGCGCGAGGTTCTGCATGTCGATGAGACCGGCAAGCAAATCTGGTTCCTCGCAAGCGGCCTGCGGGAGAAGGAAGACCCGTATCACACGCATCTCTGCCGCGTGAACTTCGATGGCAGCGGCTTTCAGCGGCTGACCGAAGGCGATGGCAATCACCAGGTCGACTTCTCCCCGAAGCGTGACTTCTTCATCGACACCTGGTCGCGGGCCGATCATCCGCCCGTCACCGAGCTCCACCGCAGCCACGATGGCAGTCTCGTCTGCGAGTTGGAGAAAGCGGATGCCTCCGCCCTGCTCGCCACAGGCTGGACCATGCCCGAACGCTTCATCGCCAAGGGTCGCGATGGCAAAACGGACATCCACGGAGTGATCGTGAAGCCTTCAAACTTCGATCCGGCGAAAAAGTATCCCGTCGTCGAAAACATCTATGCCGGTCCGCATGGTTCATTTGCGCCGAAGGAGTTCAGTCGCCTGCTCGGACATCACACAATCGCGGAACTCGGCTTCATCGTCGTGCAAATGGACGGAATGGGCACGAATCATCGCGGCAAGGCTTTCCATGATGTGTGCTGGAAGAACCTCAAAGACGCCGGATTCCCAGATCGGAAACTGTGGATCAAAGAAGCAGCCAAAACACGCCCGTGGATGGATCTCAGCCGCGTGGGCATCTACGGCGGCAGCGCCGGCGGTCAAAACGCGATGCGCGCCCTGCTCGACCATCACGACTTCTACAAAGTCGCCGTCGCTGACTGCGGCTGTCATGACAACCGCATGGACAAGATCTGGTGGAACGAGCAGTGGATGGGCTGGCCGGTGGATGAGTCGTATGTGAAAAGCTCGAACAAAGAGGACGCGCACAAGCTGCAAGGTCACCTGCTCCTTATCGTCGGCGAACTCGACACCAACGTCGATCCCGCGAGCACGACGCAAGTCGTCGCGGCCCTGCAAAAGGCCGGGAAGAGCTTCGACTTCATGCCCATCGCCGGCACAGGCCATGGCGCGGCGGAAACGCCTTACGGCTCACGTTTGCGCATGGAGTTTCTGGTGCGGCATTTGAAGCCGTGACTTTTCGGGAGGCCTCTCCGCAAAGATGAGTCCGGCACGCGTCAGCTTGCTTGCCTTCACGGCGCTGAGCTTGCCCAGGCGATGAAGATTGCGCTGTGTTTGCTCCCACTTGGCCAGATCATCGTCTGCTTCGCCGATAGCAGTCAGATGACGTGTGCGACGGCGCTGCGTGGCGGCTTCCCAGCGCCTGAACTGCCGCTCCCACCAGCCTTCTTTGCCATTCCAACTGAAGCCGATGGATTCAAGCCGCTTGATTTGGTCCGCGCTGAGCTTGCCTTGATGGTAATACATCCGCTGAGTTTTTGCCCAGATGTCGAGACTATGATGGCTTTTGTCCGCCTTCGAGACATGTGGATGCCCGTGCTGGCGGCGGAAGGCCACGAGTTCGTCAAAACGCTGGTCCCAGGATCGCAACAAACCAGCCTGATACTCTGCTTTCCCCCACTTGAGGCCGATGGATTCGAGCTTCTGCACTCTATCTGCCTGGAGTGTTCCCCGGCGGTGCTTCATCCTCTGGGAAGCTACCCAGGCAGCAAGAGCGTGGTGGTCTGGGTCCGTGGAGCGCACATTGGCATGACCATGGGCTCGATGAAACTCCAGCAACTTCGCGAAATTTTCTCCCCAGGTAATGGCCAGTATGGGGGCGTTGTTTCGTTCCCCTCTCCAGAGGAAGCCGAGGGACTCCAGCTCCCGGATGCGACTTTCGCTGAGCTGGCCTTTTCTGATGCGTGTGTTGGAGACCCAGTTGCCCAGCAATCGATTGGGTGGATACTTGGTGGGCACATTGGCGTGGCCGTGCCGGGCATGAAACTCACGCAGCTCAGCCATGCGCTCGTCAGAACTGCGGCTGGTTGATTGATGCCGCGCTCTGGTCCCATTGGCGGGATTCCAGTCCACGCCGATCTCATCCATCTTCTGAAAGCGATCCTGCGGCAGGCGGCCCTCGCGATGTAACGCCCGCTGGCGAACGAGCCAGCCCCCCAGCTTCATGTCTGGACCCCGGTGATGTAGCACGCGGGTGTGACCGTGCTGCTCCTTGAAGACGGCAAGGTTTCGCAGGTGATCTTCCCAGTTTAGGGAGCAGCCGCCTTGAGCTCCGGAGCGGCCAGATTGCCCAGGCTCCCACGGAAAGCCGAGCTTATCCAATTTCTCTCGATGTGCTGAGGACAGGCTGCCCTGGCGGTGATAAACTCGCTGCGCCACAACCCAGTGTCGGAGCTTCTTGAACTCCTCCTTGTTCTTTGGCACGCGGAAGTGTCCGTGAGCGCTCACAAAGCCCGCAAGTTCCTCGAATCGCAGCTCCCAGATGCTCGGCGACCGCTCTCTTGGAACCAGAGGTGAAACAGGTCGCAGATTCGGCGTCTGCCAGGAGAATCCCAGCGCCTCCAAACGGGCGATTTGGTCTGCTTCCAAGCTAGCTTCGGCATGCTTCGCACGCTGCTCCAAAACCCACTTGCGTAGGAGACGGTCTGGGTGCCCGGGGACATTTGCATGACCGTTAAGACGATGAAACTCCACCAGTCGGGCATAGCGTTGCTCCCATTGGGGCCGGGGGTCTTGAGGGACAGCCGGCCTCGCCTGAAACGGTGACAGCGATTGGTACTCACGCCATTCCGTGCCTAGCGCATCCAGGCGGGAAAGCCGTTCAGGGAGGAGGCCACCCACGCCAGAACCCTTGCGAAACTTGCTCCGCTGTTTTTGCAGCCACTGTCCCAGAGCAGGATTTCCCCGCCAGTTTTTCGACACTCGGGTGTGTCCCTGAGCTTCTTTGAAGGCCGCCAACTGCGCAAACTTGCTCTCCCACTGAGACTCTTGATGCTCAACCAGCGCAACTGTGTGCAATCCCGGCGGATCCCACTCAAAGCCGAGGGCATCGAGTTTCGCCTTCTGCTCCGGCTTCATGGCCCCGTTCCGCAGGCGGATACGCTGATTGTCACGCCAATGGGAGAGGCCAGGAGACAACTCGTTGGTCTTGGTGACGCGCAGGTGGCTGTGTTTTTGCTGGAAGGCCACCAGCTCCGCGAAGCGTCCTTCCCAGCCGTCGGCAAAGTGCAGTTTGTCCGACTGCCAGACAAAGCCAATCTCCTCCAGCCGCTGCCGACGCTCCGGCAGCAACGTGTTCTTTCGATGATGATAGCGCTGACGCTGCACCCATTTCCCCAACAGGGCATCGGATTTCTTGCTCTGCGGCACCTGGCAGTGGCCGTGTGCCTCACGAAAAGCCAGCAGCTTCGTGAACATGCTCTCCCACAGCGCCACATTGTGTTCCTCCATGGAGGGGCTGAGTCGTTCAGGGTTTTCCCACTCAAAACCGAGGGCATCGAGCCTCGCCTTCTGCTCCGGTGGCATCACACCACTGCGAAAGCGGATGCGCTGATTGTCCCGCCAGTGCATCAAACCTGCGGATAGCTGGTTCTTCTTGGTGATACGCAGATGCCCGTGTTTCTCCTTGAAAGCCACCAGCTCTGAAAATCTCGTCCCCCAGCCGCCAACGAAGTGCAGCTTGTCCGACTTCCACGCGAAGCCGATCTCCTCCAGACGACGCTGCCGCTCAGGCAAGAGTTTGTTTTTGCTGTGGTGGTTTCGCTGTGCCCGCACCCATGCAGCCAGTGTCGCATCGTATTTTCGAGACTTGGGCACCTGGCAGTGACCATGCTCCTCACGAAAAACCAGCAGCTTTGCAAACATGCTCTCCCATAGCTCCACGTTATGCTTCTCCATTGCCGGGCTGATTCGCTTCGGCGGTTCCCATTCAAAGCCGATCGAGTCGAGTTTCGTCTTCTGCTCCGTTGTCAGGACTCCTGACTCGAACCGGATGCGCTGATTGTCCCGCCAGTGCACGAGGCCGGGAGACAATTGATTCTTCAGCGTGATCCGGAGGTGCCCGTGCTTCCTCTGGAAAGCCACGATCTCGACGAATCTCGCCTCCCAGCGGTCTTCATTGTGGTTCTTGCGGGCAGGTTGGTCATCTATGGCGTCCCACTTCATGCCGAGCGCCTCCAGCTCCTTCTGCTTTCCCTGTGGAAGCCGCCCTTTTCGAAAAAGCTCCACTTGTTGCTCAAGCCAGCCACTCAGCTTGGGATGCCTGCGATCACGACTGGGAACATGGCAATGCCCATGCTGAATGCTGTAGCAGACCAGTTGGTGAAGCATGGCCTCCCATTCAGCATCGCACGCCACCTCCGCCAGTGCGCTGTCGGGCAAAGATCCAGTTTCCGGGACAGATTCATGAACTGAGAATCCACTGCTCATGAGAATGGATGCTGGCAAACTTTCTTTTGGCAGACAAGCAAAAGGTTATGCTGTGAGACGATGACCGTGATGCAGGAATCCTACCAGCGCATAGCACTGGCCGTCTTGTCGCGAACTCCACCGCGCCCGCCTCCACTAACTGGCAGACCCGCCTGAAGGTTTGGGCCGTGATGAAGCTTGTCACCCCAACTGCTTCGCTCTTCGATACTCGCTCGGCGAGTAGCTCGTCACTGCACGAAAGGCTCGCGTGAAGGCGCTGTGATCCGCAAAACCGCAGTTCAAGGCGATCTCGGCAATGGAAGCATCGCTTTCCAGCAGCAACCGCGAGCCGGCGGTGATGCGTGTTTTGGTGATGAGCTGCATCGGGCTGATGCCGTGGATGCGTTTGATGACGCGGGCGAAGCGGGCGGCGCTCATGCCAGCTTTTCTGGCGAGTGAGGATGGGCTCACGGCTTCATCAAACGAGCGCTCGAGATGCCGCAGGGCCAGCGCGACGGCAGGAGGCACTTCTTCGCGGTTCACGAGGGCGGTGAGGTCTTTCGAGATGCCGATGAGGCCGGTCACGCGACCGGTTTCATCGCGGATGGGTAGTTTGCTCGTGAGTCCCCACACGGGGACATGCGGGCGACGCCAGAACAGTTCTAGACGCTCGATGATCGGCTTGCCGGTGCGCAGGACATGCGCGTCTTGCTCGGTCGGAATGCGGCCGAAGTCGCCGGGACACACGTCGCAGGGCCGTTTGCCGATCATCTGCGATTTGTCGGACAAACCATGCCGTTCCACGAGTGACTGATTCACGACCAAATAACGCCCCGAGGCGTCTTTGATGAAAAAAGCCGTGTCGTGCATCAAATCGGCCACCTGCTCGACGAATCGAGCATCCATCATCAAAGCCCCTTTCGGCGAAAGGAGGCCCGGAAGCGCTGAGAAGGCCGGTTTCATGAAAAAGTCGGGGCGCATCATTGAGCAACAAGGTCCGGCCTTCCAGTGCGTTTCGCGTTTGTGCGGCTTTTCACGTCGCGGCGGGCTGTCGCGGTCAAGACAGCGCGTGTTTCCATCCTCACATTTGGCTTATGTCCCGTCTTCTCCTTGTTTGCCTGTTTCTTCTGACGCCGCTGCACGCCGCGCTGGACCGGCCGAAGCTCCAGATCATCAACGGCAGCTCGCAGGTCGTGGACGTGTTTTGGATCAATGACAAAGGAGAGCGCGTGCCGAATGGCAGCGTGCAGCCGGGCAAGGACACAATAATAAGCACCTCGCTCGGGCATCGCTTTGCCATGGTGGGTCGCGACGACAAAAAAGAGAGCCTCGTGACGGCCGAGGTGCGCGTGCAGGCCTTTCGCGTGGGCGGTGTGCCGTCGTTTTACACGCAGCAGGCCAGCGCGGGTGGCTTTCCGGTCGTTGCGTCGGGCAAAGTGAGTCCGTATGCGCTCAAGGAGGCCGTTTACATCATCGACATGATGCTGTCGAAGCGACCCGACGTGCGCGAGGCGATGGTGAAAAGCGGCGCGCGACTCAGCATCCTCGCGCACAACGAGTTCACCTGCGATCAACCGGAGTGGGCCTGGCTCGCGGAGGAAAAGGAGGAAGGCTTTGAGAATCTCAGCGCCCGTGATTTTCGCGATGCACGAGCCCGCGGCATGGGCGGCAGCCTCACCGATCCCTACTGTTCCTGCGCGGAGGAAAACCTGCTCGCCTACGAAGGCGATCCCTACAGCACGGAAAACATCCTCATCCACGAGCTGGCGCACAACATCCACCTGCGCGGCATGATCAATGTGGACGCCACTTTTGATTCACGCGTGAAGGCCAGCTACGACGCCGCGATGAAGGCGGGCCTGTGGAAAGGCAAATACGCCAGTGTGAACCATCACGAATACTTCGCCGAGGGCGTGCAGAGCTGGTTCGACAACAACCGCGAGCCCGATCACGACCACAACCACGTCAACACCCGCGCCGAGCTGCTCGACTACGATCCCGGTCTCGCCGCGCTGTGTCGCGAGGTCTTCGGCGACACCGTTCTCAAATACACCAAGCCTCAAACCCGCCTCACCGGCCACCTCGAAGGCTACGATCCGAAGACAGCGCCGAAGTTCGTCTGGCCGGAACGCCTCGCGAAAGTCAAAGAACTCATCCGCGCCAAAGCCCGCGCGAGATCCGATGCCGCCAACAAAGCTCATGAAACAAAAAACCTCGTCGGCTGGACACTGCACATCAGCCCGAAGATCGACGCCGCCGCGCTGAACAAAGCCCTGCCACTGCTTCAGGCCCAGTTGGAAGAGATCGTGCGCGTCGTGCCTGCCAAAGCCGTCGTCGAGCTGCAAAAAGTGCCGCTGTGGATCAATCCCGAGTATCCAAAGGCCCCGCCACGCGCCGAATACCATCCCGGTGCCGGCTGGTTGAAGGACAACGGCCGCGATCCCGCGATGGCGAAAGGCATCGAGTTCACCAACGTGCGCATTTTCGAGGCCGAAACCCGCCGCATGCCCAACTTTGCCCTCCACGAGCTGGCGCACGCGTTTCACGATCGCGTCCTCGGCTTCGAGCATCCGCAAATCGAGGCCGCGTATCAAAAAGCGAAGGCTGCGGGCCTCTACGACCGCGTGCAGCGTCAAGACAGCGAAGGCCGCAAGCGCCTTGACCGCGCCTACGCGATGACCAACGCCAAAGAATACTTCGCCGAATGCTCCGAGGCCTTCTTCACGAAAAACGACTTCTTTCCCTTCACGAAAGAAGAGCTCCAAAAACACGACCCCGAGATGTTTGCGCTGCTAACGCAGCTCTGGGGAACCTCAAAATGACCATGAGACTCTTCCTTCTGCTTCTTTCGGCATTCGCCATTCCTCATTCATCATTTTCGGCGCAGCCGAACATCCTCGTCATTCTCGCCGATGACCTCGGCTACGGCGATGTGCGTTGCTACAACGCCGAGGCGAAGGTCCCGACGCCGAACATCGACAAGCTCGCGGGCGAGGGCATGCGCTTCACGGATGCGCACAGTCCGGCCACGGTTTGCACGCCGTCGCGCTACAGCCTCATGACGGGACAGATGGCCTTTCGCGTGCCGGGCGGCGGCACGGTGTTTCAGGGCACGGGCGGGCCATCGTTGATCGCACCGGGAAAGCTCACGCTGCCGGGGATGTTGAAGAAGCAGGGCTACGCCACCGCCGCGGTCGGCAAATGGCACATCGGGCTCACGTTTCGCGATCAGGCCGGTGAGGCGATCCACTCCGGCGAACGCGCCGCCGTGCAGCGCATCGATTACTCGCGCCGCATCGAGGGCGGACCGCTCGATCATGGTTTTGACCAGTTTTTCGGCACTGCCTGCTGCCCCACCACCGAGTGGCTTTACGCCTTCATCGACGGCGATCGCATCCCCGTGCCGCCCACCGGTCCCATCGACAAATCGAAGCTCCCAAAGCATCCGTATGCGAATGATTGCCGCGCCGGCTTCATCGCACCCGACTTCCCGATGGAGGAGGTGGATCTCGTTTTCTTGAAGAAGAGCCGCGAGTTCATCGCGCAGCACGCACGCACTTCGCCAAAGCAGCCTTTCTTCCTCTACCATGCCACACAGGCCGTGCATTTGCCGTCCTTCGCCGCGCCGGATTTCCAAGGGAAATCGAAAGCCGGGCCGCATGGCGACTTCATCGCCGAGTTCGACCACATCGTCGGCGAATTGATGCGCGAACTCGAAACGCACGGCCTCGCCGACAACACGCTCGTTTTACTCAGCAGCGACAACGGCCCCGAAGTCGCGAGCGTCGTCCACATGCGTGCCGATCACGCCCACGATGGTGCCAAACCGTGGCGCGGCATCAAACGCGATGCCTGGGAAGGCGGCCACCGCGTGCCTTTCATCGTGCGCTGGCCCGGAAAGGTCAAAGCGGGCACCACCAGCGATCAAACCCTCTGCCTCACCGACATTCTCGCCACCGTCGCAGCCATCACCGGCACCGAATTGCCCCACGATGCCGCCGAAGACAGCTTCAACCTGCTCCCCGCCCTCGAAGGCACCGCCACCGCTCCCATCCGGCCGTATCTGCTCACCCAAGCCTTTGCCGGTCAGCGCACCCTTTCGATTCGTCGCGGTAATTGGAAATACATCGCCCACCGCGGCTCCGGCGGAAACAACTACGACAGAGGCGAACTGAAGCCCTACGCCCTACCCGACACCGATCCCGAAGCCCCCGCTCAACTCTACGACCTCGCCACCGATCCCGGCGAGACGACGAATCTTTACTCCAAGAAGCCGGAGATCGTGAAGGAGCTTCAGGCGTTACTCGAACAATCGAAAACCACCGGTCGCAGCCGGTCCTAGGCACCGGTTGCGAATGTGGTGCAGCCGTCCCGGCTGCCTCCGTCCGCTCCGAATCGGCCATAAATGGACTGAATTAGACTGGAAAATGGACATTCGGCCTTCGCTCTGCTCACCAGCGCCATGCTGAGCACTCTGCTGGAGGCACATGGGTCTGGTGTTTCTTACGAGGAGGCGGTAGCCGCCAATTCTGCAACAGGCTGTTGTAGAATCGCGTAACCAAAATGGCCACAGCTTGTGGCCAAATTGAAGGGCTTGTCACTCAAAGAGCAATTCTGCGACAGGCCGTCGCAGAACTTAAAGGCAAGACGGTAACCAAACGAGCCCCTTTAGATTCTGCCACAGCTTGTGGCAGAATTGTCCGGAATCATCATAGACGATGCTTATTCGGGCCACTCACTAATCCGCTGCCATGCTCGCTGTAGTCCGATCTGATAAGCATCACGGTTCGGTTGCCTTGCGAGCACGTTTGCAGTTCCCAAGGCTTTGTCAGGCCAAGAATGAAGGCGCTTTGCCAGTCCAATTTCTTTGGCGGCTTGCTTCATAGCTCCTAGTGCGCCAATCGCATAGTCCTGCCAAGCTTCGCGAGTCGCGAACACTTCGGACCGAAGCTTGATCCCGAGGCTTCGAGCATGAGATGCGATGCGCATTACATTGTCTGCCCGAATATTGATTGGCTCATGAAAAATCGTGATCGGATCGACTTCGCGAATGGCTTCAAGCGTGTTACGAAAGTCGTTCACATCACATTCAGGGTAGGTGGGGGCTATTGCGACATAGACATTCAATCCTGAGGCTTTCGCGGCAGCCAGAGTCTCGAGCCGCTTCGACGGTGCCGGAGCATGTGGTTCGTAGATGCGGGCCAGATCGTTGCGCATAGTCGGGAGGCTCATGCCAAACAAGAGGCGGCTTCCGAATGACTTGAAGAGATCAAAGTCTTGCTTCGCGAGAGGACTCCGCGTGAGTATCCGAACGCGAAGGCTTGAATGATCCCTGATCAGTTCAAGTGACCGAGTGATCAGATAGCGAGCAGCAGCCATGAGCTGACGCTGCCTGATTGGATTAGGATGGCGAATCGTCTGATATGGATCGGTGGTTGAGCAATACATGATTGCCCGGTTCCCGTCTGGATTGAGCTGACTCTTTGGCGTTTCTTCCGCCGCCCTGAGCGAGGAAAGGAACTTCTTTTCGTCCCACCGACGTAAAAGAACGTATTCGCCCCATTGAGCGTCTGGATCCTCGATTCCGTGCCGTTCAAGGAGGGCACCCATTTTGATTGTCGCCGCACTGGGCACATAGCAGAACCGGCATGCATGCGAGCAACCAATCGCGATGTTGAATGACCAGTTGGAGAGGCTTTTGTGGATGAAATTGTTGGGTTGAATCGTCGCTGGCACGTCCCAAAAGTCCACCGGCTCCCGTTCGGGAGACGGAAACAGGTCGTGATTTATGACCTTGATGGGATTCCGGGCTGTCAAAGTAGCTGGCATGGAGAGTTAGGGTCTGAGGACGTCGTTGGCTATCTTCACTGCGGTCGCATTCTTTGCAGCAAAGCAAAGCAGATAGAGGCTGGTGCCAGAATCATTGCAGAGTTCGAGCGGATTCGGCGCCACATGCTCAAACACAGTCTTGAGACGTTCGTTGAAGTAACGTCCAATAGACTTGATCGTCGCCACCTTTTGAGTCGATGACGAAATGCCGAATAAATCAGATTCGGACTCTTCTTTGTAAAACTCAGGACGCCAAACGGACTCTGGAACACCCAGAAACGCATCCAATCTCCGCTTCCATGCCTCAGGGATGTCGCCGTGCTTGGGAAGCATACGATTGACGCCAATTCCTGCCGGAAACAGCAGCCACATATCTATGGCGTTGGTCTCAGCCACAGCGCGAATCGTGTCCCAGGTAACCTGCATTCCGAATGGGTAGAGAAACAGCACGGCCCGGCGATTGCGCCAGTTCCATGTCGAGCAGATTTGCTGAATCTCAGCATTTGCATCTCCAGCTCTTGGCTCGATGCGATCTGCGAGGCTCGGATAGTCCGCCTTGAGTTTTGCCAGTTCGGCCGCTTTGGCCTGATCCTTCTCGATGAAAACATAGCGCATGAATGCGGGCATCGTCTCAAGAGCCAGCCGCACCGAACTACCGAGGAACGCTTGGGTTTCGCTGGATGCTACTTCTGGCAGCAACTCGGCGAATGAGTCCTCGCTCGCTTCTGTGTCTTTTGGTGTGTTGTAGCCGGTTCCAGCAAATGCGTCGATGTAGCAATACTCACACCACGTTTGCCTCTTCATGATCTGCACATAGGCATGCAGATACTTGCGGAGCCGTTGCAGCTTCTCCGCTGTCCACTTTCCTCCAAAAGACTGTTTGGCTTCGGCCATCGCTATTAATTAACAATCGTGAAGCATTCTTGCTAGTGCAATCTGCATGAGTGTGACAGACGAAACCAAACCGGGTGCGGGAACGCTGTTCCGGTAGTGGCCTGATGCCCAGCAGCCGAGAGGGCTGCACCACCTTCTCCCTGTGCCCGTTTGCTCGCCTTGCGCTGACAATCTTGCCAAGACGCGGCGGGCTGGACGCGACAGAATGAGGCTGGTGAAATCGGTTCTGACACTCTTTGCGATCTCGGCGCTCTTTGGCGGCCATGCTTTGGCGGCGGAGAGCAGGCCGGACGTGCTCTTCATCGCGCTGGATGATCTCAATGACTGGATTGGCTGCCTCGGCGGGCATCCGCAGACGAAGACGCCGACTCTGGATCGGCTGGCGGCCAGCGGCGTGCTGTTTCGGAATGCCTACACGGCGGCGGCTTCGTGCAATCCGTCGCGCACGGCAATCGTCAGCGGGCGGCCGTCGCATTGCTCGGAGCTTTATCATAACCTGCAAAAGATGCGCGAGCATGTTCACCAGTTCGCTGAGCTGCGTTGCCTGAGCCCAAGAACATAGCCCTTGTCCATAGATCGAAACCATGACCCCCGTCTCTATCTTCAACGATGTCATCGGTCCCGTAATGCGCGGGCCGTCGAGTTCGCACTGCGCCGCTGCACTTCGCATTGGGCGACTGGCGCGTGATTTGATGGAGGGTGAGATCACGGAAGTGCTCGTCGAGTTTGATCGCGCAGGCTCGCTCCCTACCACGCACGAGAGTCAGGGGAGTGATATGGGGTTGTTTGGTGGTTTGCTAGGATGGGAGGCTGATGATGAGCGTCTGCCAAACTCCGCGCAAGCTCTCGCCGACGCTGGCGTCAAGCTGCGCATCGAAACCGTCGATGTCGGCGATCCGCATCCGAACACTTACCGCCTCACGCTGAAGAACACGCGTGAAACGCACACCCTCATCGCCATCTCCACCGGCGGCGGCATGATCGAGGTCATCGAGATCGACGGCGTGCCGCTGCACATGGACGGCGGGTATCACGAGACGCTGATTTGGAATAGTGGCTGCGACTTTAGTCGCATTCAGAATGATTCGGCTAAAGCCGAAACCACTTTCTCAGAGGATGAGGTCATTATTCACGAACTCGGAGACAAACAGCTCATCCAAGTCAAAGCCGCCACTTTTGCCCCTTCCGTCCTTTTGGTCCCTTTAAGCCCTCTTTCCGTCAAAAAGCTCTCTCCCGTCCTCCCCGTCCCTTCTCGCAAAAACCTCCACGTGCCCTTCACGAGCTGCGCAGCCATGCTCGCCCACGACGGAGCCCAAAACACGCCTCTTTGGCAGCTCGCCATCGAATACGAGCGTGCTCGCGGCAGCTTCACCGAGTGCGAAGTCATCGACAAGATGACCGACATCGTCCGCATCCTGCGCAAATCCGTCGCCAGCGGCATCGCGGGCACGAGTTACGAGGATCGCGTGCTGCATCATCAGAGCGGGCGTTTTGCCGAGATGATGAACGCAGGCCGTTTGCTCGATGGCGGCGCGTTGAACCGCATCATCCTCTACGTCACCGCCTTGATGGAGGTGAAGAGCAGCATGGGCGTCATCGTCGCCGCGCCGACAGCCGGCGCGTGCGCTGCCTTGCCCGGAGCTGTCATCGCCATGGCCGAGTCCATGAATCAAAGCGAGGAAGACATGGCCAAAGCGATGCTCGCCGCCGGATTGATCGGCGTGTTCATCGCCACACGCTGGACCTTCGCGGCCGAAGTCGGCGGCTGTCAGGCCGAAGGCGGTGCCGCAGCCTGCATGGCCGCCGCCGCGCTCGTCACGCTCGCTGGCGGCACACGCGATCAAGCCATCGCCGCGGCCTCAATGGCCTTTCAGAGCATGCTCGGCCTCATTTGCGATCCCATCGCGAACCGCGTCGAAGCCCCGTGCCTCGGCAAAAACGTCATGGCCGCCAGCAACGCGCTCTCCTGCGCGAACATGGCCCTCGCCGGCTACGATCCGCTCATCCCGCTCGATGAAGTCATCGACGCCGCCAAGGCCGTCGCCGAGCGCATGCCCCGCGAGCACCGCTGCACCTCCCTCGGCGGCCTCGCCGTCACCCCGACCTCCCTCGAAATCGAAAAACGCCTCGCTGGCCTCAAGAAAGGCTGCGGGAGCTGCTCTTGTCATTGAATCAGGCAGAGAGCATGGGGGTGACGGGGGCCTGCCGCCGTTCTCAGATCACATCAGCGTGAAAAACTTCGGTCAGTTTGCAGAGTTCAGGTAGAGTAGTTGAGTCCTCTGAACTCAGTCAGAGCAGTCCATAGGACTGCACCACATTGTCTTCGGCAAAATGACTCCGTCACCTTTCCCCTTCAAAACGTCATGGACCTGCGAAGCATAGTTCGCGACGATGACCTCCACCCCGCCACCCAACCTTCACGCAGCTCAGTTTCACACCACGCGATGGACTCGCGTGTATTTGGAAAAGGCGGACTCCGAGGATGGGCGCAGGGCACTGACGAATCCGCCAGCCATTGGGAGAGTAGTAAGACGAACGTGATGGATCAGGAAACGGTGATCAAAGCCGCAGACGAAACCCGATGCGATTGAAGCCAGCAGTCACGCCGAGGAGCACTAGGCCGCATGTGGTGGCACGAGTGAGTGCGCTGGCTAGGCTGGACTGACTCAGCGCATGATAAGCTTTATCGAGATGGGCTAAGTCGAGACCAAACGGCAAGGCCTCGGACAGAAAGTAGGCGAGTAGCACATTCTGTCCTGCGGTAGATAGCGGCTTGGCTATGGCGGCAACACGATTCACATCGGTGACGAGATACAGCATCAACCAGAGCGCGGCGGTCACTGCGCATGCCCACAGACAATAGCTGGGTGTCGCTGCGTTTTTGTTGATGCCGTAGGCATCCTGCAACAGCAGCGCTCCGGCGGAAGTGCCTATGATGAAAAACAGGGTGAACCGAACACGCTCCATAACATTGGGCATTGCAGGGGCCTTGAGGATGGACGCAAGCAGCACGCCGCCGACGGTGATTGCTCCCTGGGCACCGAGAGTGTCCCCGATTCCAACGATCTTTGCCAGCCAGCAGTCGTCGAAAGCGTGTGCATCATCTGCAACAAACAAGCCCAACAGCAGCATCATGCACCCAAGCAGCGCGGTGCGATGACCGCGAAAAACGAGGAAAACGATGGAGCCTACCAGGTAGTCCCAGCCGATGAGACCGAGGATGCCCCACCATTGGGATCGCAGGCAAAAGGGTGAGAGGGTGAGGAGTCGCTCGCCGTGAGGGCCGATCCAAACATAGCCGAGCCACAAAAGCGCTATGAGTCCGATCCACCGCATCCATTTGATAGACCCGAATGCAAAGATGGTGGAGACGAACATCATCACCACCCACAGCGTAGGCGGCCAGCCGAGCTGCGTGGCATCGGGTTTTCCGTTCACCATCAGCACGCCGATGAACAAGAGTGACCCCGTTCGTTGCAGCACATGCAGCATGGTTTTCCAAATGCGCTCGCCATTGTCGAGTCGCGAACCAAGCGCGAACGGAATGGACATGCCGACGATGAACAAGAACGCGGGCAGCACGAGGTCCACAAACGTCATGCCTGTCGCGTCCTTGTGCCGTAGCTCGTAATGCATCATCCAGTCCGGCACGATGTCTCCAACGGAGGCGAGATCGTTCACGAAGATCATGATGAACATCACGAGTCCACGCAGTGCGTCGATGCTGGTAATGCGCTGGTTCATTGTGACGAGGGCGTTTTGCTAGCGATGATAGAGCAACTCTAACACCTCGCAATTCGTCATGGTGATGGCCTTCAGGAGCAGTGGATAAGGTTCGCCGGAGGGATCGAGGATGCCTTGCTTCCAGCCAGCGGGCGGGCCGTCTTGGAAGATGCGGGAGGCGAGCTGGCAGCGGTTGTAGCCGATGAAATACGGCTCCGTGAAGGCAGCGCGGAGATAACGGGCGTAGAGTGCAGCAGCTTCGGCTTCGTCTCGCAAAGCACCGCCCAGCACCTTCTGCGTGGTGGGCGTGAGGAAATTGGCGACGTGATCCGCATTGATGATGGGCCGCCCCGTGCGCTGATGGATGTCGCGATACGTCATAGCGTCAAAGTCACCCTCAAGCTGGATGGCGACGACGGGGAAGTATTTCGCCGATCTCTCCACCACCGGCATGAAGAGGCGCGAGCCTGCAAACCGCTCGCCGAGCACGAGATGATTCGGATCATGTCGGCGGAAGGCCTCGGCGGTGAGGCGGTAAGATTGGTCCGCGATCTCAGCGGTGAAGGCGAGTTCAGCGGCTTTGAGGTCCGCAGCACCTTGGGTGGCCTTGTCATACGCCAGCTTGCCAGGCGAGCCGGGTGGCAGACTTCGGAAAAAGGAAAGCCAGCTCACGCCTTGCTTCTTTTCCTCGATGTCCAGATATTCCCAGTTTCCCCAGCGCGGCAGGTCGATGAGGTAGTAGCCGAGGAGAAAGCGGTTCTCCCTCAGCTTCCCGCAGGACTCCGCCACGCGTTTGTCCAAGTCCGCCGCGAACTCCGGCGCAAACACATCCACATACTGCGGCGGGCCGAAGACCGTCACGCCCGAGGTCTGCGTCTGCTTGAATGCAACGGAGAAAGGCATGGTCTCCTGCAACTGAGGCGGCGCATCATAGCCCGCGTAGTTAAAGCCCCAGCCACGCACCAGTCTCTCCACATGCGCAGCAGCCGCCTTCAGGCTGCCAGCGTGGCGTTCTTTGACAAAGTTATGCTCCGTAGGTCGCAGCTTCTGCGCTCCACCGCTAAAGTAAGTGCCAAGATGATTCACGCCGATGGGGATGAAGCCGTGCCCCTCCGGCGTGATGAAGAACCAGCGCCCCTTCACCTCCTCCAGATGAAACCAACCGGTGGCCTTACCCTTGATCGCCATGGAGCCGCCGTAGCGGTCAAACTCCTGCGCGTGGAGATGTGTGATGCTGAGACAAAGAAGTGCGAGGAGGGATTTCATGAGGGTGTCTCGGTTTGTTTATAGCGTGCGTAGCGCTCGCGTTGCTCGGGAGTCAGATGGGCGGGATCAAAACGCGGATCGGGCACTTGGTTGATCTTGCTGTAGATGACGTTCGCCATGTCCTCGGCGCTGCGGAGGATGACGGCGGCATTGGCTCCCTGGAAGAGATCATGGACCGTGGCGGTGAAGAGCGCCAGCCAGTGATCAAAGCTGGCTTTGCTCATATCTGCCGTGCTGACCAGCTTCGCGTGGACGGCGAGAGGGTTCCCTCGGAAGGTGCCAGCGCGGAAGAGCACCGTGTCCCAGAAGTCATACATCTTCGGCAGGTGCGTCTCCCAGTTCACCTGAGCGATGTCGTTGAAAATGGGGCCGAGCTTTTCATCACGGCGGATACGGTCATAAAAGGCGTCCACGAGGCGGATGATGTCTGCGCGGCAGGTGAGGTCATGAAGAGGTGATGCCGAAGTCATTTGGGATTGGGTTTTGCTGGGGCTGCCGGATTGCTGGCACTGTGAGGACGCAGGATCTCGATAAGGCGGAGAAGATCCTCCTCACTGATGTCCACAAAGGAATCAAGCGAGCGGAGAGCGGCCACGATCTCTTCATGGGTGGGCGGATCTGGGTCCTCAGGCCGATGAGACGAAGGAGGCAAAGCGGGCCGGTTGAAAGCCGCCGGGTAGCGCCGCCAGGGAAAGAAGGCATTGATGAGCACAGCGAGTAGCACCATGACGAACGCATTCGCCATCACAGGCATCAGGACATAACCGAAGCCCAAGTCGTGAATGGCCTTGCCACCGAGAACGGACGTCAGTGCGGTGGCTCCTCCGGGCGGATGGATGCAGCGGAAATGATGCATGGCTCCGATGGCGAATCCCACGGCACAGGCGGCGGACAAAGCAGGGTGGTCAATGCTTCGCGCGCAGAGCACGCCGATGAAGGCGGAGAGCAGGTGCCCACCCAGCACTGGCCATGGCTGCGAGAGCGCCCCATGAGGCACGGCAAAGAGGAGCACGGCACTCGCCCCCATGGATGCGACCACCGCTGTTCCCCCTGCGCCAGGGAGCGCATAAGTCGTGATGCCGACCAGGGCCAGCAAAGCAAGCCCCCCTCCAAGGGTGGCAACCAGCTTCTCCGCGAGACTGACTTCGATCAGCTCAATGCCGAGCGAGCGGTGCAGATATGGAAATGAACGCATAAGTGGAGGACGAACGAAGGGCGCTCTCACTGGGGGATTGGACCAAGGAACTGGATACTGAGAGAACTAAAGAAATGCCGCCGTGCGCACTCCCAGCACACACGACGGCATGTCACCAGCAAGGGTATGGACAGACCTTAGCTGGCCTTCTTCGGTCTGCCGAGGACATCATCCTTGGTGGTCGCCACGACAGCGATCACCTGGTCAATGAGTTCCTGGCTGACTTTCAGATCTTTGAGCGTGGCGATGAGGTTTTCCGCGATGGCGTTAAAATGCTCTTCGGTGAGTCCCATGCCATCGTGGGCTTTCCGCATGTCCTTCCCGGTCCATGGGAGCGGGCCGCCCAGTGCTGCGGAGAGGAACTCTTTCTGCTTCCGGTGCTGCTTCGGCATGCTGATGTCTTCAAAGAAGTGATTCACCCTCTTGTCCGCGAGCACCTTCACGTAAAACGCATCCACAGCAGCGTCGATAGCCTTCCATCCTCCGAGCTTGTGGTAGAGGCTGCTCTCACGGGCTGCCACCCATTTCGTTTTGCAGGCTTCCTGGGCGAAAGACCACTTACGGCCCTCATACTCAGTGGTGATGGCAGGATCGACTGCTTTGCCGCTAATCGGGCAGACAGTGTTGGTGGCGGACTCGCTGGCGACGGCTGCCGCATCTGCGGCAAAGGACGTGTTCACGAGCAGTGTCATCACGACGGCGGTGGTGGCGAGGGAGGCAAATCGATCTCATGGCTGACTGTTTTGGTTTTTTGGGTTTGTATGGTCCGGGCATTTTTTCGACCGGTATCATTAAAAGAAGCATAAACGATACTTCTTTCGAGCCAGCTACGATCTTGTCGCTTTTAGACTTTCGATGGCACATCAAGGGCACTGAGTGCATCGTGTATCTCTGCCCAGCACGCCACCTCCTCACCGCCATGAAACTAAGCCTTTACAGTGACTACTCACTTCGCGTCCTCATGTTCGCCGCAGTGAAGGGGGAGGCATTCCAACTCGAAGAAGTCGCCACTGCCTTTGACATCTCAAAGCATCATGTCGCAAAGATCGTCCAGGATCTCTCCAAGCTCGGCTACCTCGACACCCGGCGCGGAAGAGGCGGCGGCATCCAGCTCGCCAGATCGCCAGATGACATCCGCATCGGCAAACTCGTGCGAGAAACGGAGGATCAGCCCATCATGGTCGAATGCTTCGATACCGCCACCAACACCTGCCGCCTGGATGGCTGCTGCAAACTGAAAGCAGCTCTGGCGAAGGCCCAGAAGTCGTTTTACGACAGCCTAGACGCACACACCCTATCCAACCTCGTCAGCGGCCCACAGCGCAGCCGTATGATCAAGATGCTGCTGCCGGGTTGAAAGTTCACTGGTTCGGTTCCTCCACCGCCATTTAGCAGGGCCAGTCGTTCTCAATGCTCCGCAGGTAACAAAACAGACAGATAGCCAGAAGCAGTTCAGGGTTCAGGCTGAATGCCATGCTCCTCATCCAGATCACGGATGCTCTCGATGATCTCGTTCAGCTTCACGCCCGTGGCCGTCAGTGCATACTCCGTGCGAGGCACCTTGCCTGCGATCTCGGTGCGCGTGATGAGGCGGTAGTCCACCAGCTTGCGCAGCCGTTCGTTGAGGATCTTCGTGGAGATGCCCGGAATGAACCGCTCAAGCTGCCCTGGGCGTGCCACCCCACGCCCAATGGCCGCGAGCACTGCCGCCGACCACTTGCAGCCCACCACATCCTCCAGCCGACGATAGGCCGTGCGCTCCGTGAGCGGCAGGTGTCCAGGTTTCTTCGTGGCGGCTGGTTTCGGTTTCATGCGCATTTGTATCATCCCGGTCGTGATGCGGCCAGTGGGCACAAAACGGTGCCCACCCACGCAATAGTGCCCTCTTTCGCGATTTCGCATCCCGCCTTCTGATGGCGGCGACATCCACTGCACCACGCAGCGTCCTGTCACTCAACCCAACAAACACCAAGTAAACATCCACATGAAAACCAAAGCCACATTCTTCCACGCCGGTTGCCCCGTCTGCGTCGCCGCCGAGCAAAACGTCGCCGCAGCGCTCGATACGAGCCGCTTCGATGTCGAGATCGTCCACCTCGGCACCGCCAAGGGCCGCGTCGCCGAAGCCGAGGCCGCCGGAGTCAAATCCGTGCCTGCCCTCGTCATCGACGGTGCCGCCTATCACATCAATTTTGGCGCGGACCTCAGCGTCCTGAAGTAACCGCCGCCAAAGTCCCCTGTGTCGCAGTCGTCTGGCGGTCCATCCCGACACTGCGGCACAGGCAGGACTTCTACCACTGGAACTGTCGTGCCCAACGCGCCAGACAACCACGAAGCCCACGACTATGCCGAGCGCATCCGCGAACGGTTGCCGCGTCGGCTTCAGGAACTCCGGGAGGCCGCCGGTTTCACCAAGTATGGCCTTTCTCGTGAGAGTGGCGTGAGCCGCGAATACATTGGCAAGATCGAGCGAGGCAAAGCGAATCCAACACTGCCCGTCACCGCGCAGATCAGCCATGGACTCGGCATGACGCTGGAGCAGTTCACGCACGAACTTGAGGACGAGGACGATGCCGAGTGAAGGCACGTCACCTATGATTGACTAACGCTTTGCCGGGAGCCGTGGTGGAATAGCGGGCGTCGCACCCAACGCCTGCCATGCTGATCCCTTCCACCAGTCCAGCTCGCTTCCCGCTCACGGGAGACGCCGTTTTGCCTTCGAGAGAGGTGTTTTCGGCTTTGGGAGGGCTATTCCACCTCAAAACAGCCATCCCGCGCCGAATGGTAGCCATACCGGACGCCACTGTAGCGCTACCGGCACTGCGGGTAGCGACCCCGCGCCGTGCGGTAGCCATCCCGACGGAAATGGTAGCGATACCCAGCCGTGCGGTATCCCTACCGAACGAAATGGGATGGTTCCCCGCACGAAAAGGTAGGCCTACCGCGCGGCAGGGTAGAGCTACCGCCGCGATGGGTAGCCATACCCTGGCCAAAGGTATCGCTACCGCACAGCGCGGTAGTCATCCCGCGAGAGCGACCGGCCACCCCGCACGCGGCGGTATCGCCCCACTTTTGCAGACCATTCAACCCCGAACCTCGACTCCATGAACTGGGATAACGGCCAATGGGACAGCGGCACCTGGGACCAGCCGTCCGACTATTTTTCACCCCAAACCAAATCGAACAACCGCACCAAAATGAGAAGACAAACCTACTACCCCAGCCGCATCGGCGACCAAGTGAACTGGCTCGACAACTATGCCGTGAAACTGCCCATCCACGGAGCCGCCCTCGGCGTCGTCGCGGGCGACATCACCGCCAGTGTGAACGACGCCAAATACGGCAACTACGTCCTCGGCACCTGGCTCGCCGCCGTGCGCAACTTCTCGCCCTCCACGACGGATGCCGTGGATGACGTGCTCGCAGGCTCCGGCTCCGGCCCGATGGTGCTGCCCACCTTCACCGCGCCCGCCCTGCCCGCAGGCGTCACCGCCGCCATCCCCGGCGTGCTCACGCGCATCTTCGCGCTCATCGCCAAGATGAAACTCAGCGCAGGCTACACCGAAGCCATCGGCACCGACCTCGGCATCGTCGGCTCCGCCGAAACCGAGAAAGCGCTCCCCAAGTTCAGCGCCGAACTCATCCAAGGCGGTGGCTGCCAGTGCGTGAAGCTCAGCTTCTACAAATACAACCACATGGGCGTCTATATCGAAGGCCGACGCGGCACCGGAGCCTGGGAGTTCCTCGCCATCGACACCGAAAGTCCCTACATGGACGAACGCCCGCTGCTGGCCGCTGGCACCCCCGAAGTCCGCGAATACCGCATGCGCTTCTGGGACAAAGGCACCCCGAACGGCGACTGGACCGATGTGGTGAAGGTCACCGTCTCGCCATAGGCGAGCCAGCGAAATGTAATCCAGAGCTTTAGCTCGCCACAAGGACACCAACCGACAAGACACCCTCTAACGAGCTAAAGCTCACAATTACATTATGCCCTTCGATCCAACAAAGCCCGCGAACAACTCGCCTGCCTCCAGCGCGGAGATGCGCAGCCAACTCACTTCGCTCAATGCCGACATCCAGCAGCGAGCCACCCAAGCCGATCTCGCCAACGCCATCGCGAATGCACTCCAGCAAACCAGCGCCAACACCAACGGCGTAAGCAACTTCGGCCAAGGGGCCGATGGCAGCTACAACCAGACCCAGATGCAGGACCTTATCAACAAGGTGGATGAGCTGATCAACGCGCTGCGGCGGTGAATGGGGCTTGGGAAATGGGGTTTCGGCCTTAGCCGAATCTTCTTGAGGCGGTTCGGCTAAAGCCGAAGCCAGTTGGTGAAGCCGTCCAGAGGACGGCACCACACTGGCTGTGCCTGATTGCCTGCGCAAATCGGTGAATCGTGCCAAGACGGGGTGCGGTGGCTGCGGCAGAGTGGATGCATGGCCGATGGCGATGCTGGATGGATAAAAAGCAGAGTCGGGTGCCTTTAGGAGCCTTGCTCTTGCTCATGAAATCCACTTCTCTTCCCATCGCTCTCGTCAGCCTGCTCATGATCATGGATTTGCCTGCCAAAGACATCGCTGAACTGCAACGCCTCGCCGCGGGTGGCGATGCGAAAGCGCAGCTCGAACTCGCCATCGCTCTTCGTGATGGCAAAGGCATCGCCAAAAATGATGCCGAGGCCATGCAATGGGCGCACAAGGCGGCGGATGCCGGTTTGGCTGATGCGTTCGACTTTGTGGGCTTTGCTTACTTGCGCGGAGCCGTGGTGAAACGGAATCCGCCGATTGCCATCGCCTACTTCAAGGCAGCGGCGGATGAGTCAGCCGCTGCGGCCTTCAATCTCGGTCAGTGCTACTTTGGTGCGCAGGGCACCGAGCAGGATTGCGCGAAGGCGCTCGAATGGTGGAAGAAGGCAGCGGAGAGAGGTCATGGCCGCGCCGCAGCCGTGGCGGCGATGGCCTACCATGCGGGTGAAGGCATTCCGGCCGATCCCATGCTCGCACGAAAGCTGGCCGAGCGTGCGGCGGAGCTGAATGATCCCTCCGGCCTCGTTTTCCTCGGTGAGCTGCATTTTCAAGCAGGCGAGATCGACGCTGCCAAAGCTCAGTGGAACAAAGCAGCGCAGCTTTTCCCCACCACCGCCACGGGCCATCCTGCACAGCCTTCCGGCAACGCCTCGGCACAACAAGCCGCGGATCTCTTGAAGCTCATCGAGTATCGCCAGCGCAAAAGCGAGCCGGGCAAGTTCGCCTTTGTGCAGATGCCGCACATCCTCCAGGGCTACAACAACTGCGGCAGCACCGCCTGCGCCATCTTCGCCCGCTTTCATGGGCATACGCTCGGTGGTTGGGATTACAAAAAGCTGTGCCCTTCCCCGCTCGGCACCGGCACGGACTGGGGCCACTTGCTCGACGCCTCGGCGAAGATCGGCCAAAAGTGGAAACTCGTCACTTACACGCCCGATGACAAAGGTTTCGTCGAAGCCACCAACATGCTGAAGAGCGAACTCGATGCCGGACGGCCCGTGATCGTGGACTTCAAATACATCGGCCCGCAATACCCGAACGGCAGCGCCGGACACACGCTCAATGTCTGCGGCTACATCGCCAAAGAGGACCTCTACATCCTCTGCAATCCCGCCGTGGCCACACCCGGCCTGCAACTCATCACCGCCGACGATTTGAAGAACTTCTGGCGCTCCGATCACTACGGCGCGCTGTCGAAAGGCGTGCTCTCACGGCCTGCTTTCATCATCGACCGCTCATGAAATCGGGCTTCGTGGTCTTTATTCTTCTGCCTACTAAATCTGGCTTTTCAGATGCAGCTTACATGGTCCATGTGCGTCCGCCCGACGACTGCTCACGATCAAAGCAACCTGATCCCATGGCTGACCCACATCTGCCATTCGGCGGCTTGGTGGAGAAAGTCGATGTCCCGCTGCGAGAGCGGCTTGTTCTGCTTCTGCAAGGTCCATATCCGTTGCGCCTCCTCGAGGGGATCGGTTGGGGGACGTCTGAGTTCATGACGCATTTTGCCCGACAGATTCCCGCCCGGCAACCCCTTGTTTCATTCTGATTTCACTCACCCGACTGCTCATGCTCTCCCTCATCCGCGTGTTCGCGGCACCAACTGCGTCCTCACTAACGACCGACATTCCCGCAAACAACGCATCAGTAATTTGAGGCTTGCCCATCCCTGAGTTACCAAACGTCATGAAAAAAGCTGCCTCATTTATCTGGCGAGACAACTACCTCGTCGCGGCGAATCATGCGTCTTCGGAAAAACTGTTTGGCGAGAAAGGACTGCGGGCACTCTGTTATTGCACACTAACCGGCAAAACTGATGTGGAAGCTGGGCTTACAGGTCGGGTAGGCGATGAGTTGCTTGATTACTATCGAGATGAGAAGTTGAGGCACTATGAGAACCGCAATGCTCTACAAGAGCACGTTGGGCTCGAGAGCCAGATCTCCGGAGACTACAGCGGCAGACTATTCCTAGAACTCCTTCAGAATGCCGTCGATGCCATGTCGGATAGGCCAATCGGCCACAAAGGCCTTGGTTTTCGAGTGACGGCAAAGTTTGCTGAGTCCATTCGCGTTCACTCGGGAGGGCTTCATTTCCAGTTTTCTCGCGAGCGTGCTCGAACTCTGGTCAAAGAACGCACGAAGGGTGAAATTGATGAGCCGTTGCACCTGCTCTCCGTCCCGGACTCGTGTGATCTTCATTCAGAAGAGCCTTTCATCCGTGATCTGGTCGATATTCAGAAGTTTGACACTGTAGTCGTCTTGAAGATCAAGAGCGAAAACGCCACAGTTCTGAGGGCTTTGGAACAACAGTGGACAGAGATTATTCGCAACCCAAGCACAATGCTCTTTTTGCCCTCTGTTGAGCAGATTAACTGGGTAAAGGAGACGACGACAACTTCATGGGAAAGAAAGTTGCTCACTGAAGGCGAAGGGCGAGTTACCCTCGTAGTGGACGGAACTCAGATGGAAGAGTGGCGGATAAAAGGCGATGCGGAGCAAGCCCAGATTGCCATCCGCTATGAGAATGGTGCACCAGTGCCGCTGACGACCAATCATGAGGACAGCAAGAACATCCGCACCTTCTTCCGGACCGCCGAGACCAATCCAGTTCCAGCACTTGTTCTGCATCTGAACTTGCCGCTTGAGCAAAATCGGGAGCGTTTCACGAAAGAGGCCGTGGAGAGCAGACCAGATGTAGTAGACTCTGCTGCCGCTTTGATTGCCGACTTCGTTGCTGAGTTTCCTGATTGCGGGACGGCTTTGGATTTTCTTCGCTGGCCAGAAGGCGTTAGTGAAGTCGCAGGCTTGGATTGGAAGGTGGTCCGCCCCTTATGGTCCAAAATCAAGGATGCTGTCCGCAAGCAAACTCCCAGTGGCTATCCTGAGCACATTTGTTTCGAGAAGCTTCGCTGTAAGCCCGAGAGTCATGGCTTTGAAGCTTGGGAGGAGGCAAAGGCCTTCATGATCGAATCCGCTGGGATAGAGTGGCGGGAGCACGGCTTCCTTCCACATAAAGCAGAGAATTGGGCGCGGTGTCAGACACTGCTCCGGATTGATGGAGTGAGATGGACTTCTGCTGCTCTGAAGAAGCTTCCTCTTTTTCCCGCCGAAGGCAGCGAAGCTCTGCTTTCGCCAGCATCGGCTAGGATCTTCTCACGCCCGAAGTTTGAAGTTGAGATTGTTCCACCTGAGATCGGGGCACACTTCGTCACAGAAGAATTTCAGCTATCGTGGAAACACTTTGAAAGTGAATCGTCGAACAAGCTGATCACTGATCTATTCGGGTTGCACCGGTTTTCCTTCGAGAGCGTTTGCCACGAATGTGTCGTGCCTGCTCTGAAATCCAAAAAGAGCAGTGACCATAAGCGTTTGATCAACTTCTTGCATAGCATTTTCCCGCACGATGATGCAAAGCATAACAAGCCGTTTGATTGGAACAATCCCGTGCAAGCCGGACTGTGCGATCATCTCGAAGTCTGCTGTGATGACGGACAGTGGAGAGAAGCTCGGCTGGTTTACGCATCAGAACCTTGGGGAGCGTCCGCCGCCCTCACCGAGTATAGCAAGCGAGAGGTTCGGGCTGTCCTGGCAGAGCCACCAGCAGAGCTTGGCACCGATGATCTCGCGTCTTGGAAGCGGTTTTACTCGTGGATTGGTGTATCCTGGTGCCCCAAAGTTTTGCCAATCATTCCTCTTTCTGTGGATGACCAAGCCAGGTCGAGGATGGGGCTAATGATGGTGGAGCCAAATTTTGGGTTTCGCGAATTAGCGGGTATCTCTTCGCCCGAGTGGAGAAAGTATTGCAGATCATTTGTTGCTCAGACCGGGAGGCCCAACCGTCTTCCCTCTTTAGAATACACTTCTCGCATGAAGCGAAACTGGCGGCTTGATTGCGATTTATCCGCCGTGAAAGTTCAAGGTCTCTTGCCGTTGCTCGAGGAGAATTGGATCTACTACGCCCAGTATCTCAAAGCCAAAGGGCACCGTTCAAGCAGCAAAAGCGAAGATCACGATAAGGAACCTTGGGAATCTGAATCCTATCTCCTCTGGAGCTTGCGTGTGCATGGCTGGGTGCATTCAAAAAATGGCCCGGAATGGCAAAGTCCTTCCAGCCTTTTTGTCGAGGGTTCCGTCACGAAACAGATTCCAGATTATATTCCACGCCCTGCTGTTGAGCCGAGAAACGCAGATTTCAGCAGAGCATTGGGCTTTTGCCGCTCATGGGAACAAGTCGATGAGGGGTTGTGGACTCAAATGCTCGACACAGCTTTAGACCTGCCCGCCGCCAAGGTCGAGAGTTGCCGTGAGCGTGTTATCAGGCTTTACCTAGCTTATCTCCAGCAGCAATCCCCCAAACTAACGCGTCGTTGGTGGGCAATTATTCGCCAGTCTGATGGGCGGGGGGACCAATGGATCACCCCTGAAAGTGATACGGTGCTCTACTACATGGATGAGCCGCACCTTGATTCTTTAAGCCTGCCCAATATCCACCTGTTTCCTGTCAAACTTGAGAGGCGCGCCGTTGCCGAAGCGGCCGAGGATCGCATTGGAGCGAAGCCTCTCTCGCAAGCTCTGATTGGGACTGTCCTTGAGCAACAGAACCACCAACCTCTTGAACAACTGATTCGTGACCGCCTTGGCGAACGTTTGGAAGTAGTCTGCTATTTGCTGGCTTCCACGAAAAGCCCAGGGGAGCGTGAACAGGTGGCCCAAGAATTATTCACAGCCATTCAGCAGATCGATATTCACTGTTTACAGCACCTCAACGTTCAGTTGTCGCTGGAAGATCAGGAATTGGGAACGAATTCCCAACTCGAATACTGGATAGATCGGCAAGAAGCCGTCATTCTCTACATCAATGGCCACCTTCTGAACGGAGGCGAACCCATTTTGTGGGACATTCTTGCGCGGGGGCTGGCCGCTTGCCCAGGGGTATGTATTCCTCCTGCCGAGCGTTCCTCGGTTGAAAAATTGCTTGCCGCGCCAACTCGTGTTTTGCTGGAGCGCGAAATGCGGAACTTGGCACTTCCGCTAGATCAGATGTCGCAACTTCTACGAGTGGCTGAATCACCCACGACTGCCGCAAATTCACCCTTTGAGCGAGTTGGGCAGGTGGATGACGCCGCCAGAATTGATGTTGTGTTGGAGCCAGGCTTAGATCAACCAAGCGTGAACACGGGCATTCCCAAGGAATCAAGCATCCTCGACGCAAGCCGAGTAGCACTGACAGGCACGAACTCCGAGCCTCGTCCCAACCGCAAGCCACAAAACAGGTCAAGAACGTCGGGACAGCAACGCCAGGACCATACAACTGCCCGCAACGCAGAAGTTTGGCTGCGAGAAAGACTTCGCCACCATCTGGCTGGGAAGCCATTTCATGTGGATGAAGGTGTGCATCGAGATGACGAAAATCGGGAGTCGGATATTCGTATCCAAACCGAGGATGGGGGTTTGGACTTTCACATTGAAGTAAAACATTTGTCGGGACATTTGATCTACTGGTCTGAGGGTGAGATCCACAAAGCAAAGAACAACTCGCCACGCTACTTCATGGCTTTGCTCTGTGGGGAGATGGAGCCGTTCCAAATCACATGGCTGTGGGACCCCTTGGAACGGCTCGGCGAGTTTCCCTCACAAGTTGAATGGATCTGGCCAGAGAGCCGAGAATCCGTATTTCATCCGCCAGACAATGACTGGCTTGAGGTCGGCTCTCCTCCCAAACGGCCAGAAGCGGCCCCCAGACGCAGCCATCGGATTGAGATTCCAATCCACATTCTTCAAGGATCCGAAGACCCATTCAAAGAGCTGGATGGCAAGCTTGCATACTTGGCTGAAATTCATCCGCATGCAGAGGGCGCGTGTTAATCCAAAGTCAGCGTCTAAAACCAAGTGATCTACCTTTAATGCACAAATTTTATGACTGTCCCTAGCGCTTCTTTCGCCGCCGCAAAGTTGATCACCATGAAACAACTTCTCATCGTTATAGCATTGCATTCTGTCACCCTGGGTGCCGCACCACGCGATTCGCTGCCCCTCGATGCACCGGAATGGCCTCTCAATTATCGTCTGCATCTCGAAGGCGCGGCGAAAGTGAAGCTCAGCGATGAACTCACGCTCTCGCTCGATGCGAAAGGTCCGCACGACATCGCGGTGGAGCATCCGGCGAAAGGTGCGCCGGTGCTGCGGGTGTGGAGCAATGGGAAACTCGTGCGCGGGCCGGAAGATGTTCCTGCGTTTGCGAAAACGGGTGCGCAGGACTTTCCGGACACGGGGCTCGATCTCGGCGCGGACTTCACGGCGATGGCGGAGTTTGAATCGACGGGACAGGGCACGCTGTTCTCGATGTGCGCCCCGATGGGGAAGTGGTCGCCGGATGCGAAGGCGCTCTTCATTCGCGGCGGCAGGCTCGTGTATGACATCGGCTGGCTCGGCGCGATCAACACCGGTCCGAAAGTGAATGACGGCAAGCCGCACACCGCCGTGCTGATTGTCAGCGGTGGCACCGCGAAGTTGTGGCTCGATGGCAAAGAGATCGCGGAGAAGGCCAACTTCACGAAGCCGGATCAAAAAGAGCATGTTTTCAAAGTAGGCCGTGCCGCGCCGAACTTCGCTGGCGACTTCACCAATGGCAAAATCAGTGTCGTGAAGGTTTGGAAACGGGCGTTGCCGAAAGGTGAGATCGCGTTGCTCTTCAAAGACAGCGGCGCGGGCGCGAACACGCCCGACTTCACGTATGCGCCGAAGGCCAGCGGCAAACCGGTCATCGAAGGCGGCAGCGTTTGGGTGCAGGCGCTGGAGCGCAGCGATCACGCGGAGATCGTGGCCGGATGGAATGCGAAGACGCTCGAAGAAGGCGCGACGATTTATAAAACGCTCTGCGTCGTGTGCCACGGCACGAAGGAGCAACCCGGCTCGCTGCCCACCGCGCTGCGATTTGCCGAAGGGCAGTTCAAAAACGGCAGCGATCCCTTCTCGATGTATCTCACGCTCACCAATGGCTTCGGCCAGATGGTGCCGCAGCCCCAATACACCACCGCGCAGAAGTATGCGGTCATCCATTACATCCGCGAGACCTTCCTGCGCCCGCACAATCCGTCGCAACTCAAAGAGATCGACCTCGCCTCGCTGCCTCGAGGCCTCGCCCGCGCCGAGGCAGAAAAGATCGACACCACACTGCCGCCGTATCAACGCATGGAACTCGGCAACGCGCTGTTTTGGACGCTGGAGGTCGCTGCGGACAACATCGCGCAAAAAGGCATCGCCATCCGTCTCGATGACGGCCCTAGCGGCGTGACGAAAGGCCGCGCGTGGATGGTTTACGATCACGACACGATGCGCGTGGCCGCCGCGAGCACCGGTGCGTTCGTGGACTGGAAAGGCATCGCCTTCGATGGCAGCCACGGCACGCACACGAGCCTTATCGGCGAAAAACAGTTCGTTTTGCCCGTCGAGCCCGGCTGGAGCCTCAGCGGTAGTTTTGAAGACACACGCGCCGCAGCCAAAGACGGCAAAAAATACGGCCCCGTGGCCGGTTTGCGCTTTCTTGGGCTCTACAAGCATCAAAACCAAAGCGTCATCGCCGCGAGCATCCACGGCACGCGTGTGCTCGAATCGCCCGCATGGATGGATTACGGCTCCACGCCGATCCTCGTGCGCACGGTGAACGTCGCCGAGGCCAAACAGCCGCTTTTCCTTCGTGTGGCACCCGACAGCATGAATGTCGTCTTGAAGGGCGAAGGCGAGTTGAAGCGCGAAAACGGCTTTTGGGTCGCCAAACTGGCATCGGGGGCTCAAACGCGACTTTTCATCTCCCGCGTCGATCCGGCCTCGCTCGACACGATGGCGAAAAACTTCGCCGCGCCGCTCGATCTGGCTCCGCTGACGAAAGGCGCTCCGGCGCAATGGCCGCAAACCGTCACCACGACCTCCGTGGCAGGCAAAGACGATGCCGCGTTCATCGCCGATGACTTTTCGCTGCCCGTCGAGAATCCGTTTCAAAGCTGGATGCGCCCCGGTGGCTTCGATTTCACGCCCGATGGCAAGGCGGCCATCGCCGCGATGTGGAATGGCGATGTGTGGCGTGTCGATGGCTTGATGGCGAAAGCGCCTGCTACGCTGACGTGGCGTCGCATCGCCAGCGGCCTGTTTCAGCCGCTGGGGGTGAAGTATCGCGATGTAGAGCTGTTTGTGCTTTGCCGCGATCAACTCGCCAAGCTCGTCGATTTGAACGCGGATGGCGAAACCGACTTCATCGAGTGCTTCAACGACGACGCACAGGTCACCGAGCACTTCCACGAGTTCGCCATGGGCCTGCAAACCGATGCCGCAGGCAATTTCTACTATGCCAAGTCCGGCCGCCACGCGCTCGACAGTGTCATTCCGCAGCACGGCACGCTGCTCAAGGTCGGCGCCGATGGTGCCAAGACCGAAATCCTCGCCACCGGCTTCCGCGCCGCGAACGGCGTGTGCCTGAACGACGACGGCACCTTCTTTGTCACCGACCAAGAAGGCTTCTGGACGCCGAAGAACCGCATCAACCGAGTCAAAGTCGGCGGCTTCTACGGAAACATGTATGGCTACACCAGCGTCACCGACGAATCCGACTCCGCGATGGAGCAACCGCTTGTCTGGGTGACCAACGACAAAGACCGCAGCCCCGCCGAGCTCATCTGGGTGCCGAAAAACGCGTGGGGCAATCTCGGCGGCTCATTGCTCAACCTCAGCTACGGCACCGGTCGCGCCTTCATCATCCCGCACGAGGAAGTGAACGGAAAATGGCAAGGCGCCGTGTGCGAACTCCCCATGCCCGCCTTCGCCACCGGCATCATGCGCGGTCGCTTTGGCAACGATGGAGCCCTCTACACCTGCGGCATGTTTGCGTGGGCTGGGAATGCGACTTCACCGGGTGGATTTCACCGCATCCGCCGTGGTCCGCAGCCCGCGCAAGTGCCGCTGGCGGTGAGGGCGGCTAAGGGTGAGATGAAGGTGACATTTAGTGACCCGATTGACCGGATTGACTGTGCGATGAAGGTCTGGTCCCTGAAGCGCACGAAGAACTACGGCTCAAAACACCACGATGAACACGAACTGGCGATTCGAAACGTGAAACTGAGCGAGGACAAGAAGACCATCACGCTCGACATCCCCGATTTGGCTCCGACTTGGTGCTACGAACTCAAAATCGGTGACCGTGTGCTGCACGGGACGATTCATGAGCTGAAGTAGCGGCCAGGTTGCTGCTTGCTCCGGTTGCCGACGCTAGCTAGTCTGCCGCATGGCATCGGAACTCACGCCTGAATACATCGCCACGCTCCGCCGGATGAGCGGGGCGCAGAAATTGCGCACGGCGTTTCAGCTCTACTGGGGAGCAAGAAAAATCAAAGCGGCACGCCTTCGGCAACAGCATCCCGCATGGACAGAGGCACAGGTGCAACAGCGAGTGAAGGAGATCTTCATGCATGCAACCACCTGAGCCATACCTGATCTTCACGCGGAAGCTGCAGGAGCTGGGTCTACGCCACATGGTGAGCGGCAGCATCGCAGCCATCTACTATGGCGAGCCTCGGCTGACGAACGATGTGGACATCATCGTGTTCCTGCGTCGCGAGGATGTGCGACGTTTGATCAAAGCCTTTCCTGAGGATGAGTTCTACTGCCCGCCTGTGGAGATCATCGAGTCGGAACGCACACGCGACCAACGGGGCCACTTCAACATCATCCATCACGAAACCGGCTTCAAAGCAGACATCTACCTCACCGGCCGCGATGAACTTCATGCCTGGGGTTTTGCCCATGTGGTGACTGCTGACTTGGATGGCGAAACCATCATCTTCGCGCCGCCGGAATATGTGATCGTGAGAAAGCTGCAGTTTTTCCGTGAAGGCGGTTCTGCCAAGCACCTGCGGGACATCCAGCGCATGCTCGCCAGCCTCGGTGACGAGTGGCCACGCTCGGATCTCATGCAGATGATTTGCGAGCACCGCCTCGAACCCGAGTGGAGCAAAGTGGAAGCATTCGCTGAATGACCGACAACAGGGTCAAGTCTTCGGCTTGATCTCCAAACCGCTCAGCCATGGCGCGGTGATGGGTGGGGGCATGCCGCCGAAGGGTTGATAACCCGGGAGCTGGATGACGCTCATGCTGTGCGGCTGGCTGGCGATGAAGAACAAAGTGTCGCCGCAGTCGGTGGTGGTGATCATTTTGGCTTTGTGCTCCTCCGTGGGCTGCACGGGACGCAGTTTGACCAGCGGGGTGAGTGCCTCACCGGGAGCGTATTCGGAGAGGATGACGCCGTGGGCATTCAACTGCATGCGGGCGGTGAAGAGCAGGCCATGCACGGCCCACTTGCTGGCGGTGTAAGGCACGCCGGCATACGAATCGTAGCCGTGACCCGCGGTGGAGGAGACCACGACGATGCGACCGCCGCCATTCGCGGCCATGGGCTTCGCGACGGCCTGGATCACGTTGACCACGCCGAGGACGTTGATGTCCATGACCTTGCGCCAGCTTTCCTCGCTGGCAATGCGGGCGGGATCGGCGTGCGCCATGAAACGGTCGGGCGTGTTGATGCCGGCCGTGTGGATGAGCGCATCGGGCACGCCTTGTTTGAGCACTTCATCGAGCGCGGTGGCCACGCTGGCGGTGTCGGCCACGTCGCAGACGATGGGGATGATGTTTTTCGAGAGCGCGGCGGTTTCTTGGAGCGATTCCAGCGTGCGGCCGAAGATGAAGGTCTTCGCACCAGCGTCTGCGAAGCGCTTGGCTGCTGCCTGTCCCATGCCACCGCCACCGCCGGTGACGATCACGATTTTGTCTGTCCAAGTTGGATCCATGATGCGACGCTAGCCCGTGCCCGGTCATCGTCCAGCATGGAGAGGATCATTCCGCGTCTTCGCCCGTGAGCTGGTGCTCCAGCCGGTCGCATTCAGCGGCCAAATGGCGTGCGTAAAGTTGAAACTCATGCGCACTGAGTCCGGCCTTGGAAACATGGCAGTTGCCGGTCAATCGGGCGGCCTCATCCAGCATCAGCCCACAGAGCGAAAGTCGCCGATTTCGATGCGCGGCAGCGAGGGCAGGCTGGTCACGAAAGGGCGATCCTGGCGGAAGATCGCTCGTGTTTCTGAGGATGATCCCAGTCAGCAGCCAGTGGTCGCCGCCATCCGTCACACTGAGCCGATGGGATCTTCCATCGGCAAAACGGACACGCAGGGAGCGTGCTGAGATCACCTGCACATCTTGAGCACGGGTGAGCAAGCGCTGCCAGTCGTTGGATGCGGACGCGGTACTACTCATGTTTGAGATCTTGGTGGAAGACGCGCAATCTCTGGTCCAGTTCGAGCAACAGGCGCTCGACGTGATCCGCCTGCGTGGCGACACGGAGGATCATCTGGCGAACGCGCTCGAGGTCGTGGGCTCCATCCTTCCCCAGCAATGCCTCATCTTCGGCCGTGAGGTCGTAGCTGTGGTCATCACGCCCGGTGAGCACGGCACCAAGGCGCAGACCACAGAGTCCGTGGCGCAAAAGAGCCTCATCCAGCTCGTGTTCATCACAAACCCGGCCCACCGGGCTGATGCAGCGGATGAGCGGATGTTCTTCAAACGAATGCAGCCAAAGGCCAAAAGGCTGTTGCCGCCTTGATCCATCAGCTTGCGGCAGGAAAATGGTGCCGAAGAGCCGATGCTTGCCTGCTTCTCCGGGCTCGATGGCTTCCATTTGAAGATCCAGCGCCATGTCCAGACGCCAGCGCAAATCTTGAAAGCGCCGGCTCATCTGCACTGCCTGCTCAGGACTGCGGGCCAAGGTGCGGACGGGGCCTTGAAGATCGCCCGGCTGCACATCAAACGCGGTCTGCAGCTCCGTTGTGACGGCGGGCACAGGATGGTGATGGCGGAGTATCTCCTCGCTGACTTTGAGGCGGCTTTCCTCACTCTGCGGTGCTTGCAGGCCCTCGTGCATGAGTTCGAGGAAGGTGTTCATGCGCTGGAGCAAGCGGCGCACTTGGAGCACCTCGATGGTGTCCTCCAGATGCGGGTAGTGGACCTGGAGCCTGGCAACTTCAGGCGCACTTTGGAGTGTGAGCAGTCGCCGCTCCGTCTGACTGCGCACCCGGTCGATGCGCCCCGTGCGCTGCTCGGTGCCCGAGGAAGTCCAGGAGATGCCGTAGTGATGAATGCGCGAACAGAAGGTGTGCAGGTCCTCACCTTCCTGGAGGACGTCCGTGGTCACGAGCACGAGAGGGTAACCAGGCATCCGAAATTGGGACACTAGACGCTGGCTTTTCGCCTTGCCCGCCATCCCTCCGACTGGCTGCTGATTCCCGAGCAGGCGGGCAAGCTCTCGCCGCGCTTCAGCGAGGTTCATGTCCTCCCGTTTCGGCAGATTGACATCGAGGATGAGATCAAAGTGCGCCGCGATGTCCGCCAGCTCGTCGAAGGCCGCCCATGCACGTTCTTGACGCGGGGTCAGTCGCTGCTGCTCGATCAAATCGAGGAAGCGACTCTCCAGCCCCTGCTCTTCATCCGCATCTTCTCGCGCACCTGCATCCAAAGTGCCCAGCTGCCTCACCGCGATGGCGTGAAGATCAATCCCGGCATGGCCGAGGCGCAACGCGGACTCCAGCAGGGCGGCCCGCAGTGCCTCCGTGCGGAAGCGCTCCTGCGGCCCGGCTTTGCGGTCAGACTCAGGCCAGAGCGCCGTGCGAAGTGCCGCTCGTGACGGTCGGCGCAGCTCGCTGAACAGCGTGGACCGGTTCAGCAGTCGCGCATCATCAGGCGGGATCTCCGGCGCCCGTGTGACGGCGTGCGGCTTCATGCCGGCGAACAATTCATGAAGAATGATGCGCGCCTCTTCCGACTCAGGTCCATCCACCAGCGTCAATCGATCCAAAGCTACGGCCTGGAGTGCCTCAAAGACCATCTGCCGTGGCAGTTTCCGGGCTTTGGTGTCCAACCTCAGACGTGCGTCCCCCACAAGTTCGGCCGAAAGTTCCGACTCGGGCTTGCCCAGGCGTTCCGCGAGAGTGGCGAGTGTGGTCTCCGCTTCACAGCCCAGCAGGGCTGCGACGTGATTATGCTCGAAAAAGGTTCCCTGGCGCAGGCGGCGTTGCAGCGCCGCGCCACTGAGAACTCCGCGCGGCCCCTCGCCGCGATAGAACCAGGCGAAAAAGGTTTCCGCGCTGGATTTATCGTCCTCTTCGTTCGGCAGAATCCCGCCCGCTTGCTCGCGATGTTCGGCCCGTTCACGCCGGTATCTGTGGAAGAGGCTTTCCACCCTGGAAAGCACCTGTGGCACGCCTTGAAACTCAGATCTGAGCCGCTGCTCCAGCCAGTCGTCATAGGTTTCCTCCAGCTTCAGTTTCAGCTCACGCACGCTGGCCACTCGGCGGACAAAGACGAGCGCTTTCTCCCCGGTGTTCCAGTTTTGCTTCAGACCGTCGCGCAACGCGTCCATCTTTGGATGCGGCAGCTCTTCGTTGAACTGCGCACGGTAGGAACGGGCCAGCGAGTTGATGCTGCCAACGTCCACACCCTGGCGTTCGGAAAGGCTTTCCGTCTGCTCGATGCCGTCAAAACGACTTTCATCCGGGCCGTTCTCGTCGGCTGTTCCAGGTTCAATTTTCCCTCTTGAAGCGAGTGTTTCATGAAAGCTTTCAAACGAGGCCAGCATGCCCATCTGAAAGGAGGCTCCGAACTGCGGGACTCCGATGATTTCCGCCACCTTTTTCTGCACCAGGGCCAGAACGAGACGCTCACGTGTGCCCGTGACGCGGACGGGCTCATCGTGCTCCATCACCCCGCCACGCCGCCACTCCCGGCGATAGAGATTTTTCGTGAACCGCCTGCCATCCAGCTCCAGTGCCGTGACACGGCGGATGAGGAAGCGCCGGGCGATGTCCTTCTTTGCCTCGTCATCCAGAGCTGGATCGCGAAGCTGGGGAAAATGCCCGCCGCGGCCCAACACCTGAAGCTGGTTCCAGAGCTGCATGTAACTCTCCTCCACTGGCGTGGCAGAGAGCATCAGCACATGTGCGGCGCGGCTGCCATAGCCGGGGAAGGCATCCCTTGGTGGGGAATCCAACGCATGACCGAGCGCGGCGGCGAGCACGCGGTTCCTTGCAGCGCTGTGCGTGCGCAGGCCATGCTTCAGGTTATGCGCCTCATCCACGATCACGAGATCGAAAACGGGCAGCGCACAACACACACAACGGGCAAAGGCCTCCTTGAAGACCGAGCTGTCCTGAATGCGCAAGTCCAGCGCCGCCGCGTCCAGCCAGGGGAGATGAGCGCGCAGTTCATCACGCATTTTCCGTGCTGCCTTGCCGCCGCAGGAATCGTCACCGCGCAACTCGCCCAGACCGAGACTGAAACTCGTCATGCGGACAAAAAACACGCCATGCGAATGCAGGCTCGTCTGCTGCACCAGATCCAGCAGGCTGTGGCACTGGACCAGTGGCATCGCGGGGCGTCCATCCGCCGCCTTCACCCGCAGATCGGCAAAGCGGACACTGTGCCGCACGAGGTTCCGCAGATCCTTCTCCCACTTCCGCTGGATGTTTTCACGGGGAGCGATCACCAGCACGCGCCGACGGGGATGGTGGTGCTGCATCAGTGCGAGCACGGCCAGCGCCACATAGGTCTTCCCCATGCCCACTTCATCCGCCAGATAGGCGCAACGGTGCTCCGCCAGACGGTTGTGCAGCGCCACCGCTCCTTCGAGCTGCTGCCGTGCCCGCGCTGGCGAGTCCATGCGCGCATCCAGATCCAGCAGGGCTTCCGCTGCCTCCATCGTCAGGCGCGACAAGGTCACGCCTTTCATGATGCAGTCACCTCCCCCGCACGTTTGAGGAAGCCCTTTTCGAACCAGTCGAGAAACGCCGCTGACTCGCCCTGGGACAAGATTTTCCCCCTCAATTTGTCAGCGAGGGCTTCCACCCGCAGCGTGATGGCCTCAGCGTGTGGTCGCTGATCCCGCCAGAGATCGACGTGCCTTGTTCTCAGATGCTTCAGGCTCTGCCGCGCACTCAGCGCGATGACGTAGCGATCCACCACATCCTGCAGGGGATCCTCCGGCTGCTCCAGGCGGTCCAGCAGCCGGTGCAGCGAATCATGTTTTCTCCCGAACAATCGCGCCACCGCCAGACTTGGGCGGTTTTCCTCCATCGCCTTTCCCACGCTCTGCTCCAGATGATGGAAGGCGTGGAAGAAACCCGCGACACGATCAAACAAAGACTCCGCGCCCTTCGGCAAGGACGCATTCGCAGGCAGGGTCTCGCCATCCGCTGAGGTCGCGAGGATGAGATCACGCAGCCGTGACTCCAGCCAGCGGTTCCGCTGGTCCGCCGTCAGAAGCGCCCAGTAGCGCAGGATGTCCGCCGCGTTCAGCCGTTCCAGTTGCGAGGGCTTGTGCGTCTGCACCGCGTCCTCCATGACGAGAAACACCGTGCCACGCCCGGCGTCGTCATGAACAGTGAAAAGGGATGTCGAATGCAGATGTGCGGCGATTTTTTCCGCCAGCTCAGACGCCAGCGTCAGCCATCCCCGCGGTCTGAGAGCGGGCACGGCTCCGAGTGCCACGCCTGACACGGAGAGCACCAAACCCGCCGGCGGGTCATCGCCTTCCCAGCGTGCGGAAGCTTTCTGAGTCGCCCAATCATACCGCAGACTGAAAGCGGCCAGCGCGGATTCGTCCAACGCAGTCTCCAATGGATCGGTGATTGTCGTGGCATCCGCGTCAGGACGCTTCGAGTCCACTTGGAGAAGAAAATCCGGCCTGCGTGTGCAAGGCCGCTCAACGATGAAAAGGCACTCCATGTTCCCGCCCTTCTGCCATGCTGCCCGGGTTAGGTTGGCGGAACCGAGCACCCAGATCTCACGCATCGGCCGCGCACGGAAAAAGCGATACAGCTTGGCATGGACCCCGCGCGCCGCGGCCTGCGCCCTGTTTCCGGCTCGTGTCACTTCGCCAGGCAGGGAGGACCAGGAGGTGTTTTCGAGCCCGCGAATGGCGTCGTGCAGACTGCGTGAAACTTTTGGGGTTCCCGCGTCATCTTTTGGCATGAAAACCCGTGTCTCAGGCGGACACATGGCCTCGATGATGGCATCCAGAGGCGCGGCGCTGTCATCATGACTGAAGAAGGGAGAAATAACCTCCAGGTTCATGCCGCGCAGCACTTGCGAAAACTCGTCGATGAAGGTGTCCAGCAGCGCGGCGCCGGGTTGTTTCCACAAGAAACGCGCATGCAGTGTGTCGCTGCTCTGGCGCAGGAAGTCCGCCCCCATCTCCTGCTCCAGAAAGCGCACAATCTCCCCCGCCGCCTCACCTTCAAATCGCTGAGTGAAACGCACCCCGGGCTGAGCCGGTGGCGCTGCCGGACTCTGCGGTGCCAGCCATTTGAGAAACGCGACAAGGTCCTCTTTGAACGCGCATCTGTCCCCCGACCGCAGCACCTCCAGGTGCGCGCATTCCACGTTCTGCCACCAGCCGGACTCCGTCAGATTGGCGGAGAGACAGGCCACGATCAGCTCACGCGGCGGGTCTGCATCCGCAGCCTGTGCTTCATCACGCTCAGCCTCGACCAGAAGACAGACCATCTTCGGATGAAAGCATGCCCCCATGCGCACGGGATGCCTTGCAAAGTCCAGCCGGGCCGGGCCAAAGCGTGCCGCACATTCCAGCGCCTGCGGATCATAATACACTGCCGCCCGGGTGCTCAGGCTGTGCAGCGCCTGCTCCATTTGCACCGTGCGCAGCACAGGCAGGTGACTGACTTCTTCATCAAAGAAGAGGCGCAGCACCTCCTGCTCGAAAAAGCCCGGATCAAAGCTGAACGTGGTGAACAGGGCCGTCACCAGCCGTCTGCCCTGCATGGCACGTTGCAGCTCCTCGGAGAGCACATGCTGCGGAATGCTTTGAGTGGACTGGCTCATCGGGTTTCAATCCTCCTTCAGCGCCGCAGCCACCACGGCCAGCGAGTCCAGGAAATAACTGTGCGTCCACAACTCGGACAGACGCGCCCGACTCACCAGTGCCGCCGGCTTTTCCTGCGCATGAACTCGCAGCGCACCAGCCTCCATGGTGATCCAGGCGCTGCCACCGCGTTGCTTCATCACGTCCGAACACAGGCCGGTCACCTCAAGCACCAGTTGGCGATAATCCGCCGCCTTCATTGCCTCCGCCATTCGCAGCCAGCCATCCGATGTGCCGTTTTTGAAGTAACCGCGCAGCTTGGCAAAGGCATCCACCTCCAGTTTCGCAAACGCCGTGCCCCATTCCTGCCTCAGATCCTTCTCAACTGCGGCCAGCTTTTGACCATCACGCCCCAGCAGCCACGAAAACAGCCACACCGCAGGTGCCAGCACGGTTTCCGCCACCCGGACACGTTCCAGATTCTCCGCCAGCGTGCTGCTATGACCCGCCGCGCGATCACGCCACTCACGCAGCAGGGGAGGCGAAAGTTCGGGGCGACTCACGCGCAGCACCTCCGGCATGGTCAGAACCGCCAGACGCTGATCTGCCGACTGCTCGAGCAGGTGCCGAGTGTAGAAAGACCTTTCCAGCTTCGAAAAGTGTGGCTTCAGCACCTCAAGCGCGATCACATCCACCAGCGGCTCCTTCTCCAAAGACACCCGGCAGAGCGGCTGAGCGAGCTTTGCAGCCAGTGGTTTCAACCTCGGCCAGCACACGGATTCAAGCATCTTCCAGGCATCGGGCGTCGGACACACCGCCTTCGTTTCGACAAGGCCGGACTTTTCTGAAGGCATCGAATACAGCCCCCACAGTCCATATGTCTTCTGATTGCTCAAAATCTGATGTTCGCGTGCTGCTGAGATGCGCACATTGCCTTTCTCCGCCTCCATGCGCACTCGCTCGATGCCGCGCAGGGCGGCCTCCTTTCGAAAATGAAACGCCCGGCTGTAGGCCGCCCACTGCTCCCAGCGCAGGAAGATCGTCACAGCAGACTCCTCCCGGCCTTCCAGGTGCTGGGCGAAAGCATAGCCAATCATCGTCGCCGTGAAATCCCGCACCGCAGTTGTCACCGTCGAGAGATTAGGCACCACCTCACGCCCGAGCAGAGTCCACACTGCCTGCACTCCCAGCGGATCACGCGAACCCTTGATGCGAGCATTTGGATCGAGTTGTGTCAGGAAGGGCATTAGTCCGAGACTGGTTGTATTGGGCGGCCCGGGAATGCTAAAGAGCACATTTGGGGCGTCCAGCGGTGGCGATTGGCAAAAATCGCGGCGTGGACCGCCAAAGCGTCCAAGATGACTAGCTTCGATACGCCATGTTGTGCGTAAACATGAGCAAATCAGTCACCATCCTCGGCGCGGGCGTCATCGGCCTCAGCACGGCGCTTTACTGCGCCCGCCGCGGCATGCGGGTGACGATCATCGATCAAAAACCGCGTCAGCGCGATGGGTGCTCGTTTGGGAATGCGGGGATGATCGTGCCGAGTCACTTCATCCCACTCGCGGCGCCGGGAATGGTCGCTTTGGGCCTGAAATGGATGTGGAACCCGGAATCGCCGTTTTACATCAAGCCACGGCTGGATGCCGATTTGATGAGCTGGGGCCTGCATTTCTGGAAAGCGGCCACGAAGGCCCGTGTCGAGGCCGCCGCGCCTGTTTTGCGCGATTTGAGCCTGCTGAGCCGCGAGTGCTTTGAGACGCTGGGACTCGATTTCGGCCTCGTGAAGCGTGGTTTGCTCATGCTGTGCAAAAAACAGCAGACGCTCGATGAGGAAGCGCACATGGCGGAGAAGGCGAACGCGCTCGGCATCCCCGCCGAGGTCCTGGATGCGAAGGCGACCGCCGCGCTCGATCCGGCGGTGACAATGGACATCTGCGGCAGCGTGTTTTTTCCAAAGGACTGCCATCTCGCACCGGGCAGTTTTATTTCTGCGGTGGAGGCGGAGCTCGTGCGACTCGGTGTGACGTTTCTGTGGGAGACGGAGGTGAGTGGCTTTAAAACAGAAAGCGGAGCACTGCGGGCGCTGAAAACCTCACGCGGTGAAATCGAAAGTGATGAGGTGGTGCTGAGTGGTGGCGTGTGGTCGGCGCAGCTCGCGAAGGAGCTCGATTTGAAGCTGCCGATGCAGGCGGGCAAAGGCTACAGCCTGACGCTGGCGAATCCGACGCAACTTCCCGAGCTGTGCAGCATCTGCACGGAGGCGCGGCTCGCGGTGACGCCGATGGATGGCGCGTTGCGTGTCGGCGGCACGATGGAGATGGCGGGCATCGACGAATCCATCACGCAGCGCCGTGTGCGCGGCATCACGCGGGCCTTTCCGCAGTATTTCCCGGCCTTTGAAGAAGCGGATTTTGCCGAAGTGAAGCCGTGGAGCGGTCTGCGACCCGTTTCACCCGATGGCATGCCCTACATCGGCCGAACGAAGCGTTGGAAAAACCTCACCGTGGCCACTGGTCATGCGATGATGGGCCTGAGTCTCGCGCCCGCGACGGGCAGGATCGTCTCTGAGTTGCTCGCGGATGAAAAATCGAGTGTGAAGCTCGATTTGATGTCACCGGACCGGTTTGCGTGATCCGGCTATAAGTCCGCGAATGCAGCTCGATAAGTCTCTGGGTGACGAGCGCTGTGGAGCAGAGCGCCAAAGTAGAGCAAATCATCCTCGACGAGATAGTAGATGATGTATGGAAAGCGGCGAACCAAGCAGCGGCGGACGCGTCCCTCCAGCACGCGGCAGCGCAGCGGATCAGCCGTGATCTCCACACAGGCATGCTCAACGGTCTGCACAAACCGGCGGCCAAGTTCTTTGTCTTCCGCGCTGTAGCGACCGGTCACACAGCACAGCTCAGCCTGGAAGTGCTCGGAATAGACAACCTTCATGCAGCGAGGCTCCTGGCAGCCGAAAAAACATCGTCATGGCTCAAGCCGCGCTCGCGTCCTGCTTTGAACTCTTCGAAGCGACGCTCGATCTCGGCACCCAGGGTGGCCTCATTCTCCCATTGAGCAGGCAAGTCGGCGTCCACCGTCTGCCAGATGATTTCGGCCAGGAAACGCCGCTCCTCGGAAGGCAGGCGAACCGCATGTGCAAAGAGTTCTTGGGTGGCAGTCATGCGCAGATTGTAGCGGGACGGGACAAGCTTGCCAAGCGTAGGATTTGAGGACGTTGTCGGGCAGGCTGTGCTGAGGCGGCGGACAAGTAAATGTGCCAGCACACGCATTTCACGTCATGTCCGCCTGCGGAAACGCATCGAGTTTCAACTCCGGCTCGCCACATGCGGCGGCGATTTGATTGAGCTGGCGGATCTCGTGGCGGGAGAAGAGGAGGCCTTTGTTGCGGGCGCATTTCCTGGCCCAGCGGGCTTCGAGTTCGCCGGGGAGGAGGCAGTGCTCGTTGCCGTGGGAGAGGATGTCGGCGAGGACGGCTTTGATGTTTTCGGCTTGAGAGAGGCCGCTGGCGAAGGCTCCGCCGGAGAGGGCCTCGGGATGGATGACCTGAAAATAGAAGCAGGGTGTTTGCTTGGCACCGGGCACGGGATCGCGGCCGCGGATGGTAGGCAGCGAGCCGCCGATAAGCGCGGCGAACAATTCATCCGCGAGCGCGAGGCCGTAGCCCTTGTGCTGGCCGAAGGGCACGAGCGCGGCCACTTTCGATGGATCGGTGGTCATGCGGCCGTCTTTATCGAGCGCGAGGTCGGGCGGCAGCGATTTGCCCTCGCGTGCGAGCTGCTGCACGCGACCGAGCGCGATGACGGACGTGGCCCAGTCGATCACGATGGGAAAGCCGACGGCGTCGATGGTGGGAAAGCCCCACGAGTGCGGATTCGTGCCGAGCGTGGCGTGTTTGCCGCCGAAGGGCACGACGCCCGTTTTGGCGGAGGTGCAGTTCGTGTAGGCCACGTAGCCGCGACGCGCGGCCTCCATGACGTAGCCGCCGCCCCAGAGGTAGTGAAACGCGTTGTCCACGGACACCTGGCCGATGCCGTGGCGATCCGCGAGCGCGATGCAGGTCTCGATGGCCTGCTCGGCGACGGGCTGGCCGAGTTTGCGATTGGCATTCCACACTTCGGTGGCGGCGAAGCGTCCCGGAAGTTTTTCAATCACAGCACGCGGCACACAGCCGCCCACCTTGGAGCCAAAGTGATCGTCGAGGCTCACGGCCTTGATGCCGTTGTGCGTGCGCACACCATGCCATGAGGCGCTTTGCGCAATGCGCACGGCAGACTGCGTCTCGTCTTCGTCATAGCCTCGTGCGCGATACGCGGCGGCGATGATCGCATTGTGCCGCTCGACGGGCACGACGTGCATGATTTCATCTTCGGCGTTCATGTGTCTTTCGAAGGCCGATGGCCCAGACCGAGGCCGAGAATGATGATCGCGCTCACGCACATCGACGCGGCGAGCACGTAGATGCCGGCTGTGAAGGAGCCGGTGCTCTTTTCGATGCTGCCGAGCAGGTAAGGCCCCATGAAGCCGCCGATTTGGCCGATGGAATTGATGAAGCCGATGCTCGCCGCGGCGGCGGTCTCGGTGAGGAAGATGCTCGGCAGTGCCCAGAAGGCCGGTTGGTAGCCTTTGACGCCCGCGAAGAAGATCATGAAGCACACGATGGTGAGGGCGAGATTGCCCTTTGTCAGCGGAGCGAGTGCGAGCGCGGTGAGGCCGATGATGATCGAGAAGGCCGCGTGGCAGCGTCGCTCGCCCGTGCGGTCGGAATTCCAGCCGATGAACAACTGGCTGCCCAGTGCGAGACACGGTGGCAGAATGACCAGCCAGGTGATTTGATTGAGCTCGAGCTTGTACCACTCCTTCAAGATGCTCGGGAAGAAGAACTCGTAGCCGTAGTTTGCAGTGACGCTGCAACAGAACGCGAGCGCGAGCAGCAGCACTTTCGGATTCCGAAACGCCTCGCCCAAAGTCATGCGCTTGCCTTTCGAGCGGCGTTGCTTCTCTATGTGGAGTTGCTGCTCCAAGGCAGTGCGTTCTTCATCGGTGAGCCATTTGGCCTCGCTTGGCCGATCGGGCAGCATGAAGAGCACCACGAGGCCGAGCACGACCGCCGGAGCGCCCCAGAAGATGTACATCCACTGCCAGCCTTCGAGGCCGAGGAACTCCGGATGATGCACGGTGACGCCGTTGATGACTTCATCGGTGCCGATTTGCAGCAGCAGGTTGGAAATTTTCGGGCTCACGATCTGCGCGACGGGTGTGGCGATCAAAAACCACGCGACGGCGCGTGAGCGATCCTGATTCGGAAACCAATGCGTGAGGAAAACGAGCACGCCGGGGAAGAACCCCGCCTCCGCCAGTCCGAGAGCAAAGCGCACGCAGTAAAATTGCATCGGCGTCGTCACCGCCGCGGTCAGCGCGGCCAGAACGCCCCATGTGACCATGATGCGCGACATCATACGCCGCGCGCTCCAGCGCTCCACGAGCAACGTGCCGGGCACTTCGAGCAAAATGTAGCCCCAGAAGAACATCCCCGCGCCAAAGCCGATGACCGCATTGTCAAAGTCGGGCAGGTCCTTCGCCATCGTGAGCTTCGCGAGGCTCACATTTGCCCGGTCCACATACGCGATGACGTAGCAGACAAAGAGCAGCGGCAGCAGCCGCCAGTAGGCTTTGCCCCGGGCGCGGTCCAGGGCGGAGGTGTCAGGTGTGGTGGGCACGGTCGGGAGAGCGGTGGCGGTGGTTATCGTGCAAGTGGGTGCTTTTGCAATGGATGGTGTCGCGTCGTTCGCCACTGGAACCAGGCCAAAGCCTGATGAAAGACGTGCCTGGCAAGCAACTTTATCCTTCCAGCCGCTACAAATCCCCCTTCATGGCTGCCCCATCCCCCAAAGCCCTCATTCCACTGCCTGTCCTGTGGTTGTTCACTGCGTGTGCCTTTGCCGCACCGGCAGAACATCCTGGCAAGGCCCTGTATCAAAAACTCTGCGCCGAGTGCCACGGGGACCGTGGACAAGGCGTTGAGAACGAATACGACGAGACTCTGACTGGCGAGAAATCGCTGGAGGCGCTCGCCCGGCAGATCGACCGCACCATGCCGGAGGACGAGCCGGAAAAGACGACGCCGGAGGATTCGAAGCTGATCGCGGCATATATCTACGAAGCGTTTTACTCGCCAGAGGCCCAGGCGCGGCTGAACCCACCGAAGAAGGATCTGGCCCGGCTCACGACTGATCAGTTCCGCAACAGCGTGATGGATGTGATCGGCCGCTTTCGCATGGGACCGGGCTTTGACCGTCCCGTCAGTGCGGAGCAAGGGCTGAAGGCGTTCTATCGGGGCGTGGAACTGCCGAAACCGGGCGAGAAGGCCGTGGACACCACGCCGAAGCAGGGCATCAAGAAAAAGCGGCCCAACAAGACGATCGAGAAGGTGGAACCGGTGATTGCTTTCCACTGGGGTGCCGACAGCCCGGACAAGGCCGTGCTGGAGGCAGAGCAGTTTGAGAACCGCTTTGAAGGCAGTGTGATGGCGACAGAGACAGGCGTGTATGAATTCGCCGTGAAGTCGGAAAACGGTTTCCGTCTTTACATCAACGACACGTCGGACGGTGATGCGTTGATCGACGGCTGGGTGAGCGCCGGACCGCAGGTGCGTGAGGAGAAGAAGTCGATCTACCTCGTCGGCGGCCGTGCCTACCGGCTGCTGCTGGAACACTTCAAATTCAAAGAGAAGTCCGCCTCCATCGAGCTCTGGTGGAAACCGCCGCACGGCGTGAAGGAGCTGATACCCGCGCATGCTCTGCGCACGGACCGGCCGCGTGAGCTCATGATCGTGAGCACCGAATTTCCGGCGGACGACAGCAGCGGCGGCTATCCACGTGGGACGACCATTTCCAAAGGCTGGGACCAGGCGGTCACCGACGCGGCGATCTCCACTGCCGAAAAAGTCATCGAGAACCTCGACGAACTGGCTCAAACCAAAGCGGGAGCCCCCGATCGTGGCGACAAACTGCGCAAGTTTGCCAACACCTTCGTTGAAGCCTCGTTCCGCCGGCCCTTGAGCGAGGATTTGCGCCAACTCATCGTGGAATCGCAGTTCAAGACAGCGAAGGCGTCCGAGACCGCGGTGAAGCGGATCGTGATGCTGACGCTGAAGGCGCCGCAGTTCCTCTATCCGGACGTGTCGGGTGGAACCGCCGCAGATGACTTCGACACCGCCTCACGTCTGGCTTTGACGCTGTGGGATTCCGTGCCGGACAAGAAACTCGCGCAAGCGGCCGCGGCCGGGAAACTCAAGACCCCGGAGCAAATCAAGGCCGAGGCCCAGCGGATGCTGGCCGATCCGCGCACGAAGGCAAAACTGCACGGATTTTTCCACCATTGGCTGGAACTCGAACGCGCTGAAGGTAGCAGCAAGGACCCGAAGGTTTTCCCGGACTTCACGCCGGAGGTGCTGGCCGATCTGCGGGAGTCGCTGCTCCAGTTCGTTGACGACGTGGTGTGGAGTCCCGCGTCTGACTACCGCCAGCTTCTGCAGGCCGATTACCTCCTCCTCAATGAGCGGCTGGGCAAGTTCTATGGCAAGCCAGTGCAGGGCGATGAATTCCAACGCGTAAGCTTTGACCCCAAACAACGCGCTGGCGTCGTGACGCATCCGTATCTGCTCGCGTCGCTGGCCTACACCAAGCAGTCATCGCCCGTGCATCGTGGCGTGTTTCTGACGCGCAACATCGTCGGCATGTCGCTGAAGCCGCCGCAGAAGGCGGTGGTTTTCGAAGACAGCCATTTCAATCCCAAGCTGACGATGCGCGAGAAGATCACCGAGATGACCCGCAATGGCGCGTGCATGTCCTGCCACCGCATGATCAACCCGCTGGGCTTCAGCCTGGAAAATTTCGACGCCGTGGGCCGCTGGCGCACGAAGGACAACAACAAGCCGGTCAACCCGGTCGGAGAGCTGGCCACGGATGATGGCAAGACCGTCCGCCTGACCGGGCCACGTGACATCGTGAACTACGTGGCGGCCAATCCCAGCGGCCATCGCGCCTTCATCCGTCATCTGTTCCATCATTTGGTGAAGCAAGAGCCCGCGGCCTACGGCCCGAAGGTGCTCGACGACCTCCAGAAGTCCTTTGCAGCCAACCACTGCAGCATTCAGAAGCTCATGATTGAGATCGCGGCGGTGGCGGCAGCCGCAGGGCAGTGATCTGAGTGACAAGTCCCATTGGTGGTGCTGGAGGCGCACGCAGAGGCGGATCTGCGCCAATGTCCCGCCCGTGAATGATCGAAAGACAGCCGCACGCTGCTGGCGTAGAGGGTCGCCATGAGTGATTCTCTGGATCGATTCGTGCGCGATGCCATGCAGGCACATGATGGGACCGACTCCAGTGACCTGGCCACCGTGGTCACAGGGCTGCCGTTCAACCAAGGTGAACCGACAGGGAGCACAGGCCCCCTGCCCGGTCACACTGTGCAGGGATTCGTGGCTCGTGGCGGCATGGGAGCGGTGTATCGGGCGAAGCAAGTGGCCTTGGATCGCGAAGTGGCGGTAAAGGTAATGACAGCGGAGGCGGAATCGCCAGAGATGGCGGAGCGGTTCCGGCGGGAGGCTCGGGTGCTCGGACGGCTGGAGCATCCGAACATCGTGCCGATTCACGATCTCGGCACGGATGCGGACGGGCAACTCTTCTACACGATGAAGCTCGTGAAGGGCCGCACACTGCAGCACATCCTTAATGATCTGCGCCCGGAAAATCCCGACGCGCTGCGCGAGCACCGGCTGCCTGCTCTGCTGACGATCTTTCGCAAGGTGTGCGACGCCATCGCCTTCGCGCATTCCCAGGGCGTCATCCATCGCGACCTGAAACCGGATAATGTGATGGTGGGCGAGTTTGGCGAGGTGCTGGTGATGGATTGGGGACTGGCGAAGCTGCTGCGCAGCAATGACGAAATCAGAATGACGAATGACGAAGGTGCTTCCCCAGAAGGCATTCATTCGTCATTCGACATTCCTCATTCGTCATTCCGCGCCGAGGAAAACTCGCCTTCTCTCGCGACTCTCGCCGGCGCGGTCATGGGCACTCCGCAATACATGAGCCCGGAGCAGGCTTGGGGGATGATCGATGATCTGGATGCGCGGTCGGACATCTTTTCGCTCGGTGGCATCCTGTATGCGATCCTCACGCTCAGGCCGCCGGTGGAAGGCAAGACGCTCGATGAAGTGCTGGAGAAAGTGCGCACGGGCACGATCACGCCGCCGACGGCGTTCGGTGCCGCCACGGCATCAAAAAGCGCGAAGACAAAGAAGGGCGAGGTGCTCGAAGCGAAGAAGATCACGCCGTTGCCGCATATCGTCGGTGGTCGCGTGCCATCGGCGATTTCGGCGGTGGCGATGAAGGCGCTGCGCTTGCAGATGGACGAGCGGTATCAAAGCGTGAAAGACCTGAGCGCGGACATCGAGAAGTATCAGGGAGGCTTTGCCACCAGCGCGGAAAAAGCGGGTGCGTGGAAGCAACTGACGCTGCTCATGCTGCGGCACAAAGCGGTGACCGCCTCACTCGTGGCGATGGTGCTCATCAGCATCGGCTTTGTGATCAAGGTGATGGCGAGCGAGCGGAAGGCCACGCGCCATGCGGAGATCGCCACGGCGAACGAACATCGCGCGAACGACAGTGCCGCGGAGTCGCGCCGCTCACTCGCGCGGGCACAGATCGCGCTGGCCGATGCGGCGGCGACGAGCCTCGATGCCGCAGCCATGAGGCGGGCGCTCGATGCCTGTCCGGAGGAGTTGCGCGACGACTCCTGGCGCTATCTCGACAGCCGCGTGGATTCCTCTTTCTGCGAACTCGACAAGATGCACGGACCAATCTTCCGCGCGATATTCACCCGCGGTGCGAACGGCGGCGACTGCCTGCTGCTTCAGGAGTCCGGAACCAAGATCCTCGTATTCGATCTGGTGAAGCGGGCGGTCACCCGCACGATCGAGACAGGCATCAGGCGCCGGATGACGGGCAGCCTCAGTCTCGATGGTCGCGAGATCGCCGTGGCATCCGGTGATCCGCTGGAAGTGAAGATCTTCGATGTGGCGACGGGCGAGGAGAAGTTTCGATACTCGGACCCGACGGTGAAGAACGGCGAACTCACGGGTCTGACCCTCAGCGCCGACAACTCACGGATCAGCTTTTCGCTGAAAGCCGCCAGCCATCCAAACTACCTGCACTCGGTGGACCGGGCTACCAAGGCAGTCCGGTGGAGCATGAAGAACGTGATGATGTCGAAGGCATCTCCGGATCGCACATTGCTCGGCGTGAGCATTGACAACACGATTCACATCCTGCGCGAGGACTCGGGAGAAAGAGTCTGCGCGATGGAGCCGAGCCGCGCTTTCATTTGGGACATCGCCTTCAGCCCGGATTCCACGCTGGTCGCGGCAGGCGATCACCATGGATTTGCCAGCGTGTGGAACGCGGCGTCGGGAGAACGCCGGCAAAGGTTTCGCGTGACGAACGGACGCGTGAACGGTGCGGCGTTCACCCGGGATGGCCGGCTCGTGACGCTGGCGCAGCTCACGGCGGATGAGAGTTCGCAAAGGGTGATCCAAGTCTGGAACCCTGACAACCTCGTGGCGGTCGAGACACACTTTGCCACAGCGGCCTACACCTACGCGCTTTCGATCAATCCCGAAAACGGCACCATCTGCGCCCCGGGTCGCGTCACGAAGTTCTGGAGAACGCCGGTGCATGAACAGGTGGTCGCGATCAATGCAGGCAATTCGTGCTTCTCGGTCCTGTTCTTTGGCGAGCGATTTCTCCTCACTTCCGGGGCAGGCAAGTATTTCGAGTTTTGGGATATGCAGAAGCAGCCGCCGGTGGTGCTCAACCTCATGCCGCGCAGCACGAACTCGGGCGTGGTCAATGCGACGCGTGACCGGGGATTCTTCACGAATTTCCCTCTGAAGAAAGTGGTGCGGGCGAGCCTGGATGCGAGCGGCCAGCCGAAAGTGGAGCCGGGACCCTGGAACATGGTGGGGCATGCGATCGCCACTGACAAGACAGGCACCGAGGTCATCGTCGCGGACAATCCCGTGTTGATGCGCTATGTGGCGGACAAGCCTGATCCACTGCTGAAATGGAGGCTTGATGGTGTGGTGCGGTGGAAGCACGTGGCGTATGCGGATGGTGACACGAAGCTGGTGTCGGCAGGCTCACGCGAGCGCGCAGCCGGCGAGGAGACGGATGTGCTGGCTTTCTGGGATCGTGAGACGGGACATTTGCTGCACAGGATCGATGTTCCTACTGTCCTCACGGCTCTCGCCGTCAGCCCCGACGGCCGCGTGGTCGCCTGCGGCGGGTCGGACAAGACCGTGCGCTTTTATGCGGCCCGGGATTTTCATCTGGAGAGGACGATGCGCGCCCACGACCGGACGGTCACTGCGATTGCGTGGCATCCAACGCAGCCCATCATCGCCACCGCCTCGGATGATGTGGCTCTGAAGCTCTGGGATTCGCGAGATGGCACGCTCATCGGTCACACGCTGGGAATCGGCCGGGCGATCCTTGCCGTCAGCTTCGATGCAAAAGGTAATCGCGTGGCCATCGGCACGGCGGATGAACGTGCGCTCGTGTTTGAAACAGAGAAGCTCCTCGCCGCGCACCGCCTGACGGCTCCCTTGCCAAAGAAGCCGTGATACGCGGCCAATCGGGATGCTATCGTGACGCATCAGCGCCCTTCAGCCACGCTTCAGCCTTTTGGATGCGCCTTTGATCTTCGGCGGTGGGTTTGGGCTTCTTCTTCAGCGAATCGATCCCGCGAGCGATCTGCGCACGTGCTTCGTCCTGTCGAGAGGCATCGTTTCGCCAAACGATGCCGCGGAGACAATCGAGCCAGCCGCTGGCGGCCTTCACATCGGCGGCGAAGTCGGGATTGGTGGTGAGTTTGTCGAGCATGGTTTGCGCGCGTTTGGCGTCGCTTTCGCAGAAGCGTTCGGCTTGCTCGATGAGCACGCGGGCGAAGACGGCGGAGCCTTCGCGGTAGTAGCGATGTCCGGGGACGAAGACGCGTTTCGCGGCCTCGTAGGACTGGCGCGCGTAGTCGAGCTGCTTGTCCCATTGCTGGCGGCTTGCGGCGATGCGTGAGAGCGAGGCGAGGGCGTGATCGGCGACGGGATTGCGGTCTTTGTAGAAGCGTTCGCCTTGGCGCAGGGCTTCCTTGAGGAGCGGTTCGGCCTCGTCGTATCGCTTCGCGTTGGAGAGGTCGTAGCCGAGGTTGTCGAGGCAGTTCATGATCTCGGGATGCTCGTCACCGTGCAGCTTGCGCAGCGCGGCGAGCTCCTCGCGATCGACCTCGATGGCTTTGTCGAGCCGCGCGGTGTGCGCATAGATCACCGCGAGCGCTTTGGGGGCCTGATGCAGCGAATCATTCAGCGGATCGCGTCTCCAGACCTTCATCGCCTGCTCGGCGGAGGCTTCGCCTTCCTTCGCGCGGCCGGATTTGCCCAGTGTCCAGGCGAGCAAGGCGTGACTGGCGGCGGTGCGCGTGTCGTCGTCGCCGAAGAGCCGCTGACGCATCGCCAAAGCCTCACGCACATCGGTTTCGGCCTCCTTCATGCGGCCGAGGGACTCAAAGCTGGAGCCGCGAGCCATCAGCGCCTGTGCCACGCGCTCGTCATCGCCGCGATAGAGCGAGCGACGGAGTCGCAGGGCCTCCTCAGATTGCTCCAACGCCTTTTCGTATTCGTCGATCTCCTCATACGTCTCCGCCATCACCGTGCGCAGCGTAGCGGCGACTTCGGGCTGATCGCGCAGCTCGTTGCCGATGCGCCCGGCCGTCTTGTCGAGGATCTTGCGCATCATCGTCGCGTCATCGCCCATTGCTTTGGCGGGGCCCGCCTGGGCGAGCAGCTCGGTCATGAATTTGGACACCTGCTCGCTATTCGCCAAGGCGACGCGCTCTTTGAAGTACAGCCACGTCGATGCCGTGATGCCGGCGATGAGCGTGAGCAAAATGATCGCCGCAGATGCCACGGCGAGTTTGTTCCGCTGCGTGAAGCGCGTGAGGAGATACCACGTGGTCGGCGGCCGGGCGCTGACGGGCTGCTGGTCGAGGAAGGCCTGGAGATCATCGGCAAAGGCGTTCGCGGAGTCGTAGCGACGTGCGCGGTCTTCTTCGAGCGCCTTCATGACGATCCAGTCGAGATCACCCTTCACGAGGCCGATCAGACGTGGCGTGGGCACACGTCTCGTCTCACCAAGGCGTTGCGCCTGCTCGCCGGTGAGGGATTTGATCCGCGTGCTGGGCCGCTGCGTGTCGCGCTCACGCTTCACACGGCCATCCACGCTGACGCGAAACGGCACCTGGCCGGTCAGCAGCTCGTAAAGAATGACACCAAGGCTGTAGATGTCCGTGCGGGTGTCGAGATCCATGCCGGGGAGTGATTGCTCCGGGCTCATGTAGGCCGGCGTGCCCATCAGCCGGTCCATGCGCGTGACGAGCGTCTCATCGGCGAGGCTTCCGCCGTCCGCGGCCTTCGCGATGCCGAAGTCGATCACCTTGGGCACAGGCTGGCCGTCGATGAGCGAGACGAGCAAGTTGGAGGGCTTCAAGTCGCGGTGAATGATGCCTTTCTGATGCGCATGCTGCACGGCGTGGCAGATCTCGATGAACAAACGCAGCCGTGCTTCAATTGGCAGCGCCTGGTCATCGCAGAAGCGCGTGAGCGAGACGCCGCGCACGAGCTCCATGGCGAAGTAAGGCCGGCCTGAGGGCGTCGCGCCCGCGTCGAAGACCTTCGCGATGTTCGGATGATCCAGCACCGCCAGCGCCTGCCGCTCCGCCGCGAATCGGGCGATCACTTCGCGCGTGTCCATGCCCGCCTTGATCACCTTCAGCGCCACCTCACGTCTCACCGGCTGGGATTGCTGCGCCCGCCACACGGAGCCGAAGCCGCCGACGCCGAGTTCCTCGATCAATGTGTAAGGGCCGATCACATCGCCCGCCGCTTCCACGACGCGAGTGGCGTGCTCATCGAAGTCGCGAAGCGCATGGCCGACGAAGCTGTCGAGATCGGAGGGCATGGTGTGACGAATGACGAAAGGGGCGGCAGGATGATGTGGAGTTGGGCGGGCGATGTGATCGGCCCTTACACATTGATCGAGGAACTCGGCGT
>NZ_JACSRD010000281.1 GCF_014879935.1 Prosthecobacter sp.
CTTTACATCGGCTCACAATCTACCTTCTTGAAAGCGTTGCCCGGGGATTTGAGGTTTCCAGAGGTGCCCTTGTCCTAATTATTACTTAACGGCATTGGGGCTAAGCTGGTTTAGACCAGGTTAGTCCAAAGCAATTGATGCCCAAGGATGCGCAATGCCGGTGCAATCCGGTCCTACTTCTCCTCGATGTCCCAATACGAAAAGGCTGGCTCATCCCGGGTAGGCAGAGTCTCTCGTTTTTTGCCTGACGGATCCAAACTTTCGATGGTCTGCCAGCTCAGCGTGCCATCAGGTCGGAGTTTCTCGACTACAACCGAACCGTCATTGCGTCCAATGATGATCTCTCCGCGAGGCCACGCACGCCCCCTTTTATTACCCGCTTCCACTGAAACATCCCAAGTGGGAGGCCATGATACATTCAAACAGTTTTCAAACACAAGCGCCGCATTGCCGAAAGAGTCCTCAGATTGATTCTTCACCAACATCCAATGACATTCTCCAGGCATGAGAGCCTTGTCAAAGTTCGGCGCTCTCCCAATCTCATTGTCTGGAACGAACACGCTCTTGGGGCATCCGAAGATGCGTTCATCCAGCAAGATCTCCTTTTTGAACAACTCCCGGAACACTTCATTTGCTGACCTGAAGTCAGAATGTCCCCCGTCCGGGTAGGTGGCGCCAGCATCTCTTGCATACAGCTTCAGAGACAAAATGATCTGCTTACAGTTGTTCAAGGCCCTCGTTTGATCGCCCCTTTTCGCAGTTACGTTGACCGTGGGAATCATCAACGAGATCAATAAAAGGATTACCAGGGCCACAGCCGCCCACTGCAAGCACCACCAGCGCTGTTTCGGTGACTCATTCATGCGCTGATTCCATCAAAACTGGTGAGCCGACGCAATCTCGTTCTGTTATGAACTCAAACTACTTCTCCTCGATGTCCCAATAAGAGAGCTTCGCGACTTGCTCGGGCGTCAGGTAGTCGATCCAGCTTTTGCCGTGCTCATCGAGATTCGTCGGTGAATGCCAGTCGAGCGTGCCGTCGGGGCGGAGTTTTTCGACGGCGACCGAGCCATCGTTGCGGCCGATGATGATTTCCCGGCCGCGCCATGATCTTCCTCTTTTCAGGGAGTGATCGCCAAACCACTGAGGAAACTTAGGTCTCGACGTGCCCCATTTGGGAGGCCATGAGGCGTTGAGGCTGTTCTCAATGACGAGGGGCGTCTTGGGATGCACAGCATCGGACTGATGCTTCAGCAGCATCCAGTGGCATTCACCTGGCAACAAAGCCCGTGTGAACCCAGGAGGAGACCCGATCACATTGTCTGGTTGAAAGACGCTTTCAGGAGAGCTGACAATCCTCTCATTATCGATGATCTGCTTCTTAAACAACTCCCGAAACACCTCGTTTGCAGAGCTGAATCGTCTATCAAGGCTGTCCGGATAGTATGACTCCGCATCTTTGGAATGCTGTTTCAGCGCCATGATGAGCTGCTTGCAGTTGTTAACGGCCTTGACCTGCATTCCCATGGTTTGGATCCTGGGGTGTGTTCCGCGCACATCGCATAAACTCACCAACAGCGCGAGCAGGGCCCCGACTCCCCACGGCAAACACCCCCAGCGCTGTTTCGGCGGCTCATTCATGCGTGGATTGCACCAAATCCTGGCAACGAAGGCAATCCCAATCCGGCATTCGTCGCTTCCGCCCCGCTTTCGCGCTTGAACCAGCCTTCCCGGAGCGTTTAAAACAGCTTCACCACCACTCATGCATTTCCTCGCTGCCGCCCTTCCCGAACCCAGCCGCCTGGGGGACTTCCTCATGGCTTTCCTGAGCATCATCTTCGAGGGGGCTCCCTACATCCTGATCGGGACGATCTTTTCGGGCATCATCGACGCCTTCCTGCCGGCGAAGCTGCTGGACCGCGTGCTGCCGAAGAGCAAGGTGCTGTCCACGCTGATCGCCGGATTCCTCGGACTGGTGTTTCCGGTGTGCGAGTGCGCGGTGGTCCCGGTGATCCGGCGGTTGGTGCAGAAGGGGCTGCCGCTGTCCTGCGCGGTGACCTACATGCTCTCAGCCCCGATCATGAATCCCATCGTGGCGATCAGCACTTTGACGGCCTTCAAGGAGTTCCAGGGCCTGACCTGGGCCACAGCGGGCAATGCGACGATGACGATCGCCCGCCTCTCCCTCGGCTACCTCGTGGCGGTGATCGTGGGCCTGGTGGTGCTGCGCTTCAAACCCGGCCAGGTGCTGCGGGCGAGCATCGCGAGCAAGATCGAAGCCGCGAACGCGGAAGAAGGCCACGGGCATGCCCACGGCGCGAATTTCAATGGCAAGCTCGTCCACGCCATGCGCAGCTCGATGCGCGACTTCCTCGACACGGCGATGTACTTCGCCATCGGCGTGATCATCACCTCCGCCTTCAACACGCAGGTGAATCAGGCGATCTTGAACACCGTCGCGGGCAACGAATGGCTGGCCCTGCCCTCGATCATGGGCCTGGCGATGGTCCTCTCGCTGTGCAGCACCTCGGACGCCTTCATCGCGGCTCCGATGGCAGCCTTCTCGATGGCGGCGAAGCTGGCCTTCCTGGTCTTCGGTCCGATGATGGACATCAAGCTGCTGTTCATGTACTCCAGCGTCTTTCAGCGGAAGGTGGTCGTTTACCTTCTGATCGGACTGTTTGTGCTCGTCGGCGTGCTGGCCACGCCGTGGATGAGCCTGATTCAAAGCCTTTACATCAAACCTTGATCCGCCATGAGCGCCACCCGCACCCTCGTTCATCTGCTCAGCGTCGCCATGCTCCTTCTGTGGGGCGGCGTGCTGCTCTACTTCCACATCACCGGCCGTCTGGTGAACTACCTCCCGCCGGATGGCATCTTCCGCCCCATGGTGCTCGTCTCCGGCATCGGGCTGGTGGTGCTGGGCCTCTTCAACCTGCTCACCATGACCGCCGAGGACGCCGGCTGCGAAGGCCATGATCACGCGCATGACCACGATCACGCCCCCAAGGACTGCGGGCACGATCATTCGCACAAAGCTGGCTGCTGCGGCCACGACCACGGCCATGAACACAAGCACGAGCATGGAACCTGCGATCACGATCACCACCATCACGAGGGCTGCGGTCATGACCACGCCCATCACGAGCACAAGCATGAGCACGGCTGCTGTGGTCATGATCACGGCCACGCTCACAGCCATGAAGGCCACGCGCATGGCATCCTGGAGGAAAGTTCCTGGCCTGGCCGCATCGCCGTGCTGCTGATCCTTGCCGCGCCGCTTTCCTGGGCCGCCCTGTCCACCCCGGACCGCTACAGCCAGAATGCGATCGTGAACAAAGGCCTCTACGACCCGAACTACGCCGACCAGTCACGCGCTGAGCAGTTCGACCTCAAAAACAAGAGCAAGGCCGCTGCGCCGTCCGCAACCGCGCCTGCTGTCACCGCGAAGGTGACCACCGAACCGCCCCTGCCGGGCACGACCGCCTCCACACCGATGCCTGCCGGCGTCGCCACGGCCAACGCAGCGCTCAAAGAAGCCACCGAAGCCCCCAAAAACGTGCCCACAGCCGCCCAGGAATCGAAGAGCTACGGCTCCTTCACCTTGGAAGATCTCAAGGCCCAGGTGCCGCAGAGCAAGGAGGGCAACTTCATCCTCGAAGTGCCTGAACTTTACTACACCGGTGGCGACCTTGAGGTGCAGAAGGTGCTCGGCGGCCAGATGGTCGAGACCGTGGCTCAAATCATGCCGGAAAAGGTCAACAACGACGATGGTCACCGCCTGCGCATCTTCCGCATGCTCGTCCAATGCTGCGCGGCCGATGCCCGTCCGTATTCCGTGCCGGTTGATTTCGGCAAGAAGGCACCTGACTTCAAGGAGATGACCTGGGTGAAGGTGGTCGGCAAGATGGGCTACAAGAAGGAAGGCGACCAGACCGTGCCCATCATCGAAGCCACGAAGGTCGAGGAGACCACCGCGCCCGACAACGCGATGATCTACTGAGGTGCGTCTGATGCCGTGGCGGTTGCAGCTCTCCGCGCCGCCATGGTCGGGCGGCGGCCTCAAATCATCGCGCGGAACTCCGGCTCAGCCAGGACTTTGACCCCCAGTTTTTTCGCCTTGTCGAGTTTGCTGCCCGCCTCCTCGCCAGCGAGCAGGTAGGTCGTTTTGCCGCTCACGCTGCCACTCACTTTGCCGCCGTGGGAGCGGATCAGATCGGCGATCGTCTCGCGATCTTCGCTCAAGGTGCCGGTGATGACCCAGGTGGTGCCATTGAGCTTCTCGGAGGCGGCCGTCACGGCCTTTTGCGTGAAATTGAGACCAGCGGAGCGCAGACGGTCGAGCAACTGGAGGTTCACCGGATCGTGAAACCACGCATGGATGCTGACAGCGACGATTTCGCCAATGTCAGGGCACTGGACGAGTTCCTCGACACTCGCCTTGGCGATGGCATCGATGCCGCCGAAGTGCTCCAGCAGCTTCCGCGCACCGCCTGCGCCGACATGGAGGATGCCCAGGCCGAACACGAGCCTCCATGGATCCTGCTGCTTGCTGCTTTCGATGGCTTTGAGGTAATTGTAGATGCTCTTGGTGCCGACACGTTCGAGGCGGGCGAGCAGCAGCTCGTTCAGCGCGTAGAGGTCCGCCACGTCGCGGACGAGTTTCAGATCAACCAGTTGGGCGACGACGGATTCGCCAAGTCCGCTGATGTCCATGGCTCCGCGGCAGACGAAGTGCTCGATACGGCGCTTCACGACTTCCGGACAGTGCGGATTCGGGCAGCGGATGACGACCTGCTCCTCATCGCGATGCACGGCCGTGCCACAGACCGGACAATGCGTGGGGGCAATGACAGCGCTCTCCCCGCCGTTCCGCCGCTCCTTTTTGACGGAGACGACGGCAGGAATGATCTCGCCCGCCTTTTCAATCACCACGATGTCGCCGACGCGGATGTCCTTGCGTTCGATCTCCTCGTAGTTGTGCAGCGTGGCGTTGCTGACGGTGCTGCCGCTGATGAAAACGGGCTCCAGACGGGCCACCGGGGTCAAGGCACCTGTGCGCCCGACCTGGATGTCGATGGCGAGCAGTTTGGTCTCCGCCTGCTCCGGCTGGTATTTGTAGGCGATGGCCCAGCGGGGCGCCTTGCTGGTCACACCGAGTTCCCGCTGGTCCGTGAAGCTGTTCACCTTGATCACGGCACCATCGGTCTCATAAGGCAGGGATTTGCGTTGCTCGTCGAGCTCACGGATGGCGGCCAGCAGGCCTTCAGCGCTGTCGGCACGCCAGATGAGATCCGCTTTGCGCAGTCCTGCCGCCTCAAGCAAGGCGTGAACGTCGGTCTGCGACTGCAAATCCATCCCTCCTGCGTCAGCCAGGCCGTAGAACACGATGTCGAGCGGCCGTTTCGCGACGATCTTCGGATCGAGCAGCTTCAAGGTGCCCGCAGTCGAGTTGCGTGGATTCGCGAACAGCGGCTCTCCAGCCTCCTCACGCTCCTTGTTCAGCTTCGCGAAGCCGGCTTTCGGCATGAAGACCTCGCCGCGCACCTCAAAGGTCTGCGGGCCGGTTTCCGGCAACCGCAAAGGCAGGCGTTTGATGGTTTTGAGGTTGTTCGTCACATCATCGCCAGTCTGGCCATCGCCACGCGTCGCACCGTGCTTCAGGACCCCGTTTTCATAGCGGATGGTGATGGCGACGCCATCGACCTTCGGCTCGATCACGCAGTCGATCGTCTCACGTGCGAGCCCCTTCTGCACGCGGGCAAAGAAGGCGGTGAGCTCCTCCTCCGAGTAGGTGTTGTCGAGGCTCATCATCGGCACCGTGTGCCGGATCTGCGTGAAGCCCTCCAGCGGAGCGCCACCGACGCGCTGCGTGGGTGAATCCGGTGTCAGCAGGTCCGGAAACCGCTGCTCGATCTCCTGCAGCTCCCGCAGCAGCAGGTCGAAATCCTTGTCCGAGATGACCGGCCGGGCCTCGACATAGTAGAGGCGGTTGTGGTGGTGCAGTTCGGTGCGGAGAAAGGCGGCACGGGTGGCAGCTTCGGCGTGGGTCATGGTGAGGCGATGTGATTAGCTGCAAAGAGCCGCAATGAAACGCAAAAACTCACTCCGTCGGCGCGAGCCAGGGCGTGTCGCGCATCAGGTGCTTCATCAGGGCGGCGGCACCGAGCATGATGATGGCTTCTAGAAGAAGAAAACCGGCAAAATGACCGATGTGCCACATCCAGGCCGCCAGGCCGCCCACGGCTCCGGCGGCGATCATGGTGCCAGCCAGCATGAGACAGCCTGATGCGCTGTTTTTCACCTCCTCGGAAGGTTTTGCGAGTGGCAGCCACTGGCCGACGATCCCGGTGATGAGCGAAAAAGAGGGCAGGAACAACACCGCAGGCAGACTCAGGACCAGCGGAGCCGCAGACTGCCGGACGACGCACATGATCAGCGTCTGCAAAAGCAGCGCCGGGAAGGCAAGGCAGGCCAGAACAGCTTTCCGCGAGCCATGAAACAGGGGTGTCCAGTGCGGCAGCGGCGCCGCGTGAAAAAAGGCCGAGGCCCGCCACTGTTCCGAGCAGGCAAGGAACATCATCGCCTGCAGGGGCACGACGCCGAGGAAACATGTGGCGATCCCTTGCAGCATGACCGCCGGCTCGCCCGCACCTCCAGGCCTGCCGCTGAATGTCATGAACAGGGGCATGATGAGCATCGGCGCAATGCCCGGATAGAGGCGCATCTTCACCTCCCGGTCACGCAGGAGGTAGGCGACGGTCAGCTTGAAAGCCTCACGCTCCACCGGATCCCGCAGCCACCAGCTCAGGGGCGGGAACCGCACCGCTGCCGCGAGCCAGCGACCACGCGGGGTGGAAACGCCCTTCGGTGAACTGCCGGCCGCTTCGTTCAGGCTCATCAGGCCCCGGCCATATGCATCCCCCAGTTTCTCAAGCGCCAGCCAGCACGTCCCTGCGGTCACGACGACGGCCAGCAGCGCAGGCAGCCACAGAACCGACATGCTCAACGCACTGCCGCCGAGAAGCGCATCCAGCGCCCCGAACCATGTCGGCGGCAGGGCCAGAAACCAGCCCCCGGCCTGATCCGCATGCTTGAAGGTCTCGGACATCATCAGACGCGGCATGATCTGCCCGCTGATGACCATGAGGACGGCCAGCAACGATTGCAATGACGCCAGCAGGCTGTCGAAACGGTCCCGGCCCAGCCATTTCAGGCAGGCATTGTAAACCAGCACGATGCTGGCGGCGGAAAACAGCATCAACAGGGCCGTGGAAAACAGATGAGCCGGCACAAACCGCCAGGTGGCCCCGGTGGTGCCCAGACCGGCGATGAACCCGGCCAGATTCAGCGCCAGCGCCAGCAGCAGGGCAAAGCCGGCGAGCACGCTGCATTTGGCCCGCAGCATCTGCTGTGGCGTGACGGGCCGGTGCAGCAGGATCTCCGCCTCCTCCTTCATGAAAAGCATCGTCCCGGCGTTCGAGGCGAGGCTGAGGGAGGCAAACATGAAGGTGAAGCCGTGCAGGATGCTGGCGAACACGAAACTATCCGCATTCCGGGCGAACACGGCGGGCATGATGCCGATCAAGGCATACAGCACCAGGGAGGCGCCAAGGCCGATCTGCCGCCGGGTCTTTTGCGCCCCCATCTGCTGCGCGGCACGGCCGCGGAACAGCAGCCGCCAGAAAAGCTTCCGCAGCACCTTGTCTGGCGGTGGGACGGTGGCCGCACTCATGAGAGAAGGCTTTTCGCAAAGGATTCCGCCCGCGCCTCCAGGCCGCTGAGACCGGTCAACTGCGTGAAAAGCTGTTCCAGAGTCGCGACGCCGTGCTGGCGCTGCAATTCCTCCGGCGGGCCCTCCACCAGGAGTTTTCCCTGGGCCATGATCGCCACGCGGTCACAGACACGCTCGACGACATCGAGCACGTGGGAACTGTAAACGATCGTCTTCCCCTCACGCGCGAGGGTCTCCAGCAGCGCCTTGAAACCGACCGCCGCGTTGGCATCGAGGCCGTCGAGAGGCTCGTCCAGCAAAACCACCTTCGGATTGTGAAGCAGCGCGGCGGTGATCACCACCTTCCGCCGCATGCCCTTGGAGTAGGCACCGAGCAGCTTCGAGGTGAGCGTCTGCTCGTCCAGTTCGAAGAAGTCCAGGAACAGCCGGATGCGCGGTCGCGCCTCGTCTTCCTGGATGCCGTAAAGGGCCGCGATCATGAGCAGGAACTCCAGCCCTGTGAGCGATTCATAAACCGCGCCCGAGTCAGGCACAAAACCCATCAGCCGTTTCGCCACCATCGGTTCGGTGACGACATTGGTGCCGCAGATCAAAGCGGTGCCGGCATCAGGCTGCAGCATTCCGGTGATCATTTTGAGCGTGGTGGTCTTCCCTGCCCCGTTTGGCCCCAGCAAACCCACAATCAGGCCCGGCTGAACCTCCAAAGTGAGCTGATCCACGGCCGTTTGTGCCCCGAAGCGCTTGGTGAGTCCCTGGATGGAGATCATGGACGCCGATGATTCACGGCGGAACAGGCCATGCAAGCAGGCTCCGTCGGCCCCAGGCCCTGGATTTTAACAGGTCTTAACTAAACTCTTGCCGGTAAGGCTAAATTCAATATACTCAGTGTAATTTCAACAAAATGCCTGATTTCCCTTCCCACCTGCCCACACGGCTCCGCTTCGCCGTGCTGATGGTGATTTTGCTGCTCGGCGTTCGTCAGGCATCAAAAGCCCAGCAGCCCGCCCCTCTGCCGCCAGCCCAGAGCGGAACGTATGTTCCAGTGGGTGATGGGGCCACGATCAAGGTCAATTTCCCCAGTGCGCCGATCCAGGCCATCATCCCCTTTTATCAGCAGCTCACCGGGAAGAAGCTCATTCTCGACTCCGCCTTGCAGGGTGAACAGCTCCGCATCCTGTCGCCCCAGCTCCTCACCAAGAAGGAAGCCATCGCCTTCATCGAGGCCACCTTTCTGCTGAACGGCTACGCCATCATCAACATCGACCCGACCACGGCCAAACTCATCAACCATGCCGGTGGCAAAAGCCCCACCGCGGACGGTTTGAAGGTGTACAACAGCCTGCACGAGCTGCCCGACGGCGAGGAGATCTGCCATTACGTGCTCCCCTTGGAGCACATCTCCGCTGATCAGGCCTCCAAGGCCTTCCAGCAGGTCATCAAGCTGCACTCCTACGGGGCCATGACGGCGATCTCGAACGATTCGGCCCTGATCATCACGGAAAACAGCACCACGATCCGCAGCATCTGCGAGATCGCCCAGATCGTCGATGTCCCGCCGGCTGAGATCGCCAATGAAATGATCAAACTGGAGCGGTCGGACGTGGAACTCGTGGCCGAGATCATCACCAGCATCTTCGAACAGGAGGCCAAGGCGGAGGCCAGCAGCCCGGCCACGCTCCCCGTGGCAGCAGTGCCAAATCCCTCGGCTCGTCCGGGTGTCCCGGCCGTGCCCGCCGCTGCACCTGCCGCAGGCGGCACCGCATCCACCAACCCCGCCTCATCCCGGGTCAAGATCTTCCCTTATCGCCGCACCAACGAGCTTCTGGTCATCGGCCGTCCGGTGGACATCGCCTACATCCGCGGCCTCGTCGAAAAACTCGACAAGCACGACGACGGCTCGAATTTCCTCAAGCGCCGCCTCAAATACCTCGACGTGCTCGATTTCCTGCCCGTGGCCTACAATGCCCTGGCTCGCGACACCGACATCCAGTCCGAAAACGGCGGGGCCACCAGCGGTGGCGGTCGCAGCGGCAGTTCACGCCGTACCAGTGGCAGCTCCAATTCCCCCTCCACGGAAGCCCGCAACAACAGCGCCGGCGGTTTGAACTCGGCCTTTGGCAGCAGCGACAATTTCGGCGGTGCCAGCGGCTTCAACACCGGGTCGAACACAAACCGCAGCGTTCTGGACGCACCAGAGGCCGTGGGAGCGCCGGAATCGATGATTGTCGGAAAAACGCAGCTCATCGCCGATCCGCAGTCGAACAGCCTCGTAGTGTCCGGTTCGCCCGAGCACATCGCGCGCATCGACCAGCTCCTGGAAGAGATGGATGTGCGTCCGCAGCAGATCTACATCTCCGCCATCGTCGGCCAGCTCAATCTGGGCAAGAACTACAACTACGGCTTCGACTTCCTTCAGCTCCTTGATGACTTCAGCGTGCGCCGTGAGGACGGCACCACGCCTTCCTCCAGTTCGTCCGGCAGCGTGACCGGCGGGATTCAGTTCCCCACGAACTTCTCCAACTTCTCCTGGAACCAGTTAAACTTCTACGGGCAGATCGGCTCGCTGAGCGAGTACATCAAGGTCATCGACGGCAACAACGACTTCAAAGTGCTCGCCACGCCCAGTGTGTATGCCCGCAACGCGAAAAAATCAGTCATCTCCTCCGGCCAGCGCATCGCCGTGCCCGCGCAGATCCTCTCCAACGGCGGTTTCTCCGCAGGGATCGCCAGCACGAGCGTCAGCGTCGATTACCGTGACGTTTTGCTCAAGCTGGAGGTCATTCCGCTCATCAACTCCGATGACGAGGTCACTCTCAAGATCGCCCAGATCAACGACAACATCGTCGGCACGCAGACGATCTCCGGCAACACCGTGCCCACCATCGGCACGCAGGAGTTGGTGACGGAGGTGGCGGTCAAAAACGGCGCCACCGTCGTCCTCGGAGGCCTGATCACCGAGCGCGTGAACAATTCCGAGCGCGGCGTGATCTTCCTGCGCCGCATCCCGATCCTGAAGCACCTTTTCACCAACACCGACAAGGAAGCCAGGCGCGAAGAACTGCTGATCTTCATCCAGCCGCATATCATCAAGTCGAGTGATCGCCTGGACGGCCCGAACGAGATCGAAGCCCGGCGCAGTGACGTCTTCAATGAAGCGGTGGATTTCGCCAATCCACAACTAGAGGACATCCCCCGTGCCCTGCCGGCACGTTGAGCCTGAAACAACCTTCTTGTCGATTTCCATCACAGCAGCCGCGATTGACCGGCCGTCGAGATTTCAGAGTCTTCGCTGTCCTGAGTGGGTATCGAAGGTAGCAGCGGCGAAAGCGGAGTGGTAGGAAGAGGGA
>NZ_JACSRD010000285.1 GCF_014879935.1 Prosthecobacter sp.
ATTCCGAGGCGGGGCCTTCGCGGAATCGGAATTCCGCGCTACATCGCCGCCGCGCAAGCTCCAGAGCGTGAGAAGTGCGGGCTAAGATCGATTGCGACTTGTGCCGCCTGTGACGACTCCGGTGCCGAAAAAGGCAAATTTGTCCCGACTTGACCCCAATGCCGAAGTTGTTGGCAGCCGGAGCCCCCTTTCCTCATGGAGCTTCGGAATCCGCTGTTACCGGCTTTGCGGCATCATGGCACCGTAACGTGCATTCCCTTCCCAGGAACGAGGACGGTTCCACGGGAGGTTGCTGTACTGGCTTCCGTCCGGTCCCACCACCTTTTTACGCTGCGGCTCGTCGGAGCCGCAGGAAACAAGGGAACAAGCGGCCACGACCGCCAGCAACATCAGATTCAACGCACGCATTTTCATCGCTTCGTCGTCTCCCGGTTCGCCCAATCAGTTCTGGACCAGGTTTTCGAGGATCACGCGGTCGCCCGGCATGATCATCTCGCCGTTCACCACGGCGTTCGGCACGATGGCGGCCATCGCGGCGTTGTTCTCCACCGACATGACGCTCACTTTGCCGACGGTGTGGGCGCCACGGGTGACGATGAGCTTCGTGTCCTGGGTGAGGCCGGTGGACTTGCCAGCGTCGATCACCACAAAGCCCCAGTCGTAGTTCACCGCAAGCACGCGGGAGGTGAGGCTGTTCCGGTCGAAGTTCTTGCGGCGCTCCTCAATCTTGCGGACCACGTCGTCGAGACGCTTCTGGATTCCGGCGATCTTGTCGAGCTCGGCGGTCACTTCCTTCTTCTTGCCTTCGGCCTGGCCTTCGAACTCAAGCTTCTCCTTCTTCAGGCGGGCGATGTCCTCGGTGATGGTCTCCGGCTTCACATCCTTCGGAAGTTTTTCGAGCTTCACGGCGAGTTCCTGCTGCTTTTTGACCTTGGCATCGAGTTCCGCCTGGGTGCGGTTCGCATCGGCCTCGGCCTGGGCCAGCTTGTTCTTCTGAGCTTTCAGCTTTTCCGCTTCCACGTCCAGATCGCCCTGCACCTTGCCGATGTCGGCCACGAGCTGGTTGACCTGGCCGACCACGACCTTGTCAGCATTCTGCTCGGTTTTGATGGCATTGCCTTTCTCGACGATGGAGACGCGCACGGCGGCGAATTCACGCCCGTTCTGGTAGGCGAAGAAGCTGGCGACGATGATGACGACAGCGCTGAGGATGAAAAGGACTTTGGTCATGGGAAAGAGATTCTGGGGGTTCCGGGAAACGGTGTTTCAGACGCGATCAGGGCTTCGCGGCAGGCGCAGTGGCGAAAGGATCAGCCGTGCTCGGAGGAGTGGCTCCACCAGCGGGGGGAGTCGCACCACCAGCCGGAGGAGCACCAAAGGGATCGGAGTTCATGGCAGGAGCACCACCCGCAGGAGCGGCGGGGGCTCCACCGAAGGGATCAGAGTTCATGGCAGGCGCACCACCAGCAGGAGCGGCAGGGGCTCCACCGAAGGGGTCACCTCCCATCGCGGGGGCTGCGGCGGCACCAGCAGCACCAGCAGCACCGGCATCGGCGGCGGGAGCGGCTGTGGCAGCCGCGCCCGTGGTTGCAGGAGCAGCCTTCGTATCCGTCTTGGCACTCTGTTCGGCGGCAGCGACCACCAAGTCACCCGCACGGATGCGTTCGCCTTCGGCGAGGCTGCCTTTGATCAAATCAGCGACCGAGGAATTTTGCTCCACGTCACGCACCTTCAGCTTGGCCACGGTGTCCTTGCCGCGCTTCACTTCGAGGTCGGCATTGGCGAACACACCGCCGCCATTCCCCTTGTTGAGCACCACAAAGCCCCAATCAGTGAAGGACTGGGAGACGCGGGCGGTGAAATCTTCGTCCACAATGCCACGGCGGCCACGCGCTTCGCGGTCTTCGGCGGCTTTCGCGGCATCAGTGAGGGTCTTCACTTTTTCCTGGGCGGCAGCCAGCGCCTGATTCTGATTCGCGAGGGCACCTTCGGCTTCCAGACGTTCTTTGCGGATGTTTTCGATCTGGGCCAGGAGGGCTTCGATGTCACCCGCGTCATCAATCTGCTTCTGGAGGTCGTTCACCACCTTGGTCACCTGTTCCAGGTTGGTTTTCACCACGGCGAGCTCCTGCTCCTTGGTCTGCGCCTTGGCGGCGACATCCACGACGCTGGTCTTGGTGGTCTCCAGTTCCTTGTTCGCGGCGGCGAGCTGCTCCTCACGGGTCTTTTTGGCCTGCTCGGCCTGCTCCTTGTGCGCTTTGACCTCGCCGAGGTTGGCCGTGTAATAAGCCTCGCGTTTGCGCTCCTCGACGAGCGATTTCTGGTTGGCCCAGGCGAAGTAGCAGGCGGTGCCGAGACAGACGGCCGAAAGGGCAGAGAGGATTTTCCAGACCATGGTGGGAAGCGATTTGAGAATTAAGGGCCTGATTTTTACCGGAACGCATCTCTTTCGACAACACCAATTTTCAAGCAAATGGACCTCCGTGCGGAATCCTGCTTGTGCCAGACCGGCCCAGCGGCTAAAAAACCACTGTCAGGGGCCGCGGATGTTCAGCTTGCGAACCCCGCCAGGTCCTGACGGAAGCAACGGCAGCCTGCCTGTCCATGTCGCGGTTCCCTGGCACTTTTCCCCATCTCTCGGCGCTCAAACGCCCGCCGCGCCGGTCAAATCCGCGCGGATCTGCCTCGAGAGAGCCTGAATCTCGGCCGCCGACACCCCTTCACCCCGCCAGGCCATGGTGATCGTCACACGACCGGCGTGGTCCGAGCAGAAAATCCCCAGTCCGGGAGGCGAGCAGACACTTGGAATGGTGACCACACTTTCGATCCCGGCTCCGGCGAACTCTGTCCGCCCAGGGAGAAAACTGCCAGTGTGGGAATGAAACAGGCTGCAAATCTCTCCCTGATTCGTCCACCTGACCGCAGGGATGAACCAAGCCACAGGCAGGTGCGCAGACAGCGTCATCAAGGCTTCTGACGCCTGCGGCATCTCCTGTTTCATGGCCTCGCGATACTTTTCCAGCAGGTGGCTGACCGCCGCATCCATCGTGCCCAGTGCCGCTGCCTCTATAAAGAGAGGCAGTGTGCCCATGTGATTGCCAAAAAGCAGGTCCCGGCTGCGGCCACGGGTCTGAAACGGCAGTTGCATGTGGATTTCAGGGCTGTTCCAGCCGCGAAGTTCGTGCAGCAACCGGATGGCACGGGCTGCGGCCGCCGCATGGAAGGGCATCTGCAAAAAATCGCCACAGGCAGCCCGCAGCCGCGCAAAAGCCGCCTGCGACTCCTCGGATGACAATTCGACCAGCGCAAAACGCGGCGGCCCTGGCGGCGGTGCGGTCTTGCTCCAGGCCGAAAGGCAGCCCGCGGTCGTCATGGCATGCAGCCGCCGCATCAAGGGACGTGCCTTCTGAAAAACCCGGCTCAGTGGGGCGGCTTTTGCTTCTGGCAGGACGGGGGGTCCGCGATCACATCCTCCCGCTGCGAGTTTCTCCAACAGCAGGTTCACCCCGGTGCCGTCCATCAACGCGTGACGCCAGGTCAGCAGGACGACATGGGGACCGTTTTCACCATCCAGCGGCAGCACTTCCATCATCAAGGGCGAACGGATGTCCCCTGAGCCGGATTTTCCACACAATCGCTCCAAAAGGATCTCGTTGACCTGGGCGCTGTCGCAAAGCGGGTGCCACACGACAGGCGGAGCGGTCACCGGACCCGGCGTTTCCCAAACAAGACGCCAGCCGCGCCAGAGGCGTCTCAGCCGCGCCCCCAGCATCGGATGCTGCGCATGTACCTCCTGCCACGCACGGTCCAGCGCCACGGCATCAGGTTTGCCATGCAGCCGCAGCATCGTGACAGCCCAGTGAGTCCCCTGCCCGCTGCGGATCATGAACGCCTCAAGTCCGGCGAGGAAAAAATCGACCGTCGTGGCGGGCAGCGTCGGCATCAGGCGGCGAGACGGCGTTTTTCTCCGAGGAAAGAGGCCAGCGCACCGGCCGTGGCAAACCGCTCCCGTGTCATCTCTGCCGGCTGGATCGTCAGGTGGAAACGTTCCTCGATCTGTAGCAGCAACTGCATCATCGCCATCGAGTCCAGCCCCAGCGTGAACAAATCCGTGTCCGGCGCGATCGGCTCCTGCGGCTCCAGAATGTGTTCGGCAGTGAGCAGTTCGATCACGGCGGCTGGGGTGATGGGCGCTTCAGGCATTGAATTGAAAAAGCCCGCATCAAGCCTCACGTCAAGGAGGCCCTGCGCACGTATTTTGCCCGCACGACGAGGTTGCACAATCCCGGGCCGCCGCCACCATGCGCGCCCCATGAACAAGCTGGACGAAATCATCGCCCACAAGCACACCGAACTGCAACGCCTCCTCCCCCGTGTGGACAAACTCCGCGCCGCCGCCATGCAGCGCAACGACGTGCGCTCCTTTTACGACGCCCTGCGTGCCGACCCGACCCGTCTCAGCATCATTGCCGAGGTGAAACGCGCCTCGCCCTCCGCCGGCACCATCGCAGCCGACTTCGATCCGCTCGCCATTGCCCGAGGTTATGAAAAGGCCGGCGCCAGCGCCATTTCGGTGCTCACGGATGAAAAATACTTCCAGGGCCGGCTCGATTATCTCACGCTCATTCGCGAGCAGCTCGACATCCCCTGCCTGCGCAAGGATTTCATCATTCATGAGGCGCAGATCTTCGAGGCCGTCGTCGCCGGAGCCGACGCCATCCTGCTCATCGTCGCCGCACTCGACCAGCCGACGCTCGAGCACCTGCTCGAAGTCGCAGGCACCTTCCAGCTCGATGCCCTCGTCGAAGTTCACAACCTCCCCGAACTCGAACGCGCCCTGGCCACCGACGCCCGCATCATCGGCGTGAACAATCGCAATCTGAAGTCCTTCACCGTCGATCTCGCCACCACCGAGGAACTCGCCGAGGAGGTGCCCGATGACATCGTCCTCGTCGCGGAAAGCGGCATCAAAACGCCCGCCGACGCCATTCGCCTCGCCGAGGCCGGTGCCGACTCGCTCCTCATCGGTGAGACGCTCATGCGCAGCCAGAACATCATGGTGGATCTGCCCAATCTGCGTGCCGCGGTGCCTGATCGGCACAGTTAAGACCATCCGGATCAGGCTCAGTGCCGCCCGTGTTTCTTGAGATGGGCGAAGTAACGTTCGCGGGTCGCCGTCACGCGTTTCGTGATTTCGGCCTCGTTCGTTGAGCCTTGCGTCGCGAATTGATGCAGCTCACCCGCGAGCTTCGTGATCCAACCCGGCGGCTGGTCCTCGTCCGGGCTCCAAACGGAGCCATGCATCCAGCCCAGAGCCCGGATGAACGTCGAAAACACATAGGTCGTGCCATCCAGGCCGTGATAGGCCGCCTTGGGATACCGAGTCTCGAACAGCATGTTCGACCACAACTCGTAGATCGTTCGGGCCAGATCCTCCGGCACCAGAATGGCATGCGTTTTCTTGGGAGGCTCTTTCGTATCCCGCCCGCCAGCTTTGGCGGCCCGCAGTTCGTACTCGCCCTTCTGTTTCCCTTTCACGAGGGCAAGATACTGCCCTTCAGTGAAGGACGGGAACGAGACAAACTGGGCCAGGTAATAGAACTGCGGCACCTGGATCTTGGCTGGCTCCAGATGATCCGGCGTTTTGCCCCACGGAGCCATCGTCTCTTGAGTCACATCCACCTTCCAGGGCTCGGCGGCAACGGCGGAACAGGCCGTGCCGAGCAGCAAGCCCAGGCTTTCTCGACGATTCATATTCATGGCAGTTCGGGGGTTGAGTCATCCATTCAACGCTGCCCTGCTGCGATTCGTGCCGCGTTCTCGGCAATCAAGCTCGTCAGCGTCGTCAATTCGGGGGTCGCCACCTGCTTTGGCAGCACGAGCAGCAGCTCGGATAGCGGCACCGGCGCTGCGAGCGGGACGAAGACACAGCCGCCGTGCGGCAATTTTCCGGCATGCGCGGGCATCACGGCCACGCCCTCGCCGGCGGTGACGGCCCCCAGCATCATCGACAGCGAATCGACCTCGTTGACGATCTGCGGCTCAAACCCGGCCTGCTGGCAGATCGAGCGCAAAAACTCGCGGCGACCGGGAAAAAACGCGTCAGAAAGCGACACCCAAGGCTCCGTCTTCAGCGCCGAGAGCTTGATCGACTTCCTGCCCGCCAAAACGTGATCCTCCGGCAGCACGGCGGCCATTTTGTGTCGCGAAAGCGTGCGGATGCTGAAGAACGCACGCTCGGCGTCGGAGATGTTGCCCAGGATCGCGGCATCTAGCTCGTGGTTGCGCAGGCGGTCGAGTTGCGCCCGCGGCGGCAGCTCAAACAGGCTCACCTGCGCTTTGGGATGCCGCTGGCGGAACTCACGCACGGCCGGAGCCACCAGATCATCGAGAAACGGCGTCAAAAAGCCGAGCCGCAATGTCCGCCGGGCGTTGCCGAACTGCTCGCGGAGCTGCTGCGCGCCTGTTTCGGCATCGCAGACGATCTGCCGGGCTTTCGGCAGGAAAAAACGGCCGGCATCGGTCAGATGGATGCGCTTCCGGATGCGATCAAACAACGCCAAGCCGAGTTCCGCCTCCAGCACCGCGATCTGACGGCTCAGCGCCGGCTGCGTGACGTGCAACCGCTTCGCAGCCGCTGAAATGCTCAAATCCTCGGCTGCGGCGATGAAGTAGCGAAGCTGGTGAAATTCCACGCCGCGATGAGAACACAGGCCAATTTGCCACGCAACGGCAAGTCGGGCCTTTGGCGAGCGTACTGGCAGACGTCATGTCATCCCCGCTGTTCCGTCCTTCGATGGATCGTCGCGCCTTTCTCACGGCCTCGACGATGGGGCTGGCATCTCTCGGCTTCAAAGGTGGCGTGCGTGCTTCCACAGGACCAGCCGTCGCATCGCCGACGCTCGCAAAGCCGGCGAAATCGACCGTGCTGTTCTTCCTCTGCGGCGGTTCCTCGCACATCGACATGTGGGACATGAAGCCGCAGGCACCGCTGGAGTATCGCGGCGAGTTCAAGCCGATGCGCACCACCGGTGACGACATCGTTTTGTGCGAACACCTGCCGCTGCTGGCCAAACAGGCGCATCGTTTTGCCATGATTCACGGCGTGACCGATGGCGGGCGTGCCACGGGGGATCACCACGCCGGTTATTATTACAATCTGACCGGCCATGCCCCCGATCCGACCTTCAAGCAGCAGGGCAACGACCGCCGTCCGTATCCGGAGGACTGGCCCTACATGGGCAGCGTCGTCGCGATGAAGCGTCCGCAGCATCCCACGCTGCCATCGCTCATCACGCTGCCGCACAAGCCCAGCAAGCTGCCTTTCACGCGTCCCGGCCAGTTCGCCGGCCGCATCGGCATGGAGTACGATCCATTCATCCTCAACGGCAGCTTTGAGGAGCCGCTGAATTTCGCCGCGCCGACGATCTCCATGAGCGGAGCCATGACAGCGCAGCGCATGCAGGACCGCCAGTCGCTGCTCGCGGCGCTGAACTCTGCCCGGAAGGATCTGGATCACGAGATGGCCATCCAGAACTACGCGAAGCAGCAGGAGCGTGCCTTTGACCTGCTCTCCGCCAGCAGCACGGCGAACGCTTTCGACATCAAGTCCGAGCCGCTGAAGCTGCGCGAACGCTACGGCCAGGACATCAACGGCATGAGCCTGCTCATGGCGCGGCGAATGGTCGAGGCTGGCGTGCCTTTCATCACCGTGTTCTGGAAGGAAGACGAAGGCCTGCACAAGAAATGCAAGAGCGCCGGCGGCTGGGACACGCATGGCAACAACTTCAACTGCCTGCGTGAGAACCTCCTGCCGCAGTTCGATCGTTGTTTCTCCGCCTTTCTCGAAGACCTCGCTTCACGCGGCCTGCTCGATGAGACACTCGTCATGGTCACCAGTGAGATGGGCCGCATGCCGAAAGTCGGCGACCGCCGCAGCGGCGGCCCGCTCGGTGCCGGTCGCGATCACTGGACCGCGTGCATGAGCGTCCTGATGGCCGGAGCCGGCGTCCAAGGCGGAAAAGTCGTCGGCGAGACCGACGCACGCGCCGAATACCCCAAGGATCGCCCGATTTACCCCGAAGACGTCACCAAGACCGTCTATTACGCCATGGGCATCGACAACCTCGAAGCTCACGACCGCCTCGGCCGCGCCTACAACCTGCTCGATGAAGGCAAGCCGCTGACGGAGTTGTTTGGCTGAAGCAGGGATTCGGTTTTCTGTGTGGTGAGATGCCAGTCAGACTCAGCCAAACGCAAGACGTCGGCTCAAGGTGATGCCAGCTTGTTCGCTCTCACTCCACCACCGGCACCACGAGGCGCGAGGTATGCTCGGTGTCGCAGTAGATGCGGTTCGTCTGCTTCACTTGTTCGCCGGTGTCGCTCCAGGGTTGGCCGGTGCCGGGATTTACGTCGAAGCGGGGGTAGTTGCTGGAGGTGATCGTGACGCGGATGCGGTGGCCGATGTTGAAGATCTGGCTGGTGGACCAGCAATCGACGGTGACTTCTTCGATCTGGCCGGGCGTGAGCGGCACGGGCTGTGCAGTGGACTGGCGATGGCGGAGGCGCTGCATGCCTTCGGCGATGAGCATGCTGCGACCGTCGGGATAGACATCGCAAAGGCGCACGGAGAGGTCAGTATCGACGGCGCTGGAGGAGATGAAGATCTTGGCGAGCACGCGGCCGGTGACTTCGACAGGCTTGTCGAGCACATCGCTGGTGAAGACGAGCACATCGCCGCGATTCTCGATTTTTCGTTGGTCCATGGGGCCGCGGTCGATGGTGAGATTCGCGCCGCCTATGGTCGGACAGGGATTCGCTGGATCGAAGGTGAACTCGTGAGGCGTGGTGGCTGCGGCGGGCTTTTCGAGGCTCAAACGGCGTTCGCCGGTGAGATAGACGGGCGTTTCCTTCGCGGGGATGGGCCAGTCGTTGGCATAACGCCATTCGTTGCCGGGTGCGCCGGGCGTGGCGGTGTCGCCCATGACGTAGTAGGCGACGGCAGGCTCCTTTTCGATGCCGTTGTCGGTGCCGTTCAGGTAGTGCGTGAACCAGCGGAGGGCATCGTAGGCCTGCGGAATGCGGGTGGCATTCGGAAAGTTGAGCTGACCGGCGGGCATCTTGCCGATGGCGTGCTGCCACGGGCCGATGACGAGCTTTTGCGTGCCTTTGGCTCCGGGTGCGCCGTGATGCTGACGGCCGGTGAATTGATCGATGGTGCCCTGCAAAAACATGTCAAACCAGCCGCCGACATGCACGGCGGGCACGTTCATGCGGTCGAAGCGCTTCGTGGTGTCAAACTTTGCCCAGTAGTCGTCGTCGTTCGGATGGTCGCGGGTGATCTGCAGGGCCTGCGGATCATACTTGTTGCCGGTCATCCAGTTTTCGACATCCGCTTTGCGAAAGGCGCCGCCGATGTAGCTGCCGCCCGCATACATGCTGGAGGTGGCGACGCTGATGTATTGCGCCATCAGGCCCTGCGGTGCCGCACCAGCGAGGAGATTCTGCGTGATGCCGCCCGCGCTGCCGCCGATGGTGACGATACTTCCATTGCACCACGGCTGCTTTTTGAGCCACTCGATGGTGTCCACGCCGTCCTCGTGCTCGCCCCAGCCGCAGCCGATGAAGGGCAGGTTTTCGCCCTTCGAGTCAAAGCGGCCGCGCATGTCCTGAATGACGAAGACCCAGCCCTCGCGCACAAAGCTGGCGGCCTCCTGCGAGCGCTTCACGCGGCTGTAAGGCGTGCGCGAGAGCACCACCGGAAACGGTCCGTCGCCCGAGGGCAAAAAGAGGTCTGTGGCGAGCGGCACGCCATCGCGCATGGCGATCATCTCGGTCTTCTTCGCCGGTGCCTGCGCAAACATCGCCACCGCCCGCTGCCACGCCTCGGCGCTGACGGTGCCGTCTTTCCCCGCACGGCCAAACATGACCTCGATCTGCCGCGACCACTGCCCGCCATACGTCGTCTTCACAAACTCAACCGCCCGCGCCTGCTCCGCCTCGGACAGCGTGCCGCTCTGATCCGCATCCGCTTTTGGAAACAAGGCCCGCATCTTCGACGCGACCGCTTCATCGGCAGACGCGTGGCAGGAAAGGAGCAGCAGCGAGACAGTGAGCAGGCGGAAGGTGGGGCGCATGTGGATCGGCGATGGAGTGGTGGAGAAAGGAAGTGCAGCCTGAGTGTCGTCGGGGCGGTGGTTGTATGACACGCGAGGTGTTTGTTGGACGAAGAGTGCCGTTCCGCGAAGCAAAGTAGCCCTCTCGCTCCGCGAGAGGGACTCAGCGCTATCGCAATCACGACTGTGTCACGCGTTTCGGAAACGCTGCTAGCTATCGTGAGCTCACAGCTCATCTCGCGGAGCGAGATGGCCACTTTGCTGACGCGTATTCGATGGCTCACTTCGCGAAGACCTTCTTCAGCCACTCATCCACCACCGGCGTTGCGGGATACGCGGGATCGCCGAGGCGGCGGTTGATTTCGGCGTGGCCTTGGAGGCCTCGGCCTTCGAAGCCGCGCACTTCGGCGGAGGTGCCTGCGTTGGTCAGAGCCTCGCCGAGCGCTTTGGACTGCGCGGTGCCATCGATGCGCTGCACATGCAGGATGAGAAAGGCGGGCGCATTCGGCGCGGCGGCATGATGCGTAGGCGAAAGGGCTAGCTGGCGCTCTTTTTCGCTGCCGAAGGCCTGCAAGTAGGTGTCCTGCATGAAATCGCCGCCTTCAGCGATCTGGCGCGGCACGTCGTAGCAGGCGCCATCGAGCGGAATGATGCCGCGAAGTGATTTTGGACCGAGTTCGGCTTTTTTCAGATACTGCATGTCGGTGCCGACGAGCGCGGAGAGATGTGCACCGGCGCTATGACCCATCAAAACGACGCGTGAGGCATCAAAGCCGAGCGACTCGGCCTGCTTGGTCAAATAGGCGAGAGCCGACGCCACATCCTGCGCCTGCTGCTCCACCGTGGCGGCGGGCACGAGTCGGTAATTGATCGAAGCGAAGGCATAACCCTGCGCGAGGTAGTGGCTGTCTCTTATACACATCTGACGCTGCCGACGACGGA
>NZ_JACSRD010000103.1 GCF_014879935.1 Prosthecobacter sp.
CAGCAAGAACCGCCTTTTTTCGCCCTCTCAAACCACGCTCAGAAACCACCCCCTATCCAGAGGTGCCCTTAAAGGAGTTCAGCTCATCGAATCCCAAGTCGATCCACCCTTCCGGCAATTCATCATTCATAATTCATCCTTCATCATTGGTTCTGCCTCCTGCGGCCTCAAGGAGGCGGTTGGCGTTGGCGGCCAGAGTTTTCATCTGGCGAATGGCGATGGCGTTGAGCTTGGTGAGGCGTTCGCCCTGAGGGAGCTGCATGTGGATGAACTCAGCGTTGAGTCCTTCCAGATTGGCGAGCACGAGGAGCTGCTCGATGCTGGCGTGGTCGCGCATGTTGCCGTCGAGGCTGGGATTGGCATCCCGCCACTGGCGGGCGGTCTGACCGAAGAGGGCGACATTGAGCAGATCGGCCTCCGTGGCGTAGGTGAGGGCGGCCTGGGCGGGCGTGACCTCCGGCGGGATGAGGTGGGTCTTCACCGCGTCGGTGTGGATGCGGTAATTGAGCTTGGAGAGGGTGCGGTTGAGGTTCCAAGCGAGTGAGAGGCGGCGGCTTTCGTCTTCCTTGAGCCGCTGGAATTCCTTGATGAGGTAAATCTTGAACTCAGGGCTGATCCACATCCCGAACTCGAAGGCGATGTCCCGGTGGGCATAAGTGCCGCCATAGCGCCCGGCCGTGGCGCGCAATCCGATGGCACCGGTCTTTTCGACCCACTCCTTGACGCTGATCTTGTAGCTGTTCAGCCCGACCTGGCTCTTAATTATGGCGAATTCGCCATAATTAAAACTGGGGTTGTGCACGGATTCCCAGATACCCAGGAACTCGACGGTGTTGCGGTTGCGCAGCCAGTCGGAGATGAAGAAGTCACCATCCTTCGCCTTGATCATGTCGGTGAGGGATATGAAGTCCCCATGCGAGTCGGAAAGCACGGTGATGGCCGTTCCTTTGACTTCGAGGGTGGTTTTGGCGAGCTTTTTCATGGACTACGTCGGGTTACAGATTGCCGAATGAACGAAACATGGAATGCTGGCAGAACTTCTCGTCCTTGTGGCGATGGGGCAATTCCTTCGGGGGTTGCCCCGCTTTTGTTTATGGATGGTGTGATGCGTTTTCATGCCGTGGCGAGTTCCTCATCTCCCAGCTCCGCAAGAATGCCGCGCAGGTCGTTCATGAGGTGTTCGAGTTCGCCGAGGGCTTCGGTGGCGAGGACGGAGGGCTCGGGGAGGTCGGCGCTGGATTCGGCGCTGTCGTCCTTGAGCCAGGCGATGTCGAGGCTGTCATCGCGCTGGGCGATCCAGTCGCGGGTGAAGCGGCGGAAGCGGCCGGTTTCGCCCTCGTCCTGCCGTTTCTTCAAGGCGGCGGGGCTGCCGAGCGGGTCCTTGCCAAAGGCCGTCTCGAAGGGCGTGAAGTGATCGCGGGTGAGGGGGGTGCGTTTGCCGAACTGCGGCATGTTCGCCCGGAGGTCATAGACCCAGACTTCCTTCGTGTTTCCCTTGTCGGTGGTGCCACGGGTGAAGAAGAGGACGTTCGTCTTCACGCCCTGGGCGTAGAAGATGCCGGTGGGGAGGCGGAGGATGGTGTGCAGGTTGCACTTCTCCATTAGGTCCTTTCGGATGTCTTTGCCGACGCCGGACTCGAAGAGGACATTGTCCGGCAGGACGACGGCGGCGCGTCCGCCGGGGGCGAGGCCGCGGTAGATGTGCTGGACGAAGCAGAACTGCTTGTTGCTGGTGGGGTAAGTAAAATCGTCACGGGTGGGCAGACCGCCGCCTTTTTTGGTGCCGAAGGGCGGGTTGGAGAGGTTCAGCGTGGCCTTCGGCAGCGCCTGACCCTCGGGGGAGAGGGTATCGCCATAACGGATGCCGCCGTCGATGCCGTGGAGCATGAGATTCATGAGCGCGAGGCGATGGGTGTCCTGCACGTGCTCCATGCCGAAGAAGGTATTCGTTTGATACTTCCGCTGCTGGGCCTCGGTGAGGCTGTCGAAGTTGTGGTGGTGCCGCAGGTAGTGATTCGCGGCGATGAGGAAGCCGCCGGTGCCTGCGGCGGGGTCCTGGATGACATCATCGAGCGTGGGCCGCATCACAGCGACCATGCTGTCGATGAGCGGGCGCGGGGTGAAGTATTGCCCGGCACCGGATTTCTTCTCGTTGGCGTTTTTTTCCAGCAGTCCCTCATACATGTCGCCGAGGCCTTCCTGCTTGGCGGAATACCAGTCGAGCTTGTCGATCTCGGTGACGAGGGTGGAGAGGGTGGCGGGCTTTTTGATGAAGGAGGAGGCGTTCGCAAAAATCTCCTTCGTGAGCCGCGAGCCGTGGGAGCCGAGGTGGATGAGGGTGAGCTTGTAGAACTCCAGCCGATCCGGGGCGCTCTTGCCCGCGAGATCGGCCCAGCGGTGGCCTTTGGGGATCTGCTCCTCCGTGCCGGTCTCCTGCGCCATCTTGAGGAAGAGGAGGTAGGTCAGCTCGGTGACGTATTGGTGGTAGGTCACGCCGTCGTCCTTGAGGACGTTGCAGAGGTTCCAGAGCTTGGCGACGATGTCGTGGGTCATTGAGCGGAGATGGGGAGAAGAGGAGACTTTGAGACTTTGAGACTGGGAGATGGGGGAGAGCCGTCAAAGACGGTCAAGAATCAAGACAAAGGCGCTCCATGTCTCGGTAATCCATGAGGCGAGAAGGACAACTCACCATGCAAGCGCCTCAGGAGCTGCATCGAAGAGCGCTTTGAGCACGGGATACATCGCTTGCTGCCTCTGCATCTCACGCCAGACAGTCTGGTGACCTACTTCGAGGAGTTCGTCTCGATGGCGATCGAGGATTGCCTGAGCAGCGCCATTCTGCTTCTGGGTCACATACTCGCCGAGCCGGGCGCGATAGGTGCCGAAGGCGGTGCGGCGGGCTTTCACGAGATAATCCCGGTCATTGAGATGAAGCACACGGAGGGTGTAATCAGCACGCAGTCTGTCATCGTCCGTGACTGCCGGCGCGTTCCTGACATCGAAGGCAAAGGTATTCAGCAAGTCGAGAAAGAGGAAATGCAGCGGGTCTTCAGTGCGCGGGTTAATGAGGGCAGGACTGCCTGCCTGTGGTGACGTGACAGGGGCTCCGTCTGGACGTGTCACTGTCACCAGCTTCCGAGGTGCACCAGCCAGGACGGCAAATTCACTGTTCTTCGGGCCGTTGCATGGTCCGCATGCATAGAGATAATTATCCCACTCGAATACCCCTTCTGGGTAAAGGTCTTTGGGCATGATGTGCTCGACCTCGTCCGCCACGGAGTCCTCACAATAGCTGCAGCGTCTGGCTCCCTGACACATCTGGGATAGGACGTCCTTCACATGATTGAAGGTGGCATTGCGCTTGGTGTTCCGGGACTTGAAGCGCTGCTTGCCGGCCTGGACGCGGGCGGCATAGGAAGCCAGCGCATTCACCTCGGCCTGCCAGTCCTTCAACTTGCGGGCTGCGCGTTTCTCAAGGGCGAGAGCTGGGAGCTGGATCATGAGAGAGGCGGACTAAGGGTCTCACATCGATGCAGGGAACAAAGTCTGTAAGGACAAGCGCTCCTGGGACTCTTTGGTGGAGAGTTTGGAAAGAAGAGCTTTCTGATTTAGCATGGCAAGACGCTGTTGCTTTTCCTTAGCCGAGTCGGAACGGCTGACATCACAGCCAAACAACTCAGTGCCATAAGCGTCCAGCACACTGCCAAAGATCAACCGGTCCTTTTCGATGCCCTTGAGCATGCGCGCCGTCTCGCGGGAGCCTGGAGTCGGGAGTCGGAAGATGGACCCCGTCTCGGCTGCGTGGCAGACCAGCGGGCTGTGAGTGGTGACGATGAACTGAACCTTGGGGAAATGTTTGGTGAGCCAAAAGCCGATGCGCCTCTGCCAGGTGGGGTGAAGGTGTGCATCAATCTCATCGATCATCACGACTCCCGAATGCTTGACGGTGATAAGCCCCTTTTTGGTCTCTGAGAAAAGTGTCGAGCCGGGCCATGCGACCGACATTTGCCTGAGCAGCTCAAAGGTAAAACTGAGCACAGATCTGAAACCATCTCCGAGCACATTCACGGAAACGGGGGTGCCATTCCCATCCACGAAGCGGACACCCTTGGAATCCACTTCCTGGAAACGAACACCATTGGGCAGAAAGCCATCCTGATTGATGAAATTCTTGATCAGAGCCAGCAGCTTGCCGCTACGGGCTTTCGCGTCCAACTGCTCAAAACGTAACTGGGCCAGCCAGGCGAGGCCCTCGGTGAGGGCGACTTCTTCACCAAAAACGGAGAGGTGCCGTGCCAGGCGTGGATGGGAGAAAAACAAACGTTCTGAATCTTTGTCACCACCCGTGAAACGGCGAAAAGGGCCAAAGGCAGCACCGAACCAGCCTGGTTTCTCACTCCATGCATGGCGCTCAGGCAACGTTTCGTTCCCCGCTTCGGGTTTGATTTCCACCTTGCCGTTCACGCGTTGGAGTTGCACGCCGACCTCAGGGTGAAAATCCTCCAGTTTTCTACCTTTTCCCGCCCAAGAATCATCTGCCTGATCCTCGAGATAAACGGTGACGACACCTTTGGATTTTCCGCCTGCAAGCCATTGCGACCAGTCCTGGCGGAGGGCTTCGGCATTTTGGGCACCAATCAAGGCCAGAGCTATACTTCTCAGAACGGTGGACTTTCCAGAACCATTGTCGCCGATAATGACATGCCAACCAGGGCCGGAAGAGTCATCCGAAACGCTCCACTCTAAGCGACTTATGGTTCGAATGTTGGAGATTTTGAAAGAGTGCAGGTGCATGGCGAAAAATAGGAATGGTTGCCCTGATAAATCAAGCTGCGGGTTTCCACACGGTGTTATTGAAGGTATCGAGAACCTGCTGGAGCTGGCCGTCGAAGACCTTGTTGGCCCGGTGGAAGCCGCCTTCCTGGGTGAAGACCATGTCTTTCTCGATGGCGGCGCGGTCCACGATGAGGTTGGCCTTGGTCTGGGCGGCGAGTTTCTTCAGCCACTCACGCTGCGGGGTGCTCCATTGGCGGGAGGCGAGCATGTTTTGCAAGGCGTCTTCCACCCGCTGGTCGTAGGGCTTCAAGGGATCACCCAAGGCGGCCTGACGGATGTAGCCGATGATGCGGGCGGCGATTTCTTGGTTCGTGAGTTCCTTGTGGGCGGTGGCGAGGCTGGTCTCGGAGAAACCGGCCTTGTCGAGTTCATACTGAAGCTCGCGAAGCTGCTGGCGGGTGAGCGACTGCGGACGCGTGACGACGGCGAGGAGGGTGGGGATGGCGTTCGACTTGCTCTCGATGAACTTCTTGAACTGAGCGAGGTAGTCCTCCGGCTTGGTGGTGCTGGCTCCAAAACCGCGTGTGACCTCGCGGAGCTTGTCCTCGTGGTCGGAGATGAGGATGGGCTGCGCGGGGCCGTTGCCCTTGCGGTCGAGGATTTCGCCCAATTCCGCGTGTTGCGTGAACCAGTCGGCGATTTGCTCCGGCTTCATCTTCTTCAGGTGGTCGATGAAGGCATCGGGCGTCATGCCGGCGGCGATTTCGAAGTCGCGCTCGGCTTTTTCACCCAGGTGTCGCTTTTTGCGGCGCAGTTTGCTGATGAGCTGGTCGCGAATGAGGTTCCGCGCCTCCTCGGTGCCGACCTGGGTCAGTTCCTGGATCAACTGAGTGAAGCTGATGGCCGGATCAACGACGACGGGCTTCATCGCCGTCATGTTTTCGAGGGCCTCAAACAGCCGAACGGCATCGAACACGCGGAAGGCCTCCTTCCCGATGTCGTCGCACAGGCGTGTGGCACGGCCGAGCATCTGATCGAAGAGGATGCGGCTGTTCACCCGGCGGAGGAAGACGATGTTGCAGATCTCCGGCACATCGACGCCGGTGGTGAGCAGATCGACGGTGACGGCGACGCTCGGCATCTGCTCATTCTTGTAGCGGCGGATGAGCTGGAGTGGCTTGTCCGCCGTGCCGGTGATTTTCATCACCGCGTCGTCATCCACGCTGCCGTAGGCTTCTTTGAAGGCCGCCTTGAGCAGACGCACGACCATGTCGGCGTGAATGTCGCTCACGCAGAAGATGAGCGTCTTCTGCCGGGAGGCGGGATCAATCTCCTTCGCGAGGTATTCGCAGACGACTTGATTGAAGGGCTCGGTGATGACCTTGCGATTAAACTCCTCGACATCGAACTTCAGCTCATCGGGGGCTTTGTAGAGCTCCACCTTGCCCGTGGTGCCGCTATAGACCGGCACGTCCTCGCCCTTCTTCCACTTGATGCCTTCGCTGGAAAGCTCGGTGGCGATCTTGTAGGGCGGCTCGTAGTCCACGAGGTAACCGTCGATCACGGCCTCGCGGTAGGTGTAGGCAAAGACCGGCGGGCCGAAAATCTCCGTGGTGTGCAGCGCCGGAGTGGCGGTGAGGCCGATCTTCACCGCCGCGTAGTAGTCGAGCACGCGGCGATACTTTGAGAAGTAATCGTCAAAGCTGCGGAAGCTCAGCTCCGTGTCCGACAGCTCGCGGTCGAGGGTGTAGCCGCGATGGCATTCATCAATGATGACGCAGTCGTATTGACCCACGGAGGGCGGCGGATTCGCCTCCGAGGGATACAGCACCCGCTGCACCATGCCCTGGACGGTGGCGATGTGGACGGCGGTGTCGGAGTCGGCGGTCGCTTGGTCGATTTCCTTGATGCCAAAAGTGTTGGCAAAGGTCTGCATGGTCTCCATGCGCGTGTCTTTGAAGCTGTCCGCCGCCTGCACCCCGAGCGCGTTGCGGTCCACGAGGAAGAGGATACGGCGGAAGCGCTTCGTCTTCAGCAGGCGATAAATAAGGGCAATGCAGGTCTTCGTCTTGCCCGTGCCGGTGGCCATGGCGATGAGGATGGCCTGCTGCCCCTTCGCGATGGCAGCCTCGGTCTTGAGTATGGCTTGCTGCTGATAGTCCCGCACCGTGAAGCCGAAGTCGAAGGTCTCAGTGGCGAGCTGCTGATGCGCGGCGGCGATGTCCCGCTTCATCAACGCGGTGAGGTCCTCAGGCGTGAACCAGCCTTGCAGCGCGGTCGCATGGTTGTCCGGGTTGCGCAGATCGCAGAACCACGTGCCGCTTTTTTCCAAAAGCTGGCGCAGATACGGACGGCCATTGGTGGAGAAGACGAAGGGCAGGCGGAACTCGTGATCCTTTCCCCAGTTCACCTCATGCATGAAGACCTCGTCCGTCGGCTGGAAGCCGCGGCTGTAGCGCTTCGCCTGCTGGAGCGACGCTGAGACATTGACATTGCCCCGCTTGGCCTCGACGGCGGCGATGGGCACGAGACCCGTAAAGAGAACATAATCCGCCGGTCCTGTGGCCGTGGGCCATTCGGCGATGGCTTTGTTCTTGCCCTTCTCCGGGCGTGCGCCTTTCGCGAAGCGGAGTTCCTCGCTGTCCACGATCCAGCCTGCGTCACGGAGCTGCTGATCGATGAGTTTGCGCGTCTGAGCCTCGTCGAGCTCCAGTTCGGAGGCCGCTTTGTTGGAAGCCGTGACGAGTGCGGCCACCACGGCAGGCGGTTTGGCGGCGACTTCGGCCTGCTGAGCCGCGAGCCGCTTCTGAAGCTCGGTTTTCTCCGCCTCAACCTCGGCGGCCATTTGCTCCCAAAAGGTCTGCTCATCCTTTGCCGCCTGAAGCTGCGCCTGCATGGCCTGCAACTGCTGCGCGGCCTCTTGATGGGCGGCTTGGTGATCCGCGAGTGCCTTTGACAGCGAAGCCAGTTCCTGGCGCAGTTCCTCGGACTCATCCTTCGGCGGCTGGGGCGGCACTAAGGGACCGGATTTGAACTTGGCATCTTTGAAGGCGCGGTGGAACCACACGCCAATTTGCCACGCGTAACGCAACGCTGACAACGCGTCCCGATGCGTGCCCTTGAGCGCATGATTGGCATCATTCCCGATCAACCGCACCTGCGTGAAGAGCTGGTAAATCTCGTGAGGAAGGATGCCCTGATCCCGCAGGCGATGCAGGAGGTGATATTGTCCTTCCTCGGCTCTAGGCGCGATCCCCACGCTGGAGGCCAGCATCTGGGCCAGTATTTCGGTGAGCTGCCGGAGCTTCAGCAGGCAGGTGTTTGGATCATCCGCAAAGTAACGCTCCGCCAGCATGCCCAGTCGCAGGAGCTGCTCATCGTGCTCCTGGAGGTGGGTGAAATTGCTGCGCAGGGCTGGCATGCGGGAATCCCCTATCCAAGCAGGGAGTGGTGATGAAGGCAAGACTGGGAGACAGGGGGACTTGGAGAAGAGGAGCGATGGGAACCGAACCGTCCTGAGGTGCCGGAGTCTCGGGAGTGCTGAAACCCAAAGGGAATTGGCGTGCCCTGCGGGCATAGACGGGGCTCTTCGAGCATAGACGATAGCGAATAGACAGATAGACGATAGCTCGGAAGGTCGGGAGCCAATCCGTCCTGACTACAAAACTCAAGGCGCGGGCTGAAGCCCCCTGCCCGCAGTGCTACGCTCAGCGTTGCAGGCGGGGAACTACGAACGAAGAACAGCGGACAGGCTGCGAAGCCGCGAAGCGAATGTCCGCGCTCCCTTCGCTCGCGAATTGTCGGCGGGAATGCAATTTGACTCCATCGCTCCCCGCGATGTCGGGGCTAATGCCCCAGCCATGGCGGCTGTCCAAAACGCCTCCAAAGCCCTCGGCGTTTTTCGCCCTCCGTCATTCGTCAATTCGGCACGCTGAAGCGTGAACAACGAACCAAGAACGAAGAACCAAGAACGGCGGACAGGAGTGTCCGCCCTCCACTCCCAGTCTCCTCCACTCCGAGTCTCCTCTTCTCCAAGTCTCCCAGTCTCAACGTCTCGCGGCAACGCCGCTCGCTCGCCGATTCATCTCCATCCCGGCGAGCATGCCGGCGAGCATCAACCAATGCGCGAGGTTCTTGGTCTGCGTGAGGATGCGCTCGACCATGCCGTGGGGGTAGCAGATGAGCAGGGCGACGAGGATGCCGAAGGAGGCGTAGCCGAGGAGGGATTTGCCGCCGTGGCGCACAGCCTGAAGGCCGCACCACAAGGTCATGCCTTCAAACAGCAGGAAGAAGCTCCAGCCGAGCCAGCCGTTCTCGGCGAGCAGGAGCCAGTAGAGGCTTTCGGTGAGCGGATTGGTCCAGTAGTTTTCGTCGATGATGGCGAAGCCGCGCTCGCGGTCCCACTCTTCGAGGATGTCGCTGTATTTGAAGCCGCGCGGGCGGCTGTTGGCGATGCCGTAGTTGTTCCAGCCGATGCCGAGCAGCGGGTAATCATTCAGCATGGCCTTGCACTGCCGGTTGAGCACGGGGCGGAGGTCCTCGGCATACTTCTCCTTGCTCTCCTTCACCTCCTTGAGGCGCGAGTTGATGGAGTCCATGGCAAACAGGAGCACGAGCGTGGCACCGAACATGCCGAGCAATGTCATCATCGTGGTGCGCATGCCGGGGCCGCGTATCCAGGCCATGAAGAGCACGACGGCGGCACCGATGGCATACGCGGCGAGGGCGGCGCGTGAGACGGAGAGCAGCACGCAAAGCCCCGCGGCGGCAAAGGCGGCGAGGCAGAGCAGGAGCAGCTTGCCTTTGACCTCCTTGTGCATCGCCGCCGCAAAGACGACACAGGCGCTCATGTAGGCCCACATGGACATGGGGTTCTGATGCTCGAACCAGCCTTTGATTTGGAAGTAGCCCTCCAGATAGCGCATCTTGAGGCAGATGTAGGCCTGCACGACCATGCTGATGGCGAGCCCAGCGATGGCGGCACGCATGTCTTTGTCATCCCGCAGATACAAGGCGGCGGCGACGAAGATGAGCGCGGCCTTCACGAAGCGGGTGAAGGCCATGAGCACATACGAGGCCTCCCAGGCATTGAAGATGGAGAGCAGGCCGATGAAGCAGAAGGTGAGGTAGATGAAGGTGCCGCGTGGCAGCCTGGGCCGTCGCGGCATGGAGGGCTCGCGCGGGCCCTTCAGCACGGCGATGATGAGGGCGAGCGCGAAGACCTCGACAAAGGAGACTTCAAAGCCCTTCGCATGGCCGCGGTAGGTATCGATGCTGCCGAGCATGAAGGTGATGCGCCCCGGCTGGAGCGAGGGCATGGCCATCATGAAGCCGAAGAGCACCCGCTGCCATTTCCGCCGCGTGGACAGGGCGATGCCGAGCAGCGGCGCGAGGCCGCCGTAGAGCAGGAATGCCAGGAGGAATTTGATCAGGTCCTTCACGTCTGGAACATGCAGCGGCAAAAAACGCGCTCATCACCCCCAAGTGCGGGTCTGGCCGGGCGGAGAGAGGCGGGCCATCATGCAGCCCCTATGAAGAAAACCCTCCTCTCACTCATGCTCGCCGCCACACTCCCCGCGAATGCCGGCGTCATCATCACCTACGCGGAAGATCCGGATGCCTACAACTCCTCGCTGACAGACACCCAGGTCTTCACCTTCAACAATCTCAAGACTGGCAAGATCTCGAGCGTCGAATGGGAAGACGTCGGCAAGTTTGACAAGCTCTACATCGCGAAGGCGGACATCTACGGCGGCGCTCCCGACGCCAAATACCCCGATGGCAGCCGCTACTCGCTGCAAGGCGCCGGCTCCGGCCTGCTGTCCAGCACGCTGAGGCTGGAGGAACCCTCGTCCTACTTCGGCATGTGGTGGTCCGCCGGCGACCCGAGCAACGTGCTCGAGTTTTACAACGGCGACACGCTCGTGGGCCGCTTCACCACCGCCAGCCTGATGGACCCGCTGCCGGCGGAATACGATGGCAATCCGATGAACCGCAAGATCAACAGCGGCGAGCCCTACGGCTTCATCAATTTCTTCGGCGATGAAAAAACCGCGTGGGACAAGATCGTGTTCAGCAACAACGGCTCGTCCGGCTTTGAGTCCGACAACTACACCTCGCGTGTCGAGGCCTGGGATCCGCTGACGGATGGAAAACTGCCCGGCGTGCCCGTGGCGATCGTGGAAGGCAAGACCACGAAGCTGGTGGACCAGAAGAGCCTCGATGGCACCCGCTGGGCGCTCAGCGACAGCTCCGTGGCGGCCGTGCCGGGCGCACCGGTGCCACCATGGACGCTGC
>NZ_JACSRD010000214.1 GCF_014879935.1 Prosthecobacter sp.
ATCCGTTATCCAACCCGTGAGTACAACTTCTTTCTCTCGCCTTTTGAGGTTTTAAAACACTGCCTAGTTCGTGAGCACGAAACCGTCCTTCTCGACGATGAAACCAAGTCCGCGTGCTTCGAGCGGCCGTTTCGTTCCGCCGTAGATGCGCACCACGCAGCGATCCGCGAACAATGAGGTGGTGAGCAGGACGAATGTAATCCAAGGCTTCAGCCCGAAAAGACGTGGCTGGGTGATTCGTGAGCGAGTCATGGATGAGGGAGGTTCGGCGAGCTAAAGCTCTGGATTACATTATGGTGCAAACGACTGGTTGAAGGGATTCACTTCGGGGCCGGCAGTGATGCGGATGAAGCCATGCTGCGTGGCGGTGTGGCAGGCGTTGCAGGTGGTGACGATGGGCTGAATGGCCTCGCGCAGTTGTTTGGCATTCTTCGCCGTGACCGCCTGCTGCATCTGCTCATAAGCTGGATGCGCAAGGCGGTCGATCAGCAGCGCCACGGGGATGTTTTCATACTCCGGAGCCTCCGTTTGAATCTTCCGAAGCTGTTCCTGGCTCTCATGAAGATAAAACGCCGCCAGATCAACATTCCCCGCTTCCGCGGAGAGAGCCAACTTGTGGGTGAGCCTCTGAAGATCGCCCATGAGCAGGGCGAGTTCTGCAGATTGAGGGAAGTCTGCCAAAGGTGCCAACTGCGCACCAGCGACTGCGACAAAAACGAGTGTCTTCCAGTTCATCCGTGACGCATCCGCATCGGCTGGTGGCGGGCAAGAAAGGGGCTGTGACGTTTCCGCCCGGAAGTGTGCTGGCGGTCGTTGAGGAAAGGCATGTCGAATGGCAACGCCCCGGATTTCCCGTCATCGGCAGTGCACCGCAGGAAATTGAAGGGTGACTCGCTATCAGCAGGGAGGCGTTGCAGTGACCTCGTGCACGGCTTTCGCGGCTCGTGCATAGGCTCCGCCGGTGCCAAGTGTGGCCACCACGTCCGCTAACTCCTGCTGAAACCTCTGCCGGTGCGGGGCGTCCTTCAGCAGGTCCACCGTGGCCTTGGCCAGCGTGTCGGGGTTGAGGCTGCCCTGCACCAGTTCCTTCACCACCTCGCGTTTAGCTAGGATGTTCACGATGCCCAGGTGCTTGATGCGCACGACAAGCTTCGCGACGACGTAGGTGGCCCAGCTCACATTGTAGATCAGCGTGTAGGGCAGGCCAAAACAGGCTGCCTCGAGCGTCGCAGTGCCTGAGGCCACCGCGCCGGCCTGGGCACGCTGCATCAAATCGTAAACGGTGCCGGTTTCGATCCAGCGCTTCGCCTCCGGCATGCCATGGGCGTCCGCCATTTCTCGCATGAAGCCTGCCAGCTTTTCGTTGGCGGCGGAAACGGCGAAACGGGCGCCCGGCACCGCCAGTTTGATGGCCTTGGCGGCATCCATCATGATGGGAAACAACCGGCGGACCTCGTTCACGCGGCTGCCAGGAAACCAGCCGACGAGATCCGGCTCGCGCTTCCACTCGCGTTTCAGCGTGGCGACACGGTCCACCAGCGGATGGCCGCTGAACTCGGTGCGAAGGCCGCTCTTCTCATAAAACTCCTTCTCAAACGGGAAGATGCAGATCATGAGATCCAGCACCTTGGCCATCGTCTTCACCCGGCCTTTCTTCCAGGCCCAGACCTGCGGGCTGATGTAGTAGATGATGCGCCCTTGGTATCCCCCGCGGCGGAGCCCGTCCGCCAGCCGCAGGTTGAACCCCGGGTAATCGACCAGAATCACCGCTTCCGGTTTTTGATCGAGAAGCGCATCAAGGACGGCGTCCATCTTCTCTTTGAAGTAGCGGTACATCTTCAAAACCTCCAACAAACCGACGACGCCGGCGGTTTCCACCCAGTCCTCGATGCCGTCTCCGGCCACTTCCTGCATGCGCGGACCACCCAGACCGAGGACTTTCATGTCCGGTTCCAGCGTCCTCAACTCACGCAGCAGTCCGGCGGCGTGGGTGTCGCCACTGACCTCGCCGGCGATGATGAAGATGCGTTTCATTTCGTGCCGAGAGCTGCGTTGCGCTCGATTTGATCGGTGATCTCCAGCGCGATCCGCACTGCCTCCGCGCCTTCCTGGCCAGTGACGATCGGCCGGCGGCCGTGGCGGGCACATTCCACAAATGCAGCGATCTCAAGCTTCAGCGGCTCGCCTTTTTCGACTTCGACCGCGTCACGAATGATCTGCATGCCGTCCTTGCGGTAGATCCAGCCGCTCTGCTCCTGGTAATCGAGGCTGAGGTAGCTGTCGTTCTGGAAGACACGGATCTTCCGCATCTTTTCCGGCGAAATGCGGCTTGCAGTGATGTTGGCGATGCAGCCGTTGGCGAACTTGAGCCGGGCGTTGGCGATGTCCTCACGCTTCGTCAAAACGGGGATGCCCACCGCGTCGATCTGGATCAGTTCCGACTTCACCAGGTGCAGCACGATCTCAATGTCGTGAATCATCAGATCGAGAACCACGCCAATGTCGATGCTGCGGTTGGGGAAAGGGGAGAGACGGTGGGCCTCGATGAAACGCGGGTTGTCCATCCGTTCCTCGAGCTGGCGGAGCACCGGGTTGAAGCGCTCGATGTGTCCGACCTGCAAAATGACGCTCTTTGCCTTCGCCAGTTCGATCAGCGTCTGCGCCTCGGCGTAGGACTCGCTGATGGGCTTCTCCACCATCACGTGAACGCCGTTTTGCATCAGCGGTTCGGCCACTTTGCGATGGAAAACCGTCGGAACAGCCACGCTGGCGGCATCGACGCGTTTCGCGAAGTCATCCAGGTCGCTGGCTGCGTGCGTGTTGTATTGCGCGGCAAATTCGGCGGCACGGGCGGCGTCCGCGTCATAAACGGCGTCAAACGTGATGGAACCGCCGCTGCCGGCCGCGATCTCCGCCATGATGCGTGCGTGATTCTTGCCAATGGCGCCGACTCCGGCGACTCCGATACGGAAAGGGGAACTCATGAAAACGGGAGGGAGTGAGTGCGGGATCGTTCAGATTCAAAACTTGCCAGGGAACTTCATGCCCGGGGGCAGCTTGGGCATCTTGCCACCGCCACCTCCCAGACCGCCAAGAAGCCCCCCGAGGCCTCCCATCCCGCCTCCGCCACCCATCATGGCGCTGGCCATCTGCATCATGGCTCCCTGGTTCTTCATGAGCTTCTTCATCATGTCGAACTGCTTGAGGAGCTGGTTCATCTCCATCACCGGGCGTCCGGCGCCCTGGCAGATGCGTTTGCGACGGCTGCCATTGATGATCTCCGGCCGCTGGCGCTCTTTCGGGGTCATGGAGAGGATCAGGGCCTCCGTATGCTTCATTTTCTTGTCCGCGTCGGTGCCGAGCGCGTCCTTCATCTTGCTCATCCCGGGCAGCATGCCGAGCAGGCCGCCCATGCCGCCGCCGGAGGTGAGCTTCTTCATCATGCGCATCTGCTGCAGCATGTCGTTGAAGTCGAATTTGTTCGACTGCATGCGCTCGGCCAGCTTCATCGCCTCCTTCTCGTCGATCTCCTCGGCCGCCTTCTCCACCAGGCTCACCACATCGCCCATGTTGAGGATGCGCTGGGCCATGCGGTCCGGGTGGAAGATCTCAAGCTGCTCGATCTTTTCGCCAACTCCGAGGAACTTGACCGCGCAGCCGGTGACCTGACGCATCGACAGCAGCGCACCACCACGGGCGTCGCCATCCAGCTTCGTCATGATCAAACCGGTGACGCCGACCGCGTCGTTGAACTTCTGCGCCACGCTCACGGCCTGCTGGCCGGTGGCCGCGTCGGCGACGAGCAGTGTCTCGCTCGGCTGCACGATTTCGCGGACCTTCTTCAATTCAGCGAGCAATTCCTCATCGAGGTCCTGGCGGCCGGCGGTGTCGAAGATGGCGATGCCGGCACCTTGCTGCTTCAGCCAGTCCAGGGAGGCCTTGGCGGCCTTCACCGGGTCCTTCTCTCCCTCCGCTGGAGCGAAGACAGGCACGTTGAGCTGCTGGCCGAGCACCTGGAGCTGTTTGACGGCCGCCGGACGATACAAGTCGAGCGCGAGCAACAGCGGGCGGCGTCCCTGCTTCTTGAGCCAGTTAGCCAGCTTCGCCGAGGTGGTCGTTTTGCCGGCACCGTTGAGGCCGGTCATCAGGATGCGCTGCGGCGGATCGAGGTTCAACGCGCTGGCATCGCTACCGAGCAGTTTGACCAGTTCGTCGTGGAAGATTTTGACGATCTGCTGCCCGGGCGACACGGATCGCAGCACTTCCGCGCCGATGGACTTGGTTTTGACGCTTTCGACGAGATCCTTGGCGACCTTGAAGTCCACATCGGCTTCCAGCAGGGCCATGCGGATCTCCTGCATGGCGTCGTTGACGTTGGATTCGCTGATGCGGGACTGGCCGCGCAGCTTTTTGAAGGCGTCTTCGAGTTTTTCGGTGAGGGCGGAGAACATGTCGGGGAGAAAGGGGGGGCTATGGGGCAGGAATGGTCACTGCGCAGGCAGATATGCGGCCTTGAGGTCGATTTTGAAGCGCCAGCTCACCACTTCGGCAGGCTGGGCGGCATCGCGTTGGAAACTGAGGCTGAGCGCACAGTCCTCGCGACGCAGCTTGTAGGGGAATTTGAAGCTCACCACCATCGTGGACGGATCGTAGTCGGCCGGAACGGTGCCGAGGCCTGCGATGCGCAGCTTGACGCTTTCGGGAACGATGGTGCCGAGCTTCTTCAGGTTCGCCTCGATCAGCGGCGTCCTGTCGGTGATGACTTCATCAGGCCCTGGTTTGAGCTGGATGAGCTGCTCGCCCTGATCGTTCTTCGAAGTGGCCGCCAGGAACTTGTTCGAGCCGACGTCACCGCGGCCGCGGAAGCTGGTGGCCAGCTTGAAGTTGGTGTCGTTGTCACCGTGAATGATGTAGCGCCCGAGTTTGCCATTCGGCGTGTCCCAGGTGACTTTCTGGCCGTTGACGGTCACGAGCGACTCGTAGCCGATCTGCAGGCCGGTCTCCATGATGGCGTCATCGAAGTTGCCGTAAGGGTAGGCGAAGGAGGTGACCTTGATTTTGAGGTTCTGCTCCAGGAAGTCACGCGAGTCCTTCAGTTCCGACAGGATCCACTGCTGCACGTCCGCATCGGCCTTGGCATTGCGCGGGCGCTTCTTGAGGCTCTCATGGGAGACGCTGTGGCTGCCGACCTCGCAGCCGTGCTGCATCATTTCCTTGATCTGCTCCCAGCTCATCGAACGTCCTGCTCCGCCGACGTACTTCTTGTAGAGGTAGATGGTGAAGGGGAAGCCGAGTTCCCGCAGGATCGGAAACGCATACGTGTGCACGCCTTCCCAGCCGTCATCCATCGTGATGACGATGGCTTCTTCCGGGATGTTCTTCTCGCCGCGTTTCCAGGCCATCACATCGCTGAGCGGAATGACGGGAATCTTCGAGTCCTTGATGGCCTGCATCTGCTCCTTGAACTTCGGCGCGGAGATCAGCATCGGACTGCCGCCACGATCACGGAAGTCGTGGTAGCCCAGGATCGCGACGACGGACGACTTGTTCAGCTCAAAGGCGGGGGCGGCAGGCACGGCGGGTTCGGGAGCAGCGGCGTCGGTCATCGCGGACTCCTGGAGCTTTTTCTCGATGGCCTGTTCCTCGGCGGTCAAAACGGGCTCCGCAGGTTTTGGCGGAGGAGGCGGCTTGGGGGTCACGCCGCTTTGCTCCGCGAGGCGGCGGAGCTTGGCCTCGATGCGCTTGCAGGAGGACACGGAGGCAAGCATCAAGGTGGCGAGGAGAATGGCGGTGACGGGGCGCATGGAAGGTCAGTTCGCGGGGCGCGGCTTGGTGATGAGGAGGTTCTTCAGGATGAGTTTCGGGCTGCTCTTGTCGCCCACGACGAGCCGCAGTGTTTCGCCGCGTTGATCGCCGGTCAAGGTCAGGCTGCCGACGCGGAAGATGCGGAAGGTCTGTTCGTCCTTGGTGCCGCGGTCGGCTTCCAGCGTCTTTTCGAGCGATTGACCGGCGAATTCGACCGCCACGGGCAGTGGAGCGTTGAGATCCGGGCAGGAATAATGCAGCAGCACGTCATAGGTGCCTGCCGCGATGCGCTCGATCCGCCATTCGGCCTCGCTGACCGGCGCGGTGGCACTGTCCGGCGCTGCGGGCGGCGTCACTGTGTCAGCCAGGGCAGGAGCCAGCGCAATCAGCGCCTGTTTCCGCTCCGGCGGCACGGCCGGGGCGGGCGGCATGGGCATGGTGCCGGTTTGCGGCTGCTGGGCGGCGATGAGATCCACCACGCCGCCGGAACTGATGATCTGCTGCACCCGGGCGATTTCAGCTTCGTAGGGCGCTTTGTCCGTCGCGGTGGCGGCCTGGCGTTGCAGTTCGACCAGATACTTGCCCAGGAGCGGGATGTGGCGCGCACTGAGCTCCTTCTGGTAGATGCTTTCCATCTGCTGCAAACGTGTGACGGCGGGCGCAACGGGCGCGGCGGCGGCCGGTGTCTGCGCAGACAGCCTGCCGCAGGCAAAAATCACGCCGAGGGCGATGCACATGCGCTTCATCACTTCCGACCTCCTTGGGCTGCGGAGGCCAGCGCCCAGGCGCCTGGGGCGGGTTTGCGTTTCTTCGCGGCACGTTCACGCGCATCCATCGTGGTCAGCAGCGCTTTTTCCGGCGCATTGCGTCGGGAGTCCGTCGGTGGCGGGGAGATCGCAGCGAGCCCGTGATCGATCAGCACATTCTGAAACAACCCCACATCCGGCAGAAAGACCAGCGCGGCCAGCGTGCCGTCCTGGTCCGGGTCCGGGCGGACGAGCAGGCGCAGCGGCTTGTCACGCAGGAAACCCGCCGTGAATTCACGGGCGTAACGGCCGATGCCCGCCACATCCTCGTCGTCGATGCCGAAATACTTCGCGAAGGCCGCTTCGCCGGGGTCATTTTCTTCCGGTGAAGCACAGTTCACCCACAGCAGGCGCACCTGCAGCGTCCGGCCTTCGTGAACGACCTGGAAGCGGTCGCCCGCCAGCGGCTCTCCTTCGGCCAGGTAGGCTTCAGTGATGTTTTCAAACCCGGCGAAGCTGCCGCTGGACGACGCCACCGCATGAATGCCCGCGATTCCGGTCCGTTGCTGGCCGAGCTTCTCGACACGACGGGCCTCGGCCTCGGTCTGCTTTTTGAGCACGGGTTTGGCAGCGGCCAGACTTTGCAAGGCCTCGATGTAGGAGGCGTCCGCGGCTTTCTTGGCAGCGTCCAGGGCCGCGTTCAGGGCGGCTGTGGACTGCTGGAGAATCGTCGTGGAAGCCGCCGTGGCCGGCGTGGCAGGCGCGGCGTTTTCCTCCGTGACCGGGACGAGGCGCAGATTGCGGATGCGAATGATGTTCGCGGGATAACCGGCCTTGTTGCCAAAATGCAGGCTGACCGGGCTGTGGGTGAAAGTCAGCGGCCCGGCACGCACAGTGGTGAAGGTGGTCTCGTCCGTGCTGCGTGTGATCTCAAAGGTGCGGCGGTTGTCAGAGGCATTGCCCAGCAGCGTGACCTCATTGAATTCAAACAAGGCGCTCTGCTGCGGCTGGAACTTCGACGACGCGTAAATGCTCCCGGCCACGGGCGAGTCGCTCATGTTCACCTCGAACTCCAGGTGATAGCGACCCGGGACGACGCGGAAGTTCGTCCACTCGGCACCGCTGCCGTTGGAGCGCCAGCCGCTGAGCATTTCGCCCGCAGATTGCGTGGAGCCGCTCAAGCGTGCCTGCGCGAGCGGCAACGGGGTGGCCAGGCTCGAGGCGGTGCCTGCATACAGGGCCTTCAATTGCTCCAGCCGTTGCCGGATCGCACGGGCCTCCTCGTAGTCTCCCGTCGCGGCCACATCGACCTCCGCCTTGGCGAGAGCGCGGGCATACTGCTCCGTGAGGAGCTGTGAATCCGTCATCACCTGCCGCAGAAACGCCGCACGCGCCGTCGTCAGCGCCTGGGGGTCGGCAGGTGCCGCTGTCTGGGCGTGCAGCACCGTGCCGGCGAGTGCGGGCAGGACGCGGAGCAGCACTGGCAGAGGGTGTTTCATCGCGAGGCTGGCACCAGTTCCACGGCCAGGAGTTGCATGAGGTTGTTCGTGATGAGTGTCTGCGCCGTCAGCGTCAGGGTGCCGCTGCCGTCGCTGATCTTGATGGTGCCGGCATTGCGCTCCTCCGGGCCTTTGAGCGTCGTTTCGATGTTCGTGGTCAGCGTGAAGCGTGCTTCCTTGATCAGCAGGGTGCCGCCTTCGGCCGCGCTGCAGCGATACTTCAGCATGACCTCGTATCCCCCCGGCGGCAGCGCGGGCAGTTTCCAGGTGGCGGAGGCTCCCGGCTTTGACCAGCCGATGATGGCGCCCCCTTCGCGGCGCACGTAGGTGAGAGTCGCGGCTTCCAGTGGCAGCTTGATGCGGTCGGGCAGGGAGGCGATCTGGCGCTCCAGGCTGCGCTGTTGCAGCAGCAGCAGTTCTTTGTCGAGCTGCGCCAGCTCGTTTTGCAGCCGTTTGCGCTCGTCACGGGCGGTGATCGCCGCGTCGTAGTCGCGGGCGTCCACGAACTGCTTCTCCAGCCCTGTCAGCGTCATGATCTGGGCCTTGATGGGTGCCAGGCTGGCCTCGATCAGGCTGCGCTCGTAGTTCAGCCGCAGCATGGCGATGTCCAGGCTCGATCCCGGGTCATCGGCACGCTTTTCCGCTGCCGCGACGGACACGAAAAATCCGGCGGCAACGAGCACAAGCGCGAGGACGAAACCGGATTTCACACTGGAGGGATTTTGGGGGACAAAAATGCAGCCGCATGCTAGCCGGACGCCCCGGTGAGACAAGCCTGAAGTCGCCCTGAGGCCTCACTCATTGGGCGGACATTTTTTGATCGCGAAAAGAGGCTGGCGGACGCTTTTCGTTTCTGCCAGCATCCGGCCATGCGCTGGTTCCTGCCTCCCTTCCTTCTGTGCCTCGTCTCTCTTCATGCCGAGCCCGAGTTTCCGCTCACCGCCGACTCCAAGCCGCAACCCGACGTGCCAAAGGGCACGATGGTCAAAGACACCTACACGGCGAAGGAAAGCAGCGTCTTCCCCGGCACCCAGCGCGAATACCAGATCTACCTGCCCGCAGGCCACGACAAAACCAAGCCTGCCGCCTTCATGGTCTTCCAGGACGGCGTCATCTATCAGGCGCCGGTCGTTTTCGACAATCTCATCGCGAAGAAGGACATCCCGCCGCTCGTCGGCATCTTCATCAAGCCCGGCGTCGTTCCGGCGGTCAATGACAACGCGCTGCCGCGTTTCAACCGCAGCTACGAATACGACAGCATCACGCCCACCTACTCGCAGTTCCTCATCGACGAGTTCCTGCCCGCCATTGAGGCCAAACATGGCCTCAAACTCAGCACCGATCCCAATCACGCCGCCATTTCCGGCAACAGCAGCGGTGGCATCTGCGCCTTCATGGTCGCGTGGCACCGCCCGGCTCGTTTTCGACGCGTTTTCACCGGCGTGGGCACCTACGTCGGCATTCACGGCGCCGATCAACTGCCCGTCCTCGTCCGCAAATTCGAGCCCAAGCCCCTCCGCGTCTTCCTTCAAAGCGGCTCTGGCGACAACAACCTCTACTGTGGCGACTGGTGGATGGCCAACCAGATGATGGAACGCAGCCTCACCTGGGCCGGCTACGACGTGAACCACGCCTGGGGCGAAGGCGGCCACAATCAAAAACACGCCAGCCAAATCTTCCCCGACGTCCTCCGCTGGCTCTGGCGTGATTGGCAGACGAACCTCGAGGTCCAAGCGAATCCGAAAGGCGAATCGAAGTGGCGAGGGTATGAGATTGTGGGGGATGGAGAGTGGATGGAATACAAGTCGGGCGCCAAACATCCCAGGTGGGAACACCTTTGCCCAAACTTAGATGGCGATGTGCTTGCTTGGAGTTCAGGAACTTCACCTTGGGAGTTTGGTCTTTTCCCACCGTCGGGGAAAGCCAGCTTTTTGAAACCTCCGCTCGCTGACGTGAGAGCAGCAACATGGACAAAAGACAATGTGCTGATCCTTCTGAATGGCGAAGCCGACAAATCAAACGGGCATCTCGAACTCTTCAAATTTTATCCGGATGGTTCACTCAAAAAATGGGCGCATGGCATCGGTGGATACCCGGACAATATGGTAATGACCTTTGATGGCAGGCTTTACTGTTCCGATCATAGCTGGTTGGCATGTGTGAAATCCAACGGAGAGGTGATTGATGCAGCTGGTGAGACGGACGTTTATCTCTCTCAGTTTGCTCTTTCTCCCGATCAAACACAACTTTACTCAGTTTCATCTGCTGATGGTAGCATCGGGTGCAGGCCATTGCTGCCGGATGGAACAGTTGGTAGGGAACAAAGCCGTTTCTATAAGCTGGAAGGTCAATCTCGCGCATTTGGCCTCTGCGTGGACACCAACGGCTGGCTCTACGTCGCCACGGCACTTGGCATCCAAGTCTGCGATCAAGCAGGACGCGTGAACTTCGTCATCCCGACGCCGAAGCAGCCGTATGATGTGTGCTTCGGCGGCAAAGACCTCAGCGAACTGTTCATCGCCTGCGGCGACACGATCTACAAGCGTCCAACCAAGGCCAAAGGCGTCGTCAGCGGCCAGCAGGCACCGATCAAACCACCGCCGCCGAAGCTCTGAGGTAGCTCGGGCAATCCTGCCCGAACTCGAGCGCGTTCTTGGCGGGCAAGATTGCCCGCACTACCACGAAACGGCTGAACCGCACGGAGCAACCTGTGGACTGCATGGTTCAAGGGCTGGGCCGCACGGTGCAACGGCTGAACCGCACGGCGCGATGGCTGAACCGCACGGCGCAACGGGTGGACCGCATGGTTCAAGGGCTGAACCGCACAGCGCAATGGTTCAACCGTGACTGGTGGACAACCTTGGAGGGCGTTCCAATTCGTTGTGGTTCAGTCTTTTAAGCCCGGGGCGAGGCTCCTTCGTCGCGACGGCCGCTTTAAAGGTCGCCTAGGCAGTGTTTTAAAACCTCTTGAGCGGCTGCATCCAATCGATGACAGCGGCGAAAGCGAGCAGT
>NZ_JACSRD010000282.1 GCF_014879935.1 Prosthecobacter sp.
GTCCGGCGCTTCAGCGCCGCAGCACTTCGCGCATCCAGTCCAGTTCTGCGGCGATGTCTTCTTCGTTGACGACGGTTCGGGAGATTTCCGACTCGAGGAGTTCGCGGAATTTTTTCCGCAGGCGATGCACCAGGACGCGGGCGGCGCCTTCGTTCGAGCCGAGTCGTGCGCCAAGTTCCGCGTAGGGCGCGGGCGCGTCGTCCCAGCCAAGATAAGGCTCCAGGACCTCGTAATCGGCGAGGCGGCCGTTGTTGATGAAGGAGGCGCGGAGCTTCTCCCGCACGCTTTCGAGGAGCTGCATGGCCCAGGCGCGGTCGTAGAGGTGGCGCGGATCGACGACATCCGCCGGTTCATGTGAGTAGCGGCCGTCGGCGGCGGTTTCGTCCAGAGAGAGGATCGCCTCCCCGCCTCCGCGACGCTGCGCACGATCGTGACGCGCCTGCTTGCTGGCGACGCGGGCGACGATGCCGATGAGGAAGTTCCGCAGCCGTCCGCGCTCCTGGCGCACTTGCTTGAGGGATTCGTCCTCCACAATGCGCTGGAAGGTGATCTGCGTGAGGTCCTCAGCGTCCTCGGAGGAGTAGCCGCTGCGACGCAGGTAGGCATAGACGGGATACCAGTAGCGCTCGCACAGGTCTTCCAGCGCCGCAGCCGCCTCGCGCTGATCGTCACTCTTCACGATCTGCACAAGCGTCCAATGCGTGGTCGGGAAGGCTGAATCGCGCTCGTTAACCGGCATAAGAAAAGCACCATCTACTGCATCTGGCTTCGGCGAGTCAATCCCCGGGAAAGTTTTTTCGCCCTGTCTGTAACGAAACGGCGGGTCCGGACATAGGACCGCCCGGTGGGTGCTGTCTGCTCCGCATCCACCGCTCAAGCCATGAAGTCGTCGATTGTTTTCCTGCTGGTGATCTTCCTCGCCTCCGCCGCGCGGGCCTTTCCGCCCGCGCCTTATTACACGCTCCATGGCATGGTGCGTGACCAGGTGGGACAGACGGTGATGGCCGAAGGAGCGGTGATCGTGCTGCTGAAAGGCGGGGTGGAGGTGGGCCGGGCAGCAATCAATTCAGTCACCGGGATTGACCAAAATTACGAGCTGTCCGTCCGCATCGACCAGAACCGCAGCGGGACGACGCTGTACACGGACAAGGCCGTGGTGGCACAGGGCCCTTTCAGCCTCGCGGTGGACATGAACGGCAGCCGCTTTTACCCGATCGAGGTCGCGGGCAACCTCACAGCGGGAAAGGGCGGCGAACGCGTCCGCCTGGACTTGAATCTGGGCGCAGACTCAGACGGGGACGGTCTTCCAGACGTCTGGGAGCAGTGGCAGCTCTATCAGGCGGGTTATTCACCCGATGGAAATGGCGACTGGCCGATTCATCTCATCAGCCGTGACGGCGATTTCGACGGCGACGGGCAGAACAACTGGCTGGAGTACGTCGCGGGCACGTTTGCAGGCGATGCGACGGAGAAATTCGGCATCGAGATCAAGGAGAAGACGGAGACGAGCGTGCGCTTCGAGTTTTTCGCCATCACTGGCAAGACGTACACCATCGAACGCAGCACGGACGTGAGGACCTGGACCCGTGTGCCTTTCTCCATCGGCAGTCCCGGCACGGGAAGCTTGGTCCACACGGCGGACGATGTGGCGATCCTCTCAGCCCACACCGTTCCCGCTCCGGGAGGAGTGAAGGAGTTCTTCCGGCTCACGGTGAGGTAGCGGAGGGCGAAAGGCACCGGTTCCAATCAAGACATCTCTCGACATGAAGACATCCCAGCCGCCGAAAGCCGCCGCAAGCGCTGTGCGCACGGTCTTTTTCTCTTTGTTCAACTTTCTGCTCTTTGCTGGTGTGGCGCATGCGCAGTGGCAGACGACGAACTACACGCTGAAGGGCGGTTGGAACTCCATTTACCTGCCGGGGGACGCCACGTATGCGGCTCCGGAGGTCATTTTCCCGGACAGCGGCGTCACGGCGAACATTCAGGAAATCTGGCGCTGGAATCCGAACCCGAGCCAGATGCAGTTCACCTCTTCCCCGCTGGTTCCGGCCTCCGGCACGCCGGAGTGGAGTGTGTGGGTGCGGGGAGGCACCGCGAACACGCTGGGCAGCCTCACCGGACAGGCGGCCTACCTGGTGAAATGCGTCGGCACCACTGCGAACACCTACTCCGGCATCTCCGTGAAGCATTCCCCACGGTTGCCGGACACCTCCTGGGTAAGGAACGGGGCGAACTTCCTCGGCTTTCCCACGCGGCTGAATGGCACTTATCCGCTGTTTTCGAGTTACTTTGCCAGCTTTCCCGCCGCCATCGCCGCCAATGCCAAGATCTTCAAGTATGTGGGCGGGGATCTGGGGCCGGCGAACCCCGTGCAGGTCTTTTCACCCTCGACCGAGCGGGTGGACGCAAACCAGGGCTACTGGTTCTCGGCCGAGGTGGTGGGGAATTTTTATGCGCCGGTGGAGGTGACTCTCAGCCAGGCGGACGGCATGGATTTCGGCAGGAACGGCTCCGTCATCACCATGCGGGTGATGAATCGCACCGCTTCAGCGATGACGCTGACGATCACTCCCGTGGCCTCAGGCACGGCCCCAGACGGTGGGGAAAGCCTCAGTGCCAGTCTGAACAACGTGGGCCTGCCCACGGGCAGCGTGCCGGTGACACGCCGGACTTTCAACAGCGGCACGGCGAGCTGGCAGGAGACGCTGATCAGCGCCGGTTATACCGAGGCCATCGGCCCTGGTGCGGCGGTGGAACTGAGCTTTGGCATCCAGCGCAGCGCCATGACGGCGGCCAGCCCGAGCGCCCTGTATGCCTCCTTCCTGCGGCTGACCGATTCGACGAACCTTTTCGACCTTCTGGTGCCGGTGCGTGCCCGCAAGACCTCCCTCTCCGGCTTGTGGATCGGTGAGGCGCTGGTGCAGGCGGTCGAGAGCAAGCCTGCGGCGGATGCGGTGACTCCCACCGGCCGCGCCTACCCGCTGCGGTACATCCTGCATGTGGCGGATGACGGCACCGCACGGGTGCTGTCCCAGGTGTTTGTGGGGAAGCTGGCATCTCCGGGGAATCCACCCGGCCTCTGCACCAAGGAGGCCGGGCTCTTGAGCACAGAAAAGGCCGGTGCACGCCGTCTGGTGGCCGCGCACATGCCGCTGGACCGCGTGCTGGACACTGGCACAGGCAGCGTGGCGGTCCCTGGCAGCCTCGCCCGCACGATCAGCCTGCCGTTCAATGATCCCACGAACCCCTTCGTGCATGCCTTCCATCCGGATCATGACAACAAGGGTGCCACAGGGGCGCCTCTCGTGGCCGGGCAGGAGGCCTACACGATCACACGGAACGTGACCTTCACCTTCACCGCCGCCCCGCCGTCCGGCAGCAGTGTGACCTCCGGCTGGGGCAGCAGCGTCATCGGAGGGACCTATGCGGAGGTGATCCAGGGCTTGCACAAAGACAGCACCGGAGTCGGCACCGGCAACGGGCTGAACCTCTCCGGCACCTTCGAGCTCCGGCGTGTCTCCGAGCTGGGCAACCTCAGCATCACCCCATGAGAAACGACCAGACACTGCATCCCGGACCTTTTCCCAAAATCATCATGAACACCCACACTCCCAACCCTGGCCCGATGGCGTCTGTCATTCGTCATTCGTCACTCGTCATTGGATTGCTGCTCCTGCTGCCCGTCTGGACGCAGGCGCAGACCACCTCAGCCGTGCCCGGCACCATCAGCTATCAGGGCCGTGTGCTGAACGCCTCCGGCACCCCCGTCGGCACGGGAACACCAGTGAACCGCACCGTCATCTTCCGCGTCTGGGACCATCCCTCCAACACCAACCAGGCAAACCTGCTCTACTCCGAGCAACAGACCGTCACCATCGCCGAGGGTGAGTTCAGCGTGCTGGTGGGGCAGGGCACAGGCACCAGCATCCAGACCTTTGGTTACTCCGAGACAGCCAAAGGGCCGCCAGGCGTCAGTCTGCCAAATGTGTTTAACGGACCCACCCGCTACCTCGGTGTCACCGTCGCCGCCGGGGCCAGCATCCAGCTCACCGACAATGAGATCACGCCGCGCCAGCAGATCGTCAGCGGCGCGTTTGCCTTCCGGGCGCGGTTTGCGGAGATCGTCGGTTCCAATGGAGTCGCCGCCATCACCACCGTGGACGGCGGGAATGTCGGCGTGGGCACCAGCGCGCCCCCAGCCCTCTTCACCATCAGCGGCAGCAACAACTCCAGCACCACCAACACTCCGCAGCTCGTGGTCACGGATCCAGCGGATCTCAGTGAGCGTCTGCTCATCGGCATGAATAGCACTGGCAATGGCAGTGGCGTCATCCAGGCCACGAAAGTCGGCACCGGGGCGCAAAACCTGCTGCTGAATCCGAGCGGTGGCAATGTCGGTATCGGCAGCACCACGGCACCGACGGCTGCACTGGATGTCGCTGGCGGCATCAAGGCTTCGGGAACGAGTGGTTTCACCTTTAACACAGGTGACGCCGACGGCGGCCTCTTTTCCCCGGCGGATGGAGTGGTCACGCTGCGGACGAATGGCACCGAGAGGCTGCGAGCGAATGCCAGCGGGAATTTGGGCATCGGCACCACGACCATCAATCATCGTCTCCAAGTCAGCGGAAATGTCATGTTGGGCACTGGTGCCCCCGATGTTACTTTCACTTCGATTGGAGATACTCTTTACCTCGGCCAGCCTCGTAAATTCCTCTCCACGACGCTTGGCACATCAGTCGGTGGCTCCACAGACTGGTTGAATCTCATGTGCCACAGCGGCTCGGCAGGCATTATTCTCGGTGGGGCAACGACGGATGCCACTCCACATTCGAACCCGGCCGTTTACATGGTGATCAAACCAAGCGGCGATGTCGGCATCGGCACGACATCACCCCAGAGAAATCTTCAGATCGGCAGCTTCACGGGTGGAGATAAATACATCCGCCTGGCCAGTGAGGGCGGAAACATCGCCCGCTCAGGGCTGGAGCTCTTTCATTTCAATAGCAGCACGGGATTTTCGATCGTCAGTGATGAAAGGTCGGCCGGCCCTCAAGGCCTTCATTTCATCAACCACGGCGGAGCCGGCGGCACACGCATGTTCATTGGTTACTACAATGGAAGGGTCGGCGTCGGCACGACGGCTCCACAATGTCCCCTGGATGTCCGTGGTGGAACGGATGTGGTCCTCAACGGCAACTACACCAGCATCAAGTCCGAGTGGTATGTGCAGGCCTTTGGCTATGGAACGATGTCCGATCAGCGCATCAAGCAGATCGTTGATCGCTCCAACTCCGCCAGTGACCTGGACACCGTCATGAAGCTTCAAGTGACCGACTACCAGATGAAAGCCCAGGTCATGAAGGGCAACCCAGTCCAAAAAGGTCTGATTGCCCAGGAGGTTGAGAAGGTGATACCCGAAGCGGTTCTCAAATCGGAAGCCTATGTCCCAGAAATTTTCGAGCTGGCGCAGCAGGCTGAATATGATTCCGCCAGCAAGTCGTTGAAAGTCACGATGGGCAAGCCCCATGAGCTGGCCGTGGGAGACATGGTGATGATCACCAGCAAAGATGCCGAGACCGATGCAAGCCATTATTTGAAAGTCACGCAGGTCACGGATGCAAAAGCCTTCGTGGTGGGAGATGTGGCTGCTGAGATCAAAAAGGTTTTTGTCTTTGGCAAGCAAGTGAAGGATTTCCGCTCAGTTGACTACAACCGTGTTTACACCACTGGCATCGGCGCGATTCAGCAGCTCAAGAAGGAAAAGGATGCCGAGGTGAAGCTGCTGCGGGATGAAAACGAAGCTCTCAAAGCCCGTGTGGAGGCCCTGGAAGCATCCGCCAGAGAACGTGAGGAGGCAGACAAAGCCGTCGTCACGAAGCTGGCTGCGCTGGAGAAGCTCATCAAAGACAATGCGAAGCCTGCTGCCCAGCCCGTGAGCCTCAAGCGCAGCGCCGGTGGTGCCGAGTGAGTCATCCATCCGACCTCTGTCATGAAACTGGGAGTGCCATCATGTCGAAACGCTCATTGGGCTTGCCCGAGCGCGGCAGCGTCATGGAGTGCGGTGGGAAGCGGAGCGCCACACCGCTTTCGACGGACTGTTGGACTGACGGAGGTCTTGTGGCCGGTCGAAAGCGGTGTCGCCGCCCTTTCAGGGCTCTGCCACCGCACTCCAAAACGCTGCCGCGCTCATCGGCGGCCTGGTTCCTTCGCCCCGGCGGTGCAGATGGCAAACACGCGGAGTTTATTCCGGGGTGATGGCTGGGGTGAGGGGACGAATCTTCCACCGACTCGTGGCCTCACAAACCGCAAAGGGCTTGTGCCCGTAGCTGCACTCCCCTCACCTCGCTCAGGCCGCTTCTCGCGCACGATCGACCTCAACCGGCCGGGTAGTTTGGCGAATGGGATCGAGGTCGTTGCGGAGCTCTTCGCGCCAAACACACCCGGCCTACGACCATGCCGCCTTCGTCATTCGTCCTTCTGATTTCGTCATTCCTCCTCTCTCATGAACCGCTTCCTCCTCTTCGCCCTCTTCACGCTGCTCTCCTCTGCCGCCGCGCAGGCGCAGTTTGAGATCAAGAGCGCCTCCACTCATCTCCTGGATTATCGCCGTGCGGGTGCGTCTGCGACGGTTTCTGGCGGCGCTGTCACGGCCATCACTGTGCGGGGCGGCGGGGCGGGCTACGTCTCCGCGCCTGTGGTGACCATCGCCTCCGAAGGTGGCGTCACGGCCACGGCCACGGCGAATGTGAGCGGCGGTGTGGTGACGAGCATCACGGTTGTGAACGGCGGCACGTCTTACAATGCGGCGAACCCGCCCCAGGTCTCCATCGCCCCGCCACCGCCAAGCCCGAGCGGTGGTCCGGCGGTGACCACGCCGCAGTTCGCCGGAGCGGCGGGGCTTTCGGCCACGGCGGGAGCCGTCTCCACTTCCGGCATCATGGCGGGGCGCTACCCGAGGGCGCAAGATGTGACCATCCCGGCATCTCCGGTGACCACGATCGTGCTGGTGCGGGCCAGCTTCGGCTATTCCTTTGCCTCGGGCGCACCGCTGTACCTGCTGGGAGATGAGATCCAGCGCCCCACCGTGCGCTGGGACGGCGCTCCGGTGGCGCAGAGCTACTGGCGAGCGCAGCCGGTGCAGCCGGGGGAGACTTTTTCATCGCCGGGGGCCAGCAATGTCGGAACGCTCAGCATTCCGCCTTATCCGCAGGAAATCGTGACGGTGACCGATAGCGCGCTGAACAGCAAAACGGTCACCGTGGTCAACCCGCCGGCCAGTCTCCTCAGCGGTGCGGTGCTTCTCGGCTCCACGGTGGCCACGGTGAATGGGAACACGGTGACGCTGCAATCGAATGCCAACCAGGCCATCAGCGGCAGTTTGTCGGTGAGCTTCAGCCCCTACCAGCCCTATTACTACAGCCCTCATGCGAACCGGGTCTTTGCCACACAGCCGGGACGCGTGACCATCACCTGGGTCTCCGCCGTGCCAGACACGACGAACTCCGCTGGTGCTATCGGGAATCCTGCGGAAGGGCCCGCGCCCACCTACAAGTTCCGGCGGGAGACGTTTGCCGTCTCCAGCGGCACCACGCGGCCGGTGCGGACGATGTTCTGGACGGAAAAAAGCTTCGACGCGAAGCCGGTTTATGTGCCTGAGGGCCGCATCGTGCGGGTGAACCCGGTGTACAACACCTTTTTCCCCAGCAACGTCATCACGGAATATGTGCCCGTGGGCACGAATCCCGGCTCCAACGGCCTGCCGCCGGAAACCCGCACGCTGTGGTATGAAAGCGAGCTGGGACCGGCCTCCTTGCGGGCCTACAATGCGGAAGGGCGGCTCTTTGTGGAGTATCTGGGCACGGAAAACCAGGGCACCAACGGCGTCCACCAGTTCATCGGCGCGGACATTGTCGAAGTGAAGCGGGTGGCGGAAGTGCAGACCCTCACGGCTCTGCTCGGCACCGAATTGCGACCAAGGGACGAAGCCCCGGAAAATGAGGATGACCAGCTCGTGCCCGAACTGGTGGGAACCTCCACCACGCCCACAAAACTGCCCCACGGCACCCATTTGAGGCCGGATGGCGTCACGCGTTACTTCGCCGAACGTGAGAACCTGGACCCGGACCGCGTGACTATTTACTGGAACGAGCCGAAGGACGCGGCCATCCACTTTCTGACGGCCCCCTCCAGCCCTGGCATCTCCATCCTGTGGCCAAAGCTGAAACGGAACTACCAGTTTGTCTGGCCGGAGAGCATTTCCCAGTTCCAGCCGGTGAATGTCACTCAGTTGGGCAACGGCCCGGCCACCGCGCTCCAGTTTGCCGCCAGCAACCTGCCCCAGGTCATCTTTCAGGACGATCCTGATGAAACGGAGACGGAGATGGACGGCGCCACCCAGCGGCTGCTGGTGGACTTCACCGAATCGAGTGACCAGACCAGCCGCTCCCTGCTAAAATTCGGCTCCGTGGACGGCCCATGGTATGTGCGGCTTTTCATCCAGGCTCACACGAAGCTCGGCAGTCCTGAAATCCCTGATCCGGACGGAGCCGGGCCGCTCACGGGCACCCCGGCGGTTTATACGCTGAATGACCAGAATGCGGATGGCATCGCCGATTACTCACCCTCCAGTCCGGTCGGGCCTGGCAGCGCCGCCACGGCCGCCACCGTGGGCACGCGCCTGGAACCACCCGCCGCAGGGCTGGAACCAGGCGGTTATGTGGCGGAAGGCCGCTGCTACAGCGCGGAGGCTTACATCAATCCCTTCACTGAGGGTGTGCCTGCCTCCACCGCTGGCGGGATCATCCCCGTGAATGCCATCCCTGAACAGAACACGCTCGTCGTCTGGTGGATGAAGCAGGTGCCGGCGCCTTCGGACAAGTTTCAGCCCTTTTACGTGCCCGCCGTGGCCGCCCGCTACACGGTCAGTTATCCCGCCAGTCCGCAGGATCTCGTCATCGCCTCCGGGAAGGGCATTGAGAACCCCGGCCTCACACCGGAGCAGGCTGCGGGCAGCATCTATGTCCAGAACGACCCCACGCTGGTGGGCTACAATCCAAATGAAGAGCACGCACTCATGCTCAGCGGGAATGCCTACGCCTTGCGCGATGACTTGAACAACACCAACGCAGGACCGGACTACACCTCCGAGCCTTTCGTCCTGATCTTCTACACCGATGGGGGCAGCCGCCCCGCCATGCGGGTCGTGCGTGTGGTGAGGTCGAATGGCACCTACCCGCTGAGCTTTGTGAAGGCCGCCGGCACGCCGATCCAGCCTCCCATGCCGCTCACCGCCCTGCCTCTGCCGTTGAGGCCGGATGGCAGCGTGCGCAATGAGGAAGCCCCGGGCCTGGTGGACAATCCGGTGGCCGGAGCGCCTGCCGACTATGCCAGATTCACCTTCGAGGATCGCAAAGGCCAGCACTGGCTGTATCGCGGGCCGCACGGAGCCGGCACGCCCACGTTCGTCATGCAGTTCTATTACTACAGCCTGCCCGGCTTCCATGTGCCGAAGGCCGTGCCCCAGCCTGCTGTGGGCACCATCATGCCCTTCATCGCCTCCACCACGGCGGACAAGGTCGGCGGCACTGCCGCGGACGTGACCTACATCCCGAAATGGCCGGATGACGTGGCCGCCTTTGGTGCCCAGGCCGCCCAGCTCGGCGTGCTGAGCACGGCGGAGACGCTGGCCTTGCCCAAGGCCGGGTTGCCGCAGGTGCGCGGCCAGACCAGCGCCCAGGTGCTTTACCAGCAGTCAGTCGCCAGCGTGGCGGGAAATCCGAAGTCGGTGCTCCTGCATGACCCCACGCGGGCAAAGACCTGCCTGCTGGGCGCGGCCAATGCCCTCCAGGCTCTCCCGCCTTCGGTGCTGACCACAGACTACGCCGGTAGAACCTACTTCCAGACCCTGCCGCCGCATTTGCAGAACCGGTTCTACTTTGACAGCACCCTCGGCACCAAGGGCGGCCTCGTGCTCACCGGCGAGTTCATCGATGAAATCAGCGGGGAGGACTACTTCCACCTCAACGCCCTCAGCGATGCCGATGTGATCGCCCTCCAGTCCCTCTGTCCGGCGGAGGACACCGTGAACAGGCCTCTGTGGGAAAAGGCCATCGCGGAGATGAGCGGCCAGACGCAGATTGGGGGCCTCGCCACCACCCTCCAGACCTGGAGAAAGTATCAGGTGGCTCAAATCACCCCGGTGGTGGCCAGCACCGCCACCGCCCAGGCCCTGCTGAGCACCTTCAACGTGCTGGAGGGAAATGTGGTGGACTCCATTCAGGTTCTTGATGGCGGCAGAGGCTATCTCACCCCGCCCACTGTCACGATCGCGGCCCCCTACCATGACCCCGAAGTCTTCTCCCCCAGTCTTTCAGGCCTGCTGACCACCTTGCTCCTGACACGTGCCACGGCCACGGCCAGCATCAACGGCGGTGCTGTCACAGGTTTCAGTCTCACGGGCAGGGGGCTGTATTATCAAAAAAGTTCACCCACGGTCACCATCTCCCCGCCAGACCGTGCCGGCCAGGTTCTCGCGCTGACCATCGCCTCCCCAGGCTCGGGATACAGTTCGGTGCCGCCCACCATCACCATCTCCCCACCGCCGTCTGGCGGCTCCACGGCCACGGCCACGGCCACCGTGTCCGCCGGCGTCGTCACCAGCGTCACCGTCACGAATCCCGGCTCCGGCTACAATGCCGCCAGCCCGCCCACCATCACCGTCTCCCCGCCGCCGAACCTGCTGGCCGTGGACACTGCGCTGAACCGCACCGTCCACCTGCGTGACATCAGCGAGGTCACCGACCCCGACACCGCCGTGGACAGCTACGCCCTCAGCTCCACCGGCGCAGGCACCGGTTATGTGACCCTCGTTTTTGGGAATGGCGAGGTCTTCACCGATGAAGGCGACCCCGTGGTCATGCAGATCCTCAAGGTGAGCCCCACGCTCTACAAAGGTGACCTCAAGGTGCTGCCCAGCAGCAATCCGCTGGATGAGCAGGTCGTGC
>NZ_JACSRD010000082.1 GCF_014879935.1 Prosthecobacter sp.
GACGAATGACGAATGACGAATGACGAATGACGAATGACGAATGACGAATGACGAATGACGAATGACGAAGGTGGCGGGATGACAGGTCACGCGTTCACGCGACACGCTTTGACGAGCGGTGCGATGGCGAGCTGTTGCTCAGTGGGGCTTTGCGCCAGCCGTTGGTTTGGTGGCGCTTCCGGTGTTCGAGGGGGCGAATTTCGCCACGAGGAAGGCTCCACTGGCAGCGAGGACGCAGCCGAGGATGAAGGGCAGAGGCAGTTTTGACCAGCCGCCTTCGGGCGGATGCACCACCATGGCGGTGATGGTGTTGATGACCGGCGCACCGGCGAAAACGATGGGCATCACAGCTGCCGCCGCCGCGACGCCGAACCCACCACCGCCTTTGATGATCGGCGTGGCGGCCGCACCCAGGGCCAGAACGAGTGTGAGGGCACCCAAAGCGCCCGCGATGCCAGCGATGAGGCTCAGCGGAATGCCGCTGCCGGTGTCGCCGGTGAAGCTCCAGTTTGTGCCGCGTGCCTTGAGCACCAGGGCGGCCACGATGCCGATCAGCGCGTAGGCGATGCAGACAAACAGGAAGGCTTTCAGGCTGGCATTCGGCGTCTCGGGCCCCATCGGCATTTTCGAGCGGGCGGCGTGAAGGATGACGCCGTAAACGCCCCAGGAGAACACGGTGAGGAGCGCGTAGATGAGCCAGGTCTGCATGATTTTGGGTTTGGGTTGGGAGTTCACGAGGAGAGGTGGGACAATGATGAAATGCCGAGGGAGAACGCCTGCGACAACGGCTTTGTTCAGTTTTTGTCGCCGGGCTGTGATCTCCCGCCATCGAGAAATCGCGCGAGCGCTCCGAGCCGCCGCCGCGTTTCCTTTTGGAGCTGCCAGAGCATGACGGGATGCAGAATCCAGCGCAGCCAGCGGGGCCGGGCGGTGAACTGGAGTTTGTAGATGATCGTGGAGCCATCCGCGTTGTCTTGATGGCGGATGGACGCGGCGAAACGGGCGAAAAAGGGCGGACGGTTGATCATCTCCACAGCGGCGATCTCGGCGGGGCGGAAGGTGAGGTATCGCGTCTCAATGCCAATGAGGCCGAACCACGGCCTGCCGACACAAAGCGAGGTGGCTCCCAGTCCTGCGGCCGAGTGACCACGGGTGAGCCGTGCCTCACGCAGAAGGGTGTCCCATTCCAATCGGCGAGAATAGTCGTGCAGCAGAGCAAACACCTCGACCGAGGAAACGGGCATCTGTTGCTGGATCGTCGCTGAAGGCATGGTGAATGAGATCGCCCTGTCGGCCGGGGCTGCTGTCTATGGATCTCTCCGGAGAATCTGCAGCAGTGAGCGATGGTCGATCTGGGTCAGTTGAAACCAGCCGAAGTGGAGGGCCAGCAGGCCGATGCCAACGCCACCCAGCAGGCCGCCGATGTGCGCCCAATAGGCGATGTGGTCGCCACCGGAGATGACGCCCCACACATCGAAGGCGAACCAGAACAGGATGATGACCCATGCGGGGCATGAGAAGGACCCGCCGCGCACGAGAAACACCCAGAAGACGTTCACTCGGTCGAGCGGGTACATCGCCAGCACGATGCCGACGACGCCATTGATGGCGCCGCTGGCTCCGATGGCGCGTGAGCCATCCGCCAGCACATGAACCGACGCCGCGAGGAGGGTGCAGATGAGGAAGGCCACGAAATAGAGGCCGTTGCTGGTGTTGGTGCAGATCGCATTTCCGAACACCCAGAGGAAGATCATGTTGCCGATCAGGTGTTCGAGGCCGCTGTGCAGCAGAATGTGGCCGATCAGGCACGGAAAGGACCAGCCATCCAGCACCAGCATCCCGGTGGTCTCTTCGGGCAGGTAGCCCCACATCGCCGCGAGTGAGACGAGGCTGCACAAGGCGACGAGCAGCCAGTTCGCCCACGGACGCTCCTGGGTGAGGGTTTCGATCTCATAGGGGATGAAAAGGAGCATGGGATTGCGGTGGCTTTAGAACACGAAACCGTGAGGCCACAGGGTGCTACAAGGATTTCTTCTCCGGCCGTTTCAGCGCCTCATGGCTTGCCGCCTCGATCTTGTCGCGGAAGCGCTGCGGGATCTCGATGGCCTTCAGTTTGCCGGTGGCGGGATCGCGACGGACGCAGGCGGCGGTGATGCGTCCTTCAGCGGCGAGGATGCCGTTCGTTTTCCAGAAGCGGATCAGGTAGCGGATGACCTTGTTGCGCACTTCCTCGACGAGCAGTTCGCTGGTGAACTCCTCCTCGAAGTGCAGCGGTGCCATGTAATCGCAGGAGGCATGCACCCGCGGCCAGCCGACGCGTTCGTCGCCGTGGTGCGGCGGATCGACGACAGAGAACTCCAGGCTGCGGAAGAACGCATGCTCCACGCGCTCCATGTAGCGGAAGAAATTCGAGAAGTGCACGATGCCCGCCATGTCCGTGTCGGAGAACTGGACGCGGTCGGAACAGATGAAGGTGTGGGCCATGGCGAGGTGGGGCGAGGTGTTTTGAGCGGGAAACCGGTCAGTGCGTGACGACCATGCCGTCGTCACCGCGTTCGGCACGCAGTTTGTGGGCGCATTCGATGACCTTGTGCGCCGCTTCCTCCGCCTCCGGTTTGGTGTTGAAGCGATGAAACGAAACACGCAGCGTGCAGGCGGCATCACGGGCGCTGATGCCCATGGCTCCCAGCACGCTGGAGGAGTGAAGCGAGCCGGAATGACAGGCTGATCCGGCGGAGCAGGCGACCCCGGCCTTGTCCAGCAGGATGAGCATGCCGGCGGCGTCGATTTCCGGCAGGCAGAACGAACTCGTGTGATGCAGGCGGTGGGTGTGGCAGCCGTGAACGCGCATGTCTGGAAACGCGGCGTGTACGAGGTGCTCGAAACGATCCCGCATGGCATGGATCCGTGCCTTGGTGCCGTCGTTGAAGTGCTGCTGGGCCAGATCCGCGGCCATTCCGAGCGCCACGATGCCCGGGACGTTTTCGGTGCCGCTGCGGCGTCCCTTTTCCTGGCCGCCGCCGACGATCAGCGGCTCAAAGCGGACGCGTCGGCTCACGTAGAGGGCCCCGATGCCCTTCGGCGCGTGCATCTTGTGGCCGCTGAGGCTGAGGAAATCGACCGGCATCGCCTCCACATCCAGCGGGATCTTGCCCGCAGCCTGCACGGCATCGGTGTGCACCAGCGCCCCTGCCGCGTGGGCGATCTCCACGATCTCACGCATCGGAGCGATGACACCGGTTTCGTTGTTCGCCCACATGATGGAAACGAGGGCCACCGAACCACTGCGAACGAGAGTCCGGAGGGCATCGAGATCGACCCTGCCATCGCCGTGGACCGGCGCCTGGATCACGTTGCCGCCTTGTTTGCGCCAACGCTCCGCAGATTCCATCACGGCGGGATGTTCGGTGCCGGTGATGATCAGATACGGCCTCTCAGGCCACAGCGCGCGCACGGAGGCATGCACGGCATTGATCGATTCCGTGCCGCCGCTCGTGAAGATCATCTCGTCCGGCTGCGCATGGAGCAGCGCGGCCGTTTGCTCCCGTGCTCGCTGCACCGCGCGGCTGGCAGTGCGTCCACCCGCATGGGCGGCGGACGGATTGGCAAAGTAGTCGCGCAGGAACGGCAGCATCGCCTCCAGCACAGCCGGATCGACAGGCGTGGTGGCGTTGGCGTCGAGGTAGATCATTCTTCGGCAAGTTGAAGGGCTGTGGCAGTCAAGACATCGCTGATATGCGCCCCTGCGGATTTCAGCGCCGAGATCAATGGGGCGGCCAAAGGGAGGAGATCAGCCTGGTTGATCTTGGCCAGCAAAATGACCGGAGAGGCATTGACGACCCACCTCATCGAAATCAAAGGCGTGAGAGGCTGGACCGGAGGTCCTCGGGTGTTTCCTGTACCGGCGACACACCAAGACGGGACAACGCCTGGATGAACTCCGCCCGGCTCGTGCCTGCGATCTCCGCCGCTTTGCTCTGGGAGATCATGCCAGCCTCAAACCACTTCACCGTCGCCGCCAGCTTCAGTTCCCGGACAAATTCCTTCGGCGAGACGCGCAACGCTGAAAATGCCGTGTCGGGCAGGTCGAGCTCCAGGGTGGTTGTCATGCACGGATGGTAGTCTCTCATCGTCCTGACGCAAGGAGCCTTCCCGCGCTCGACAAAACGGTGTCAGCCGCTAACCTCCGCGCCCTATGCTCGACATCCGCCTCCTTCGTGAAAACCCAGACTCGGTCAAACAGCGCCTCGCCAATCGCGGCGGTGATCACGCGTCCCTGGTGGATCAGGTGCTGGAGATCGACACGCAGCGTCGTTCGGCGGAGACGGAGAGGCAGAGGCTTCAGAGTGACCGCAATCGCATCAGCAAGGAGATCGGCATCGCGAAGAAAAACGGCCAGGACACCAGCGCCATCGAGGCCGAAGTGCGTGGAATCGGCAGCCGCATCGATGAAATCGGCCGCGAAGCCGATGCCAGCGACGCCAAACAGCGCGATCTGCTGCTGAGCATTCCGAACCTGCCCCACGAGGCCTGCCCGGTGGGCCACAGCGCCGAGGAAAACCCCGAGGTGCGCGTCTGGGGGACGAAGCCCGAATTCTCGTTTCAACCGAAGGATCACACGCATGTGGCCGGTGCACTGGGAATGATCGACTTTGAGGCCGGCGCGAAGATCACGGGCAGCGCGTTCGTCGTCTATCGCGGTGCGGGGGCGCGTCTGGAGCGTGCGTTGATCAATTTCCTGCTCGATCTGCACACCACGCAGCACGGTTATCAGGAAATCAGCCCGCCCTTGCTGGTGAAGCCGGACTGCCTCGTCGGCACCGGACAGCTGCCGAAATTTGGCGATCAGGTGTATCACTCGCCTGAAGACGATTTGTATCTCATCCCGACCGCGGAAGTGCCGGTGACGAATCTGCACCGCGAGGAAATCGTGCCGCATGAAAAGCTGCCGATCAATTACGCCGCCTACACGCCCTGCTTCCGTCGTGAGGCGGGCAGTGCCGGCCTTGGCACGCGTGGTTTGATCCGCATGCATCAGTTCGACAAGGTCGAGCTCGTGAAGATCACCACGCCTGAGACGAGCATGGCTGAATTGGAGACGCTCACGGGTCATGCGGAGAAGGTGCTGCAGCTTCTCGGCCTGCATTATCGCGTGATCGAGCTTTGCACGGGTGACATCGGTTTCGGATCGGCCAAAACCTATGACATCGAAGTCTGGGCACCGGGGCAGGGCACCTACCTCGAAGTGTCGAGCTGCTCGAACTTCGGCGACTATCAGGCCCGCCGCATGAATCTGCGCTTCAAGGACGAGAACGGCAAAAATCGCGTCCCCCACACGCTGAACGGCTCCGGCACGGCCCTGGCGCGTTTGTTCGTGGCGCTGGTCGAAACGTATCAGCAGGCGGATGGATCAATCCTGATCCCGGAAGCCCTGCGTGGCCATTTTGGGTCCGCGAAAATCGGCTGAGCCGCATGAAGCACCTCGGCGTCTTCCTTCTCACGCTGTTCTCTGCCAGCGCTGTCATGGCGCAGGCTCCCGGCGTGCCGGTTTATGCCGAAGGACGTGGCGCACGGCCGAATGCGGCGCTGATGGAGCAGGCGAAGAAGCTTCAGGGTGAATCCGTGCTGCTATCGATGACCAAGGCGACCGAGCAGGCGCTGCGCAGCCAGTGTGACATCGCTTTACCACCCGCCGACACCAAGCCACTCAGCGCACGTGAACGCTGGCAGCGGGCGCGGCAGTCGCACATCCGTGTGGGGCAGCTTTACCTGTGCTCAAAGTGCGAGCGCTGGCACCTCGATCTCGCCGGCGGCTATGCCGTCACGGCGGATGGAGCCGTGGCCACCTGTGCCCATGTGATCGCTCCGCCACCGGACATGAAGGAAGGCTGGCTCGTGGCCGCTGACGAAGATGATGTGCTGCTTCCAGTGACAGAAGTGCTGGCCTGCAATGTCGGCACCGACAGCGCGATCATTCGCGTGAAATCAGAAAAGCCGCTGACGGCCCTGCCGATGGGTTTCGACGTGAGTCCTGGCGATTCCGTGTGGTGTTTCAGTGATCCGGGTGGCAAACGCGGTTACTACAGCGAGGGCATCGTGAGCCGTTTCGTGCGCCGGCCCTTCATGCGGAAAAAGGAGGCGGAAAAGCTGCCCGAAGGTGTCGAAGTGCCGAAGCCAGTGTGGCTGGAGACCACGACGGACTGGGCGCCGGGTTCCAGCGGCTCGGCCATCATCGACCAGTTTGGCAACTGCGTCGGTCACGTGTCGGAGATCCAGACCGTGGTCGAGGAACCGCTGCCGGTGAGGCGGAAAAAGGGCGAGACGTCCACCACGCAGCAACTCGGCACGCAGATCATCTTTCATCAGGCGATCGGTGCGGCGGAGGTGCGGGCGCTGGTGAAGAAACCTTGAGCAAGGCACGCAACTTTGCCTCACGCCACGCATTCATGCCGCATGAAGTCTGCGTTTGTTTTCCTTGTGCTTGCTGTCAGTGCCCTGGCTCAGAATGCCGGCGTGAAGAGCCATCGCGATCTGGTTTACGTCGAAGGCGGCCACGAAAGACACAAACTCGATCTCCATCTGCCGGAGAAGGCTGGGGAGCCTCTGCCGCTGCTCATCTGGGTGCACGGAGGTGGCTGGCAGGCGGGCAGCAAGGACGGCTGTCCGCCGCTGCGCAGTGGCTACGTCGAGCGCGGCTACGCGGTGGCGAGCATCAATTACCGCCTCAGCGGCCATGCGACGTTCCCGGCTCAGATTGAGGACTGCAAGGCGGCCATCCGCTGGCTGCGGGCGCATGCGAAAGACTATGGCCTCGACCCGAAACGCTTCGGCGTGTGGGGCAGTTCGGCCGGCGGGCATCTGGTGGCACTGATCGGCACAAGCGGTGACGTGAAGGAGTTCGATGTGGGCGCGAATCTCGACCAATCGAGCCGTGTGCAGTCCGTGTGCGACTTTTACGGGCCGAGTGATCTCACCGTGTTCGTCACCACGCCGGGGTATGAGAGCCACGCGACGGATTCCTCGCCCGAGGCGAAGCTGCTCGGCGGCACGGTGATGCAGAACAAGGACAAGGCTGCCCGTGTGAATCCGATCACCTATGCGAGCAAGGACGACCCGCCGTTTCTCATCGTGCATGGCGACAAAGACCCCACCGTGCCGATCAATCAGAGCCAGCTCTTGTTTGAAGCGCTCAAGAAGACCGGTGCCAGCGCCCGCTTTCACACGATTCACGGCGCAGGTCACGGCGGACCGGGCTTCGCAGGCCAAGACATGGACGCCATGGTTGCGGCATTCTTTGACGAACGGCTCAAGAAGGCCTCGGACAAGGTCGAGGCGCTCAGCACCGAGAGCACGGCCGATCCCGCGATGACGGCACGTGATCCGCGCAAAGGCATGCCACAACCGGGTGCCGCGCGTCGTGCCGGGATTCCGTGGCAGGCAATCACCGGTCGTGATGACAAGAATCAGGACGGGAAGGTGAGCCGGGAGGAGTTCAGCGGACCTGCAACACTGTTCCAGCGCCTCGACAAAAATGGCGATGGCATGCTGACACGGGATGAACACGAAGCGTTTCAAACGCCGCCGCCGCAAACAAGCGCGCCAAACAAAGCGAGTGCGGCGATGACGGGATTTCAGCTCGATGGTGAACGCTGGACCTATCGCGACGGTGATTTCACGATGGATGGCATTTTCATGAAGCCGGAAGGGAAGGGGCCTTTTCCAGCCGTCCTCATCAGCCACGGCATGGGTGGCAATGCGCAGGGTTTTGGTGGCATGAAGGCTCGTGAGATGGTCCAGTGGGGCATGGTGTGCATCGCGCCGAATTACACGCATGCAGGCATCGCGGGGGATCGCGCGCAGTTCGGTGCCAGCGCGGAGAATCTCCGCCGTGCGAAGACCTGCCTCGATATTCTGCGCAGCATGCCGGAGGTCGATGGCACCCGCATCGCGGCCTATGGCCACAGCATGGGTGGTTTCGTCACTATCGGGCTCGCGGCAACTGAACCGGGATTGCTGAAAGCAGCAGCGATCACGGGCAGCGGCATTTCGTCCCAGGAAGGGTATGCCGCGCCTTCGACGAAGGCCGCGGAGAGAATCCGCACCCCGTTTCTGATGCTGCATGGCGCGAACGACACGACTGTGCGTCCAGAGCAGTCAGCGTCACTCAAACAGGTGCTCGATGGCAACCAGGTGCCGAACGACCGGCTCATCGCCGACGGCCAGGGGCATCCGATCGATCAGACAATGCGGGACGAGGTGTTCCGGCTCGTGCGGGAGTGGTTCCGCAAGCAGGGGGTGCTACAGCGTTAGCACGGCTGTGGAGGAGAATGGCTCTTCTCTGTCGCAATGTTTGAGGTGCGGCGGGCCAGACGACCGATTGAAGCGCTTTCAATGCGCGAGAGGATCTTTTGTCTGGGAGGCGGAATCCAGGCCGGCCATGTCTCGCAAAGCGAGCTTGCATGGGCTGACCAGCACAAAAAAGCGCGGGAGTCTTTCGACTCCCGCGCGGGATGAGTTCTCAGATGGAGGCCTGCTTATTCAGCAGCTGCGGCCTTTTTGGCAGCGGCTTTCTTCTTGGCAGGGGCCTTTTTCTTTGGAGCGGCTGCTTCTTCGGCGGCCGGTTCGGCAGCGGCCTCGGCGGCTGGAGCTTCAGCGGCCTTGGGCACGAAGGCGTCCACCCACTCAATGTAGGCCATCGGGGCGGAGTCGGTGCGACGCTGCCCGAGCTTGGTGATGCGGGTGTAGCCACCGACGCGGTCCTTGGAGGCGACTGCGATCTCTTCGAACAGCTTCTTCACCATGTCCTTGTGACGGAGGGTGGAGAGGGCGGTGCGGCGGGCATGCAGGGTGCCGCGCTTGCCGAGGGTGACGAGCTTCTCCGCGAAGGGGCGGAGGGCCTTGGCCTTGGCGAGCGTGGTGCGGATGCGCCGATGCTCGATGAGGGAGCAGGTGAGATTCATGAGCAGCGCGTCGCGGTGGTCCTGCTTGCGCTGAAGTTTGACGATTTTTCTTCCGTGTTTCATGTCCTAAGTGGTCTTTCTCTTTCCTTTGATTGATTACTCGTCCTCGTCGTCGGCGTCCGGCAGGTGGCTGTCCACGAGCTTGGAGAAGTCGAGGGCGTCGGCTTCTTCATCGTCGTCGCTGATCATGCTGCTGCGGGCGAGCAGGGAGACACCGCCAGGGGTGGCTTCAAGCAGCGCGGGGTCGAACTTCATGCCGAGGGACAGGCCAAGCTCGGCGAGCTTTTCCTTGATCTCGGTGAGGGACTTCTTGCCGAAGTTGCGGTAGCGCAGCATCTCGCCTTCCGTCTTCATGGCCAGCTGGCCGACGGTGGTGATGTTGGCGTTGTTGAGGCAGTTGGCGGCACGGACGGAGAGCTCGATCTCGTTGACGCTCATGTTCAGGAGCTTGCGCAGCTCGCTGTTTTCCTCGCTCTGGGCCTCTGGCGCGGCCTCGAACTCGATGGCCTTGTCGTCGTAGTTGACGAAGACGTCGAGGTGGTGGCGCAGGATGGCGGCGGATTGCAGCAGGGCGTCCTGCGGGGTGATGCGGCCGTCGGTCCAGATGTCGAGCACCAGCTTGTCATAGTCGGTGTTCTGGCCGACGCGGGTGTTTTCGACCGCGTACTTCACGCGGGTGACGGGGGAGTAGATGGAATCGATCGGGATGACGCCGATGGGGGTGTCAGGGCGCTTGTTTTCCTCCCAGGTGGAGAACCCGCGGCCGACGCGGACTTCGAACTCGCACTCGAACTTGGTCTTGCGGTCCAGATGGCAGATGACCTGGTCCTTGTTGATGACTTCGTAGTGGTTGTCTTCCTTGATGTCACCGGCGGTGACGGCGCCTTCCTTGTCCACGAAGATGGAGAGCAGGCGGGCTTCCTTGTTCTCGCTGTTGTGCTTGAAGCGGACCTTCTTGAGGTTCAGGACGATCTGGACCACGTCTTCCAGCACGCCAGGGAGCGTGGTGAACTCGTGTTCCGCGCCGCGGATCTTCACGGAGGTGATGGCCGCGCCTTCCAGGGAGGAAAGCAGGACGCGGCGGAGGGAGTTGCCAATCGTGTGGCCGTAACCTTTGTCGAAAGGCTCGGCGACGAACTGTGCAAAGGTTTCAGTTGCCGTGGCCTCATTTTTGACGAGGCGGTTCGGCATCTCGAATCGAGCAAGACGTACTGACATGGGATGTGTGATATGGCCGGGTTACCTCCGGGCGAGAATCCTGCGCTTCCCAAGGGGAGACAGGCACGGAGACCAACGGCGAATTGAGGGGGGACTCGCGAGGGGCGGGGATAATGCAGGCCGCGCCCGGGATTGCAACCGGGATTTTCACCCCGGTCAGCCGTGTGAAAGGGGCGGGAAATGGGCCTCAGCGTGTCACCCGCAGCCGGAGGAATCGGCTGGGCACGGAACCGATGGTGACGGTGTCGCGGACTTGGAAAACGTCGGTGCCTGTCGGGTAGGGGGGACCGGGTAACACGAGGCCTATGCCGGTTTGAGTGACCTGAGCAGTGCCGAAGAACGAGCCGCCTGGGGATGCGGCGGAGATGGTCGTCCAGGGGCCGTCGAGGCTGTTCGCGGCCTGGACCTCGAAGGCGACGTCCTTGGCGGCGATCAAACGGCTGAAGGTGATGCTGAGACGCTCGTCGCCGGGGTCTCCGACGACGGCCATCGTGGGCGGGGCGGCTGGCTGGCGCGGATCGAGGCCCAAAGCGTATTTCAACAGGTTGGGCATGTGGTCGTGCGCCGGTGTCTCCAAATCGGCGGCCTGGCCCTCATTGGCGGTCGTGCCGAAGTAGTTCTGACGCCAGGCCTCGACGGGTGTGACGGTGGTGAAGGTGGCATCGGGTCCGTAATAACTGACACCGACGCCGTCGGTCAGCTTCAGCCGGTAGTGGTAGGTCTCTCCAATCACGAGATTCGCCGGGGTTGCCGACGGGTTTTGGACGGAGTTGTTGCCGCCGCCGATGACGATGCCTCCGCCG